>JARBTJ010000072.1 GCA_029240245.1 Herbinix sp.
ATGCAATTCGTTTTTATACGGCATCAGGCAAGTATCAAGATACACTAATTATGGAAGCACTGAAAAATCCCATTACTGATATTGTCACTGAGATAGATATACCTGTTTATTTTGTAATGGGTAAATATGATTGTATGACTTCACCGGAGGCCGCAGAGGTATACCTGAATAAGCTAACCGGACAAGCTCCACATGAGATGATAATATTCGAGAATTCCGCACATTATCCGCAGCTGGAAGAGAAGGAAAAATTCTATAATTGGATGTGCAGTACGTTTGCTAAGTGAACATAATCGCTGTTGTCCTCCTCTTTTTTATAATATTCCCTTCTTATTTAAATTACTAATCACATGAGATATATAAATTCGTTTATATAATTGATTACGTTTGAAAAATCCTATTATCCGTGATACTATATCAATGATACATGAATAGTTATTAAATTGAGAAAATTAATAACAATAATGCTATTATTATGGAGGCGCATTATGGATTTGCTGCAAATTAAATATTTTCAAACTGTGGCGAATATGCAACATATGACAAGAGCTGCCGGTGTGCTGCAAATCGCGCAGCCTGCCTTAAGTGCCATGATCGCTAAGTTAGAGGAGGACCTGGGTGTTCCCTTGTTTAATCGAACAGGACGTAATATTGTTTTGAATGAATATGGAAAAGTATTTCTAAAACGTGCGAATAGAATATTGAAAGAAGTTGAGGAAGGACGGCAGGAGATATCCGATTTGTCCGGAAGTGAAATGGGTTCTGTTTCTTTTGCAACCACATCTTTGACTAAAGAATTCGGTAGTTTTATAGGCAGCTTTGCATCTCTGTATCCAAAAGTGAATTTTCATATAACGCAGTTAGGTGATGATCGAGAAAAGCTTCATCTATTGGATAAAGATGAAATCGATTTTGCTTTTATCAACACGATTGTTGAGCACTCTAATATCACTACTATGAAATTGGCAGAGGAAGACATTTATTTAGCAGTGCCACCATCCCATTCCCTTGCTAGTTACCAAACAGTTTCTTTTCATAATTTAAAAGACGAAGCCTTTATCGGATTAAAAGCTAACTATAGCCAGCAAGAATTTTGTGATGAATTTTGCAAAAAGAATGGATTTGTGCCAAATATCATCTGTGAGTGCAGTGAATTTACAGCGGTTATTAATTTGGTTGAAGCCGGGCTTGGTGTGTCCTTTTTACCGTGTTCTGAAGAAGAGAAAAAGGAACTGCCGGTTATTTTACTTAAAATTGAGGGAATTAGTTATAAGAATATTCTGCGACTTGCGTGGAAAGAGCAACGATATTTTTCAAAAGCGGCAAGAAATTTCCGTGAATATGTAAGCCAATATTTCAATACTACCGTTTAATTATAACGAAAAGGCGTGTTGCAAAACCAATGACTTAACTTAATGACATTGGTTTTGCAATACGCCTCTTTTTTTACGTAAATTAATATATAAATACTTATGAATATATACATTATAATATATTTTTATTTATTGAAATTTATGCTTATACTGTAGATAGCAAAGAGATGAAAGGTTTTACTTAGCTTGCATAAAGATGGAAATTTTCAGTTGTAAGAGGCAATTTTTTTTGTATATGAGTTAGTATTAACTAACTAGATTGAATACAAATTTTTCGAGTATACTAATTTCTTCTGAACAATTGCATGAAAGGAGAGGAAATACGAGCATTATTATGAAATCATTTTAGGCTATCTTAATTCTGTTTCTTGGCACTTTCGCGGGTTGGGACAGGTACTCCAATATCAGCATGGTATTTTGGGTAGTTGGATTCAGCACCATGCTGGAGCTGGACATAGTCTTAGGCTGATTTTATACAGTAAATACCTGCATCCATGACAGCACCTGTACTACACTGCCATGGCAATTATGGATCAATAGCCCCTGGAGAGGGCTTTAAAAGATAAAATAAAAAAATTAAAGGAGACCAAGAATAATATGAAAGAGAGAAAAAACAAGTGGTTGAGAAGATACGATGAAGAGTCTTACGCAGCTTTTATAAAATATTTCTCAAGTTATATCCAATCATACTTCCCTTATTATTGTGGGGGATGGATACCATCATTTTACGATACAGAGACACCAGTTTTTTCGGATTTATCTAACGAAACGAAAGAGAGGAGACATAATACAAAATGAAATTATAAATAGGTATTTACCGGAAATAAAAGATTTTTGTGTTCAGGCTAGGTGATAAAATTCTATAAATCATTAAAGTTTATAATTTTGAAGGGACAGTAGCTGAAGGTCTAACTATAAAGATGTTATACATACTGCTTATGCTAATTCATACCAGAAAAAGACTGCTTGCAAGCAGCCTTTTTCTGGTATGAATTGTAATAAATACTCAAAAGGAGATATTCAAAGAGCGACCTGAGGAGATGATTTATCATTTTGTACTTTTTTTGATTGTTTCATACAAACGATTTATAAATAAATACATAAGTACTATAATAAGAGAAAAAGTGGAGTATGGTATTTAGGAGTAAAAGGATAGGTATGATTTGTAAGTTAAGGCAACAAGAGCTAAATGAAATTTATACATTTGAAAGGAGAGTATTGTTAGTTAAATGATATGATATTTAAATAACCTCTCACTTACGAAAGCTATCGTTTTATATTAATGTTGAGGAGAACGAGTATGAGTAAATTTGATATTTTAACAAAATACATACCTTTAATCCAGGCGGATAACATTGGTGAATGGGTGATTGATAAAGAAAACGACGGAACACCAGAGCATCCGATACAGATGCCTTTTGTGAGTTATTCCGAAATAGTACATAATTTCATCCATGATATGTCCATCTTTGAACAAAGTAATAAAGACATGGAGCTTACCCGTTATGGAGATATTCTCAAAGAGAATGGCCTTGAATGGGGGACGGAATCGATGAAGAAGGCTGATGTTTCTAATTTAAATGCACAGTGTGTGCTTGCACTTATTATGGGTGCTGTTAGAGCCGAGCGCTTTTGCGATGGTGCATTATTAGATTACTTTAAGAATGGCTGTATATTGAAGTGGCTAGAAAAATTAAACAGTATAGAGTAAAGGGTTTGCCTTCTCTCCCTTTGAGGCAGCCCCAAAATGAGGGTATTACGGAAGTTGAGCTCAGATACTATGCAAAGATAACAGAATTTACTTTCTAAAAGAAAACCCATCTTATATTATTGGTGAGGATAGAGAAGCAAATAGCCAGTGCAAATATAGTTATTGCAAAGGTTTTATACGCTTATAAATGGATGAGTTTTCTCCTGAGATTATTTGTGCAGGCCAGTTCTCCATCCAAAGTGATTACAACCGCACCCATATGACTAAGTCTGTTCACTCTACGAATAACCGAAGCAGCATCTAATCCAAACAATTCCGTAGTACAGATATCGCAGTCCAGTAAGCTGTCAGCAACAACCGTTAAAGAAGCAATGTTACTTTCGATTGGGTAGCCTGTTTTGCTGTTAAAGATATGGTGGTATTTATTACCTCCCCGTTCAAGAACCCTCTCATAAATTCCTGACGTTACAACGGATTGGTTTCTTATTTTTACAAGTGCCATCGCATTCCCTCTTGGTAAAAACGGATTTTGTATTCCGACGTTCCACTCGCCGCCTTCGGAGGGGGATTCTCCAAACACGAGAACATTGCCCCCCAGGTCTGCCATAGCTGAGACTGCTCCCTGTTCCTTAAAGAATTCCATTACTTTATCAGCGAAATAACCTTTTGCTATGGCTCCAAGGTCTATCTCCATGCCTTTTCTTAAGAAATAGATGGTTTTTTTCTCGTCATCCAGTTGTATATTTTCAGGCTTTAAAAGTTCCAATACGTTCTTGATTGCTTCTTTCTCTGGTACCTGTGCTTCTTTAAAACCAATTCTCCATAATTTTATTAATGGGCCAATTGCTATATTTAAAAAAGTATCTTCACATAAACTGTGCTTTTTTCCTGCTTTTATCAGCTCATACAGCTCGTCGTCCACCTTCTGCGGTGCGATTGCAGCTGTTTTCTTTAGCAGGGCAAGCTGTGAGTTGTCACTGTTGGCGCTAAAGACTTCATTATAATGAATCAGCATGTCCTCAGCTTTTTTTGCCAGACCTTCGGGATCACTTCCTTTGATATAGAGGGAGATTTTTGTTCCCATAAGATAGATAATCTTCGTATACTCCGTCATGTTCTTTCTCCTAAATTGGAATTGTTCTGCCCATGAATTAAAAAGGTATTTAGCAGATCATTGTCAATGCTGGTTAGGGTTCTCTCACTTAGATGGGCAATAAAATAATCTAAGCTTATTTCATCAATGGGAATGGGGTAGATATTATAATGAGAAGGGTTCTCCGTAACATAGATGCTTTCGGGTATAATAGTCAGCCCCATATTGCTTGTAGACAGCTTAAGTGCAGTATTGATCTCCGTGCTTTCCATTATGATATCAGGCTCCACCTTATAAATATTTAGTAGATGATCGATCTGTTTTCGGATTGCGGAACCCTTGGAAGTCAGGATCAGCTTTTGACATAAGAGTTCACTTATGCCTATCGTTCCTTCAGGAATAACTGCTACATCAGTCTGATATAGATTACAGCAGCGCGGAATCACAGCCCGGTATCGGTGTCTCCCCCAGCTAACAGAATTTAAGTTCGGCGAAATGAATCTTGAATCTTGTCCTATCCAAAAATCCAATTCATTGCTTTGCGTGAGTCTCTCGCTTTTCTCTGGTAAAATCTCAGCAAGCTCGATTCTGCAGTTTGGATGCATGTTCAGAAACTCAGGTAAAAAAAGTGGTAAAAGGTAGGTACCAAGGCTTGGCAGTACTCCTATCCTTATAACCGTTCTATCACGATCTGATATATCTGATATTTCACGAACCAGCTTAGCGTAGTTGTTTTCTAATGAAGTCAAATATTGATAATAGATCTTTCCTTGCTCGGTTAATCGATAAGGCAGCTTATTACGGGTAATCAGTTCGCAGTTTAACTCACTTTCCACCCTTTTAATAACCTGTGTCAGATAAGGCTGAGAAATATAAAGTGATTTAGTGGCCTTACTAAATTGCTGTATTTTAGAATGGCATCAATATAATATAGGATATCTTGAGAGTCGATTTTTGACATTTCCTTCCTTCCGTAATTGTAGCTAAGGTGTGTCTGAAAACTCTTTGTACCGTTCTGAATGGCACAATTTGCGGTATTCTGCGTTGCAATTTTGGAAACGTAACACCACTACGTCTTCATAATAAAGGTGTCAGAGCTTGAGGAAATATTCAGAGAGTTTGTTCTCTTTACGGATATCACATCAAAACTTCTCAAAGAGAAAGTTCAGAATAAAAAAGTAAAAAAATATACATGGCAAGAGCAGGAGGATAAATTACAATGAAATTTATAGCTATTGTTGGAACAAATGCAAAACAATCATATAATCGTAAGCTCCTTCAGTTTATGAAAAAACACTTTGAATCAAAAGCAGAAATAGAACTCCTTGAGATTACAGATGTTCCGATGTTTAATCAATCAGATAATCAATCCTACTGTGAAGTAATACAGAGGTTCAATGATAAGATTACTGCCTGTGATGGTGTTATTATGGCTACTCCCGAATATAATCATTCAATTCCATCCGGACTTAAAAGCTTGATTGAATGGTTAAGCTTTGATCTCCATCCACTGGCTGGCAAACCAGTCATGATCGTTGGTGCTTCCCTTGGAACGCAGGGGTCCTCTCGTGCGCAGCTGCATCTTCGTCAGATTCTGGATGCACCAGGTGTGGATGCCAATGTAATGCCGGGATATGAGTTTTTACTTGGCAGAGCAAATACTGCATTTGATGATGCCGGTAACCTTAACAATGAAGGAACGGTAGATTTCCTGGAGATATGTTTTTTACGCTTTCTGCGTTTTGCTAAAATTGCTAATCAGCTTAATGAGGAAGAGGAGTTTTCCTTTGAGCCGGGGGAATACGAGGTAAATGCAATCGGTCACAGCGGAAATCTTCCAATGAAAGTATCTTTTAGTGAAAAACGAATCGAAAGTATAAAGATAGACACCAAAGGTGAAACAGAAGGAATTGCCGATGTGGTGTTTGTAAGAATACCAGATAAAATCATTGAAGGACAGACTTTAAATGTGGATGCGCTCTCAGGTGCATCTGAAACCAGTAATGGTGTCATCGACGGTGTAGCTAAAGCCGTGAAGCTTGCAGGGGTTAATCCTGATATCCTTAAGAGACGGCCCAAGCCAGCCAGCAGCCGAATCAGGGAAGACGAAGAATATACTTGTGATGTTGTCGTGGTAGGCGGAGGCGGCGCTGGACTAAGTGCAGCGGCTACCGTGCTGCAGAATGGCTGCAGTGCAATTGTTCTTGAGAAATATCCGGCAGTGGGTGGAAACACCATACGTTCCGGCGGTCCTGTCAATGCAGCAGATCCGAAGTGGCAGATGCGGTTTGAGGAGAATCCGGGAGAAAGACATACTCTTGAGGCATTACTAAGTACAGATGAGAGCGAGATCCACTCGGAATATCTGGAGGATTTCCGTGGGTTGAAAGAAGAATTCGCTGCCTACCAGAATAAGTTTGGAACACAAAAGGGGCATCTATTTGACTCACCGCTCCTTCACAGAATACAGACATATTTTGGTGGAAAACGAACGGACTTAAATGGCAGCACCATATACGGACAGTATGATCTGGTAAAAATCCTGACGGACAGAGCCTTAGAGAGTGTAAATTGGCTGGAGGAATAGGCGTTGAGTATGATAAGAACATCGTATTTGCTCCCGTTGGTGCACTTTGGCGCCGCGGTCATAAGCCTGTGAAAAGCTATGGTACTGCATTTATCCTTGCTCTTACCAAATATGTAGAGGAACACGCAGGAAAGATTATCACGGACAGTCCTGCAAAGGAATTTATCATAGAGAAGGGTGAAATAAAAGGAGTAATAGCAACTGGTGTCAATGGGCAGAAGATAACAATACACGCAAAGGCAGTTGTGCTTGCAAGTGGTGGCTTTGGTGCAAATACAAAGATGCTGAAAGAATATAACACCTACTGGAGCAACATTGATGATAATATAAAAACAACGAATTCCTACGCTATGGCTGGTGATGGAATACAGCTTGGTAAAACGGTAGGAGCGGCACTGACTGGAATGGGCTTTACTCAGATGATGCCGGTAGCTGATCCTGAGACAGGCGAACTATTCAGTGGAGTTCAGGTACCACCGGAAAACTATGTAATCGTAAATAGAGAAGGAAAACGATTTGTCAATGAATTTTCCGGACGAGATGTTTTAACAAAAGCTGCGATTGATCAGGGAGGGTTGTTCTACTTAATCGCTGATGATGAGATAAAGAAGACCGCAGCCAATACAAGCCAGGAGAAATTAGACCAACAGGTTGAGGCAGGTACCTTATTCAGAGCTGATACCCTAGAAGAGTTGGCAGTAAAAGTCGGTATGGATCCTGCAATCCTTAAATCTACCATTGATAAATATAATTCCTATGTGGATCAGGGTTTTGATCCTGAATTCCATAAGGATACCTTTAGCTTAAAGGTGGAGAAAGCTCCGTTCTATGCGACACCTAGAAAGCCAGCCGTTCATCATACCATGGGAGGACTGAAAATAGATACGAATGCCTGCGTATTAGACGAAAGCGGACAGCCTATCAAAAATCTTTATGCAGCAGGAGAAGTTGCAGGAGGTATCCATGCAGGAAATCGTCTAGGCGGCAATGCTTTAACTGATATATTTACCTTCGGACGAATTGCAGGTAAAACTGCCGTTGATAACATCAAATAACGCTAAGCCACGCATTGGCTTTCATTCAACTAAAATGAGAACATGCCGTGAGACCATTCACATGAGACCATCAACGTGAGACCGTTCATTTTCAAGCTAATTGAGAATGGGCGGTCTCTTTTGTTTTCAAAAATCTATTAGAGAGAATTTGCTTTTGGATAAGGGTGCCTAAATGAAGGAGTATTCTTCTTTGCAAGAAGAGGTTGTGCAGAAGCTTTAAGCACGTTGATTTTGATATGAGTTGTATAATGGTGATGTACAATCCGAATACAATGCTGAAGCTTAAAGCAAATGTCCGCCTGAAACCTCAATATCCTGGGCTGTAACCCAGCCGAAATCATCGGACAATAGGTTCAAAATGACCTTCGCTATATCTTCGGGTTGACCGATTCTTCCAAACACAGATTGCTTTGCCAGCGGTTGGATGAATTCGGGATGTTTATCGAATGCTCCATCACCAAAATTACTGTGCGTAGGACCGGGAGAAACTGCGTTGACCCGAATTTTGTGAGGCGCAAGTTCTTTGGCGATGTAACGAGTCCAAGATGATAACGCTGCTTTTAACGAGCCGTAGACAGAGTATCCTGGAAATGATTGGTTCTTTGAGGTGCTTGTAGTGTTTACGATGGCTCCAGCATCCTCCATGAACCGGACGAGGTGTTGTGTTAAAAAAACAGGTCCTCTGAAGTTCGTATTTAGGATCTTGTCGAAGTACTCTTCGTTCATCTCAGTGAACATCATTGGCCCGCCCACACCGCCATTATTAACCAGGTAATCAAAAGTCGTTCTGTTCCAAATTTCTTTGAGGTCCTTTTTCACTTCCAGAACGAAACCTTCGAAGGTTGATATTTGAGTCAGATCCAGCTTTAATGCTACAGCCCGAACTCCTTTATTCTTCTCAATTTCCTTAACGACAGCTCCTGCCCTATCCGGATAGGAATTATATGTGAGAATTACGCTAATTCCACGCTTGCCAAGCTCAAGTGCGGTCGCTTTTCCGATGCCGTTACTACCACCTGTTACAATTGCAATTTTCATAGGATCCTCCTTTTTTGTGTTTGATCTGGACTCTATTTTAGTCGTTCCTGCAGGGAAAATCTAGACCTGATGGCACCATATGATTGCCTAAAACCGCCAATGGTAATTTAAAATGCATGGAAAATCAAACTATTGATTAATATAATAGCCTAAAAATGCCGTAATACTTCAGCAATTAGTTGAGAAATTGAAAGCCCTGTGATAAAATTAGTGTATGAATAGAATTTTAGAAGAAATTATCGATTTAATGAAAAAAGCAGGCACCCGACCAACTGAAACCGGGGTATCAGGGTTAAGCATGATTAAGGGAGATGTTCCCACATATCAACTCGCAGCTCTTTACAAGCCGATGATTGGTTTTACAGTCCAGGGAACAAAGATTCTTTCAATTGGGGAGCATAGTACTACTCTGGAGGGACCTTCATACTATGTGTTACCAATACATGTTCCTGTAACGGCAAGTGTACATCCAGACCGCAATGGACGTCCTTATATGTCTCTCGGCCTTGAGTTGAATCAGAATGTTCTTCAGGGGTTATTAAGAGATATTCCAGAAGATCTCATACCAAGCGCTTCTGAACATTTCAAAGCTTGCGAAATTGGCATTGAATTTATGGAGGCATGGCTTCGCTTATTGCGATTAACGAAAACACCAAAAGATGTTCCAGCTCTTGGACCAGTTTATGAACGAGAAATCCTTTATCGCGCTTTGATAGGACCACAAGGCTGGTATCTGAGGCAGCTTGGCTTGCGAGAAAGTAATTTTTCTAAGATTTCTCAGACTGTAAAATGGCTTCGTGACAACTATACTAGGCCAATTGACATCGGTGAAATCGCATTAAAATCCGGTATGGCTATAAATACCTTTCACCGCCAGTTTAAACGGGCAACGGGTTTAAGTCCAATACAATTTCAAAAGCAACTGAGGCTTTTGGAGGCTAGGAATCTCATTGCATTTGAGGGCTATGCAGTAGCCAGTGCCGCATACCAGGTTGGATATCAAAGCCCCTCACAGTTTAATAGAGAGTACTCCCGCCTCTTCGGAGTATCTCCAGCTCGGGACACCGAGAAACTAAGGCGAATCGAAAGCATGAGGGATTAGTTACCCGTTCCAAACAAAGAGGGGAATCAATAAAGAAATTAACAGTTAGACGGAGTGGGGTGCCTTTCCTTACACTGAATAATAAGCATTTAAGCATCCAGTGATTGTAAAGGAGTCGGATGCGTACGAAACGGAAGAAGGGTGCCTTTCTTTGAGTGGAGTTCCAGACCATCAGATATAAGTATATAGAGAGTCTCAAGATATGAATTTCAAGAAACAGCACCATAAGTATTCTGGGTGGATTTGAGCAAGATATGTAGGTATGTTTTTTTATTGGTTGGATTGAAATATATTCCTGGTTACCGAGGTGGGGTAAGGGAAATGAACGTTTTGACAAAAGGTTTGAATCCTGTCAAATAAGAATTTTGTCTTGTAACTGAGAGATAAATCGGAAATTGCGGAGAGAAAGATGGAAATAATTAT
>JARBTJ010000073.1 GCA_029240245.1 Herbinix sp.
TAAAATTCATCGTACTAGAAATTATCATATTAGAAATTTTAATACTATAAATCATAATACTATAAATCGTGATACTATAAATCAAATACTACAAATCATTAAATAAAAGAAAATAAAAACTAAGCTGGCTTGGGTGATATTAAGTTCCTGAGATCATTCAACGAAAGAATAAGGGGGAGCAGAATGAAAGTAACAGTAAGAAAAATTGCAGCACAGGCAGGGTTGTCACCAGCAACCATATCTCGATATTTTAACGGTACGCAGAAGTTAACAAAGGAAACAATAGATAAAATCGAAGATACCATGAAAGATATGGGATATGTTCCGAAAGCGAAGAAGAAAAAGACTAGTAATTTAATTGGGGTATTACTACCGCATCTGCGTTATGGATTTTATTGTGATGCATTCAGAGAGCTAATGGAACAGGCAGAGAGTCTTCAATATAAACTTGTACTAATTCCGGCGAACCAAAATGGAAGTTACAATTATAAAGAAGTAATCAATAAAAATAATTTTAAAGGTGTTATTTACTTTGAAGAAGAAATAGAAAATGAAATTATGGAATATATTTCGCAACAGGGAATCAAGACAGTGATGTGTGGGGGAGCTGCATTAGATCATAATTCTAACATGGTGCATGTCAATGATATGGCTGCAGCATATGAAGGAACGAAATACCTAATCAAATTAGGACACAAGGATATTGTCTTTATTTCAGACAATATACAAAAAATAAGTGCTGGCTTTCAACGTTTGACCGGAAGTCGAAGAGCAATGGAGGAATATGGTTTGAGCTTTGAGGAAGAAGCCATAAGTTACGGTCCCGTAACCTATGAAGCAGGTTATGAAGCAACGAAGAAGTTTATAGAAAAAGGAAGACAATTTACTGCAATATTTGCTTACAGTGATGAAATTGCCATTGGAGCCATGGCTGCCTTATATGATGCAGGAATTCGTGTACCGGAGGATGTTTCCATCCTTGGTTTCGATGATTTGCAGATAGCTTCCAGAATCAGACCGGCACTTACCACCATTCATCAACCAATTAACAGCTTTATCACGAAGACACTGGAGCTTTTTTCACAAGAAAATAGTGACTATAATGCGGAGATATCGCTGCCTTTTCAAATTATCGAAAGAGATAGCTGCAAGGTTTTGGATAAGTAATCACTGGTGTAAATATGAGGTTTAAAATTGAACTAGTTAAAATACAAGATTTATTATGGGATTTTATTTGGGAGGGGGTGTCGGTACAATATAATCATCAAATGATAGAGTTAATATTACGTTTTAAGCAATGTATGGAAGACTATTATCAAAAGGGAAGGTAGGAGATTATTATGAAAAAGATTATGTTGTTCGTAGCAGTATGTTCCTTGATGTTGTCATTAATAGGTTGTGGAAAACAAAATGAGGTTGCAAATATCAGCCTTATGATGTGGGATGAAGCACAGTCTCCGGTAATTCAACAATCAATTGATAAATTTAATGAAAAGAATGAGGGAAAAATTGTTGCGAGTATTGAATTGGTTCCATGGGATTCCTATTGGACGAAATTGGATGCTTCGCTTGAGACAAAAGAGTCAGCCGATGTAATGTGGATGAATGTTTATTTACCAAAATATGCGTCCGCAGAGGTGGTTAAACCTCTTGATGAGTACATAGAGAAGGATAAGCTGGACTTATCTCAATATATTGAAGGACGTGTGAATGCCTACAATTTAGATGGTAAACAATATGCGCTTCCGAAGGGACTTGATACTGTATTTGTAGCATATAACAAAGAAATGTTTGATCGTTATGACGTTGAATATCCGCAAGAGGGTTGGACTTGGGATGATATGCGTACGATTGCGGGGCAACTGCGTGACAAGATCAGCGAAGCCGGAGGAGCAGAGTATCCAATCGTTATGGAGTTGGACGATCAACCATCTTGGATGAACTTTGTAGTACAAAACGGTGGAAATTATATCAGTGAAGATGGCAAAACCACTGGAATGGGAATGGATGAGTCAGTGGAAGCAATCCAAAATATGGTTGACTTAATGAACGAGGAGCTTATGGCTCCGTATACAGTTCTTTCTGAAACAAAAGGTACTGATCTCTTTATATCCGGACAGGGCGGTATGGTGTTTATTGGTTCTTGGAAAGCATCAGTTTTGGAAAATTCTACATTAGGAGCAGACGGTAATATTGGTCTAATACAAATGCCGGCATTAAATGGCAGCAATTCCTCCGTGCTTGGTGGACTTGGTTATTGTTTATCGGCATCGAGTAAACATCCGGACGAAGCTTGGGAATTAATTAAGTATATTACCTCGGAAGAATCTCTATATAATGAAGCTGTTAACGGAATTGATATCCCTGCTCATGCAAAAGCACAGGAAGGGTATGTAAAGAATTTTAAAAACTTAGATGCTCAGGTTATTCTAGATGCATCAGTTACGGGGTTTCCTTATCAAAGCAATGGTAATTTTGAATGGACCTCCTATGTGAATGATGCAGTGCAAAAAGCACTTTCACAGATAGCACCGGTAAAAGAGACCTTGGTAGAAGGGGCTACTCAGGCTCAGGAAGTTCTTGATGAGTTATATAAATAGTCATAGCTGGAATGAGCTAACAGAATAAGAAAAGTTTAGTAGATCCTGTAGCTAGAAGTTACGTAGGTAATAACAATGAAACTGCTTCATTGGTTCCGAACGGGAAGAAAATGAAGCAGTTTTTCTAAAAAGCAGGAGAAGAAGGGATAGGTATTCATGAATAAGAAGAGACGCAACTATTCAGCCAGAAAGCGTAAAGAAGCAGCCACCGGACTTTTATTTATTGCGCCAATGATGATTGGATTAATTATATTTTCTGCTTATGCATTTTTTCAAAATATTCATTTTAGCTTTAGTAAAGTAGGGACTTTTGGAGCTCCCAAATTTATCGGATTTGATAATTACATACGTGCATTTACTGACCCAAACTTCTTTATCGCATTAAAAAACACCTTGTTCTATACAGTGTTTGGTGTATCCTTCGTCATTATTTTCTCCGTGTTGATAGCAAACTCATTAAATAAGAAAGTGAAAGGCCGTACCTTTTACCGAGTTAGTATCTTTATTCCGGCAATTACCATGCCTGCGGCCATAGGTATCTTATGGCGCTGGCTGCTCAATTATAAATTTGGTATTATCAATTTTATTTTAGAAAGAATTGGACTTAAGCCGGTTGCTTGGCTTAGTGAAGCGGCAACTGTCAAATGGGCAATCTTATTGGTGTTAGTCTGGTCGATGGTAAGTTACTATGTAATTATTATGTTGGCCGGTATGCAAGCCATTGATTCCTCCTATTATGAGGCGGCAAGAGTAGATGGTGCGGGACAGTTGCAATTATTTTTCAAAGTGACAATTCCATTACTAACTCCAATTATATTTTTCTCTACAATTATGTCGATGATCGGTATCCTGCAAATTTTTGATTTTATATATCTAATGATACAAAGAGATACAATCGCTTACCAATATTCCATGAGTATGGTTACGTACTTCTATGAACTGGCTTTTGTAAAGGACCTGCGCGGATATGCTTCAGCGGTGTCCATCCTCTTATGTATTATCATTATGATTATTACAGTAATACAAATGTATCTACAGAAATACTGGGTTAAATATGATAACTAGGCTGGAAGGGATAATAAATAAGATACGACATAATCGATATTGCTTATGGATAGGAGAATGATAATAGAATGAAAATCAAAAAGTTTATCAAGGGTACGATGCTGGTACATATTATGTTAATCATATTTTCATTTATCATGGTAGGTCCATTTATCTGGATGTTTCTAACTTCCATAAAAACCTATGAGGAAACAATACGGATTCCATTGCAAATTTTGCCCAAGGCAATTCAGTGGATAAATTATGGAATTGTATATGATAAGTTCCCTTTCTTAACATTGTACTTTAATACATTTTTTATAACTTTAATTACGATTGTCGGGCAGCTTTTGGTGGTTTCCATAGCCGCTTATGCCTTCTCAAGATTAATCTTTCCGGGAAAGAATGTTATATTTCTGATGATGCTTGGTCTTATGATGGTTCCCGGGCAGATATTTATCATTCCCCGCTTTCAGTTAATGGTTCAATTTAACCTTACCAATACTTTGACGGCTTTGATCTTGCCAAATATTTTTAATGTTTTCGGTGTGTTCATGATGAGACAGTTCTTCTCCTCGATTCCGAAGGAACTGGATGAGGCAGCTGTAATTGATGGTTGTGGATATTTTATTATCTATTGGAAAATTCTACTACCCCTAACGAAACCGGGATTAGTTTCTCTGGGAATCATGGTAATGCTGAACACCTGGAAAGAATTAATGTGGCCGATTATTGTTAACCGAACCATGGATAAAATGACACTTTCTGCAGGTCTTGCAATGCTGATAGGGGAACATACGACATATTATGAACAGGTAATGGCGGGAGCTGTTATCTCAGTACTTCCAATGATTATTATATTTGCCATATTCCAGAAACAATTTGTTGCAGGGATTGCACGAGCAGGATTAAAGGGCTAAGTGATAGATTGTATGGGTTATATACAAATGAGTTATTAACACGAATGAAAATATAGCTTATTTAATGCAATGAATGGGAGGGATTTTCATGTATTTTAAATATCCAATTAATGACTGTCATATACATTTGTTTGATTCAAAGGATATTCCTGAGTGTATGGATATGGTTGATTATTGTGGTTATACAAACTGGACCTATTTGGCTTGCACAGTAGTACCCATTAGTAAAGCAATCACCCAGAATCTTTTGGGTGCACTTCTAAAATTAAAAGGGAATGGAAGATGTCAGGCATTTGCATCGCTTCATTATTACGGTGGAAAGGTTCCTGATGCAGAGGAGATGTTGCGTCAGACAAAATGGTTCCATGAGGTTGGGTTTGATGGAATTAAGATGTTGGATGGAAAGCCAACCATACGAAAAGAGATTGGGATTCCACTTGATCACGAGAACTATGATAAAATGTTTGATTATGCTGAGAAAGAGCAGTTTCCTCTGCTCTATCATATAAACGATCCGGTAGAATTCTGGCACTATGACAGACTGCCCCAATGGGCTATCAGCAGCGGTAACTATTATGGGGATGGAAGCTTCCCTCATAAATACGAAATTGATGAAGAAACCTTCAGGTTTCTAAGAAAACATCCTAGCTTGAAAATTTGCATACCACATTTTTTCTTTATTTCCGATCAATATGGATTGTGCTGCGAGCTATTGGACAGGTATAAAAACTTGTATTTTGACATTACACCCGGTTGGGAAATGTTTGAGAACTTTGCAAAGGATCTTGAAGTTTGGAGAAAATTCTTTATAACGAAAGCGGATCGAATTTTATTCGGAAGTGATACGTTCTCCGATCACTGGAAGGAAACAGTGTCCTGTCTGCGCAGAGTTATGGAGACGGAGGAAGAGTTTGTTGCATTTGAAGAAAATTGCATTGGACTAAATCTCCCGGAGGAAGCCTTACGGCAGATTTATTATCAAAACTATTATAACTTTATAGGGAAAACAGAGAAGAAATTAAATGTTGCAGCTATTTTAGAGTATGCAGATAAATTATATGAAATGGTTCCGGAAGGGACGGATAAGAATGAAGTTGTGAATGAAATCACCTATCTGAAACAAGAAATATCTAAATTCCTTTAAACCACATATCCCTTCCTGCGATCGACGGAAAATGTGCAAAGAAGAAGGATGGTCTGAAAATTAGAACATTAATATGCGAGTGAAAGTCGCAAAGGGATCTTTTCTTAGTTACTAGAGTAGGTGCAAAAGTACATAAATGTTGGTAATGTGATAATATGATACATTTTCACGTGGGAAGCAGAGATATGTTTTCCTGCTTTATCTGAGAATGTTCGTAACACGTAGATGGAGGTAAGTATGAAACTCTGTGTAATTGGTGGAGGAGGCGCTAGGAGTGTATTTTTAACAAAATCCCTCGTGAAAAGCGCGAAAGAGATAAAAGTAGATCATATTGTTTTAATGGATAACAATAGGAAGAAGTTGATGAAGTATGGCGTTCTAGCGAAGGAAGTTGCTAAGCGATTAGATCCTTCCATAAGCTTTGATATAACAACGGATGCAAAAGAAGCGCTTTCCAATGCCGATTATATTATAACGACGCTCCGTGTAGGAGGAGATGAAGCAAGAATGTTCGATGAGCAAGCTTGCCTTGCGCAGGGAGTGCTAGGGCAGGAAACAACCGGTGCCGGTGGCTTTGCAATGGCAATACGGAGTGTGCCTGCACTGATTGAATATTGCAATTTAGCAAAAGAAGTTGCAAACGATGGACATCTGATCTTTAATTTTACGAATCCAAGTGGAATTATTACGCAAGCCCTTCGAAGTCTGGGATTTGCTAATGTTTACGGTATTTGTGACGCTCCGAGCGGGTTTATGAAGCAGTTGGAAGAATTGCTTGATGTGAAAAGGGATGATTTAAGCATCGAATGCTATGGACTAAATCATTTTTCATGGTTTCGCAATGCTTCCGTTGATGGTAAGCAGGTGCAGGAAGAACTTCTAGGCACTCCTGAATTGTATAAGAAAACGGAGATGCGGTTATTTGATTATGAAATGTGTAGAATTAATGACAACTGTATGCTCAATGAGTATTTATATTTTTATTATAGCAGGGAAAATTCTTTAAGACACATCCATCAGGCAGTGCGTCCTAGGGGAGAGATGATATATTATATTAATAAAGAATTAGAAGAGGAATTGGAAAAAGTTGATATTGAACAGGAATTTGAGAAAGCGTTCACTCTGTATATGGAATCCTATGCAAAGAGAGAAAATGCCTATTTTGCAGTAGAAAGCGGTGAAAATCGACCCCATATCTGGAAAAGCCCAACGATAGAAGAATTTATCAGTGAACCGGATGAAGGCGGTTATGCTGCGGTAGCACTTAAATTTATTAAGGCAATAACAAGTGGAGAAAAAACGCAAATGATTCTCTCTGTACCAAATGAAGGTGCAATCGAAGGACTGGCACCGGATGATGTGGTAGAAATCACCTGTACGATTGATCAGCAGGGAGCTCATCCAATTTCGATTGGAGCGATCGATGAGTTCCAACTAATGCAGATCAAGCGGATGAAATATTTTGAACGCTGTTCCATAAGAGCAATATTAGAAGGCGACAAGGATGCCGCTGTAAAAGGATTATATATGCATCCCTTAGTAAACGATTTGCAGATAGCAAGAAATCTGGTAGGGATATTTTTTGAAAAGTACTCAGAGTATATAGGGAAAATTCATCTATGATACTTTGAAATCAATCAAAATATTTCTAATACTAATTTTATAAAAGAAGGGTAAGGGAAGTATATGTATGATTTCAAAACGTTCGGTCAAATGAATCTTGATATAATCTTCAGTGATTTTCCCCACATGCCTAATCCTGGTGAAGAGGTGTTTGCAAATCTCTTTGACATCCAACTTGGTGGAGGACCGATGCTTTATCCTGTTGTTCTTAATCATTTAGGATGCAAAACGAAGCTTGGAACATTTCTTTCTGATAACGAACCCAGTAGAATTTGCAAGAACTTGATGGAGAGAATGGGATTTGAACACTATGAGAATTTTAATAGTAAAGAGGAGAATCCGGTGGTTGTAACAAGTGTATTTTCCTGGGCACATGATCGAAGCTTCATTGCATATAATCGTTTGGTAAATGAATCGATGCTATCGGAAAAAAGCGTTTATGAATTTTTAGAAGATGCTCATGTGATTTCAGCCCCAATTGGCCATTTGGAAGCATTAAAAAGATTACATAGGGAAGGCAAGAAGGTAGTATTTGATGTTGCTTGGAGTGACTCCCTTCGCGTAGAGACTTTGAGCAATGTACTTCAACACGTTGATATATTTGCTCCGAATGATAAAGAGGCACTCAAATTAACAGGAAAAGAAACCCTGGATGAGGCGCTTTTAGTGCTAAAGGATTATACAGAAACACCGATTATTACTACCGGAAAAAAAGGTTGCATGTATTATGATCATGGAGTAAAATATATTCCGGCAATCGAGTACTTCAAAAGTGTTGATACTACGGGGGCTGGAGATAACTTTATTACAGGCATCATTTATGGTTTGGTAAAGGGACATTCCATTGACAACTGCTTAAAGCTGGGAAATGTTTTTGCGGGATATTCTACAACTAAAATGGGATGTTATGGCGCCAGGATTACACCTGAGATAATCGATATGTATTTTCAACCATGATATATGGGAGGTTATAATATCATGAATAGCTTCACACAGAGAATGAAAGAAGAAATCAGACCGGCTCTTGGGTGCACTGAGCCAAGCGCAGTCGCTCTTGCCGTAGCAAAGTCTGCTGAAATATTAAATAAACCGGTGGAAGAGATTGAATTAAGAGTTAGTGAAAATATCTTAAAGAATGCGATGAGTGTTGGAATACCGGGAACGAAACTGGTAGGTATAGAAATAGCTGCCGCACTCGGGGCTTTGGCCGGACGTTGCGATTATTTGCTCGAAGTTCTTCGTGATATCACATCGGAGGATATTGAAAAGGCGCAGAAGATGGTTGCCGATAAATATGTGAAAGTATATTTGGAGGATACCAAAGAGCGTCTTTATATCAAAGCGATTTGTAAAAATGGAGAAGACTCGGTATCTACAACCATCAAGAAATCCCATACCGATATTCACTACATTTGTCATAATGATGAATTTTTATTTGTAAAGGATGAAACAGAAGAGAAGAAGGAAATTGAGAAGGAAGAGGAAGCTTTATCCGTAAACAATATTTTTCATTACATAGAAACAGTGGATCTTCAGGAATTGGATTTTCTTCAGGATACTATAGCAATGAATTTGTGCATTGCCAACGAAGGACTTAAGAATTTCTATGGAATGTCGGTAGGAAAGTATCTGTTCCAAAATATACAGGATACAAAGTCCAAAAAGGATGCTTTTGCTTATGCAGCAGCGTTGACTGCAGCAGCCGTGGATGCCAGAATGGCTGGTTGTACTTTGCCTGTTATGGCAACGACCGGTAGTGGTAATCAGGGTTTAACGGCTTCACTTCCTGTGATTGCGGTTGGAACAGCGATGCAAAATACGGAAGAACAAATCTTACGTGCGGTGGCGCTTAGTGAACTGATTACAATTCATATTAAGACTTATATCGGAAAGCTGTCCTCTCTTTGTGGCTGTGCAATTGCTGCCTCCATTGGAGCTTCCTGCGGAGTTGTTTATTTGTTAGGTGGAAGCTTTCACAATATTGTGTATGCGGTAAAAAATATGATTGCAGATATCTCTGGATTGATATGTGATGGAGCGAAACCGGGATGTGCACTAAAAATTGCCACCTCGGTCAGCGCTGCAACACAATGTGCATTACTAGCGGTGAATAACATGGAAGTATCACATATGGATGGTATCGTGGCGGACTGCGTGGAACAATCGATTTGCAATCTAGGTAATTTGGGAAGTCAAGGGATGAGAGAAACAGATCATGTTATCCTAGATATGATGTTGCAAAAAAATAGTAATCAATAGGAAGCAGATATGAAAGTACATCATTGAATTCCTTAGAAAATCAATAAGGATAGGAAGAAAAGTCATAAAATTAATTGGATACGACGAAAAGATAGCGATTACTGGATCTTGGCCGAAGTATGCTATTAATAAAAAAATAAGCTCTTTTACCATAAATCAATTCGGTAAAAGAGCTTGTTTTATTCTGTTTATAAAGTATATTACTCGATTGTTATAGAATATTACTCGATCATTATAGTATATTACTCGATCATTATAGCATATTACTCGGTCGTTATAGCGTATTATTCGTTCGCCATTGAAGCGCAAATTGCATCTACAAGTGCATCTATCTCGGCCTCTCGCTCAGCTTTCAAGGTAGAGCGAACATCGATCGGAGTTCCGATGATTTCAAAGTTTGTCATCGCTCCAACAATCTCTTGCATTACTTTTAATGCGGAGCTGGCCCAGGTATGGTTACCAACAATAGAAACCTTCCGATCTTTCAATCCAAGAACAGAAACCTCTCTTAAGAGAGCATCCATAACAAAATAAAGATGGGCATTATAAGTAGGGGAGCCGATTACCATATGACTATATTTCCACATATCTGAGATAATGAAGGAGGCATGCGTTTTGGAGACATCATACATTCGCATATCTCTGATTCCTCTCAGAGCAAGTTTGTTGGCAATAACGTTCATCGCATTTTCCGTATTCCCATACATGGAGGCATATACTAGGACAACACCC
>JARBTJ010000074.1 GCA_029240245.1 Herbinix sp.
ATATATTTAAAAAGAAGACATAGGGAAAATTCTTTTTGCCTGATACCTGCAAAACAGTAAATAACGGTGAAAGGTGGTTAGCATTGGAGGATATGGACAAAGCAGTCGAAATTATGAAAGCTGCCATGGAAAGGGAACAGAAAATGAACGAAAAGTCAAAGGAATCTATGGAAGGGAAAATAGATACAGAGGCACATACAATGGAGAATAACTTAAATAATGACGTTGAAAATGAAGATGTAATGGACTACAACGAAGAAATGGGTGAAGATTTTATCACTGCGGAACAGACATTTGACGAGGATGGGAATGAAACAGAGGAAACACAAAGCCCTGAATCAAAGCAGACTAAGTCAGCAAAGTCATTTTTCAAAAGTAATAAATCAAAGGAACTGAATGCAAAAGACCAGAAAATTGATGAATTAAATGACAGACTGATCAGAACTATGGCAGAATTTGATAATTTTAGAAAGCGTTCCGAGAAGGAAAAAGCTCAGATGTATGACATCGGTGCAAAGAGTGTTGTTGAGAAATTACTGCCGATTATTGATAATTTTGAAAGAGGTCTTGGTGCACTTACGGATAAGGAAAAGGAAAGTGCATTTGCCCAGGGAATTGAATTAATTCATAAGCAGCTATTGACTTCTTTGGATGATATCGGGGTAAAGCCGATTGATGCCGTTGGTAAGGAATTTGATCCGAACCTCCATAACGCAGTAATGCATGGTGAGGATGACACCCTTGGAGCTAATATTGTATCTGATGAATTTCAAAAGGGATATATGTACCGTGACTATGTAGTACGTCACAGTATGGTAAAGGTAGTTAATTAATAGATAAAGTATATCGTCAGCTTAATTAAGAATTTAATATAGGAGGAAACTTAAATGGGAAAAATAATAGGAATTGACTTAGGTACCACAAATTCATGTGTGGCTGTTATGGAAGGCGGAAAGCCGGTAGTTATCGCAAATACAGAAGGTATGAGAACGACTCCTTCCGTTGTTGCATTTACTAAAACAGGAGATCGTCTGGTTGGTGAAGCTGCAAAACGTCAGGCTGTAACCAATGCTGATAAGACAATATCATCCATAAAAAGACATATGGGTACCGATTATCGTGTTAAAATTGATGACAAAAGGTACTCACCGCAGGAAATCTCTGCAATGATTCTTCAAAAGTTGAAGGCAGATGCTGAGAGCTATCTTGGTGAAAAAGTAACAGAAGCAGTTATTACGGTACCTGCATATTTTAATGACGCACAGAGACAGGCAACTAAGGATGCAGGTAAAATTGCCGGCCTTGATGTAAAAAGAATTATCAACGAGCCTACTGCAGCCGCGCTGGCTTATGGTCTTGATAACGAGCACGAGCAGAAGATTATGGTATATGACCTTGGCGGCGGTACCTTCGACGTTTCCATCATTGAAATCGGCGACGGTGTTATCGAAGTTCTGGCTACCTCCGGTGATAACAGACTCGGTGGTGATGACTTTGATGAAAGAGTAACAAGATACATGATCGACGAGTTCAAGAAATCCGAAGGCGTTGATTTATCCTTAGATAAAATGGCATTACAGAGATTAAAGGAAGCTGCTGAAAAAGCAAAGAAGGAATTGTCCGCTGCAACTACGACCAATATTAATCTTCCTTTCATTACTGCTACAGCAGACGGCCCGAAGCATTTTGATCTCAATTTAACCCGTGCTAAATTTGACGAGTTAACCCATGATTTGGTTGAAAGAACCGTTGTTCCGGTACAAAACGCACTTCGTGATGCAGGTCTTTCCGCATCCGATTTAAAAAAGGTGTTATTAGTTGGTGGTTCCACACGTATGCTGTCGGTTCAGGATAAGGTAAGACAATTAACCGGCCAGGAGCCTTCTAAGACCTTGAATCCTGATGAATGCGTAGCAATCGGTGCTTCCATTCAAGGCGGTAAGTTAGCAGGTGATGCAGGTGCAGGAGATATCTTATTACTTGATGTTACTCCGCTATCCTTATCCATTGAAACCCTTGGTGGTGTAGCGACCAGATTAATCGAAAGAAATACGACCATCCCTACCAAGAAGAGCCAGATATTCTCAACAGCAGCAGATAATCAGACTGCGGTAGATATCAATGTTGTTCAGGGTGAAAGACAATTTGCGAAGGATAATAAGAGTCTTGGGCAATTCCGTCTGGACGGTATTCCACCGGCAAGAAGAGGAGTTCCTCAGATTGAAGTTACCTTTGATATCGATGCCAACGGTATTGTAAATGTATCTGCTAAGGACTTAGGTACAGGAAGAGAACAGCATATTACAATTACTGCAAGTTCCAACCTTTCCGACGGTGATATCGACAAGGCAGTAAGAGAAGCTGCAGAATACGAGGCTCAGGACAAGAGACGTAAGGAAGCAGTTGATGTTCGTAATGATGCGGACTCCATGGTATTCCAGACCGAGAAAGCACTTTCCGAAGCCGGTGATAAGATTAATGCAAACGATAAGGAAACCGTAGAAGCAGATCTTGCAAGACTTAAGGAGCTGATTGAAAAATCCAATCCAGAAGTTATGTCAGAAGGAGAAGTAGCTGATATTAAAGCTGCGAAAGAGAAATTAATGACCGATGCACAGACATTATTCGCTAAGCTTTATGAGCAGAGTGGCGCAGCCGGTGCAGGTCCTGATATGACCGGTGGTGCTGGTCAGGCAGGCGGTTCCGGATCAGGTTATGACGGAGATGTTGTTGACGGAGACTACCGCGAGGTATAATATAGATGAAAGAATGGAGTGTCTCGCTATGGGGCACTTCGTTCTTGCAATGTTTGCCTAGGATAAGGTGAAAAGCAGCAGCTATGAAAGGTGAAGGAAAGATGGCAGATAAAAGAGATTATTACGAAGTCTTAGGTGTCAGTAAGACAGCGACGGATGACGAGTTAAAAAAAGCATACAGACAACTCGCAAAAAAATATCATCCTGATACCAATCCGGGGGATAAAACTGCTGAAGCAAAATTCAAAGAAGCTTCGGAAGCTTATGCGGTGCTGAGTGATGCAGATAAACGCAGACAGTATGACCAATTCGGACATTCTGCATTCGAAGGTGGCGCCGGTGGAGCTGGTGGCTTTGATTTTAGTGGAATGGATATGGGAGATATCTTTGGAGATATCTTCGGAGATTTATTTGGCGGCCGTTCCAGAAGACAAAGCAATGGACCGATGCAGGGTGCTAATTTAAGAACTTCTGTCAGAATAACTTTTGAAGAGGCAGTATTCGGTACGGAAAAAGAGTTAGACTTAAACTTAAAGGATGAATGTCCTTCCTGTCATGGTTCCGGAGCAAAACCAGGAACGAGTGCTGACACCTGCGCGAAGTGCGGAGGAAAAGGTCAGGTGGCTTATACCCAGCAGACTTTATTTGGAATGGTCCGCAATGTCCAGACCTGTCCGGATTGTAAAGGTACCGGTAAAATTATTAAAGAAAAATGTCCGGATTGTTATGGCAACGGTTATATCACCAGTCGTAAAAAGATTAAGGTTTCTATCCCTGCGGGTATCGATAGCGGTCAAAGTGTAAGAATTCGTAGCAAGGGTGAACCGGGTTCCAATGGTGGACCAAGAGGTGATTTGCTCGTTGAGGTAGAAGTTAGCAGACATCCGATTTTCCAACGGCAGGATTATGATATCTATTCGACTGCTCCGATTTCCTATGCAACCGCAGCCCTTGGGGGTGACGTGAAGATCAGCACGGTGGATGGAGAGGTTTTATATAATGTGAAGCCCGGTACCCAGACCGATACGAAAGTTCGTTTAAGAGAAAAGGGTGTGCCAACGCTGCGTAACAAAGCGGTTCGTGGTGATCACTATGTAACTCTTGTGGTTTCGGTTCCTACCAGTTTAAATGCAGAACAAAAGGAATTGTTGATGAGATTTGATGATGCAATGACCGGTAAAAAGGTTACTGCTACTGAAAATGAAAATGAAAAAGAAAAAGGTAAAAAGAAATTTTGGAAATAGACAATTGTCACCCGGAAGTCTTAGGAACGAATCAATGAAAAATTTAAACGCTATATTTTTCATTGAAGCGAATAAGAAGACTTTTGGGTGATAATCATTTATACATAGAATCATTCTTATTGTATGAGAATATAGGTATTCCTTCTGAATACATAGCTTATGAAGATGAGAATGATGATAACGTGAAAGAGACGGAGAATTCTATGAAATGGATTAAACTTACGCTGGAAACCACGACGGAAGCTATGGATCTGGTCAGCGATATGTTAAGTGAGCTTGGTATCGAAGGAATAGAAATTATCGATAACATTCAAATTACCGAGCAGGAACAAAAACAGCTTTTTATCGATTTTTTACCTGAGCTTGAACAGGATGATGGATCGGCGAAGGTAAGTTTTTATGTTGATGCGGACGAGGATTCGGAAGCTATTATTGGTAACGTGAAATCAGGTCTTAAGGAACTATCGAATTTTGTTAATATTGGTAGTGGGGAAATCGTTGTATCTGAGACGGAAGATAAAGACTGGATCAATAACTGGAAGCAGTTTTTTAAACCTTTCCGAATTGATGAAACCATAGTAATTAAACCTACCTGGGAAGAGCTCACGGATGTTCGGGAATCGGATATGGTGATCGAAATCGATCCGGGTACTTCCTTTGGTACAGGTGCTCACGAGACAACGAAGCTCTGTATTGTGAACCTTAAGAAGTATTTAAAACCGAATTCCGTTATTTTGGATGCCGGGAGCGGCAGTGGAATCCTTTCCATCATTGCAAAGAAACTTGGAGCGAAAGAAGTACTGGGTATCGATATTGATTCCATAGCTACGACTGCCGCTTTGGAGAATGCTAAAGTAAATCATCTTTCGGCCATAGAGATAAACGCTAAGGAGTTGATCCATAATAGTGTTATTTCAAAGAGTATTCATCATGATTTTGGAGAAGTATTTGGTGTTCATGACTTATACTTTATGACAGGTAATATTATTGAGGACGAAGATATAAAAGGGAATATCGGCAACGAGAGATATGATATTATTGTTGCCAATATTTTAGCAGATGTCATCATACCCTTATCCGATGCTATTGGGCAAACCTTAAAGCCCGATGGTATTTTCATCAGTTCAGGAATCATTAATACGAAAGAGGATGCGGTGAGAGAAGCCTTACTCAGGAATCATTTTACGATATTAGAAGTTAGCAGGATGGGTGACTGGGTATCTTTTGTGGCGAAAGCTCAGCATGAATGATATAGCTTATGAGTATTTTTTATCAGAATTACAATCAATCACAGTGATTGCATAAAAAAGCGCTGAAGATAGCACGCATTCGCTATTGATTGAATAAAAGGATAATTCTAGTGGTATAGTCATCTAATATAAGATATCATTTCTTTCACGAATTGATATCTTTATTTTCGTGAGTTGGTATGGGTAAGAGATGGTATGGGTAAGAGGTGTTACCGGTTATATAGGTAGTACAAGGCTATTATCGACTAGTATACAAATATTACAAGTTTGCTAATAAAAAATTAAAACGATGTTGAACATATGTTCTTTTTGGTGTATAATACTATTTGCATTCATGTATATATTATACTTTGATTCCAATTATGTGTATATTTCCTAAACGTATAAAATACATTATAACTCGTAATGTATTTATTTTCCTATCGATAAACTCATGATATTTTCACTATAATTTGCTACCCAAAGGAGAAACCATGCATCGATTTTATGTAACCGCAAATCAAATTCAAGGTGAAGAAATAGCGATTACCGGTCCAGATGTTAATCATATAAAGAATGTGCTTCGCATGAAGCCGGGTGATGAAATTGTAATTTGTAATGGACAAGGAAAAGATTGTTATTGTATAATAAATAAGGTTTCAGAGGGTGAGGTTACCACCAGAATTCATTCAATTCAAGACACACAAACAGAGTTGAAAGTGAAGATTACTTTGTTTCAGGGACTTCCGAAAATGGACAAGATGGAGCTGATTATTCAGAAAGCTGTCGAGCTTGGTGTTCATGAGATTGTTCCTGTGATGACGAAACGGACCATTGTAAAACTGGAAGATAAAAAAAAGGAAGAAAAGAAATTAGAGCGCTGGCAGGCAATTGCAGAAGGGGCCGCGAAACAGTCTGGAAGAGGCTATATTCCAAGAATTCAGCCTGTGATATCCTTTCGGGAGGCAGTACAGAAAGCAATAGCAATGGGACTTGGAATCATTCCTTATGAGAATGCGAATGGAATTCAGAGGACGAAGGACCTTATGAGAGGTCTGGGACAGTACGCAAATATCGGAGTTTTCATTGGCCCGGAAGGCGGTTTTGATGAGGCGGAAATCGAGCTTGCCCGGACGAATCAGATTGCACCTATTACACTTGGACGGCGAATTTTACGTACAGAAACAGCAGGTTTAGCGATTTTATCGATGATGATGCTGGAATTGGAAGAATAATATATGATAACCAACAGTAAGACAGGAAAAAGGATTTTGGGAGGTAGCAGATGGAAATTCAACTGTGGAGAGAAATACTGGATCCTTACAATTTAGCAGTGAATGAACTAATCGTCAAATTTAACCATATTATAGATGAATATAAGCATGTAGGAGCATATTCACCGATTGAGCAGGTAACCGGAAGAGTTAAGACAATATCCAGTATATTGGAAAAATCGCAGAAGAAGAATTTTGACTTAGAGGGCTTTGAAGAAAAAATCGATGATATTGCAGGAATACGAATTATCTGTCAGTTTGTTGAAGATATTTATAAGGTAGTAGATATCATTAAAAGACGATCCGATATGCGAGTAAAAAGTGAAAAAGACTATATCAACCATAAAAAAGAGAGTGGATACCGTTCCTATCATCTGGCTGTTTATTATGATGTGGAAACCTTAAAAGGTAAGAAAGAATTGCAGGTGGAAATTCAGATTAGAACCTTAGCCATGAATTTCTGGGCAACAATAGAACACTCCCTGCAATATAAGTATAAGCAGAACATGCCGGAGCATATCACAGAACGGTTATCCTCTGCAGCCGAAGCAATTCTTATTTTGGACAGGGAAATGAGTGTGGTACGTGATGAGATTATGGATGCACAGAATTCCTTTACCATTAAGGCAAATATCGTAGCTGATATCCTGACCAATATCCAGAACCTTTACAAAGTTGCAAACAAACAGGATGTAATAAAGATTCAGGATGATTTTTTTCGCATCTATCAGAATGGTGATCATGAACAGCTGATGCAGTTTAACAAGGAATTGGATATAATTTCAGCCCGTTACCGGGCACAAAGTTTGCGCTAACCGGTAATTTTGCATATAACGGGATAATTAATTTGTGTTTTATAATACGGAATTCCTGAACATTAACATAGATGTATAGAAAAACGGAGAACGAGAATGAATTTACCGAAATTATTTGAGGACAGAATGAGAACGCTTTTGGGGGAAGAATATGAGGAGTATTTGCAATGCTACTCACAGCCGCATTTCGGTGGACTGCGTGTAAATACCTTAAAAATTACTCCGGAGGAGTTTGAACGAATCTGTCCTTTTTCCATTAAAAGAATACCCTGGATAACGAACGGATATTATTATGATACGAAGGAACAACCTGCAAGGCATCCATATTATTATGCGGGTTTATATTATATTCAGGAACCGAGTGCCATGACTCCGGCAAGTCTTTTGCCAATTGAAAAAGGTGATAAGGTACTCGATATCTGTGCTGCTCCGGGCGGAAAGAGTACAGAACTTGGTGCCAAACTCGGTGGGGAAGGAATCCTGGTCTCCAATGATATCAGTAATTCCAGAGCAAAAGCTTTATTAAAAAATATTGAACTGTTTGGTATCCGGAATTCCTTGGTTTTATCGGAAGCTCCGAATAAACTGGCAGATTATTTCCCAGAATACTTTGATAAAATTTTGATAGACGCCCCATGCTCCGGAGAAGGCATGTTTCGTAAGAGTCCTGCCATCATGAAAAACTGGGAGCAATACGGAGTGGATTATTATAACAAGCTCCAGAAGGAAATTATTTTGTTTGCAGCAAAAATGCTCAAACCAGGCGGAATGATGCTGTATTCCACTTGCACCTTTTCACCCGAGGAAGATGAGGGGACTGTTTCTTTTTTGTTAGAACAGTGTCCGGAATTTCAAGTTGTTAATGCAATACCGGACGAGGAAACCTGCAAGAAGCTGGGTTTATCCTATGAAGGCTTTGATTATGGCAAGCCGGAATGGGTGGAAAACGGGAAAGAAGAATTAAAGTATGGTATCCGTTTATGGCCACATAAAATAAACGGGGAAGGACATTTTATGGCCCTTCTTCGTAAGAATGGAGTCACAGAGGACAAATCAGAAGATAATTACTCTGATATCAATTTATCTGCAAAGAATAAAACTCTGATCTCGGAGGAAACCCGGGAATTTTTGCATCATCTAGGACAAATAAATAATAATCAAAGCAATGAGTCCTCCAATCCAGTGGCAAACACATCTTTTCCGGAGGAGCAATTCGTAATCCGAGAGGACCGGGTTTATCTGCTTCCGAAGGGCTTGCCTGATTTAAAGGGTCTGAGGATCTTAAGACAGGGATTACTGCTTGGAGAGATGAAAAAGCAGAGATTTGAGCCTTCCCAGGCTCTTGCAAATGCATTGTATAAACATGAATATGATAAAATAATCGATTTTGATAACAGTAATCCAAAGGTGATACGTTATTTAAAGTGTGAAGCGATTGAACCGACAGGTAGCTTTGAAGATGGCTGGTATTTAATCTGTGTAGATGGTTTTCCTCTTGGATGGAGTAAAACCGCTAAGGACAATTTTAAGAATAAATATCTACCCGGTTGGCGGTGGATGTAACGGAGGCTTTTATGGCAGAGCAGTTAAGACTGGATAAATATCTTGCTGATATGGGAGTGGGGACCAGAAGTGAGCTGAAGCTTTGGATTCGTAAAGGCAGGGTTACAGTAAATGATGTCGAATGCAAGAAACCCGAGACGAAAGTTGATCTACAAAAAGATGTGATTTGTTTTGACGGCGCAATCGTCGGATATATAAAATATATTTACCTCATGCTGAATAAACCGGCCGGAGTGGTATCTGCCACCCATGATAATGTCAATCGGACGGTATTAGACTTAATTCGGGATAAACAGGGCAAAGATTTATTTCCGGTAGGAAGGCTTGACAAGGATACGGAAGGGTTGTTGTTATTGACCAATGACGGTGATTTGGCTCATCAATTGCTTTCTCCGAAAAAGCATGTGGACAAGGTATATTATGCGAAGGTGCAAGGAAAAGTAACAGAAGAGGATAGGGAAGCATTTTTAAAGGGTGTTCCCATTGAGGAAAACTATATAACCCTCCCGGCAAAGTTAAATATCCTTCATTCTGATGAAATATCAGAGATAGAATTAACCATTCAGGAGGGGAAATTCCATCAGGTTAAACGAATGTTTGAAGCCTTTGGAAAAGAAGTTATTTTTCTGAAGCGTCTTTCTATGGGAGGGTTGGCTTTAGATACCGGTTTGTCGCCGGGGGAATATCGCATATTAACCGAGGATGAGGTTTTGTATTTAAAGAATTTGGGGATATAGCTAAGATGTTCGATTTTATAATAGTTTTATAAAGTATATGAATTCTGATTAACAGTAAATATACTACATTACAGATATAATGATCAATTGATATAATTCGATTAACAATAAATAGACTACATTACAGATATAATGATCAATTGATAATTCGATTAACAATAAATATACTACATTACAGATATAATGATCGATGGATAATACGATTAACAATAAATATACTACATTACAGATATAATGATCGATGGATAATACGATTAACAGTAAATATACTACATTACAGATATAATGATCAATTGATATAATTCGATTAACAATAAATAGACTACATTACAGATATAATGATCGATTGATAAT
>JARBTJ010000144.1 GCA_029240245.1 Herbinix sp.
TAAAATTCCGAAGAAATAACCATTCGTATTACATATATAACTATAATACTTAGCAATACCGGAATAAACATAAACAGGAACTTTCTTGAATTACTTAAATAATGCTTTATTGAAGAAAGGGGTTTCATAGTTACCTTCTTTCCTGCACATAGCTATGCGCGTATTCGTATTTCATAATATATATGAAAGAGTCCGAGAAGACATTTTCAAGTGCTGGCGCGCGCATCTTCCTTAAATGGGCCCTGCCCGCCTGGCTTTTTATTGTATAGTAAATTCGTAGAAATTTCCTTTATAGATACGAGTGTTAAAAGGTAATATTACGTTGATAAATAGCATCGTACATATTCATAAAACACAGGTGGAGAGATCTTTTGGTACCTGCCTATATAACAAGAAAGAGTCTGGCTTGCCAGACTCTAGCGCTGACGCGCTGTCACGACGGTGACATCTTCCTTAAGCGCGTCATGTGCATCCTGCCTGGAAGGCTTTTTAATTTATAGGTAAGTTCGGAGAGCTTTCCTATAAATTAAAAAACTCCCTCAGAAACAAGGCGGCCTGTGTTCTGTCACTCAAACCAATTTTATCGTAAATGCTGCTTATGTAATTGCGTACTGTTCCATCGGATAGAAATAAAACGGCCGCGATCTGCTTATTATTAAAACCCTGCGCCATCATTTTGGCGATTTCTTTTTCCCGGTCAGAAAAGGTGAACTTTTCAATTGCACGACACTTGTTTTTTTCGTCCACTACTTTTGACAGTCCCTCCGCAAGTTTCGTAACAACACTTGACGGCATCACCAGCTTATCAGCAGCCGCATTATGGATTTCATCAATCAGTTCCGCTATTTCCATATCTTTTAAGAGATATCCTTTTGCCCCTGCTGCTATGGCGTTTAATATGTATTCGTCGTCATTAAAGGTAGTCAGCATTATGACTTTGGCAGTTGAATGAATACTTTTTAATTTACGTACACATTCTACCCCATCCATAACCGGCATTCTTACATCAAGCAGCAGAATATCCGGTGCAAGTGTTTGTGTAAGTTCAAAGGCTTCTTTTCCGTTTTCGGCGGTTGCAAGAACCTCTAAATCTTCTTCCAGATTAAGCACGGTTTTTAACCCGTCCCTGATTAATGCCTGGTCATCGGCAATGATTATTTTAATCTTCATCTGCTGTCTCCTTACTCACGGGAATTGTGATATCAATGCCAAAACCTTCCTGCCAGGATGAAGTGATTAACAGAATTCCTCCGACTTCCCTTATTCTTTGCTCCATTGCAGACAGACCAAATCCGTATACGACCTTGTCACAGCCGGTTCCATTATCCTGTAAATGAAACCGTATCTGTTCCGAGTCATAATACAAAAGAAAGGTAAACGCACTGCTGTTTCCATGTTTTATGCCATTGGTGAGACCTTCCTGCAATGCACGGAATACAGCCTTTTCCTGAAATTCCGATAAAGGCGGGAGGTCAGAAATCTCATACCGGATAAAAATATCCCCATGTCCGGCGGTATCATCCATAAGCAGCTTTAATGAAGCTGGAAAATCAACAACGTTTTGTCCTTTTTTTAGTACACCTACCGATTCCCTTATATCATTTAAACCTTTTCTGATTTGTCCTTTCGCAAGCCCGATTTTCTCTGCCCCGGCAGCTTTATCTGTTTTTAACAGCCGTTCTCCTGCTTCAAGTTCCATTAATACGGAAGTAAGGGTATGTCCCATGGTATCATGTATTTCTCTTGCTATCCGGTTTCGTTCTTTTAATATGGTTATTTCTTCAATATTGCTTGAACTGTCACGAAGCTTGATATATGCATCTTCCAGCTGTTTGGATTTTATCTTCAGTTCGTACATCATTTTGCTTATCTTTCTTCGCTGGTTTATTTCATATTTCGCCAGGCACATAATTGAATAAACAAGTATAAACATGGCCAAATCCCGGATTGCCGTATGAAGCATCCCAACTGAATAAGCATTAGGCTGGGTTATGAATAAATACAGAATATCTGCACCAAAACAGGCCGCCGAAACAACCGCACCAAATAAAACTGAGTAATTAATCACCGCATCGGCAATCAATGCATAATAAAAAGCGGCGGCATAACTGCTGCGGTCATTCATCTGCAAGATAAGCACGAAAATGATCTCCAGAAAAATTACCGGTTTGTGAAAATGAAAAGGCCCCTCAGCAGTATAGGTCATACCTGCCGCTACCATAACCGCCCACAGAACTCTTTTCACCTTCTTTTCCGAACTGTATTCCAACTTATGCTCCTTTCAACTATACGATTCACTATGTATAAGTAATCTATAAGTTTTTATCTGATTACAAATCTATATGCCATAGTTTACCATAAATATACAATAAATCACAAGCCTATATCGCACTCTCTAACCATTAGGAATCAATTTACCAACAGAAAGCATACAGCGATATTGATATCATTAATTTGGGCGAGGGCTTCACCAGGTAAAGTTAACGTAAAAATAGCCGATTATATTAGTATAACAAAATAAACGGAGGTGGAGATATGCCGACAATACAGAGTATGGGGAGCGGATATTA
>JARBTJ010000029.1 GCA_029240245.1 Herbinix sp.
TGCCCCATGTGTCGCCCAGCGTGTATGACCAATGCCAAGCGTACCTATTAAGACCTCACCGTTCATGGTTAGGTCACTCAGCACCTTTAATCTGCCTCTGCTCTTTGTGATCGTGATCTTAGTGCCGTCACTGATGGCAAGACCGGCAGAATCGTAGCCTCTGTATTCCAGTTTTGATAATCCCTCAAGCAGAACAGGTGCTGCCTGATGTTCTCCTATGTAACCAACTATTCCGCACATAAACATTCCTCCATGCATCTATCATATTCCGAAATTACGCAAAATGGAACTTACACCTCGTACTTAGCAGTTATCACAGTATAATCAATTAATCATATTTACTTGACTTGAATTATTGGTAATAACTTATGAAGTTTCGGTAGGATATCATAAGTTTTATACATTCTATTACAAAATTTGATTTATGCCACCTGTATTTCATTAAGTTTATTTCTTATAAAACGCTGCTGCTTCCCCGAAATTTTTGTTTAATAAAGTCTGATTATTCAGCGACTTCACACCATTTACCATTTTCATCACGAAGCCTTCTAATTTCACCATATATTCTTCCTTAGTAATCGTACCCTCCGATACATAGGTCAACCCCTTCTCCCAGCTTGCCGTTAGTTCGGCATTCAATAAGGATTTAATGGAGGTATTTACGACTTCATAAATCAACTCACCCAACAGGGTTGGGGTAATAATCTGAGTCTTCTTATTTAAATTGAGATACGTAATGGTTACTAATTTATTTAATATTTCTGCTCTTGTCGCACTTGTACCGATGCCGCTACCCTTAATCTGGGCACGGAGTTCTTCATCCTCGATGAGTTGTCCGGCATTTTCCATGGCAAGAATGAGTGCACCGGAGCTGTAGCGTTTCGGTGGTGAAGTCTCACCCTCTTTGATAATGAGACTTGAAACAGGAAGCTGCATACCCTTCTTAAGCTTCATTAAAAGCTCTAAAAATGCCTGATCCGAGGTATCCTCCTCGGAGGTATCTCCTTCGGCCGGTCCGGACTTCTCGCCCAGAGCACTAAGCTGTGATGACTTTATCTTTTCCTCTGAAGAATTACCTTTGTCCGATAGATTCGTTCCCGATTTATCTGATTGATTACCGGCGATTTTTAGATAGCCTTCCTTTTCTAAGATACGGAAGGTAGCAAAAAAACTTTCCTGTGTTATTTTAACCGTAATACTGATCTTCTTATACTCAGCAGGCGGATAAAAAATGCTCAAAAAACGTTTTACAATTATTTCATATACTTTTAATGCCGTATGCGATAGCGAACCCAAAGCATTTAGTCCCTGACCGGTCGGTATGATTGCATAGTGATCGGTGATCTGACTATCATTGACGTATCTGGTTTTTGCTATATTCTTATAGCTTCCACTCTCTAAAATCTCGGATGCAAAATCCTTCGCCTGTAAAAAGCCCTGTAACCCTTTGATATTTTTATAGATTTCCTTAGAAACGGCGGTGGATAATACTCTGGCATCCGTTCTCGGATAAGTAACCAGCTTCTTTTCGTATAACTCCTGGGTTATCTTTAATGTCTCATCCGGACTGATTTTAAACATTCGCGAGCAGTCATTCTGAAGCTCGGCTAAGTTATATAAAAGAGGAGGATTTTTTAGCTCTTTCTTTTTTTCAACTTGAGCTACCTCTGCCAAAAGCTGTGAAGGCTGCCCCGGTTCGGTCTTAGCATTCCACGTACCATCGTCATTCATGGACGGAAGGGCACCTGCCAGTTCAGATATCAGTTTTATTGCCGAGGTTCTCTCGGAAAACCCATTTTCTTTATATAATAAGGGTGAGTTAAAGTACTTTGAACCCTCCACTGCCTTAAATTCAGCTGAAAATTCTTTCTCCTCCAATAATAATGAGGATATTACACGATAAAACGGGGTCTTTATAAAACTTCTAACTTCCCGTTCTCTACGCACCACCATGCCGAGTACGCAGGTCATCACCCTGCCGACCGATATTGCGGTATGTTTATCTGAATTCAAGAAACGTTTTACTTCATAACCGTATTTTAAGGTAAGTGCCCTGGAAAAATTAATTCCCATCAGGTAATCTTCCTTCGCCCGAAGATATGCGGCATTGGACAGATTATCATAGGCAGTCAAATCCTTTGCTTCACGAATCCCTCTAAGGATTTCTTCCTCAGTCTGAGAATCAATCCAGACACGCTTTTTCGTCTTTGTTACCGGAACCTTAGCCTCCTGGTCTACCAAGCGGTATATGTATTCTCCCTCACGCCCGGAGTCTGTACATACATAAATTGTATCAACATCCTTACGGGTGAGCAGGTCCTTCACAATACGAAATTGCTTTTTAACATTATCTATCACTTCATAACGGAACTCCTTTGGAAGAAATGGCAGTGTCTCCATACTCCATCTCTTAAGTGCAGCATCATAAACCTCAGGATAACTCATCGTCACCAAATGACCGACACACCAGGTTACAATGGCATTCTCTGATTCAATATAACCATCCTGCTTTCTGCCTGTTATCTTAAGTGCTTTCGCAAATTCTGTTGCTACACTCGGTTTTTCCGCAATATATAAACTTTTTGACATAGCTTCCCAACTTTCTCTTCATTTCATCCTTCGTTATCCTGTTTATCAACGACTGGTCCATGATTCAGACTACATATCCACATAAACTTAAGTAGTATCTTCTTAAACCTGATAACTTAGCGGACCTGCTTATGATTCACATTTATTATGGAAATACTTGAGTAATACTTAATCCTATGTTCCATAGATAAATTGATATCAATGACATTTATTTCTTCTCAATTTTTCATCCGCATCATGATTAGTATACCTTAAAAATTAGATTAGGACAAACAAAACTTCATGGGCAGAAATACGAATCTTGTCATAATTTTTATTGAATATTACCAACGTATCGTATACAATAGATGTAGTATTGAAAACTACGACACAAAGGACCTATAGGAGGAGATCAATGAGGGCTTATCAGATATTCAGCGATTCATCGTGTGATTTACCGGACAGCTTATTAAAAGAATACCGGATAAAACTTATTCCGTTCTACGTAAGCTTCGATCAGGAAACCTATTTTAAAGAAAATATAGAGATAACGAAGGAAGCCTTTTATGAGACCTTATCCACGAAGCGGATCTTTGCTAAGACATCACTTCCTTCCGTCCAGGATTATATGAATGAATTCAGACCGGCATTAAAAGAAGGACTGGATATTCTCTGCCTATGCTTAACACAAAAATTCAGCGGCTCCTATCAATCTGCAGTGAATGCAAAACATATTTTAGAGGAACAGTATCCGGAAGCTAATATTACAATCATCGACAGCATCCAGGCTACCGGAGGACAGGGCTTACTACTTTTACAGATGGCCTATATGCAGAAAGCGGGTTTTTCCATCGAAGACGCTGCTGATCGCATCCATAAAATCAAGACAAAATCCAGAATCATGTTTACTGTTGATACCCTGGACTATCTTGCCAAAGGGCGACGGTTAGGCAAAGTGGTAGCACTTGCCGGAAATATGTTGGATTTAAAACCCTTGATTCAATTAAAAGAAGCCGAGCTCATTCCGTATTCCAAGGTGCGTGGGCGTAAAAAATCACTCGATAAGATATATGAAATGGTGGAGGAATATTTTGCAGAAACCGGTGATAACACCTCAGATTATGATTTCTGCATCGCAAATACCACAACCATGAAGGACGCTCATTATTTACAGGGACGGGTTGAACAGTTTATCGGACGCAAAATAGCATATCCGGTATTTCAAATCGGTGTAACCATCGGTACCTATACCGGCCCGGGAGCAATCGGAATTTGTTTTGTCAGAAAATATGACCGGATATAATATATTCATCATATCATAAATGTAATGCGTCATTCTGATGGGAGGATTATCATGACACCTAAGAAGATTTATTATGAAAATCTGGCTGACAGCCTGATCGAAAAGTTTAACAAACGGGGAATCGAAGGCTATTATTGTGAAAATGCTTCCGAAGCACTTGCCATGGCAAAGCGTTTTTTGACACCGGGATGCTCCATTTCCTGGGGCGGTTCACAAACCCTCGAAGAAATCGGGCTGCTGGATGAATTGATGGCATCCGATTACATACTCTATGATCGGCACTGTGCTCATACACCGGAGGAGAAAACACAAATTTATAGTAAAATCGTGACCTCGGACTTTTATTTTATGAGTTCCAATGCAATTACCCTGGACGGACAGCTGGTTAATATTGATGGCGGAGGCAACCGTGTTGCTTGTCTGATTTACGGTCCAAAAAATGTCATTATCATAGCCGGAATGAATAAAATAGTAACAGATGTGAATACGGGCATCGAACGTGTCCGCAATATGGCAACCCCTCCGAATGTTGTCAGGCTCGGAGTAAATCCACCATGTGCGGAATTTGGTAAATGCATGAACTGCCTTGTGGAGGACTGCATCTGCTGTGAAATCGTCATAACCAGAAAATCGAAGATTCCTGGACGAATCAAGGTTATTTTGGTGGGCGAGGAATTGGGTTATTAATTTACAGCTATACTATATCTTAAAGATTGATGTCTGTATAATCTGGTAGGAATCTATTTAAGAATATATAAAGAAAGGATGTTGCTTATGTCATTAAAAGATTGCTGTTCCACAAACGAAACCGGTTCCTCTGTCACTGTAAAAGTAGACGTGACTAAAATCGTTAAATATGTCTGTATTGCCGGTATCTTTATTGTAGGTATTATTTTTGGTACCAAATGCTGTCACAAAATGCTTGAAGAAGGCTTTTTTGATAAGAAGTAAGATACTTACACTATGTAAACGAGAGAAACTGCTATGCGAGTTTCTTCGGTCTGCTTACAGACCTTGTTCGTCTGTGAGTGTATTATTCGCTTACATGTAAATCAGATAGGCATGCTGTTAATTCACTTAGCAGCATGCCTATTTTCTATTTCTATCTGTTACAAACCCCATACCCCTATGTTATCAACTGTAGAACGTGCACCATTTACCGTATTGGCAATGATATACCCAGTGACCATTATTATGAATCGTTGATACTGATTTCCTTTATTGCCAGGGATCATACATAGCTTTTGTATACTATTATCATTTACAATCTATTACAGGCACAGTTAACCGTTAAATATCACATACAAGTGGAATAGAATGAAAACCTCCACTTGCAATGAATAGGAGGACTTACCTATGAAATCATCCAAAAAGTTACTGGCAACTACGACAGGTGTTATCGCTTCCTTTGTCATCTTTACTTCTACCGCATTCGCGGCCGATTACAAAGTAGTGCCGAATGACACATTATATAGGCTTGGCATTTTATTTAATACTTCGGCAAGCAGCCTGATGTCTGATAACAAATTAAGCTCCACCACCATTTTCCCGGGTCAGGTACTTGATGTACCGGCAGCTGAATATACGGTAAAAAGCGGTGATACGCTTTATACCATAGCGAAGAAGCATGGAATCGACCTATACAATTTACGCAAAGCGAATGCGAAATGGGATAATCTGATCAAGCCGGGCCAGCTATTGATATTACCCGGAGTGAAGCCTGCGGGTTCTACAACAGAAAACACAAATTCTGTTATCTCCCATACAGCAGAAGAGGTGAATTTACTTGCCCGGCTGATTACAGCAGAAACCACCGGGGAACCCTATGAAGCAATGGTAGGGGTAGGGGCTGTCGTGATCAACCGTGTACAAAGCTCTGAATGGCCGAACACCATTACTTCAGTCGTTAATCAGGTCATCAATGGCAACTATCAGTTTACACCGGTGAAAAATGGCGCCATCAAAAATACACCGTCGGATATCGCAATGAAAGCAGCTCGAGCCGCCTTAAACGGCAGTGATCCAAGTAAAGAAGCTATTTTCTATTACGATGACAGTTCCACCAATCAATGGATTTTATCAAGGCCTACGACCGTAAAAATCGGCCACATGGTTTTTGCCAAATAAACAAATTGAAATAAATAAATAGTAATAGCTTATTGTAATATCAAATAGTAATAGCTAATAGTAATGGCTAATAGTAATAGCTAATTGTAATAGCTAATAGTAATAGCTCATTGTAATGGCTTATTGTAATGGCTATTTGTAATGGCTAATTGTAATAGCTAATTGTAATAGCTAACAGTAATAACTAACCGTAATTGCTAACAGTAATAGCTAAGAAATAGTTATATTCAAGATAATAGGCGTGTTGTTTTCACTTTATTAATAGTGAACAACGCGCCTACTTTTTTTCTTTTTTTCTTTTTTATCTTTTTTCTTCTTTTTCTTTTATCAATGTTTTACTTCTTTTATTCCTTATTCATTTCGTTATTTTTAAATATTGGTTAAGTGTAAAAGCAACTTCGGTGCTTTCGTGCCACAATATATTGATTTGCAGGCTTGCTACCATATCAGTATATTATGGCAGGAAAAGTGCGTAACACCTTTTTAACACTCTAAACTATATTTTAATATGTAATTTAATTTTATAAGAAATTAGCTTTATATGAAATTAGCTTTATATGAATTTAGCTTTATATGTATTTACTTTTATATGAATTTACATTTATATGAATTTAATTTTATATGAATTTATTTTTATATGAATTCGATTTCATTTTATTATGATTTTATGTGGTAATTTACTTGCTCTGCAATCTTACTTTTCTGGCCCTTAATTCACTTATCATTACGATCCCACAACCGATGACAAATAAGAAAATTGCAATAAACTGTGAAGTTGAGATACTGCCTACCGATCCCCTCTCCAAATCACCTCGGAAGAATTCAAGAATAAACCGCCCTCCACTATAAAACATCAGATAAAATCCCGCTATCTGTCCATCTGCCTTTACCCTCTTTGCTAACACAATTAAAATAAAAAAATGCAAAAAGTCCAGACCGCTTGAGATTAGTTGGGTCGGAATCAGCCTTATGCCATGGGGTGCATAGGAACCTTCCGGAAAAATTAGGCTAAAACGACTGGTAGTTTCTTTGCCATAGCAGCATCCTGCCAAAAAGCATCCCAAACGGCCAAATCCCTGTGCTAAAGCAATGGATGGCATTGTTAAATCAAAATACTGTAAGAAGTTGACCTTTTCTTTTCTGCAGAATAAAAATCCTGCGAATATCCCCCCAATGATGCCACCATACACTACAAAGCCATCGGGAGCAAGAAGAAGGGACGGGTCATCAAATATTTCTTTGATTTGTGTGATATAAAATAATATTCTTGCACCAATCATACCTCCTACAAAGCACCAGAGGGTTAAATTAAAGATAAGTTCGTAATTTAAACCCATCTTTTTTGCTCTGTATTCCGCGGTCATATAAGCTGCTATGACTCCGATCGCTATCATAAGACCATAACCGTGCAAGGTAACCGGCCCAATTGTCAATAAATCATTATGCATCGTTTCATCCTTCCTTTTTATGAGGTTGTTTTAATCATCACTCGAAGCGTTATTACATTTTGTAATTGGTTATCAACATTTCTACTCAAAAGATCTGTTACTCAATCATATATCACTGTCCACATTTTACCACTATTTTGAATCACTTACAACCCTAAGCGAAAAAAGACCCCTCTGCCTGGAAAGCTTGCACATCAAAACCGCCGATCAATGCATACGCATTATACCTCGGCGGTTTCTTAACTACTTTTTATTATTCTACGCTATATCCAATATCCTTCAACACAAATTCCGGAATACTATCCATCCTGAAACGGAAACTACATTCCTGTTCATTACCAAATTCATCAAGCTTTAAGATTACAATCACATCAATGAATTCATTTGCTTCAATCATCAGATAATTGTTATCATAATATTCATTTTGAATCAAACATGGATAAATAGCATCTATTTCTGACTGCTCCGTATAGGTTACTGATATATCCTCCTGCCGATATGCGGTATCCATTTCCACACCGGACGCATTCATAATTTCAACTGCTTTTTCGTTATAAGAATGAATCCTTATCTGCTTTATATCCTTACTGTCGATTGTCTTCGTCGCGTCAAAGCCATGCTCCTTTAAGAAATCGATTGTTTGATGAAAATCCTCATACACATAATAATCCATCGGTCTTTCATTTAGCTCGATCAGTAAGGTGGCAACAGGCGATTTACTTGATATATCCTCCAGTGTAAGGCTTTGTAATTCATTCTTATATAACTTAAGAAGCTGTTTTTTTTCACTACTGTCTAAGCTAAAATTAACCTCGTCCAGAATATTATAGCAGCTGATATCACCGATCAGACTCATATCCCATTGATAAATCGGATAATGGACCTCCTTAAATCTATTGTTTATATAGATGTCCTTTAATATCGGATAACCTTCCTCAATATTTATTTGATATGATCGGTATATCTTCCTTCCGCTATCCAGTGTATATTTTACAGTATACTGAAGAGATTTCCGAAAACCATCAAATCGATGATCAAGACGCTTTGTTCCCAGTTCAGCCAGGGAATAAGCAGCATCAATATCCGTAAGCTCCATGTTATTTAATTGGTAAGTGCTGCTGTTAATAAAGGCTGGACTCCCCGTTTCGTGATTGTTATATCGTAGATTCGTATCCAGTCCCGATACATATATACTCATGCTCGCTATTTTATCCTTCTTTGGTACATAGGAATCATAATGAAACAGATCGAACTGGAAAATGCTTGCAACTATTGTAACCACAACTGCGCAAAATAGTATATGATATTTATGCATAAATGCACAGCGGATATCAAAATTATATATAATCTCAATAATTGCATAGGTAACTAAGAAGGAGAAAACCAATCCAAAAAGAAGCCAGCCTGCGTCTCCATACCTTGCTATGTTCCGAAACATGATTCCTCCGCCTAAGGTCAAGGTAATAACCAGGATTATCTTAATAATCGGTTTCGACCTTGCAAAGGTCATAGCTCTACCGGCTGCCTCGGACGGTCTCTTTCTATACAGAAAAAGCGCCAGCCCTATCATAAGAACCGTTACCAGAAAGCTTATTATTATTCTGAAACATATATCCTTTCCGTCAACAGATCGGTTAGCAATATCCATATAACTGCCGATCGGAGAAAGAAATTGCCAGATTTTATCCTGTGTGTCAAAGCTCTCATAATAGGTTTGAAAAAATCCCGAAAAATACAATTCCTTTATCATCATCAACATAGGTCCATACAATAGGAATACTCCTGTACCCAATAAGCTGACGATTAAATTGCCGGTCATCATAACTGCAATGATTACAATTGTATAAATCAAACTATAGAATAACAGATTTATACCTATTGCGGTAAAGGCTAATGTTAATACCTGGCCGGTTAACAAATGATTTAAGCAAAGTACGATGACAGAAATAATGACATTGATGATATAGGGAATGAAATATATCAGTAAGCCATTCACATATGTAATGGTGAAAAGTATCTCCCTTCGTACCGGAATACTATGAAACAAATCCACCTTTTTTCTGGAGTGCAAATAATAGAAACCGCTGATACCGCAAACGATAGCTGATATTATAGTCAAAATAAAAACCATTTCATTATTAGGTCCGACCAGCTTAATAATTTGATATATCACCCAATCCTCAGCCCGATATACGGGATCTGATAAAGTTTCCACTGTTAAGGCACAATTCACAGTTAGAAAGAGAAAAAACACAAGCATTGATAAAGCAATCGACCAAATACGTCTTTTCAAATCCTCTCTAAGCAGCTTAAGAAATAAGTTTTTTGATGTCATAACCGACCACCTCCGTTTCGCTAATAAAGATTTCTTCGAGGGACAGCGGAAGCACCTCTGAAAATACCGGGCTGATCTTTTTCATCCGTCCTTCGATCTCTTCCTTATTACATCTGGCTGTTATCGTATAAAGAGAGCCTCTTTTATCCATCTTTAAAATCTCAATACCCTCAAATACTTCTTTTACATTTTCTTCCCTTTGGAATACACATTGAATCTTGTGAATATTTAATTTCATATCAAATAAATCCTTTGACAATAATATACCACCCTTATGCAGTAATCCAATATGATCACAGATGTCCTCCAGCTCCCTTAGATTATGGGAAGCGATTACCGCAGTCATATTACGTTCTGCTATTTCCTTTGCAAATATACTCTTGACTGCCTGGCGCATGACCGGATCAAGTCCGTCAAAGGTTTCATCGCAAAAGATATATTTTGTATTCGCACAAATTCCGCAGATAATAGATACCTGCTTTTTCATACCCTTGGAAAAGGTATTAATCTTTCGGTTTTGGTCTAACTCAAACTGCTTCATCAAACCATTAAATCTTCCTTCATCAAAGGACGGATAGATTGCCATGTAATATTTCTTCATATCCTTTGGTGTTGCGTTATTAAAAAAATACTGGTCATCGGAAATATAAAAGAATAATTGCTTAGCCTTAATATTCTCATAAACCTCCATACCGTCGATTTTTACGGTCCCCTCATCGGCCCGTATAATTCCGCTCAGTATTCGTATCAAGGTGCTCTTTCCAGCACCATTCGTTCCTACCAGACCGAATACATTTCCTTCCCGGATTGCAATCGTAACCTGATCCACTGCTTTGATACGGTCAAATTCCTTACTGACCTTTTCTACCTCAATCATTGTGTTCCCCCTCCTTATATCCCTCATTCACTGTACGAATGAACTCTTCCTGTGTGATACCAATATCCCTGGCCTCCTTGACCAGTTTCAATACCTCACTCAGTATGGAATCCCATTTATCCCGCAGTAATCTGCTGTTTGCCGCAATATAGCTCCCCCGACCCTTTACCGAATAGATAAATCCCTGTCGTTCCAGTTCGGTATATGCCCTTTGTATGGTATTGGGATTAATCGACAATTCCATCGCCAGATTCCGGACAGAGGGCAATTGGGTATCAGGTTCCAAAATACCTTTAATAATAAGCTTCTGATACCCCTCAACAATCTGCTCATAAATAGGTCTTCGATCCTTGTAATCAATGATTATCACCGGTTTCTCCTTTCTCATTTTTACTCCTGAATGAAAAAATATGCAACTCATACTATTTGCTATATTGTATTCTATACTGACTGTATTATGATTATTAATACGGTTAGTATAGAACTATTACGACAAATTGTCAAACAAAAAGCAAAGAAGAGGTAAAACCACCTCCCTTTGCATAAATATCCCTTTATTTCATGTATCATATTTTTCGTACATTGATTATCTTATATAGTATTTTTATTGATAATATTCTTTCTTTCTATTAAATATCTTCCAATATCTGCTTACGTTTTTCCTGAAACTCCTCTGTAGTTATTATACCTTTATCATAAAGGCTTTGCAGCTCCTTTAATCTTTCCTCTACGGATTTATCGCTAACGAAGGTATCCTGCCGATATTCATCCTCAATCAAAATTTCATGGGATGCAACACCTTTATCCGAAAATGCATTTATTCCATTCATAATCGTAATTATCACAGCAAACAAGGTCCATATTATACCAAACGGACCAAATATGGGTATAGCCAAAAATAAACCAATACCACAAAATAAAATACCGCCAAAAAACCCTGCCATGGATTGGCCTTTACCCGGTTTTACTCTAACTCTCCTGCTCATATCAATTCTCCTTTTTATATATCTTACCTAGGCGTTTTCGAAACAATATAGTTTTTGCTAATGCCTTTCATTATCATAATACACATTTTACCATTCTTCAACCTTCGATAAGCAATCTTAACCAAGTTTTAATACTTAAGCAGTAGTCTTCAGTTTTTGTTCTTCAGTTTTTGTTCTTCAGTTTTTGTTCTTCAGTTTTTGTTCTTCAGTTTTTGTAACATATATACTCTGTTAAAGCAAGCTATTATACGTCTCTGTCACAACAATTTACAATATATAGAATTTTCTGAGCAGTGATATATTCGCTCTGCTTGATTATATTTAATGTATAATGGGTGAATTATATAACCAGGCAGAGCCTATTAAATTATTTAAATCTCCTGCAACAATACCGGATTCCTATCCCAAATAGGAGAAACACCACCCCGGTAACTGCAAGATACACCTTTTCCTCATAGCTTCCTCTCATCATGGAGAAAAGATAAAAGCTTTTTAAGTATTTACTCCCACCACTGATCGCCATCATGTAATATACCATCGGCAGCATATACGCAATTGCTATCTGATCGGAAATACTGTAGGCTACAACGCCCATACCACCTAAAAACAAAGCTTCTGCGATAGTGCCGAGATACAATTCATGTACTGGGAATACACAGTGATTATATTTTAACCACACTATGTAGATTCCCACCAATAATACCAGGCAAATAACTGCCTCTAGGATACGTGCAACGTATACTCCGGTAGCCGACGTGAATTTAGCTTCTGTCAGATCCCTGATGTCTTTATCCTGTTCCGGATAAAAGATGGGAACGAATAGTATAATTCCGACTAGTGCCACATACATCTCAAGAACCTGTGCCGTCCTGACTCCATCCAAATTTTCAACGCCCATGAGAAGCGGGGATATGCATAGGAACAGTATTGAAATCAGCAAATGCGGGTAGAGGTTAAATTTTAGATTTGCTTTTGCGATTTGGTAATATCTTTCCACGAGCGATCAGCTCCCCCCTTCGTTTCTTATCGTAGACATAGATCGAAGCTAGTATCAAAAGGATCGCAATTATGGTGTAAGCTATTCGGTTTATAGCCAAAATATGAAAATTGTCGATATAAGTCGCGTAATCGCCCAAGGTATTATGTCTTGGCACGAAATTCCAATCATATCCTCCATTGATATTGACAGCTCCGGTAAATATGCTGACGAACCACCAGATGCCCTGAATTAATATCGCTATCGCTGTTTCGGTTATTTCTGTGAAGAAAACACCAACCGAAATTGAAACCATTATGGTAGGCATTAGCCACCCAAAAATGTATTTTAAAAATGCAAGCTGGTCTACCGAAGCATGAATACTATTCCCATATACGATGCATTGAATGGTAGGTGAAATACTTAGCAGAAGGACTGGTAGAAGCAGCATGGCAAGCATGGATAAGTACCTTGATAAGATTACTGCTGCAGAGGAAATGCTGCGGGAATAGAAAACCTCACTTATTTTTGCCCGTCTGTCACGCAGATGCCTGGTAACTGCCAGAAATACCGGCAAAATCGCAAGAATAATTCCCATGTAATCACAGAATAATCTTGCATAAGCACCGGACACCTGATCCTTTTGTATGATCTCCTCATATTCTGCAAGTGCAGTTTCATAGGTCTTCGGTACCCTTGCATTGGATTTCATAAAGGTTTTACTGTAATTTGAACCTCCTCCGATTAGCTTATCTGCTTGTTTCATGAGTTTTAGGAAGCGTTCATAGGTTAGGCTCTCCGGCGTTGTAATCGTGATTGATCCCGTATATAAGGAAACCGTCGAAAGATAGTTCTCCACAAGCTGCTTTAACTCCTTCTCCGGCATCCCTGTTACTTCGGAAACTATTTCACTCATTTTCTCATATTTATTTCCACTTAAGATCACTTGTTTATAAAAGCCGATCGGATATGATATAAACTTATTATTAAAAAACTCCATCGCCAGCCGACCGACCGTTGTCTTCATGATAACTGTTTCGTCTTCGCTATACATAATGCCGTAATCCTCCTGACCCGGCTGTGGTCTTTCATAAATCTGAAATTCACCGATCTGGCTGTTAAAAAATGCTATCATACAGATAAGCAGTACATAATAGGTGAGACATTTTAATATTTGTCTACATTCCTTGAAAAATAGTTGTACAAACATTATTGCACACCTCTTTTCCCATACATCAGATACATATATGCATCTTCAACATTTGCTTCACAGGGCAAGGCTGTATCAAAGGGAAGCTTATCCGCAACCAGACGCACATTTACGAGGTTTCCCATTGAAATCATACCGGTTACCGGATATTGTTCCTTAACCCTTGCCAATTCCAATTTGCTGATTTCAGCACTGTAGATTTTCCCCCGAGCCGCTTCCACTAAGTCACTTACGGTGCCCTGATAAATGATTTCTCCCTCATCAAGTACTGCGATATTCTCACAGGTAGCTTCGATATCTCCGACGATATGCGTAGACAATATTACAATCCTGTCCTGTGCAATCTCACTTAAAAGATTTCGGAAACGAACTCTCTCCTCCGGATCTAATCCGGCTGTCGGTTCATCGACTATGAGCACCTTGGGATCATGCAAAATTGCCTGTGCAATCCCCAGACGGCGTTTCATTCCACCCGATAACGCTTTCACCTTGGTACGCATATTCTTTTGCAGATTTACCTTCATTAAAAGCTTACTGATTTCGTCCTTTCGCTGTGCTTTAGTAAGTCCCGAGAGTACGCCCAAATAGTCCATGGCTTCATACACTGTCATGTTTGCATACATGGAAAATTCCTGCGGAAGATATCCGGTCATTCTCCGAATCGCTGCTGCCTCTGTAATCGGAACACCGCATACAGTAACATTTCCGTTATTCTTCTGAAGCAGGGTAGCGAGTACCTTCATCAGTGTCGTCTTACCTGCTCCGTTCCGTCCTAACAGCCCAAACATTCCCTGGTTAATCGTTAAGTCGATGTCCTTTAATGCTTGTTTTTTTCCATAAAACTTATTCAGTTTCTCAATTGTAATTTCTGTAGACATTTTTATAAATCCTTTCTGCGCACGATCCCTCTTTTACAAAAAACCTGCTTTATGATAATTTAATTCTTCATAGCAAGTATAAAAGAGAAATATCTACATTTTATCTATGATAATTATTTATTGCGATGTCATGACAAATTTATATATGAAAAAGAAGCAGTTACGATTGCGCCACGATCCACACTGTTAGATAATGCAATACTGCCTCCGTGTTTTTCACATAATATCTTACAGATATAAAGTCCGATGCCAAAGTGATGTGATTTATCCTCTTTGTCATCCGAATAATAAGGTTTGGTAGCCATGGTTAAATCCCTCTGTGTGAATCCTTTTCCATCATCAGTGACAGAGATGAGCAGAAGTCCGGTCTCTACATCGACAACCAGAGCAACTTTAACCGATGTCTTCGCATATCGCATGGCATTGGAAAGCAGATTTTCGCATACCTCCATTATAATTGCCTCATCCAGATATAGAATTTCGGACTTCGATTGTACTTCCTCCGAATAATGAGTACCGGACTTTGTTTCCACTTCCTCCTGATAAAGTATTCCAGAGTTCATTTCTGCTTCCTCCGAATAATGAATACCGGACTTTGTTTCCACTTCCTCCTGATAATGTATTCCGGAATCCGATTTCACTTCCTCCTCTGCTAACGTAACCCTAATCCCATGACTTCCATCCATAATAGAGATTAGTTCCTTAAGCTTCCCTTGTAATAGGATGAAATTCGAGTGAAATTGATGCACCGGAATCTCCTCCAGGCTATTGATCTCCTTCATCGTATTGCTGTAACGCTCTAAACGCTCCAGATTATTCGAAAGCAGAGTAAGTGTAGAGATCAACTTTTCCTCGTTTACTTTTCCTTGCGGAACATATTGCGTTAAAAAATCAGTATATCCCTTAAGCACTGTTAAAGGTGTCCGTAAATCATGTGCGAAGGCAGCATTTAAGCGCTTCTGTTCCTCCATTAAATCCCACATTTTCTGATTGTTAGCAATCAGTTGTTTTCTCATTTGATCAAAGGAATTACACAAATCCCCCATTTCATCGTTAATCGGATATCCTATCTCGATATCCAGATTATTATGTCCTATTTGATCTGCTGCTTCCTTTAAAATCGCAAGCGGTTTCTTAAGTTTATTTTTATAAAACAGATAAGAGGACCCCATGATTCCTCCGAGTGAATAGAGAAAGACACTCCAGGTCTGTAAAAAGTCAATAATCTCAACTTGAAAACGGTCGGCATCGGATAATACCGCATAATTTTCATAAATGATTACATATTCCATAGGATGGTTCATCGGAGTGGGTTGATTATATTTTGCCCAAATGACTTCGTCCCATTTGTAACATAAGAAGAATGTAGCTGCACTTACTGAGACGATGATTATAATAAAACTCATCATATAAAATACGATGGATTTTCGTAATGACAAATTTGTAGCTTTTATGTTCAGCTTTACTATTAGTTCATCTAACCAATCCATTTATATCCCACTCCCCACACGGTTTCAATATAGGTTTCTTCAGTATACCGGGAAAGCTTCATACGTATCCGCCGGATATGCTCCGTAATGATGCTGCTGTCCCCCTCACTGTCAAACCCCCACAGCTTTTCATAGATTCGTTCCTTACTAAAGACCTGTCCTCTATTCATGGTCATATATTCCAGAATATCAAATTCCGTCTTCGTTAAATTGATGGAAGCATTTTCACAATAAACGCACCGCTCACCGTAATTAATCGTTAAAGCACCGGTAAACTTAACTCTTTCCTTGCGAAGACTTCTATTATCCCTGCGAAGATGTGCCTTCACTCTTGCTCCCAATTCCTCGATACTGAACGGCTTTATGATGTAATCATCCCCACCGATCATAAGGCCGTTTACCTTATCCTGCTCCGTTATCTTTGCTGTTAAAAATACAATCGGGCAGTTAACATGCATCCGGATTCGTCTGCAGACCTCGAGACCATCGATGTCCGGCATATTTATGTCAAGTAAAATAATATCCGGTTTATTCGATACTTTTTCCAGAGCATCCTTTCCATTCCTTCCGGTCATGACAAAATAGCCCTGCATTTCAAAATAATCCTTTAACAGCTGTAAAATATCCGGTTCATCATCCACAATAAGTATCTTCTGCTCCATTTTTGCTACCTTACACTCTCTCTTTCATTTTAACTCGTTAAACGTAAGTGAACGAAACATTATCAGTAGAATGAAATAGACCTCTCTTTCTTACTGCTTGCTTTTCATTTCATCCTACGATATCTTTGGCACTGAAGCCATTATAATCTATACATTAAGTAATAAATCTCTACAAATTCACTATTTTACTATATAACAGATGGAATCCATACACAATACAGGTTCTGTGATGCATGCATATTTGTTATACTCTGTGTTCCAAGTTTATGAACATTTTCCAGAAACTAATAGAATATTTCACATATCATTCACGATTTGTTAATACCTTTTACACATTTAAAAATTATAATAATACTATAACATAAATGAAAAGAAGCCACGATTGCTAAAGTGATTACTGGCTTCGACTAACAATTACCTACATTTACATAGATTTTTTTCATAACTCCCCCCCTCGAAAGCCAGCTTGCACAAGCTGGCTTTTCTCCGTCGATGCGAAATGGGGCAGGAAAGCAACTACTGTCTTTCCTACCCCAACATCATATATTCTTTTAACCACAACTACTTGAGCATTTATTTATGAATTACTCCATATACCTCAAATTCATAAAGGGAATATCCGTACTTCGTTCCATTGATTGGGACACGTTCCAGTCCCTGCATACGAACATAGCGCGTTGTAACCTCTACCGGAATTAACTCAGTAGTACCTTTTCCGTCAGACGTCTCATGAATGTCAGACCAATTAACTGCATCCTTCGATACCTGAAGCTTATATGCTTTGGCAAAAGCAGCCTCCCAATTAAGCTTAATGGAATTAATGTCATACACCTCACCCAGATCAACATATATCCAGGAATCATCCACTGAGGTGGAAGCCCAACGAGTCGCATAATCACCATCAAAAGCCTGAAAGGCTTCACGGTCTGGACTGTTGCTTTCCACAGAGGAAGCAACTGCCTTTTTATTTAATGCAACATTTTCAATTATTGTTTTCTCCTCCAGTTGTAACGTAATATCGATCGGTGTATTTGCTTTCAACGTAAGCTCTCGGGCGATCCTTCCTAATCTGGAATCCTTAACCTCAGCGCTGGTTGAAATAGATAGAATACCCTGCCTTTCGATTAAAGTAACCGTCTGATCAATGGTGGAGGTCAATCGGCAGCTTACCGTATTTTTCGTTAAATCCCAGATCAGTTGATTCACCACCGTTTGATTTCTAGCCAGTAAACCTGAGATAGAACCTTTCAAAAGTGTAGAAGGTAACGCCGGCAGCAGCTCTATCGTGGTATCCTCCGAGGATAGCAGCATTTCCATCATGATAGAAGGTAATGTATTACACACATCACTACAAAAGACCCCGTGATCTACATAATGGGCGGAGGTAAGTCCGGTATAGAAGAAACCTTCTTTTGATAAACGCAGCAGTTTCTGCCCCGCCGAATCTGCATTTTTAAGGTTCGCGGCAATCAGTGCTGAGTGTAGGATACCATGACCTGCATTCTCGTAATTATATGCATCCTTTTTACTTAAGGATACCAGTGCTGCTTCATACAAATCAGGCGTTGCTTCCGGGGTAATTTCCCGATATGGCCATACACCAATTAAGCCGCTGGAATGCCTGTGATTATAGTTGTCCTGTAAACCCTCCCAGGACCATTCGGCCAAGGCACCGTCTCCGTTAATGAGATAGGGAGGAAGCTTATCAAGAATTTCACTCCAACGCTCCTTACCTTCTCCACTTCCTTGTTCCAGTCCGAACATGTCACTGATTTCAACTAATTTGGTTAAGGCAAATTTAGCACCGGCTATATCAAAGGTGGAATTATTCACAAGTGACATTCCAAGACCCGCCGGTTGATTTTCGGGTGAAATTGATCCAGCAAATATATAATTCCCGTTCTCATCTGTCTCAACTAAGAAATCTTCGTAGAAATCTCCCACTTCCCGGAGCAATGGATATAAGCGGTTTCGTAGAAACTCTTTATCACCGGTTACCTGATAATATTCCCAGAAGGGGTATAACAGCCAGGCTTCCTCACCGGTAACATATTGATAAGGGTAATAATAATTCAAGGAGGAAATAAGGCCTGAAGTAGCGCCGGGCGTGTTACCCCCCGCCAAAAGGCCCCTACAACCCAGCAATTTTTGTGCATTGGTTTTAAAATCCTCAGCCCATGCTTCATTAATGTTGAAATAACCTTCCATGGTTTCGAACATGTTTCCTACGATTCCACCGGATATCTGGAGGTTTAAATTAGCATCCAGATGATAATAGCCACCCCAGCCAACATTACAGTCGCCGGTCCAGATACCCAGCAAATCAGGTGGTGCAAGCTCACCGGATGAGGAGAGATAATGATACCTTCCGGCATCAAATAAGCGTTCATAGAGAGCGTTCACGGGTTTCACCGATTTCTCCTGCATATGAAGCAGGTCTTCATTGGAGAGTGCTCTGTCATCCTCCGAAGCATTTAAGTCAATCGTAACTCTATTATAGACATCCGAATGTGTTTCTTTTTGCCCCATTAATAACGCATCATACTCCGATGGCAGTTCCTTTAGCTGATCCTGTAGGATATTCCTGTCCCACTGCGTTTTACAGTCACTATAATATTTCTCAAGTCTGGTGAGCAGCAAAACAGACTCGGCATCCTTTACGGTCAGAACATTTCCCTCCATCTGTAAAGTACCGCCTTCTGCTATCACTCTGGTAACCCCTTCATAACCGGCACCCTTCGTACTTAAGGGGTAAGCTACTCTCATATTCAGATATGCTTCCGAAGCTTGATTGGCAAAAGTCATGCCCTCCGGAAAATTCATCTCCTGATCCACTGTCAACTCAATCGAGCAGTTTAAAAGGCTATCCGTAGGTTTTGAGAGATATTGAACAATCACATTATCCTTACGGGAAACAAAGGAGCTTCTTTTCCAATCCCCGCGCTGATCGGTCCAGTGAACAAAGATTTCACCGGTGGTATAATCACAGATTCGTGTATAATTCTCAATTTCACCCTCCTCCGGGATATGGATCAGCATTTTATATCCCGGATGCTTATTACCTTCACCGCCATCCTGCCATCCATGCGCTTCGTTCGCTAACTGATTCGCCGTTACAAAATCTCCGGTGGCACAGGCAACACGTATTGAATCTAACATCTCCTGACTTACTGTATGAAAGGAGCGTTCCTTTGACGCGGCAATATTGAAAAGCCGGTGGTTATAGATAATGGTATCCTCTAACGGATTACCAAATACTATAATACCCATCTTGCCATTACCCGCCATAAAACCTTCCTGCCATTCACTGTACTGTGACGGATATGTATTCGAAAATCCTACTTTATCACGCATCTTGTTAGCCTCCTCTAGGTGAATTATACTGTCCGCTTCTTCGGTCTTCGGAAGCGATACCGGTTCCGTTATCTCTTTATCTTTATTGTTCATCAGGAATACAATTCCAAGAATAATTGCTGTAATTAAAAGAATACTACCACCGATAACCCATAATAATCTATAGTTTTTACTCATTTCGATTCCTCCCCACTTACATACCTAACAGTAACCATTAATACCAACGATCCTGCTTAATAATCTTTTAAGCTCGCCTATCAATATCGGTTAATCATTCTCTGACGCTGGAATGTCTGCATTTACCACATTCCAACCATCCATCGAAAAGAAAGGCTCATCGTCACCAAGTAATTCAGAGTCGATTTCCAACCGGATTGTTTTGCTTTTTCCCGGCATCAACGAAAAGTAGTTATCCTCGTAATACACCGGTAAGATCCGTTCCTTGGTATCTGCCTTTAAAGTCTTAAGATGTATTAAAAGTGCAGGGGTATCTGTAACATTTTTTACCGTAATATCATAAATACTCCTCTCATCGTCTTTACTGACTACCTTATAGGCGCAGTTCAACAAAACCTGTGCTAATGAATTTAATGAGGTATAATCTTGCGTATTTTTCCGGTTCGTCCAATAGAAATTATCCGCCAGGGTATGATTATCGATATCCTGAACCTTCAGCTCAATAAAGCATAGATCCGTCTCTGTTTGGACCTTTGGATAGGTCATGACAACCGTCGATGTATCGGCGGAGATATCATTCATTTCATAATTGGAATAAGCAAGTTTTCCATTCAAGTCATAGATGTTAAGTACAGTCTTAAGATATTTCCTATCCTGTGCTGTCCCATTCGATAAAATAATACTGTCAGAGGCACTATTCCATATGGCGTTGATCGGCTGGTTTGCTTTCTTAATTGCAAAATAACCTGCATTGGTGTCATAATAATAATCATAGGTCTGCCACACCATGGAGGGCCATGCAGACTGGCTCATCCACATAAGCAGGCCATTCCCCCGGGAAGTATAAACAGCCTCAAACATCGCTTTATGATTTTCGTAGTTTACCATCTGAGCAATACGTACAAAATCTAAAAGACTGTCATAAGTACCGTAGGAGGTCTGCATCATCTCTTGAAATTTATTCCCATTCTGTGCACTGTTACCGCAAAAATCATGTAAACCCCACACTTCATTGATCGGCCAAGCATATTGTTCGGTCAGCATTTTTAGCATACTTTCATAGGTTGGTATATTGGGCATACCGCGTTCGCTGTGAAGTGTAACCGGTGTATTTTGAAAATACCAGGTCGGCCCCTGAACCGTATATGGTCCAAAACCGCTCACCGTACCCGCAGCAGAATGAGGGATATAATGCCTCGTTCCATCAAGGTCTGCTGTATATTCTGTCAAGGCATTATTTATCGGCTGTGGAGGATCACCCTCATTACGACCACAATATAATGCCAAGGCAGCATGATACCGATTCCTTTTTATCTTATCCTGTGCATTATCGATAAACATCGCTTCATTCTCCGGATTTGGACCGTCCCCCGGATTTGCAAGCCAGAAATCATCCCAAATTAAAATACCGTATTTATCACAGGCATCATAAAAGGCTTTATGGTTGGTCATCCCGACCCAGTTACGGATCATCGTGAAATTATCCTCCGCGTGCAATCTTACCTTGATATCATAATCCTTTTCCGTAGCTGCAAGGTTTGAATCATCCATACCCCAATTGCCACCACGACATACAATGCGGGTACCATTACAAAAGATGGTCATAGGATTTGTTGTCTTATAGGTAAATTGCCGTACACCAAATTGAAACTCCTTTGTATCCGAGATTCTGGAATCATTTAGAACCTCCAACTTAGCTGTATACAGAAATTGATCGCCATAAGTATTAGGCCACCATAGAATCGGGTTATTCATCGTTAAAGCTGCGACTGTAACATCCCTTTCTTCTCCCGGTTTTAATTCTATTGCTTCACTTGTAAATGTAATATCTCCAGGGGTTATTACCCCCTGTACAACAACATTGACAGGCTCATTTTTTGTGTTCCTGATCCCTGTCTTTACTGTCAAAGCTGCCTTGGAAAAGTCTTTATTCTGGACATCCAGTTCCGTAATAATCCAAGGATCGGTTATGATTGCTTCCTCGGTATAGTTTAAGTAAACATCGCCGTATATTCCTATATTCCTTCCTCTGACCGTCGGTACCCAATCCCATCCTATGCTTGCATGAATGGTTGGGTTATCCATGCCTAAGATACCGCCGTTTGGTCCGGCATCCTCCATCGTCTGAACCGAAACTGCTCCGGGATTATCATTTTTATGGATGTAGACTGCCAGATCATTCATTTCACCATACTTCGCATACTCACTAACATCAAATTTGCCTCTTGTAAAAGCTCCATTGATGGTTCCCAGCAGCACGCCATTGAAATATACATCCGCCTTCCAATTAATTGCATCAAAGTTAAGCCAGGTTTTATTACCCTCCTTTGCTTTCGGTATCTCAAAATGATTCGTATACCAAAAATCTGTTGTAAAATAACTGTCCGAAATCTGCAGCTGCTGATTGCCAATATTCGGATCGGGTATTGCTCCTGCCCGAAGGTATGAAGTAAGAACCGTTCCGGGAACAACAGCCGGAAGCCAGGTACTGTAATCACCCTTGCCCAACGAAAGCTCTATACCGGTTTCCTTCACCTCCGAAGCTCTCCTAAGTCTCCAGTTGCCCCCGGACAGATACTGCGTACCATCCTTAAGAGGAGCCGCCATCTTCTCTGTCTTATAGTCCTTGTCATTCGAACCATATATCTGTATTTCACTGACTGAGTATCTATCTGCAGGGCCCTCCTTGCATAACAGCCGTACATAGGAGGCCTCACAGGAAGTAAATACACATTCTTCTATTTGTCCATTTCCATTGGTTTGATTGTATACTGTAGTCCAATTTTGAGCGTCGTCGGCGACTTGAATATCATAATTCGTTGCATAATTTTCATTCAGCCAATAAATTTGCACCTTATCGATACTGCTTACAGCACCCAGGTCAATATAGACATATTGCTCCCCTGTCTGTTCACTGGACCAGGCACTGATAAATTCCTGAGTATTGGCTGCTATTAGTGATTTATCATTCTCATCCATCAAATTCCATTCTGCCAGCTGTGTACAGATATCACCATTATTATTAATAATGAGGAGCCGGTAATACCGATAGGTCTTTTGGTTATTCAAGGTATACTGTTTCGTCATAAACCGCTCTTCAAATTTCTGTCCGGTCTGCGAATCTAAGTCCTCATATGTTTTTCCGTCTTCCGATCCCTGCACAATCCAGTCCAGTGGATCTCTCATATCGGCGTCATTGGCTGAGGTTATCTCATATGCGGTGGCTTTTACCGCTTCACCCACAGGATATTCCACCTGCAGCCATGCCGTATCCTGAAAGGTCAGCCATTTTGTTCCGGCTTGCCCATCAAAAGCAAATGAACTATCTTCATTCGCCGGACTATCGTTATGTTGATTGCTAAACTTATTCTTTGCTTCCTTACTCTGCATAATAATTCCGTCCGTAACCAGATGACCTGTCTCATTATAATTACTGCTGCCGGAATGATATGCTGCTCTATACATTGCTATGTTACGGTATTCCATCGTCTCTTCTGTCCCTCCATCAAGCTTCTGATAAAATATTACTGCCGGTAGTATCACCAGAATCAGACTGATACCACCAATCATTAAAAAAAGCTTCTTCTTTCTTATCATGATAAATTTCCCCCTTTAAGACAAACATCCTCCAAACCGAACTCATTTTTATTAATTTTTTTCCCGCATGCCTATTTCTTTATTATCATTCTTTCCTTCATGACGTTTTGCGTAGATGAATTAATAATAAAAAACCTCTTCTTTACTTTTTACGGTAATTTCATTAAACTGAAGCTAAGCTAAATTTAACTTTTTCATTATGCAATGACATATAAACAAGAATTACCTGCGCGCCAGGTTTCCTCTTTCTTATATTCATTCTAAGGCGATAGCGAAAGTCATATTTTGAATTCATTGTGCACACAACATATACTACTCCGGAGCGGAAGTTAAGCCCGTAGGAAACGCTTAAACGGAGGAATAGTATCTGCTGTGTGTGCAATAGCAAAAACTATATGGTTTCGCAAGTGCCTTATATTTATTATAAAAAACAGGGGTTGTAAAACAAGTTAAAAAAGAGACGCAATGTTGTAAAAAAGGACATGGTGATTATGAAACAATATGGAATCAGCTTAGATTATCATGACAATAAAATAATGAAGAAGAATGTATTTGATGCCTCGAAAAATTACTTTCATTATCAAATGCAAATTGGTAATTTGAAGGTATCAACGACGGACTTTATGAAGGTACTGCCGGATAAGAATTGGAAAATCGGTGAGCATTTTCATACCTTTTATGAATTGCATGTCATACCTTCCGGAAAGGGTACGATCTATATGAACGATATTCCTTTCATTGTAGAAGCCGGTCAATGGTATATGACGGGACCGTATGTGAAACACTCCCAATATTCGGATGAGAGCTTTCCCATGACGGAGTACTGCATTAAATTTGAAGTAAATGTAACGGATACGCATTATGATTTTACTCCACTCAGGGATACCCTGTCACAATCTTATCCTTATGCTTTCGATGATAAGGATCATCTTTGCACTTTATTTGACGAAATCTTTATTGAGGCCACAAAGCAGGATCTTGCTTATGAATTGAAGATTCAATTACTTATTACTGAAATTATTATACATGTGTTCCGCTATATGAAAAATGTATCGGAGCATGAAATTTCTTATAAAGATAAAATCATTACCACTCAAACCAACAGGTCGAAAACCATCTGTAATTTTATCGAAGAAAACTACACAAAGCAAATCAAAATTAATGATTTATCAAAGGTTCTTTTTCTATGCCCAAAGCAAATTAATCGTTTTATGCTTCGGGAATTCGGTATGACCTTTCACAATTATCTATTGCAAAGAAGAGTAGAGGCAGCAACGGCACTGATCAAAACTACCAATCTAACACTGGATGAAATAGCATTGCAAACGGGGTTTTCCGGTTCCAATCAGTTATATCAGGTGTTTATGCGTAATCTACAATGTTCACCCGGCAGTCTGAGGTAGCATTCCTAAATTACGTAACACAATCCGACTGAGTTCGAGGGTAGCGATTTAGACAGCGAAATCATTCAAGCTGTATGATGAATGCTTATATAAAAATCTCTGAATTGCAGTTATGGCGAACCCACCCGAACTACATTTCAGAGATTTGATTTTAAATATGAAGTATTCTATCAGTAAGTTATTAATTCTTATGTTATAGATCTCTCGAATTTTGTCATTGTTTGTTTTACCTATTTAAGCCATGGTAACTATAATATTTCATTCCTACTTTTCATATATGATGTTACCTTCACAGCTTACATCACCATGAATTTCCTTACAATGAATATCTCCTTTACACTCCACCGGACTTTTTATGATTCCACAGGATAAATCACCACCACATTCAACATTGCCATTAATATCACCGCAGTTAATGCTGCTACCGGATTCTACGTTACCACCGATATTACCGCAGTTCACACGATCACCGCTTTCCACATATCCGCCGATATTGCCGCAGTTCACACTTCCTTCTGCTTCCACGTAGCCACCGATATTACCGCAGTTCACACGATCACCGCATTCTACATAGCTACCGATATTTCCACAATTGACACTTCCTTCACACTCTGTATAGCCGTTTATGTTTCCTTTGATATTAGCATTTCCTCTGATTTCTACATTTAAATTAATGTTTGAATTACTTTCGCTAATGGCATCCGGAATCTTTAATTCAATACTTTTATCTTTTTCCCACTCGTCTGCTGCAAGCATGCGATTGCCTTTAAACTGTATTATTCTTAAGATATCATCCTCCGGCAGTTCGCCATTGATAATATTTAATTCTTTACCCTCGCTGAAAAACAAATAATCAATGGTTACGCCAAAGAATCTTGCTATCCTGGGTAGCTGCATGATGTCCGGAAGAGACGTACCGGTCTCCCATTTGGATACGGCCTGTACGCTGATCTCAAGCGCGGCTGCAAGTACATCCTGGGTTACATTTCTTTCTTTTCTTAGTCTTTGGACGTTATTTCTTATATTTTCATTTAAATCCATGACTTCTCCAATCCCCGTGGTTCTTTTTCTATGTGAACCTGACGGACTCTTTTTTTAATTTTATTTGTTATTACCGAAGCTTCTAATCACATTATAAAAGCGCCTGGCAAATATTACAATAACGTGTTAGTTAAACTATTCAACCGGCAGTTGAATTTCATTCCGTAACGATTGTCCCTATCTATTTAAATGTTGTTTTAAATGATGTTTTGTATACTATCCTCTAATCTGCGGATACTAACTGTAAACATGCAATTACGGAATTTTAGTTTTTGCTATTGTACGCATAACATATTCTATTCCTTCGCTCCACCACTTCCTTCGGGATTACCGAACCGGAAAATTGTGTATCATTTAGAATGCGAACTTCGCAATTGAATAACCGACGAATGACTAGAGGAAAAATGAACCAATCCACAGTATCTCCAAAAGTATAGCATACAGTCCTTGGAGAGGGACTATAAATACTACTACTATATAATACGAGGAAAAATATTATGTATTTGGCAGATGACGATAAAAGAACACCTTCAAGGAAAACCACTAAAGATGATGATAATTATACAAATGTAGAGCATGGTCATGAACCAGAAATCACCCAACCGACACCCTCCACCACACCGAATGAGTTTCCTACAGAAATGCCCGCAAGAGAAATAAGATAGCGTAGGTAATATTTTAACAACTCACAGAATCATAAAAATAAAGCTGTAGTTTTTGTTTGCACAGAAGCTACAGCTTTCAAACGTCTATTAATAAATTAAGGTTTCATCATTTATTCTGGATATGTGATTACTTAAACTTGTTTAATATAACGGATATTTATCAGTTAAGGTCTTCACCAGCTGCATTGCAGTCTCCTTGTTGGCATTCACATCCTTAACCAACAGATAGATTGCCTCTGCAATAACATCCATATCCTCCGTATTCATGCCCCTCGTGGTAACGGCTGCCGTACCAAGACGGATACCGCTGGTGACAAATGGTGAAGCAGGATCATTGGGAACCGCATTTTTGTTACAGGTAATGTTTGCCGCATCTAAAAGCTTTTCCGTATCTTTACCGGTAACACCCATATTCTGAAGGTCAACTAACATCAGATGGTTGTCTGTGCCTCCGGATACCAGGTGAAAGCCCCGTTTCATAAGTCCGGTCGCAAGCGCCTGTGCATTTTCGATAATCTTTCTTGCATAATCCTTAAAGCCGGGATCAAGTGCTTCTTTAAAGCATACCGCTTTTGCAGCGATGACGTGCATTAAAGGTCCACCCTGGATTCCCGGGAAAATTGCTTTATTTAGCTTATATTCCTCAGCAAACTCTGCACTGGATAAAATCATTCCGCCACGCGGTCCTCTTAGGGTCTTATGGGTTGTTGTCGTAGTAACATGTGCATATGGAATCGGACTTTCATGATAGCCTGCTGCTATCAGACCTGCAATATGAGCCATATCCACCATCAAAAATGCTCCTACTTCATCGGCAATTTCTCTGAATATCTTAAAATCAATTTTTCTGGCATAAGCACTGGCGCCGGCAATGATTAACTTCGGCTTGCTCTCTTTTGCTATGCTTCTTACATTATCATAATCTATATATCCCTGGTCATTTACACCATAAGGAACAATCTTAAAATAGCTTCCGCTCATATTCACCGGGCTCCCATGTGTCAAATGACCGCCATGTGCCAGATTCATGCCAAGTACGGTATCACCGGGTTTTAATAAAGCAAAAAATACTGCCATGTTTGCCTGTGCTCCGGAGTGAGGCTGTACATTCGCATAGGTACATCCGAATAATTCCTTTGCTCTTTCGATCGCAAGGTTTTCTGCCATATCTACGAATTCGCAGCCACCGTAATATCTCTTTCCTGGATACCCTTCTGCATACTTATTGGTGAGTGGACTGCCCATAGCTGCCATAACCGCTTTGCTGACAAAATTTTCGGAGGCGATCAACTCAATATGATCCTTCTGTCTTCCGATTTCCAGTGACATAGCTTCTGCCAATTCAGGGTCAAATGCTTTTACATCTTCAAATGAATACATGCTAACATTCCTTTCCGGTACTTGATTTTCTTCGGTACCTAGCTTGTCCATATTTATCTACAAGCTGTTTGTTTGTGAGTTATATAATAAAGCTAACCATATTATACTTTAGAATCTTCCTGCCATATTCAAGCTTAACCATAAAAGTATTAATTTTCACAAGCAAGCACAGAACCATCTCTGTCATAATAATAATCTGCGTTAACTATCTTTTCATACTTTGACTCCGTGATGACTTACGCTTGTACTTAGCTTGTGTTCTTCTATGTATATTCTGTATATTCTGTATATTCTGTATATTGTGCATATTATATCATACTAAATTTTTGAAGGGAAGATGATTTATGCTATTCTACAGGTTTTATTTATTAACAAATTTAATATTTATAATAATTATTAATTATTTATACAACTAATCGACGTAATATTGTCAAAATCCCATTTGCTGTTTTATCCTATCAATCATTTTCCTATCCGGAAAGGCACTCGAAAAAGCGGAGGCACTCCCCGATGCGACAGCAAGTTTAAGAGCATATTGATAATCCTGTGGAGTAAAATGTGATTTACTTTCCGAAAAAGGTTTGATTAGTCCCGCCAGGAAACCTGCCACCATGGAATCACCAGCTCCCACCGAATTAACCACCTCACCCTTCGGTGCAGCCTGCCTAACAATATTCCCATATTCATCAAGCAACAAAGCACCATCACCTGCCATAGATACAAGTACATTAACTGCCCCCTCTCTTTGAAGGCGTATGGCACAATCAATAATATCCTCCTGGGTGGTAAGTACCTTATGAAACAGCATTCCTAGCTCGAGATGATTGGGTTTTATTAAGAAAGGCCGTTCACTTAAGGTGTTCCATAAAAAATCGCCCTCTGAGTCAACCACTACCTTCACCTTTTTTGTCTTTACCATCTTACAGATGTTCCAATAAATATTACTTAAATCCTTAATACTTTGCGGTACACTGCCGGACAATACCAGATAATCTCCATCTTTGATACAATTCAATTTTTGATATAACTCCTCTAAATCCTTTTGTTCGATTACCGGTCCAATTCCGTTAACTTCTGTTTCCGTGGGACCGATTGATTTGAGCTTCACATTAATACGAGACATACCCTGCTTTAAAAGTATAAAATCAGAAGGTATCTCCAACTCATTAAGACGGTGAAGGATTTCTCTTCCGGTAAAACCTGCAGCAAAACCCAGAGCAGTATTATCAACCTCGAGTTGTTTTAACACGGTAGAAACATTAATTCCTTTTCCGCCGGCATAAAGCTCTTCTGACTCTGCCCTATGTACATTACCAAGATGAAACTCCTTTATCCACACCGCATAATCTAAGGATGGATTAAATGTTACCGTATAAATCATAGATACCTCCGAACGTTTTGGGAATATACCATCAAAATGCAGATGAATGAAAAGAGTTTCACGATAATTAATAGATTTTTTCATCCTATCATATTTTATGAGTTAAAACTGCTTTTGTCACTTTATAGATTCCCAGGCCCGAAGCTCATGGGAAACAGCTCCTCCAAGAAGTAGAGTTGATATTCCTCCTCTGATTTTGCTATGATAACCAGAAAATGCTCCGGGTCAACGAATTCCCGGATTACTTGGCGGCATACTCCACAGGGCGGGCAAAAATCACTCAATACCCCATCCCTGCCACCGACGATAGCGATGGCAGCGAAATCCTTCTCCCCTTCACTGACCGCTTTAAAAATCGCGGTACGTTCCGCACAGTTCGTCGGACTTAAGGACGCACTCTCTATATTACAGCCGGTGTAGATTTTTTGCTTCGTCGTAAGAAGTGCTGCGCCAACTTTAAAGTTTGAATAAGGAGTATACGCATATTTCATCGCTTCAATCGCTTCCCGTATCAGATTTTTAACCACGGAGCGACTGACAACTTCTTTCCTTGCAAGCAATTCCCCTTTTTCCTGGGGTATAAGACTGTTATTAGCTTCATGTTCCATCCTCACAATAACCTCCTAATGTCACCCTAATTCATCCATATGATTGCAGAGTATCATATTCCATGAGATGCAATTGTATTCCTATTCATTATTAGAATGAATAACTGATTAATAACCGGAGCCCTCTTGATTCTTTGCAAGCTTCACGATCCGGCTGGTTCCAAGCCTGGAAGCGCCAAGTTCAATGAACTTTTGTGCATCGTCAAAGGAGGATATACCGCCGGCTGCTTTTATTCTAACCTCCGGACTCACATATTTTGCAAAAAGAGCTACATCCTCAAAGGTGGCACCATTTTTTGAGAAACCGGTCGAGGTTTTGATGAAATCAGCTCCGGAACTGGTTACAATATCACACATCTTGATTTTTTCATCCTCGGTGAGTAAACAGGTTTCAATAATCACCTTTAAAATGTGTTCACCGCAGGCTGCTTTAATTTGCTTTATCTCATCCAATATAGTTTCATATTTTTTATCCTTTAAATGACCGATATTAATTACCATGTCGATCTCATCCGCACCTTTGCTGATTGCGTCCTTCGTTTCATAGACTTTAACCTCAGTCGTGTTGTATCCGTTGGGAAACCCGATGACCGTGCAGACTGCCATGTTACCGTTTACATATTCCTTTGCCTGTTTTACGTAGGAGGGCGGTATGCAAACCGAGGCCACACCGTAAAGCATCGCATCGTCACATATCTGTTTGATTTCCTCCCAGGTGGCAGTTTGCAGCAATAATGTATGATCTACTTTTTCAAAGATTAATTTCTTTTCCATAGTTATTTGCCTTTCTAAGGTATATCCTTCAAGTTATTTATGCTATCTCAAGTGCAATTTCCATCATATCGCGGAACGTTGACTGCCGATCTTCTGCAGACAAGGACTCCCCGGTAAATACATGATCCGAAATGGTCAGGATACACAAGGCCTTCTTTCCGGCTCTTGCTGCATTCATATAAAGTGCAGCTGCTTCCATCTCTACGGCCAGGATATTCATTTTCTTCCATAGGGAATTAGCTTCCTTATTATCATCATAAAAAGTATCGGAGGAAAGGATATTACCCACCACCGTCTTAATCTTCATCTTATCTGCCGCTTCCACAGCTTTTCGGAGCAATCCAAAATCGGCTATCGGAGCATAGGTTCCGGGCAGCTTGTACTGTGCTGCAAAATTTGAATTTGTGGAGGCTCCCATTCCGATTACGATGTCTCTTAATTTAATTTCATCAGCAATACCACCGGCAGAGCCTATGCGGATGATCTGCTCTACTCCGTAAAAATGATACAGTTCATAAGAATAAATACCGATCGATGGCATTCCCATGCCTCCGCCCATGACAGAAACCCGTTTTCCCTGATAAGTTCCGGTAAACCCTAACATATTTCTAACATGATTGAAGCACACAACATCCTCCAGATAGGTCTCAGCAATAAATTTTGCTCTCAGCGGATCACCGGGCATCAGTACTGTTTTCGCGATTTCCCCCTCGTTCGCGGCATTATGGGGTGTGGGTATATTAGTCATATAGAATTCCTCCTATTCATGGTATTTCACTCATATTTTGGCAAAATATTTTATCGATAGTTTAACACATTTTAAGTAAAAAGGCAATCTGCGATTCCCTGTATAACCATACTTAGGATGCATAGAACGAAGGAAATCTATACGAAAAAAAACAGAAATAGCATAAAGCTTGTGTAATATACTACATTGATTTCCATTTCAAAAGTGCTATAATCACAATATTGGATTTGTCGAAATTAATACTTTTACTATATTTATTTACTTGAATTGGAGATGCATGAAACATGGTTAATTTGTTGTCCGTAAAGAGTATGATAAAACCGGATCAATTGATCGGAGAATTGCCCGCCTCAAAGGATACCTATCAAAATTTCTTTAAAATCGCTTGGCCATCTGCGCTGGAAACCTTATTAGTGGGACTGGTAAGCTCCGTGGACACTTATATGGTCAGTGGAATGGGTACCTATGCTATCAATGCTGTAGGTATCACAAACCAGCCAAAATTTATCCTTCTCGCCATGATATTTTCCTTAAACGTCGGAATTACGGCAGTGGTTGCACGCAGGAAGGGTCAAGCCGATCAGGAGGGTGCAAACCATACGCTTCGGGTTGGTATCATACTCAGCGCATTTCTATCCATATTTACTGCTGCGATTGGCTTCATTTATGCAAAGCCTATTTTAGCAATCGCCGGTGCAGAAGAAACTTATATGGCGGATGCGGTTATCTATATGCGGTATCTGATGTTCGCTATTCCTTTTCAGGCACTAAATCTTACTATCAACGCTGCTCAAAGGGGTTGTGGCAAAACAAAGATTTCCATGTGGACGAACATCATCAGCAATCTGGTAAATATCACCTTTGATTATCTGCTCATTAACGGTATCGGCGTATTTCCCGAATGGGGAATCAAAGGTGCTGCGGTAGCAACCATACTTGGCGCTATGGCCGCCTTTCTTATTTCCTTAAGAACCTTACTAAAAAAGAATGGATATCTATCCCTTAGAAATAAAACCCGTTGGAGTGTTAATCATACGGTTTTCGACCCCATATTTAAAGTAAGCGGAAGCGCCTTTGTCGAACAGGTATTCATGAGGATCGGTTTCCTGGCATATGCTTCCATTGTGGCTAGACTCGGTTCGGAATCTTATGCAGCACATTTAATATGTATGAACATCCTGAACCTTTCCTTTTCGTTTGGAGATGGCCTATCCATAGCTGCCTCCGCTCTGGTAGGTCAGAATATGGGTGCAAAAAGACCGGATTTGTCCATAATTTATGGAAAAACCGGTCAGCGACTTGCTTTTATGGTATCTACCTTAGTGTTTTTATTATTTATTCTCGGAAGGACCTTTTTGGTGTCAATTTTTAATGACGATCCTGTTATCATAGCCTTGGGAGCGAATGTTATGATTCTTGCTGCCTTAGGAACCCATGCACAGACCTCGCAGGTAGTATTATCCGGCTGCCTAAGAGGTGCCGGTGATACAAACTTTGTTGCCATCACTTCTCTGATTAGTGTTGCAATGATTCGTCCGCTATTAACCTGGTTCCTATGTTATCCCATCGGATTTGGTTTGTATGGTGCCTGGGTTGCTCTTATCGTAGATCAGATCTTTCGTCTTACCTTCAGTATGAAGCGTTTTTCCAGCGGTAAATGGGCTAAAATCACCTTATAAACAGATCACAAGCCGTAACTTGCCGCAAGCCTTAATCACCTGAAACGAAGCTTCACAGAGCCACATTCGGGTTGCTGTATTTTATCGTTAGGAACTCCGATTATTCCTATTGAGTATTATCCGTTACTACACCCGTATTCCGGTTCACAGTATACCACCCATAAGTATAGGTGTGTCCAATCCCGGTTTCAGGCTCGTCCAAAACGAATTCATAAAGATGGAACAGATAGTTATCCTCCTGCTCCATTCCTTCATAAATAAGATAATATTCAGCGTCCGGAAGCTTATAATAATATCCGTCGGTATTTTCCCAATCAATTTTTTCAAAATTATCCGCATAAAGCTCTTTCACGACATCCAATGCCTCCATCGCAGAAATTTGCTTTATTTGACTGTTGTTTTCCATTTTATCCTGATGCAGTTTTAAAGAATCGCCTGTAAAATCATACGCTGCCAGACCAAATAAATTGATCAGCACGTACAGGTATAGCTTTAAACGGCTCATAGCAATGGTCCCCTTTATGATCTTATACTCGAAGTCCTCAGAATCCGGCTATTTCAATCATAACACTATTTTACATATTGTTCCATTTGTATCGGTCACGAATACTCGACGGTCTTTTACAAAAGGAGCCAATTCCTGTAAAGCGAAGACATAAAATGAATTATTTCCAATGTATTATACAAGAACGGTTGCTGACAAGAATGCAGGTATTGGTTTACCTTTCATTCTGTCAGCAACCGGATCGGTTCTGATTTACTATGCTAATTACGGCTGATTCTTCGGCTTCTCATTCACAGGCCCATCATACCCTGTCTGGCCAGTATAATTTCCATTGATTGGTCCATGAACGGGAGCCGGTGGTACCTGTGGAGCAGAGGTAAGCTTCTTAAGGGTAGCTTTCCTAAATAAGCGTCTTCCGAGAAGAATTCCGATCATAATAATCACTGCCCAGATTAACAGGTAAGGTAGATTAACGACAAACCATACAAGTAAGTTTTCCAGACCTTTTCCGATACTATAAATGGTGTCGCCAAAACCATTCTTAATTCGCTCCCAGGTAGAGCCTTTCTCTCCCTCAATCGGTGAGATTCTCTCAACTTCACGGACACTTAAGGTAACCGTGCTGTATTCCACCAGGTTATCGTAGGTCCGAAGCTGGATTTCATATTTCTCAAGCTCATAACGGATATTACTCAGCCTGCTTTCCAAAACCAGGATGTCCTCAAGACTTTCTGCTTTTCCAAGGAGCGCCAGAAGTCGTTCCTGTTCGATTTGCAATGTCTTTTTATGACTTTCCGCGTCAATATAATCAAGTGTTACATTTTCTGTAGATTCATTTTCATCCACAATATTTGCATTCTCTCGAACATTATCCACGAGTTCATTTAAATTGTCCTTAGGAACCCGGGCAATGATTTCTCCGTAACGGTTACCATCCTCATAATAACTTCTTCCAGAGATCCGCGAGCTTTCCACATATCCTCCAAGACTTTTTATCTTCTGGTTGATGGACGTAATAATGCGATCAAATTCCTGGGTCTCTACATCAAGGTACACACGACGGATAATTTTATCCAGATTCCCCGCCTCCGGTATGTCTGTAGATATCGATGCTGTATTCGACAGCTCTCCATTGCCAGAATCATCCCTGTCATAAGCAGGTTCTTCCGCTTCCGTTTCTGGCGCCGAAGTATAGGAGCCTTCATTAAAGTCTTTGTCCGCTCCATCATAACCGGATGAACTATCCCCCTTATCCGCTACACTATTGTTTTGCTTATCCATTTTCGCACATGCCGTGAATAATAATACCAGTGTTAGTAGACATGCGAATGCTGCGTAAATCTTTCTTTTTTTCATAAAACCTCTCCCTTCTTTCATACGTCATTGTTATGCTTTGATATTTTTATCAATTTAATATTCCAAATACTTTCATCTCTTTATTTCATGATTCTTTTATTTTTTGATTCTTTATTTCTTAATTCTTTATTTCTTAATTCTTTATTTCTTAATTCTTTATTTCTTAATTCTTTATTTCTTAATTCTTTATTTCCTTAATTCTTTATTTTCTAATTCTTTATTTCTTAATTCTTTATTTCTTAATTCTTTATTTCCTTAATTCTTTATTTTCTTAATTCTTTATTTCCTTAATTCTTTATTTCCTTAATTCTTTATTTCCTTAATCTCTTTCAATCCGGTATAAGCATATCTGTATTTATACTTTCCTTCCGTTCTATTTGATTTTAATGTCATATCGTATCTATGGTTTCCATCCTTACTCATGATCCTATCACTAACAATGATTCTAACACTAATACATAATTATAGATTATATATTTATGTTCTATCATTATTCATCTAATCATTAGACGATTGGAGACCAAAAAGGGTTCACATTAATTTCACAATTATCATATCATAATACGACATATTTCTTCTAATCATAAAAATTACTGAGATTTGTTGCATTGATATATAACATGAAACGAGTTACCTCTTCCAAGAACGAATGCATTCGTTAATTGCGAAAGATATAATGTTTGCTTTTGTGCATAAAAAATGAGACTGCCCCTAATCAGCACAAACTCAAGATATATCAAATATCTTATGCTTTTCTCGTGCTGTTTATCATACAGTCTCATTTTATTATATTATTTAATAACCTTTATATCGTACTTCGTATTTATATTAGGGGCTGTCACAACTCTAATTAGATGAAGTTTTTGATTTTTTACCTCTATGAATTAATGTATCAATCAGTAAAGCTTCATGTGCAATGAATGACACTAGAACACAAACTCCAAAAATTATAACTGCATATAAAGGAAAAATATGAAGTAGACATAAAACAAATGTTAAAACAGCGAGAGAATTAGCTACGAAACCGACTTTAAATGCGATTCTGCTTTTTTTGAAATTCTGTCCAACGCTTTTAAGGACTGTTTTTGAACATTTCTTATTTTTTTCTGTCATAATTGTTATCCTCCTAATTTTTTCACACATATGATCAACAGTGCTAGCATAATTATGACGCTGTCGATAGCAAATATGAATTACATTGCAATATTAATCATACATCAAATTACATAATTTTACGATAGCAATTTTAAATTACTTCAATCTAGACATTTATAGGTATCGTAGGACGCATAGACAATTGTTTGAAACGAACAGATATTGTATTGCATTGGATGAAAGCTACCATGTCTTTACTCTACAACCTTCACCACCGTTAAAGGTCCTCTTCCTGCATTGTTGGTACCCCATACTTTTATAGTTGTACCGGCTTTTTGCTTAGGAATCTTTATTTCCAGGTTACCTTTTTTATCAATCGTACCTACGTATTTCTTCGATCCAATCTGTGCGTAAGCCTTGGTATCCGAACCAATCAGATTTATTTTACCCTTGAGGACCTGGTCGCCTGCTTTCACCGCATCTATTTGTGGTGAATCCGGAGCTACTTTAATAATAGTTGAAGTTACTATCTCACTGCTTCCGACCACATTGGTAGCGATAATGGTTATCTTGGTCCCCGATTGGTCTCTGTCAGTTACGAATGAGTAAATATATCTCTTCGTAGTTTCATCATATTGATATACTGTTGTTTTGTAAACCTTGGTACCGATTGTCAGCGCTACTTCACAATTTTTATTGGCAGCAATTTGTACCAGCTTATCTGAGTTCGATACCGATTTTATTAGCTGCGGTGCCTCCGGTTTTTCAGGAAGAACTACGGTTTTATTGGCTATTAGTATTTTCCCATCGGTGAATCTGGCCATGACATAAATATTCATGCCCTCCTCCAGTATTTCCTCAATGCGGTAGCGATAATTATCAAATTCGTCTGTTTCTACCATAATCAATTTATTTGTAAAGTTTTCGCCTGTTCCGCTTGAAATCGCAATATAGACCGGTGCATTCGCCAAATAGGTGCCCTTCACAATATAAGACTTACTACTTACCTCATTGATTGTTAATTCCGATGAATTGTTAATTACATAGCTTTCAATGTCATTTACTATAATTTCGGTTGAATTGGTACGTATTATTCCGTTCTTATTATCATATACGGTAACCTTTAAAAGCTGTCCAGCCTTCAGCTGTTCCTCTAGCTGGTAGCTGAAATTACCGGACTTATCCGTCTGGGCTTGATACATTTTATCACCGATTGTAAGCAGGATATCATAAATCTTTTTCTCCTTCGTCGGTATATATCCGTTCAGTGATTTTTCAATATTACTTACCTCATAGACCACCGGGGCATTGGGTGCTGCTTCCATTACATTCACCGTGACCGATCTGCTGTTTCTTGACAGATGGTCTATGCTGTATATGGTAAACGACGTCTCCGCCTGTTGAGCTGGAATATTCATGATAAATAATCCATTATTAATCATTTCCAATTTAGTCTCAACGATTTTTAAAGTCGGATCGTATATTTCCGTGTTTTTCTCATACAGTTCCTTACCACCCTGATTAGAGACATACACCTTATTGCCTATTACTGCTAAGACTTGGGCATCCGTGTCATTCGTATCACCGGTAACGAAACCGGCATTGTTATAGACAGGGTTGATGCTTGGCTGGTTAGGTCCGGTTCTTTTCACCGTAACCATAACTCGTTCACTTTCCAGACCCTTTGAATTATCCTTCGCATAAACCGTAATCAAAGATCCCGACGGCTGGGCGGGTAAAGCATACGAAAAACTACCGCTTGTTCCTGTCTCACATTCATAAGTACCGGTATATGCATCAAATATAACAGTTGATCCCGGCTCAGCAGTTCCACTTATTTTGGTTTTCCGGTTCGTATAGGAGATAACGGTTGGTTTACTAAGCATATCATCCCGGAAATTATTAATCTCTACCTGTAATACTGCTTTATTACCATTAATATCCTCTGCGAATATGGAATAAGTTCCATTTCTACGTACTGTAATATTCTGCTTACTAATATCGGTTGCTACCGGCCATCCGCCATATTGACTGTCGTACTTTCCATACAGATATTTAATGGCCTTAATCCGAGACGCATCGGAAACAGTAACTGCTAATTCATACTGAGTCGCCGTTGCATTGGTAACAAGGGGAGCAGCGACGATATGAGGAGCCGTCGCGTCTCTGATTTCCATAGGAAATGATGCGGTATAATACCGATATTTATTCATTTCGGTCAGATCGTCAACATACCAAGGCGCCTTTACAAACAAATCATGGGCATAAAATGGTACTTTTGCAATAAATTTATAATCCTTTGGCATTTTGACCTTCCAGTTATAATCCACATGGGGTAACAGACTTTTACCTGCCGATAACTGCTTGACATAATTAGAAAGGATAAGCTGCCCACGGTTAAAGCCGTTTAATACTACCTGTTTTTCAACACCCATATTTGCATCGACCGGTTTGGTTATCTTATCCGTTGCGATCAAAAGGATGGTACTATCTGAAATTTCCGTCCCCTGATATTTTACGCTTTCCACTCTCCTCGAATTACTTATTTTATTACCGGAAAAATCATATCTTGGTTTGTTGCTTGGATTAATTACATAGTCAACACCATCAAAAATATAGAAATTACTCCAGTCATCGAGCCACTCTTCCCTGATCAAAGATTTCATTCCGCTTGCCTTCATTAAATCCTTCATCGTCTGATTTGACCAATTTGTATCTTCGGTTATGGTTTCGTAAGCGCTGGCCGTCCATTCCAGCCACTCCCTTAATTGTTGACCCGTTATTGTGTAAATGTACAGATAATTATTATAAGGTTGAAGCTCTGAAAGATTCGCTTCGGTTATACTGTCATGGATACTGATAAAATTATCAATGGAAGCAGCACCGTAACTTGCATAGGTTGAAGCCGCTATAATAGGATAATTGATATACGTCTTACCTGTTGTATTAATATATTTCAATACGTAATTGATTTTAGAATCATTTAATAATTGAATTGCGGTATTATCACCAAGTAAACCAAAATAATTCTGTAGATCCTCTCCCTCACCCAGTGTTCCGATGACATCGGTACTATACTGTAGCAGTCTATCTTCCCAGTCACCATAATTTGATGCAATACTAGCATCTTCCTTGATTGTCTCGGTCACACGCCTGATATCAGATTTACGTTCTACAATCTTTACATCATCACCGCTTACTTCCAGGGTCAAATCAACAATTCCTACGGCTCTGCCGCGGTCGCCTGCCATGATGACATTTTTCCCATTCATCAGAAAGGTCTTTTTATCCACTCCTGGAAGCTTAAAATAAGGAGACGTCATATCTGTCGTCGGAAACAGATTATGTTCATGACCGCAGACCACCACATCTACTTCCGGTATTTTGGTAAGTGCATATGCTACATTTTTAAAATTAAGCTCCGGATTTTCCGGACCAATTCCGGTATGAGACAATGCAACAACAATATCCGCACCCATTTCTTTTAGTTTCTTAGCCTGGGTCTGCGCGTTGAGTACCATATCCTCGGTTTTCAGGATGCCGGCGTAGCTATGGGTTTTGGAGGTTAGGGTCGGTATGGTCTGACCAATGATTCCTACGGTAACCTCTACTTCCTTGCCCGAATCGGTCTTCATCTTTCTGGTGATCAGCATATTCTCCAAAAATGGATATTGCCCGGTTTTGGAATCTGTCACATTGGAAACAACCGTTACGTTACGAAGTC
>JARBTJ010000030.1 GCA_029240245.1 Herbinix sp.
TTCCTATGAAAATGGGCACACTTATCCGTACGGGATTTCAACTAAAAATCCTAGAAGAAAAACTGAATGGGGCTTTGCCAATAAGTACTTGACACAAACTTTAATGGATTACTGTTTGCCATATTATGTAATCTTGATTATAATTAGAAAGGAGACATGTTTAACTACCGGATATTTTAATATATGTAAGATTTTTGTAAGATTTATATCAAGTTATTTGAAAGCAATATACCCCATAATACGGTTATGGCTTTCGGAAATGAGGAATATAAGATGGACAACGCCAGAATACTGATAGTAGATGATGACAAGGAAATCGTAAGAGCAATTGATAAGCTTTTAATCTTGGAGGGATATGAGGTGATCAAGGCATATGACGGCATAGAAGCCATGGAAGCTCTCATGAACTACAGCATACAGTTAATATTGCTTGATATTATGATGCCGAAGATGGACGGCCTCTCCGCTACGATGAAAATCAGAGAAAAGAAAAATATTCCCATCATCATCCTATCTGCAAAATCAGAGGACAGTGACAAGATTTTAGGCCTATCCATGGGTGCAGATGATTACGTAACGAAACCCTTCAATCCACAGGAGCTTATGGCAAGGGTGAAAAGCCAGCTAAGACGATATTTGCTCCTGGGTGATGTAGGGAATCTAAAATGTGCATCGCAGATTGTTGTCGGAGGACTTAACCTGGATACGGATACAAAGCAGTTTCGTGTCGATGGTGAACCGGTGAAGCTTACGGCAACAGAATATAAAATTATGGAGCTGCTCATGAAAAATGCAGGTATTGTATTTTCAGCGGAAGACATTTATGAACGGGTATGGAATGAACCCGCTTATTCCATCGAAAATACAGTGATGGTACATATCCGGCGTATCCGTGAAAAAATCGAGATTAATCCGAAGGAGCCAAATTATTTAAAGGTGGTGTGGGGCATTGGTTACAAAATTGAAAAGCATTAGTATACATATGAGAACATTGGCTTTTATCTTATTTGTGGTGTGTATCACCGCTGCAGTAGGGCAGATACAGCTGGTGTTTTTAAAAGGAATGGAAACCGAGAGCATATACGTGAAGGATTATAACAGGAGTAAAAGCTTCATTCATTCCATTGGTCAGAACATGTATGATGTCATGTACAGTTGGGATAAAAAGCAGGTGGAATATAATTTATTTTATTACAGCGGAGACAATTTATCTTATAGCACTCCATTTTCAGAGGAAAAATTTTCTGCTCATTACAGGGCCTATTACTCTGATCCGAATAAAGGATGGGTCTACCTTACTTATCCTGAATATTTGATTGAGGATAGACAAGAGGAGTGGGAAAATACCAGAGAACGATTGTTTTGGATTATATTCCGGGGAATAATACTGGCCGTAGTGGGATTTCTGGCTTTGATTTACGTAATCCTGACTACTACGTTGAAACCAAACAAGGAAGGAAAATCAGTCTCAAGACTTGATCGTGCCAACACCGAAGGAGTTCTGGCTCTATTGTGTATCAGTACTGGTGCATTAATTTATATCATTCATATTCTGCTAAATTCGGTTTCACCCTTTACTGATTTTGATAAGGATTTTGCTACATCAATATTTACGGATTATTACAGTAAAAATGTACTACGGATTTTCAATATCAGTCTGGTGGTAGCTATATTGACTACGCTCTCCGGTATCTTTTTACTTACTCTGGTACGTAAAACGAAAGCCGGTAACCTACTGGAGAATTGTGTTCTCAATAAGTTTATCAGAATGGCTTACCGGGTAGGTAAGAAGCTTTTCATCATTGTTTTTGAAGGCAGAATGTTCCATGGCTATCCTCTGCTCAAAACACTGACCTACCGACAGCAGGTGGTGACGGCTGCGAGTTTACTGCTTACCTTTTTCAGCTTTGTGTTATCCTTATACGAACCTGCATTTATTTTGATCAATATCCTATTACAAGCAGCTGTTTTCTTCTGGTATTACTGCGGAAATAAAACGCTGTATGAAGATATTGACGAGGAAATGAATGAAAGCATGGAAGAACAAATGAAGGCAGAACGAATGAAGGTAAATTTAATCACAAATGTCTCCCATGATTTAAAAACTCCGTTAACCTCCATTATCAGCTATCTCGATTTATTAGCGAAGGAAGATGACCTCTCAGAGACCGTAGAAGATTATGTAAAGGTTTTACAGGCTAAATCGGAACGGTTAAAAACCATAGTTACTGACATTTTTGATTTGGCGAAGAGTACTAGCGGCGATTTGACTTTGGATATACAGGAAATCGACATGAAAAAATTGATCGAACAGACCATTGCTGATATGGGTGATAAAATAGAGGGGTCTTTGATTCCGATCAAAGCAACCCTTCCCGATTACCCGGTCAATATTAGCGCAGATGGGAAAAGAATGTACCGGGTATTCCAAAACCTAATTGATAATGCTTTAACATATTCTTTAAAGGGTACCAGAATATTTATTGAGTTAAATAATACCGGGAATAAATCGATTGCGACCATAAAGAACACGGCAAGCTATGAGATGGATTTTACCGCGGAGGAAGTCCTCCAACGCTTTAGCCGAGGCGATAAATCGAGGACAACAGAGGGCAGTGGCTTAGGATTATCAATCGCGGAAAGCTTTACAAAGGTATGCGGTGGTGATTTCAAGATAGAGATTGATGGTGATTTGTTTAAAGTGAGCGTGGAGTTTGCTTCAGGGAATTAAATAAGTACTAAAATTGCTTTTACCATGAAATTAGGAATAATAATTTAACCTACAGGCAGGTACCGTAAGGAGGCATTCAGGCTTTCCTTACGGTACCTGTCTTTTCTTTTATTATGAAATATCCGGTTTCATTCAAATCTCTTTGTAAGTCAAGATCATCCATAGAATTATAAGGATTAGTACTTTAAAATAATGAATAAATTTAACCTCATTTTGGAAAAACTGTATTTAATCTGTAAACAATGTAAAGAATAGCAAAGCAGACAATATGATACACATTAAAGGAAACCAACATGAGCGGTATAATATTAAAATCAAAAATGTTATGTAAAACATTTTTTCGAGGTGGATTACAGTATCAAATACTGAAAAATCTCAATTTAGATATTAAGGAGGGAGATTTTACGGTTATTATGGGTGCTTCCGGTTCCGGTAAATCAACGTTGTTGTATGCGCTTTCCGGGATGGACCGACCGACCCTCGGGGAAGTGTATTTTAGGAATGAGGAGATTACCAGATATTCGAATGACCGGCTGGCGGTATTTCGAAGAAAAAACTGCGGCTTTGTATTCCAGCAGATTTGTCTTTTAAATACCATGAGTATTCTGGATAACTGCCTGGTCAACGGTCTTCTGGTAAACAAAAATAAACGTGTGGTTATAAATAAGGCGAAAGAACTGTTAACTCAGGTAGGGCTCGAAGAAGCACAGTGGAACAAGTTCCCATCACAGTTATCCGGAGGTGAGGCGCAAAGAGTAGGCATCGTCCGGTCATTAATGAATGAGCCTTCGATGATTTTTGCTGACGAACCAACAGGTTCCTTAAATTCCGGGTCAAGTAAAGCGGTCCTTGATTTGCTGTCAGAGGTAAATCACCAGGGACAGAGTATCCTAATGGTAACACATGATATTAAAACTGCCATTCGCGGAAATCGTATTCTCTATTTGAGGGATGGTGTAATCTGTGGTGAATGTATGCTAGGCTCATTTCCAGACATTAATTCGAAACGACAGGAGCAGCTGACATCATTTCTCACGAATATGGGGTGGTAAACCTATAGCAATCAAAGTCTCAGGACGTATTGTCAGACATAAATTCGGACATCAAGGAAAGGTACTGGTGAATTATGATATGAATAAAATCTGGATGCTTTCAATTTCAAATTTACGAAAAAACAGGGGTAATTCAATTTCCCTGTTTCTGATTCTGCTGGTAGCTGTGGTACTGATGAATCTGGGTTTCCTAATCACTTTAAATTTTAGTAAAGCCTTTGATAAAAAGGCGGAAGAAGACAATAGTGCACATGTGATTACCGCTATGTATAAACAATATTATAAAGATAGTTATTTGGATTATTTTGATAAGTATCCCGGAGTCACCGAAACTGAAAAAGAAGAAATAATTTATTTGTGGACAACGAGATTTAAATATGGTTCCGGTGAATTTGTAACCCCCTCTCTTATATTAAATATGGATTTTCATAGAAATATTTCCTCCCTATCCTTTGTTGGTGACTTAGACATCACAGGAAATCATGATATTTTTTTATCCTATATTCTGCACACGGGGGGCGGGTATCATTTAGGGGATGACTTTACGCTTTATTATAATAATAAGTCTTATGTATTCCATGTTGCAGGCTTCACTCAAGATATCCATCTGGGCAGTATTACATTAGGGTGTATCGGTCTTCATTTGCCGGAAGAATCCTACCGGTGGCTGCATCAGGAAATCAATGAGCCTAAGACCGATGGTATTCTTATCAAAGCCCGACTGGCCAACAATTATAACTCACAGGATATGATAGCTGATTTTAATCAACATGAAATCGCAGTCAGTAAAACCTGGATAGCAACTTCCATGTGGGTATCCTCCTATACCTTAGCAAAGGAAATGAGAACTATGACAGCCAATATTGGTGGGGCGATCATCATTGGCTTTTCTTTTATTATTGTACTGGTAAGCCTATTAATTATGAAATACCGCGTAACCACCGGAATTCAAGACTGTTTGGCTGATATAGGAACGTTAAAAGCACTCGGGTATACAAGCGCTCAAATTATTCGGTCCATACTTTATCAATATTTAATTCTTGGATGTTTAGGAGCTGTGACCGGAATAGCAGTTTCCTATGTTTTTATCGATAAGCTATCCAATATGTTCAGTGCGCAGACCGGCATTGTCTGGAAACAAGGATTTGATGGAACAGCGAGTCTATTATCTTTCAGCATGATTTTTATTCCTATCCTGATTTTAATACCCTTATCCGCCATACCAATTTCAAAACTTGCTCCGATGGTTGCATACCGAACCGGAATCAATACACATAATTTCAAGAAGGATCTTTTTCCGATCGCGAAAATGAAAGGAAGACTCAATTTTATTCTTACTGTGAAAAGTATGATGATTAATCTGGGGCAGAATTTGAGAATATCCGTTATAATAGCAGCAATCAGCTTTACCAGCGTATTTGCTGTTGTAGTCTATTATAATATAGCCACTAATAATAAGGCATTTTTGGATATGATAGGTTCGGAAATGTGCTCGGTGATTGTTACTACCTATGGAGATGATGATGCCTCTCTTCTCCGTAACGAAATTTTATCGTTAAAGAAGGTTAAGAAAGCGATCAATTATGATTACTTAAGCGTAGCTGTTAATAATGAAGGCAGCCAGGTTATGATAATTGATGATTCTAACCTGCTTGAGACAAACCAGGTGTATAAAGGCCGTTATCCGGATAAGGAAAATGAGATAGCCATCAGTAGTTATATGGCAAAGCGGTTTCAGAAAACGATTGGTAACAGTATCACTGTACAAATGGGAAATGCCAGCGCAGAATATGAGATTACCGGGCTGATACAAAGTACCAGTAATATTGGAATGAATATAACCATGACCATGAATGGTGTCAGACGAATGCTGCCCAATTATTCCTATCGGAATGTGAATGTTTATCTGAATCTAGGAATCAATTCGGATTTATTTATGAAGGAATTAAAAGGCATTTATGGTGAGAGGATTAAAGAAACCATAAATATGCAGGAGTTAACGGATAGTCAGCTGGGTATCTATGTATTGATTACTTCCATCTTCGCAACGGTTATCATGATCATTACGGCATTGATTATTAGTCTGACGCTTTATTTGATTATAAAAGCATTGATTATTCGACGAAGAAAAGAGTTCGGGATACAAAAAGCCATTGGGTACACCACATTTCAACTCATGCTGCATACAGCCTTTAGCTTTTTACCGGTCGTACTTCTAGGTACCCTGGTTGGCAGTATACTCGGAAGCTTTTATATTAATCCAATGGTATCTCTATTATTTAAAGGAATCGGAATCATGAAGGTAGCTTTTGTTGTTCCGACCGTCTGGATCTTCCTTATGTGCCTTGGTATCTGTATCTTTGGCTTTTCCATTTCGTTATTGGTTTCCCTCAGGATACGCAAAATTACGGCTTATACCTTGATTGAAGAATAATTAGACAACGAAGGAATACCTATTGCATAAACTGGTTTTATTGCTTATGATGAAGGAAAGAAGTGTCCATAGGGACAGTAGCTTTCATTGTAAAATCAATTATGCAAAGATTAATACGGACGGAAAAGAGAACTGGAATGAAGCAATTAATGATAAATGATATAATGATCGAAATAGAGAGAAAAAGAATAAAGAATATGTATCTGAAAGTGCTGCCGCCGGAGGGAAGAGTACGGATATCAGCTCCGATACGAATGAGTGATGAAGCAGTGAGGCAATTTGTACTTACCAAAATTGATTGGATCAAGAATCAACAGGATAAGATAAAAAAGCGACAAATTATTGTAGATATGCAATATGTGAGCGGTGATCAAATTCCATTTATGGGTAAACGGTATACCTTGATAATTGAGGATTCCGGTCTCAAAGAAAGTATCTTACCCGAGGGAGATAGGATCATCCTAAAAATACGATCCGACAGTTCACCAAAGCATAGGAAACAGATGATTGATAACCTTTACCGACAAGTGTTAAAGTCGGAGATTCCGAAACTTATAGAAAAATGGGAGAAAGTCATTGGAGTGAAATCCGAAGGCTTTCGCATCCGTGATATGAAGACAAGATGGGGTACCTGCAACATCCGGACGAAAATAATATGTCTCAACCTGCAGCTGGCAAAAAAACAATCTGTCTGCCTTGAGTATGTGATTGTGCATGAACTGGTTCATTTATTGGAGGGCAGTCACAACTACATTTTTAAAGGATATATGGACCGGTTTCTTCCGGGGTGGAGAAGTATTAAGAAAGAGATGAACGGATCTGTTTAGGGTTATGGATGAAAGCTAGAACCAAGCCTCAGAAAGCAGTTGAACCGCGTTGATGATATCTTTTTCCTGCATGGTTGCATATCCAATTAAAATCGTTGGGGCTATATCAAAATAGCTGTAATCGAGATAATATTTTGATAAACCGTATACCTTGATTCCTTTCTTCAGGGCAGCGAATATCAACTGGTCCTCCGTCATTTCATTGTGAACGGAGAGCAGCAGATGTAAACCGGCATCGGCACCTGATATCTGGATCGGACAATTCAAATCTAAGAGGCATTTTACAAGAATGTCTCGCTTCTTCTTATAAATATTTCTCATTTTATTTAAATGTCTTTCAAAAAATCCTTCATTCATAAAACGACAGAGAACCTTCTGTTCCATGATAGGAACAGGGCAGAGGATAAAGGAAAGCTTCTCATGATACCGCTTCATTAAATGTAGGGGGAGTACCATATAGCTGACGCGTATGGTCGGTGACAGAGATTTTGAAAGGGAACCCATGTAGATAACCTTTTCATTCGTATCGAGACCCTGTAGGGCAGGAACCGGTTTTCCGCTGTATTTAAACTCACTGTCATAATCGTCTTCGATAAGATATCGTCCGGGAGCCTCATTTGCGAAGTTTAACAATTGCATACGGCGGTTAATCGGCATGATTTCCCCACTGGGGAATTGATGGGCAGGTGTAATGCATAAAATATTGGCACCGTTTTTTCTGACTTCATCAGGTAGCATACCCATGCGGTCGATTGCGATTGCTTTAAAATTTGCACGATTGGATGTGAATAATTGATTCAATTTTTCATATCCCGGATTTTCAATACCGTAGATGCTGTCCCTGTCAAAAAGCTGAATTAATGATTGAAACAGGATCTCGGTCCCCGAACTGATGATAATTTGCTTTGCGCTGCAATTAACACCTCTCGACTGATGCAAATAATTAGAAATGGCATTCCGTAGCTGCAGATTCCCCAGGGAATCACTCTGTATCAACAGCTCGGTATCATATTCACTGATGACCTCTTTCATGAGCTTTCGCCATATGGAATAAGGAAAGGTAGGAGTATCAACACCATGATAAGAAAAATCATATCGTACCGACGGGTGCTTTAGTTTATTTATTGGGATATCATGATCGGTTGGAACGGTAAGCTTTTTTAGAATATCAATCTGGTTCACGAAAAATCCTTTCCGTTCTAACGGAAAAATATAACCTTCCTCAATGAGCTGGTCATAAGCTGCTTGTATGGTATTTTGGCTGATTTTTAGATAATCAGATAACTTTCGTTTGGAAGGAAGCTTCGTCTGATATGGAATTTTTCCTGCTTGTATCTCTGTTTTGATATAGGTATAGAGCTGGTGATACAAAGGTGTCTTATCTTCCGGATTTAATGTAAAGGTAAGCATATCCATAGTTTTCATTCCTCCTTATATAACTGATACCATTAACTTTCGTAATTCTGATACTTTATACACTACCAGTTTCATTCTATAATAAAGCAAGTTTTTATAAACGTCAATATCCCATGGGAAATGGTATCATAATCTTTAGCTACGGTAGGAATTAGGTAATCATGAAAAGGAGAAAAACAGATGAATCGATATGAGCTAAATAAAAATCTTGCCCAAATGTTAAAGGGCGGTGTCATCATGGATGTTACTACACCGGAACAAGCAAAAATAGCAGAGGAAGCAGGAGCCTGTGCGGTAATGGCATTAGAAAAAATTCCCGCCGATATACGTGCGGCTGGTGGTGTGGCACGTATGAGCGATCCTAAAATGATTAAAAGCATCCAACAGGCGGTAAGTATTCCGGTTATGGCAAAGGTGCGTATCGGACATTTTACGGAAGCACAAATACTTCAAGCAATTGAAATAGATTATATTGATGAGAGTGAAGTACTGTCTCCTGCGGACGATACCTATCATATTGACAAAGCGAAGTTTGAGGTTCCGTTCGTTTGTGGTGCTAAGGATTTGGGGGAAGCGCTACGTAGAATTGCAGAAGGTGCCTCGATGATTCGAACGAAGGGAGAACCCGGAACGGGAGATGTAGTTCAAGCGGTGCGTCATCTGCGCCTCATAATGAAGCAGATCAGACAGCTTCAGAACCAGAGAGAAGATGAGCTTTATCATGCAGCCAAAGAACTGGAAGTACCTTACGAATTAGTCAGCTACGTTCATCAATACGGTAAGCTTCCGGTGGTTAATTTTGCGGCCGGCGGCATAGCAACACCGGCTGATGCAGCGTTACTTATGCAACTGGGAGCGGAAGGCGTATTTGTTGGCTCCGGTATCTTCAAATCCGGTAATCCTGCGAAGCGTGCACAGGCAATTGTTAAAGCAGTAACAAATTACAAGGATGCGAAGCTGATTGCTGATTTATCCGAGGATTTAGGAGATGCGATGGTAGGGATCAATGAAGAGGAAATTCAACTGATTATGGCTGCACGAGGTGTATAATGAATAAACGAATCGGTGTATTGGCACTTCAGGGGGCATTTGCGGAACATATGGCAGCTCTTAATAAAATAGGTGCTGACTGCTTTGAAATACGGCAGAAATCGGATTTAACCCTACAGACACCGGATGGTATCATACTTCCTGGTGGAGAAAGTACGGTAATCGGTAAGCTTTTACAGGAACTTGATATGTTGGGTGATTTAAAAAAGCTCATAGAAAAGGGATTGCCGGTGTTCGGAACCTGTGCAGGTATGATTTTATTAGCCGGTAAGCTCTCAAATGATGATCATAAGTATCTTGGGACGATGGATATTACCGTGAAAAGGAATGCTTATGGGCGGCAGCTGGGTAGCTTTCAGACAATGGGGTTATTTAAGGGAATCGGTGACCTGGGTATGACCTTTATCCGGGCTCCCTATATTGAAACTCTTTCAGAAGATAAGGGAGTTGAGGCTTTAGCTGTGGTGAATGATCGTATCGTTGCCGCAAGACAAGGTAATATGCTAGTCACCTCCTTTCATCCGGAACTGTCCGAAGATCTAAGGGTACATGAGTACTTTATCCAAATGCTTACATAAAAATTCTATACTAGACTTATGATAAAGATAAAAACAAAATCATGTTACCCTCTCTTTGACGCTTTATCAATTAGTATAAAGCTATTATTCTGCATAGTTTTAAACGGTATCATTAAAAAACTCGATGATCTGCTCCGCACAGCGGTTATTCATAGAAATAAAGGTATCTCTGGTAAAGGTACCGATGTGGGGAGTCAGTAGAGCATTGTTACAGGAATGCAGCGGGGAGGAGGTGCAGGGTTCCTGATCGAATACATCAATATAGGCTGCACTTATCTGCCCGTTTTTAAGAGCATTGGCCAGATCTGCCGTATGAACAATACCGCCGCGGGCTGTATTGATAAGGACGGAGGAGGGTTTCATGCTTTGGAAGACTGCAGCATGGAACATGTTTTTTGTTGCCTCCGTCATAGGAACATTGATAGCAATATAATCGCTGGTTGAGATTAAGGTATCAAAATCGGTATACATAGCATGATATTGCTCCTCGATGTCCAGGTCCCTGTGCCGGTAATAACACAATAAATTCATACCGAAGGCATGGGCACGGACTGCCGTTTCCTTTGATATGCTACCAAAGCCCACTAACCCTAGGCTCTTGCCCTTAACACCCTCTGTTAAAATTCTGGACCAGTTTCCATTCTTCATGATTTCATTATGAAAGGATAACTGCCTTGCGTGATCTAATATATATGCCATAATTAACTCAGCTACTGCCGGACCTACGTAACCTTCCGTACGGGTAACGGTAATATGATGTTCGTTTGCCGCAGTTAAATCAATATTATCAATTCCCACACCACGTCTTGCAATTAGTTTCAGTCTCGGTAATTGTTCAAGTACCTCTCGAGTGTATTTTTCCAGACCTGCGATCACTGCATCCGCATCCCTTAGTATTTCTACCAGTTCCTCAGGAGTATATTTTCTCTCCACCGGATATTCTTTTACGTCAAATCCGGCTTTTTCTAAATTCTGTTTTGCTTGATTATCAACCTCAGATACATTACAGGCAAGTATTATAGCTTTTTTCATGGGGACTCCTTTTGATGTTTGTTTGCATACGCATGTAATCATTAACATTTATTTTATCACAGGATATTTTAAATGTCTTTATAAAAGCGCCGGTGTAGGCGGTTTTTATAGAAGTATTGAAAGTAGAGCAGAGTAGGTTTTTCGTATAATCTCTTCTAAATGTATAGGTTTTCAAATTAAACATATACTATTTTCAAAATTTAGAAGGGAGTGGGATTTTTGAAGAAAAAACGTATCTTTCCACCAACATCATTTCGTGTGTTTCTTCGGACCAAACCACCGGTCAATGCAGAAATTAGAAATCAAACCATTCGAAACTTAAATATTCTAAAAAACTGTAATGAAGCAGAAATGACGGACCGGATTCGCAGCTTAAATTCAGAATGGGATACGGAGCGGATTCTGGAGGTTAATGCAGCAGCGTTGATTTTACTTAGTTCATATCTGGGTATCCGGACAAGCAGGTGTTGGTTTTTACTGACCGGTACGATCGGAGTATTTTTACTGTTGCATGCTTTGCAGGGCTGGTGTCCTCCTCTGCCTATAATAAGAAAATGGGGTATCCGGACCGAGGATGAAATAAATTCTGAAAAAATAGTATTAAAACTGTTACGTGGAGATTTCAAATCAGAAGGTACTACAGTTGTAGACCTGTTAAATGCAGTAGAAAAACAATAAAAATAATTTTGACTATTTAATCAAGGATAAAACACAGATGAATCAAATTTATAGAATTTATCATCCGGAGATATTCCAGGGTGCAAATAAACGGAAAAATTATTTCGAAGGCTGGTATTATAAACTGATTGACAAAAGTAAGGAGCATGCTTTTGCCATCATTCCCGGAATATCCATAAAAGAACGGGATGTTCATGCTTTTGTCCAGGTGCTGGATCAGGAGAATAATACCTATTATTTTCGTTACCCGATTTCGGATTTTTGTTATCATCCAAAAAAATTTGAGATAAGTATCGGAGATAATGTTTTTTCACAGAATAGACTCCTTTTAAATATCAGAAAGGACGGAATTAATATCTGTGGGACGCTCCATTTTAAAAATATTGTCACACTTCCCAAGACAATTCTGCGGCCTGGGATTATGGGACCCTATTCGTATGTACCCTTTATGGAATGCTATCATGGAATTGTCAGTATTCATCATGATATTTTCGGGCAGTTAAAGGTATTAGGGAAAACACTGGATTATAATGCCGGCTATGGCTATATCGAAAAGGACTGGGGCAGATCCTTCCCGGAGCATTGGATTTGGTTTCAATCCAATCATTTTGATAACAATGATATTACCCTGATGTTTTCCGTGGCTAAGATACCATGGATCAATAGGGCCTTTACCGGTTTTCTCTCAATCTTTCGGTATCAGGACCAAGTGTACGTATTTGCGACCTATACGGGTGCAAAACTGAAAAGGCTGGAGGTATCAAACGGCTATGTCAGAGTCAGGATTGAAGATTTCCGGTTCCGATTAGATATGAAGGTCCTTCAGACGGAAGGGGGCGCTATTAAGGCACCGACAAATGACGGCATGGAACGGAACATTATCGAAAGCATTAACGCTGTCGTTAAGGTAAGACTGACGGACAGGAGTGGTGATCTGATTTACGAGGGCCGGGGCACGAATACCGGTCTTGAAATTGTAAATCCGGTAGGGACTGATTGCTGCGATTATACGACAGGTAAAAAATAAGTCTGTTTATTTTGTACTATATAAGGCATATTTCTTCGGGGATATGCCGACTGCTTTTGTAAAAGCCTTTAAAAAATTACTATAATCATGGAAACCGCAACGCTCCCAAACTTCATTAATACTTTTACCTTCGGTTAACAGTACTTTAGCAGTTGAAATCCTTCTCGCCGTTAAGTATTTGTTTACCGTAGTTCCGGTGGAGGCCTTAAAGATACGGCAGATATAAGATTTGCTTAAATAAAATTTAGAGGCTAATTCATCCATGGTAATGGACTGATGGATATTCTGGTTCATATATTCTAAGATCAGATCCACCTGTTTATCATATTGACAGGAGGAGGGTATTTCCTCCGCATCTTCTCTGCATTGTGCCAGAAATGTTTTATTTAGTAAGACCATCAATTCGGTAAAGAGAGCACGTTCCAAAACATCAGCAGCATATCCGTTCAGTGTCGTAATTTTATGTATAAAATAAGTAAACCGTTGCTGTTTTTCCTTATCCAAGATAATTCGATGGCTTACATGAGGTTCACGATAATGGAAGCAATATTGAAGGTCAGTATGTAAGGTACATAACTCCTTTAAAAAATCCGGATGGATGGATAGGACAATCCGCTCATGTTCCATTTGGTTGATCTGGGTGATATAATGACTTTCATATTGGTTGATAAAGAATAAGTCACCAGGCTGGATTTTATAAGCCTTGTTACCAATTAAAAACTGTTTTCCACCGGAAATTGAGAAATAGATCTCATAACAATCATGGATATGCATGTTCATGGTCTTTTCTTCGGAATGCAGGTGGGCGATTGCAAAATATTTCTTCGAAATGCATTCTTCAATCGCTATCTTACAGGAATTAAATTCTTTCATAAACAACCTCGCAGCGTAGGGATGATTAATTCTAAATAACAAGTATTACATAACGATATAAAAATAGGTATTCCATTGATTTTAGAGTCACTAATACCTTCATTGTAGCACCATAGTTCAATATTTGCAATATTTTGAGTAATATGTGACAGGAAATAGAAAATGTAGCATGGTAAAATAAAACATAGATTGCTATAGTACATAATATCACCCGATGATTAGGATTAAATTGTAAAAAGTGTACGATTAATTCAAAACGGGTGTTTCACATGGGACTATCGTCATTACATATTAGAAAGGAAAAACGGTATGGAAATCAGATATGCAGCATCACCTAAGGATATTAAAAAGTATACGACACAACAGTTAAGAGATGAATTTCTAATTCAAAATCTGTTTGAAACCGGTAATTTAAAGTCGGTATATAGTCATATTGATCGTATCATGATTGGAGGAGCAGTACCGGTGACACCGATTGCATTAACCGCAGGAGATGAAATCAGAGCAGAATATTTCCTTCAAAGAAGAGAACTCGGCATTATAAATATAGGCGGTAAAGGAACCGTAACAGCGGATGGAATTACTTATGAACTGGATTATAAAGACGGACTGTATATCGGAATGGGTACAAAAGAGATTACCTTTGCAAGTGAAGATCAAAGGGTTCCGGCAAAATTCTATTTTAACAGTGCTCCGGCGCATAAAACCTATCCAACCGTACATATTAAACCGGAAAACTGTGTTCGTGTAGAACTCGGAACCTTGGAACAGTCCAATCACAGAGTTATAACAAAATATATTCTGCCGGGTCAGGTGGAAAGCTGTCAGCTGGTGATGGGAATGACACAGTTAAAACCGGGAAGTGTATGGAATACCATGCCCTGTCATACGCATGACAGAAGAATGGAGGTTTATTTATATTTTGAGCTACCCGAGGACGCCATTGTATTTCATTATATGGGTGAACCAGCCGAGACCAGACATATTGTAATGAGAAATGAAGAAATTGTGATAGCACCGAGCTGGTCCGTTCATGCCGGTTCAGGAACTCAGAACTACACCTTCATCTGGGGTATGGTGGGTGAGAATCAAGATTTTAACGATATGGATTCTGTTCCTATGAAGGATCTGAGATAGATATCAGCTATATTATACGGGAAGGAGGAAATGAAATGAGAGGGTTAGAATACTCTCCCTGGTAAACAACCGTAAGCTTGGTGATTATGAGAAATAACGAAATCACTGGTAATTGCAACTTATTATAAAAATATTATAAAAAAGGGGTTACAACATGAATTTATTAAATTTTGATCATATGCCTAAGATAACTATGGATGAAATTAAGAGTGCAATCCAAATCTGTATCGAGCAGGATAAGAATAATTTACCGGAATTTACCCATAAATTTAAACATATCTACAGTGATAAGGGTTTTTATAAGCCGGTGGAAAATAGTGACTGGACTCAAGGTTTTTGGACCGGTGAACTGTGGTTGGATTATGAGAATTCCGGCGATGAAAGTTTTAAGCAGACTGCAGAGATTCAAATACAGAATTTTTATGACAGGATTGTTTTGAAACGTAATGTGGATCATCATGATATGGGCTTTTTATTTTCCTTGTCCTGTGTCGCAGGTTATAAGCTGACCGGCAATGAAGTGGGTAAATCGGCAGCATTGCTTGCAGCGGAGCAGCTAATTTCCAGGTTCCATACCAAAGGTGAATATATTCAGGCATGGGGACCGATGAATACGAACGGAAACTACCGTCTAATTATCGATTGTCTGCTTAATTTACCATTGCTATATTGGGCCTCCGAAGTTACCGGCAATGATAAATATAAGACAATAGCACAGAAGCATATTGCTACCTCAATCAAATGTGTGATCAGAGAAGATTATTCCACCTGGCATGCATACTTCTTTAATCCGGAAACGGGCGAGCCCACCCATGGAGCTACTCATCAGGGTTATCGTGACGGATCAGCCTGGGCAAGAGGTCAGGCTTGGGGTATTTATGGTCTTGCTTTAAGTTATCGATATACAAAGAATCCGGAGTATATTAAAATATTCCATGGAATTACCAATTTCTTTTTAGAAAAGCTTCCTTCCGATTTAGTACCTTATTGGGATCTGGAATTTGGTGACGATTCGGGAGAGCCCAGAGATTCCTCCTCTGCAGCCATCGCTGTATGCGGTATGTTGGAAATGGCGAAATACTTACCGGCTGAAGAAAGTGAATATTATAAGAACGTCGCGTTAAGAATTATGAAATCATTGTTTGAGCATTATGCAGTGAAGGATAAGAGTATTTCAAATGGCCTGATATTACGTGGTACCTATTGTAATCATTCACCTTATAATGGGTGTCAAAATATGGGAGTGGATGAATGTACCTCTTGGGGAGATTATTTTTATCTGGAGGCATTAACAAGATTAAAGAAGGACTGGCAGCTATACTGGTGATAACAGGATCTTTCCTATCAGAATAATATAATTTAGGCGTGTTGTTAAATCATGTAGGAACATGATAATAGGAAGTGTAATTCGTATTATCATGTTCCTAGTTTTTAACAACACGCCTTTCTATCACTATTTTTTTAAACGCTTACCGGTAATCTCATTCACGGTTAATCGAAGCACAGTAACCACTCTGCAGGCATGTTCATCAAATGAAAATGTGGGAGCCTTTGAATAATGTTTCATAAGTTGGGTTAGTGCCAACAGTTTCTGATCCTCCGGCAGAACTTCCATGATTCCGTTCCCGCAGACACTTTCAAATTCCATCGTATAATCACAAGCCTTTTCACCGGTAATCAGTTTATGGGAACAGCTCATCTCAAAAGCGGTCTTTGGATTATTACGAATTAATTCAAGTTTTTTACCCTCCCTTGCGCAATGGAAATAGAGGCAGAAATTATTATCTTCATAGGTAAATCCAAAATTCAGGGGAACAATATAGGGATAATCCTCATCAAATAATGCAATATTGCAGATTTCACATTTTTCCATAATAGCGGTAATTTCATTCCTATCTGTGATTTCACGGTCTTTTCTTCGCATTCTTAACCTCCAAATAAAATAATAGTAAGCCCTCGGTAGGGATTTATGTAACTAATTTTAGTTACATTTTGAAGTATTATAGCATAAAAATAAATAATAATACAGACCGGTAGAAGGTAAAACCTTATTTATTTTCATTGCCGTTTTTTGCCATTGATAGGTTCCTGATAGCTGCGTACAAATTGGGAACACGATGAGGCTGTGTCCTTTATGTTAAGGAAGAGGTGGTTTAAACTAAAAAGAATTTTCGGAAGGTTATGGAGAAAAAACATTGCAAATACAAATTTTTCCGTTATAATAAATCTATAAGATTTTAGTTAGGGGGTATAAAGCGTATTCATTTGCTATGTAAATATGTATTGAAGCCCAAATTACGGTGTTTTAAACAGAAGGGAGAATTAAATGCAAAAGTTTAAAAAGCTTATAGTAAGAACCCTGTTGATGGTTATGTTATCTTTCAGTATTCCGTCCGTTTTGTCTATGGAACCAATTATGGTTACTGCAGAAGCCGCTACTGCAGCGCCGGCAGTAAAGGTCTCAAAGAAGACATTATATGTCGGATTTAATACATATAGAGTAGAGTTTAACAATCTATCAAAAAAAGCAGTTGTTACCTATAAATCCAGCAATTCAAAGATTGCTAAGGTGAACAGTACCGGAACGGTAACCCCAGTTGCTAAGGGAACAGCCACAATTACAGCAACAGTAAAGCAAAATAGTAAAACATATACGCTAAAGGTTGTTATAACGGTAAATAATCCTTATATCAACCTTACGAAGAAAACAGATTACATAAATACGGAAGAAACCTTTGTGTTTCAAGCTAAGGTGTATGGTTTAACCGGTAAGATAGCATGGAGTGTTTCCGATAAAAATATAGCTGCAATCAACTCCGGAGGTCTATTAACTGCCAAAGCAGTCGGAACGGTTACCGTATATGCAAAAGCCGGAGGGAAAACTGCCGAGTGCAAAGTTTCAATTGGTAATAACCGCATCGGAACGCTTTCCAGGGATATTACGTTATATGATGAGATGACAATCTGGATTGCCTTGGCGGATGCCAAGGAGGATGAATGGTTAGAAGGTGATACCGGAAGTAAAACCCTGGATATCTTTGATTATACCTTCGGCGAATGGACCGATGAGGATAAGATTCCGGTTACACTTACTCCGAAAAAGGTCGGTACTGATACTCTTATCTTAAGATCCTCAGAAACATCGGATGAACTTCATCTTACCATTAATGTAGTTGACAAACCAACCAATAGGGCGAAGCTTTCCGCTACTGATATATATGCTCAATGTGTTCCCGCCACCGTTGAGATTACCACACAAAGTGAAATCTTCGGTGAGAGTCTTGGTTCCGGATTTTTTATTAAAGACAATATCGTAGTAACGAATCATCATGTAATCCAAGGTTCGGATAAAATCACAGTTACTACACAAGATGGTAAAAAAATTGAGGTAAAATACATTCTTGCATATGATGCAAAGTTAGATTTGGCACTTCTTCAAGTCGATAATGATAAAAGCTTATTGACACTAAGTCAGGATGGAGCAATCGGAGGAGAGGATGTTTATGCACTGGGAAGTCCGCTTGGATTAACCGCTACCATAACGGACGGTATTGTATCAACTGCTTCCAGGGATATTGAAGGTGTGAATTACATCCAGACAGATGCCGCAATTTCACCGGGTAACAGCGGTGGGCCGTTGATTAATGCCTACGGAGAAGTGATTGGAATTAATACCATGTATCTTGAAAGTGGTCAGAATTTAAATTTTGCTATCAGTGTTTCTGAACTACAGAAGCTTAATACGAATCGGCCAATAGCGGTTAAGCAATTTTATGATGATTACGTCAGCAAATTGGAAGAAGAGTTTACAAAGAATATCATAATGGAAGATCCGGAGATTAGTCAGGATCCTGATACCTGCCAGTATGTTCCGTCCTGGAACGGGGTGCAGGGGATAGCTCAACCAACGGAAAACGGAGATTGCTACCGGTTTGAGATGAAAGAATCCGGTACCTTCACCGGTGCATTTTTTTCAGAAAATTTAACAAATATGCAGAACACCTATATTGAGCTTTATGAATTCAATAAGTATGACACACCCATTGTAACAGCCGAGGAAAGTCCGGAAGAAATGATGCAATATATCACAATGTATCTGCCCAAAGGCTATTATATCTTATATATATATCTTCCCACTAATTATGTGGGTGAAGATGCCCCTTATAACTTTGTTTTGCTTTATTAAGAGGTACTGTAGGAAGATATCAATTAAATTAAATATTAATATGAAACATTGTAAAAGAGCTGCCTTTACATCAGAGTACTGGCAGCTCATTTCTTATTTCGTTGCTATTCACCATCATCATACATAAACTGCCAGCTAATGCCAAATTTATCGGTTAAAAAACCGTAATATTTACTGAAGAAGGTTTCCTGTAAATCAGAAAGGACACTTCCGCCTTCTTTTAAGCCCTGAAACCAGTTGGAAATATCTTTTTTGTTGCTGCTTTTGATTACCAAGGTTACATTATTACCAGGTATAAAGGGTGTTCCTGGCAGAATATCAGAAAACATGATTTTGCTTTCATTCACGATTAAGAAGGTGTGCATTATCCTGTTTTTCATAGTATCAGTGATGGGTAACTCCTGATTTGCCGGAACATCGCCAAAGGTCATAATATGAGGTTTTTCTGTTTGAAAAACCTGGGAATAAAATTCAACTGCATCACGGCAGTTACCATCATAATTGATATATACTTCAATAGCCATCGATGTTACTCCTTTTTGTTATACTTTTGTATGAAATCCAATTCCTAAGGGTATTACTTGAGATAGGCATAATCGGTCAGAGGCATCTAAAGCATGTATTTGTGAGGAAGGTACCCATAATAGATACCTTAAGCAAAAATTGCTTAGAAGAATTGAACCGTTAAAGCATTATACCGTTAATGGATTATACCTATAATATTATTTGTATGCTTCAATGTTTTCATACGAATAATACAGAAGATGATTTATTGAGGTATTGGATGAAAACCAAAATAACCCTATTAACCAGTGAAAACGAGGATTAATTCTATTTATCTCTGAAAGCGAGGATTAATTCTATTTAACTCTGAATACGAGGATTAATTCTATTTAACTCTGGAAACGAGGATTAATTCTATTTAACTCTGAAAACGAGGATTAATTCTATTTAACTCTGAAAACGAGGATTAATTCTATTTAACTCTGAAAACGAGGAATAATTCTATTTAACTCCGAAAGCGAGGATTAATTCTATTTAACTCCGAAAGCGAGGATTAATTCTATTTATCTCTGAAAACGAGGATTAATTCTATTTAACTCCGAAAGCGAGGATTAATTATATTTAACGCTGAAAACGAGGAATTATTCTATTTATCTCTGAAAGCGAGGATTTATTCTATTTAACTCTGAAAACGAGGATTAATTCTATTAATCTGAGAAAGCCAGGAATAACAATTTTAACCTGTAAAAACGAAAAATAACGTTATTTATCAGTGAAAACTAATGGTGAAAACTAATAACCCTATTTACCTTGACATTAACAATCAGTGGCATTAAAATGAATTCTCAGATATAGTAAATTACTAAATTAGTACAAGGAGGTTTTTATGAATATTCCAACAACGTTAAAACATAAACCGGTCATTCTGTCAGAAAATTATGAAAATGTAGATGGGAGATATGCTTATCAGTCCGATGCAAAAGGGTTAAGTTTAGGTTTAGCACAATGGAACGACAGGGGTAAGGTTGATATCTCTGCGAAGGTATGGAGATACACGGGTGAAAAATGGTCCAGACAATCGGAGGAATTACCTCTTCATAGAGTACTAGACCTGGCAATCCTGGTTTGCAGGACGAAACAACATTTTCGAGAGGCATACCGATATGAAAAATTATACGATACTGAAAATCCGATCATCGACCGGGTTGGACTTCAGGGAGATGCGATGACAGTAGCCATATGTACGGAAAATGAAAGGATTGATGAGGATATTAAATTGTTTTATCAAGCCCTTAGTAATGATGACGAATTGCTTGGCGAGAGACTTAGGACCTTATCGGGTATACTAAAGGAGATGGGTTATTAGAGCCGTCACAACCGAAAGTATATGAATAATATTAATAGTACAAATAAAAGCTGTAAAAAGATGGTGACAACCCATTATTTTACAGCTTTTTATTTATGGCAATTTTCTTAAAGATTACAGCGAAAAACCAGGCTATCCTATCCCCTAAAAGCAAATAGAGATTTTTTGAGGATAAGATAATACAGTCAATTAGCTTAAAATTAAGCCTTTCATTCGATTTATATTAATAGACAAGGATTAATATCTCATCGGTATTAAATCAATATAATCCTGTAAAGGTGCATCTCTTAATAAGCATTCAATAATTTTTCTTCCTAACGGATCTAACTCGGGAGTATTGAATTTAGCAGCTTCTTTTTTGAAGAAATCAACTAAGATGGCAGCACCCTTATCATATCCCTCAGTTCCTACTTCTTGCTGTCTTTCCGGTTGCAGGAAGGCTTTTCTGATATATTGGCCATCAACCTTTAAGGACTCCAGACCATATCCTAACAGATTACAACGAGCTTCCTTCAAATGTTCCTGCTTGAATTTAGCGCTGCCTCTTCTAGCAATATATTCTCTGGCTACCCATTGAGGATTAAAGCTTACCTTATAAACACCGATGTGTTGGTTAGGGATAAGGACATAACGGGTACTGGAAGAACGTATAATCTGGTCAAGTAACAAATTTGCCTGCTTCACCATTTTACCGGTTGCAAAAGGCCAGTATGAGCCAACACCTTCACTGATCATGCCTGCGGCGCTTACAATGCTAGGATTGTTATAGCCTCGGGGAGCAACCAGTCTCCACAGCCATGCAAGAGCTGGCGGAAGAATGTGAAACATACCGAGAATACCATAGGAAGGATTTTCCTTCGTACAGGGTGGTGTTCTAACACCAAAGCTTCGTACATCTACCTCAACCGGGTCCATAACAATATCAGGAACCAGTCTTCTTGGAAGGATAGCTCTTGGATTCGGGCATGGTGTACCGTCGGAATCAAGGGCGTGCTCCCATACAAGACAAGTTGCATTAGGAACTCCCTGAATATTTAAGAAAAGGAGAGGCTCCTTCGGTTGGGTAAAGATTTTTTCGTATTGAGGAGAAGTACCATAATTCTTAACATGGTCAAGGCGTAAAAACCATCCGTTTTCTGCATCCTGCACCACGAGTTTTTTACTGTCGTTTTGCATTTTCGGGTGACAGAGAGCCATATCATCCGTAACCGGACGAAGTTCACAGGATTCGGAAAGATCCAAATAATATTTTTCACCGGTGGTTAGATTCTCACCAAGAACCAGTCTGCCGTCCGCAGCGCGGTGAGCGGGCTCGATCATTTCACTTTTACCGCCGCCGGAAGCACCCTCATGCATAATAACGATTTCATTATCATAAGGAGTGATTACTTTAACAGTAGAAGCATGTGCGGTTACCCAACCTTCTCGTTCACCGATATTGAGGAGAACACCGTAGATACCTTTTTTTGCACTAGGTCCGGGATAAAGATTATAGGAAAATACTTCGTGAACCTCTTCGAGTCTGTTGTGAACAACGATTTGCTTCCCATCAAAATGAGTATGGCGAAACGGGGGTGCGAGATAAACGATTGCTTTTGGATTAAACTGGTCCGGAACTTCATCAATACTTAAAAAACCTTGTAAATCAGCAAGAGCGCTGGCAAAGAAAGCAGCATTTGCAGGAGCGATGAGTAGTGCGTCATAACCATATTCATAACCGCCGGCTTTGAAAGGCAATATGATTAATTCCTGATTTTTCAACCAATCGAAAGTTTCCTGGCGCAGTTCATTAAAATCTTTTTTATACAGATCCTTATACTTAGGTTTATCCGTGTCTAAATCATCACCAATAACTAAACTGTCGGGATCGCGACGGCGCATATAATCTTCCATGTAATTAACAGCTGCGCCGTTCTTACAACGTGTTACATTTGCTTCCATAACTAAGCCTTTTCCCGGAACCTCATACGATACATCAAAGCTGACTTTACCATCATTGCCTAAAGAAAGATTAAGTAATTCTTCTCTTGATCTCGGATAAATCGTTTTGCTGCTGCCGGTTATAATACTTTTTACCTCGTCAGTTAAAATGAATTTTGTCAAATATTCAGCCATATTATCTCCTTCTTATGTTATTACCCCAAAACAATCAAAAACAAAAACTCCCATAAATAAATTTCCCATAAAGAATACTTTTCATTAATAATATATAGAAAAATATTTAACCTGTTTTTGTTAAATATTTAATCTAGTTCGGATTGTAATTTTTTGTCTTTTTCCAAAACCTCATTGGCCATATCCGCCTTCATCTTCAATAGCTTAGCATCGATATCCGCATTCTCTACACCCAGAATCTGTGCGGCTAAAATACCGGCATTCTCAGCTCCGTCTATGGCTACCGTTGCGACCGGTATTCCCTTTGGCATCTGTACAGTAGATAGAAGAGCATCTAAACCATCCAAAACAGAGGCTTTAATTGGAATTCCAATGACCGGTAAGGTGGTATGCGCTGCAATAACTCCAGCTAGATGAGCCGCTTTGCCTGCTGCACATATGATAACACCAAAACCGTTTGCTTTCGCATTTTCTGCAAATTCACATGCCTGTTTCGGTGTCCTGTGAGCACTGTACACGTGAACTTCGACAGGAATATCAAAGTTTTTCAGGATATGAATGGCACCCTTTACCACTGGAAGGTCACTGTCACTTCCCATTAGAATAGCTACTTTTTTATTCATAACGTTCCTCCTATACGAATATAAAAAATACGATATCTGTAGATAAGATATCGAATTACTTTTATTTCACTGCTAATGATATGAATGATACGATAAATTCCTTGTCAAAATTTCTGATAGGAATTTTAGAATAATATAACTTATTTATGAAGTATTGTCAATTAAAAGATGACCGGAAAGCTCCGAAAAAGCATAAATAATTGAGCTTTAACCGTTTATATAAAGCTACTTTAAGGAATCAGATCTATTTGATAAAGATATTGAACTATTGTATGTAGGAATAGTAAATCCTTGCATCAAATATGTTGCACATTACCGTTAAAATACAGTATAATATTCATTATAATGTTATAACAAATTATCATGAATAGAAAGTATCACTTTGGTTATCTGCTAGCTGACAGATTAATCATTAATTTAACACAAAGATTAAATGGCTTTTTACCTGTAAATAGTGTATTATATCGTATTATTGGAGTTCAGTTTGCTGTTATTATAACTGAATTGTTTTTCTGCCACCAAAGAGATATTTTATAACAGATTATAATGAATGATGGATAAAATTACAAAAGAAATGGAGACAGATGTAGCATGCATTCGAAAAAATTTATTCTACTTGCTGTTATTATTCTTTTAGCAGTTGCTGGTTCTATTTATTTTAAAGTTGCTTGGGACCAAAATATGAAATCAGAGATGAATCATGCCTTGACCATTGCCAAGACAGCTGAAGTAAGCTTTCAGACAGATGACATCAAACAATTGGAGGCCGAAGCGGGAGATATCAAAAAAAACGAATACCATCATATTAAAAATAGCCTAATGGAATTTGTTCAAATCAATAACAATGTACGCTTTGCATATGTTTATACAGTTAAGAATGGTAAAGTATATATGATGGCTGATTCTGAACCTGAGACCTCAGAGGATTATTCGCCGCCCGGACAGGAATATACGGAGGCAGATCAATATGTCTTTCAGGCTTTTTATGAGGATACCGCAATGATTACGGAGCCTTCTAAAGACCGCTGGGGGAATTGGGTGAGTGTATTAGTTCCTTTGAAGGATCGTGATACAGGAGAAATAATTGCAGTTTTTGGCATAGATTATCCGACAAGTGAATGGAATAAGAACATATTTACAAGATCATTCCAGGCTGTAATTGCGTTTGTTTGTTTATTAATGTTAATGATAACAATCGTAATTATCCTGGAAAATTATCGTGTATTAAAAGAGGATAAGGATAAACTGGCTGATTTAAACGATAAACTGAGCGAGCAGGAGGAATTATTCCGGACAGTATTCGAACAATCACCGCTCGGAATATCCTTTGGTAATTACCGCTACAAAATCTCTAATACAAATCGTAAATTTGAAGAAATCATCGGACGCAAAAGGGAAGAATTAACGGATACCACTTGGATGGAAATAACCCATCCGGATGACATTCAATCCGATTTAGAAAATTATTTGAAGTTTAAAACCGGTGAAAATAATGGATATACGATGCAAAAGAGATACATCCGCCCGGACAAATCCATAGTATGGGTGAATATGACGATCGCACCGTTGAAGATAAAAAATGAGGGACATCCGAGCCATATCTGCATTCTGGAGGATATTACGGAACAAAAAAAAGCTGAGCTAAGTCTTAAGGAAAGTGAAAGAACCTATGAAATGCTGCTATCCAATCTTCCGGGTATGGCTTATCGATGCAGTTTTGACCGGGATTGGACGATGCAATTCGTTTCGGAGGGCTGTTACAAACTGACCGGCTATCGGCCGGAAAGCCTTGTTCATAATAAGGATATTGCCTTTAATGAAATCATAAGATCGGAATACCGTAATTATTTGTGGGAAAAATGGGATACGATTTTAAAGGAAAAGAAAGTGTTTCGCGATGAATATCCGATTACGACCGCTTCAGGAGAAATCAAATGGGTGTTTGAGCAGGGGCAGGGAGTATATGATAAGAACGGTGAGGTTAAGGTGATTGAAGGGTTAATCATTGATATATCGGACCGCAAGCAGAGAGAAGATGAAATTCAATATTTAAATTATCACGATGTAATGACCGGAGTGTATAACCGAAGATATTTTGAAGAAGAGAAAGTCCGATGTGATAAAGAAAGTATGTATCCGTTATCAGTGATCATCGGCGATATCAACGGATTAAAGCTGTACAATGATGCACTTGGACATGCTGAGGGTGATAGGCTGATTGTAACCATGGCAGAGATTTTAATGAATTGCTGCAGGGAGGAGGATATTATAGCCAGAACCGGAGGAGATGAATTCAGTATACTTCTTCCCAGAACCAAGAAAGAAGAGGCAATGAAGATAATCCGACAGATTGGAGCCATCTGCGAAAAATACAAACACAGAATTATGAATGAGGTTTATCACATCAGTATATCATTAGGATGTGCCACCAAAACCAGCGAGGACGAACCTTTTACAGCTGTCATGAAAGAGGCCGAGGATTATATGTACCGTCATAAGCTCCTTCAGAGTAAGAGTCTTCACAGCTCCATTATATCCTCCATGAAATCAACCTTATATGCCAAGAGCCAGGAAACCGAGGAGCATGCACAGCGATTGATCGCATTATCAAAAGCAATCGGTATGAGTATGGATTTGTCGGATAACCAGATATACGAGCTGGAGTTGTTATCGACGCTACATGATATCGGTAAAATCGGCATCAGTGATACTATTTTAAATAAACCCGGTAAGCTTACGGAGGAAGAATGGGTCTATATGAAAAAGCATCCTGAAATCGGGTACCGGATCGCAATGACCAATCCCGAGCTGGTTTCCATTGCTAACTATATACTGTCACATCATGAACGATGGGACGGAAACGGTTATCCGCAACATTTAAAAGGGGAAGATATCCCTCTTCTCTCAAGAATTATTTCGTTAGCAGATTCCTATGACGCAATGATGTCGGACCGACCTTATCGGAAAGCAATGACGAAAGAAGCTGCCATGGATGAAATAAAAAAAAACATGGGAACACAATTTGATCCCTTCATTGCAGAGAAGTTTTTAGAAATTTTAAATCATAATGATGATTTTACTTGACAATTTGATTTGTCCGTTGTTATAATTCGTTTAATAAATCAAACCGTTGATCAAGAGAAGTAAGAATAAGGATATGTATACAGAGAGCCGCTGAAGGTGGGAATGCGGTTACATGGATTATTCCGAATGGACTTGTGAGGGAAGCCCCGAAATCATTCGAGAGTAGGCGTTTACGGGAACCCTGTCCGTTATCAGTAGGGTGCATATGATGGTATGCAAAATGAGTGGTCGTATTTACGACAAATTGGGTGGTACCGCAGAAGTTTAGGCTTTTGTCCCTGTAATAACAGAGACAAAGGCCTTTTTTTTATACCCTTTGGTAGTCAATTGCTACATTATAAATCAATGAAAGGAAAGAATTTTTCATCCATCAATGAAAAATAAGGTGACAAGAATGATTACTCCAAGCTGTGATGAAATTATGTTGCTATCAAAAGAATTTCGTGTAATTCCCATCTGTAAGGAAATTTATGCGGACATTATTACCCCAATAACCTTACTCAGAAAAATAGCGCAGGTCAGCGAAAGCTATTATCTTTTGGAAAGTGTGGAAGGGGGAGAAAAGTGGGGGCGTTACTCCTTTCTGGGATTTCATCCGACACTGCAGGTTACCTGTAAGAATGGAACTGTAGTGATTGATGACGGAGACAGAAAAGAATATAGTACCGGGAAGCCATATGAAATCTTAAGAAATCTCTTAAATAATTATAAAGCACCAAAGCTTTCCGGTATGCCTCCGTTTACCGGCGGACTGGTGGGATATTTTTCTTATGAGATGATTGGTTATGCAGAACCGGTACTTAAACTAAAGAGTAGTGATTTTAATGATTTTGACCTAATGCTATATGATAAGGTAATCGCCTATGATCATGTTAAACAAAAATTAAACATTATTGTAAATATGAAGACGGATCACGTTATGGAGAATTACGGGAAGGCTGTTACAGACATCGAAAATCTGATACGGTTGATTCATGAACCGCTTGCCGTACCATTGATAGGGATGGAGAGCAAACCGGTATTTACCTGCAATGTTACGAAGGACGAATACTGCGAAATAGTAGACAAAACGAAGGAATTTATCGTAAATGGTGACATTTTTCAGGCAGTCATCTCAAGACGTTTTGAAACAGAGTATAAAGACAGTCTATTAAATGCATATCGTGTTTTAAGAACAACCAATCCTTCTCCTTATATGGTATTTCTTCAGAATAAGGATGTGCAGCTAATCAGTACCTCACCGGAGACGTTAATCCGTTTAAAGGACGGTGTGCTCACAACGTTCCCGATTGCAGGTTCCAGACCCAGAGGCAAAGATAAAGAGGAGGATCTTGCACTGGAAAAAGAACTGTTAACGGATGAGAAGGAGCTCTCAGAACATAATATGCTGGTGGATTTGGGTAGAAATGATATCGGTAAAATATCAGATTTTGACAGTGTTCGTGTCACTGAATACAAGAGGATACAACGATATTCGAGAATTATGCATATCACCTCTGAGGTGGAAGGAAGACTAAAAGCCGGAAAGGATGCATTTGATGCCATCGAAGCCATCCTTCCTGCCGGAACCCTATCCGGAGCACCGAAAATCAGGGCCTGCGAAATCATTGAGGAGCAGGAAAAAGCACCGAGAGGTGTTTATGGGGGAGCCATTGGATATATTGACTTTACCGGTAATATGGATACCTGTATTGCAATACGAATGGCGGTGAAGAAGAATGGAAAGGTAACCGTTCAGGCAGGCGGAGGAATTGTGGCAGACAGTATTCCTGTGATGGAATATGAAGAATCGGGGAATAAAGCAAGAGCAGTTATGGAAGCTATTATGAGAGCCGGGGAGGTGGAGTAAAGTGATTTTACTGATCGATAATTATGATAGTTTTACCTACAATTTAGTACAGCTAGCCGGAAGTATCCGTAAAGACATTAAAGTAATTCGAAATGATGAAATGACAGTGGAGGAAATCAGAAGAATGAATCCCACCCAAATCATTATTTCGCCGGGACCCGGATATCCAAAGGATGCAGGTGTATGCGAAGAGGTCATTATGAAAATGAAGGGAGAAATCCCCATACTAGGCGTATGCTTAGGGCATCAGGGAATCTGTGAAGCCTTCGGTGCCAAAATAACCCATGCAAAGCATTTGATGCATGGAAAACAGAGTGACATTCATATATCCAACGGAAGCAGGATATTTCATGGCCTAGCCCCGATTATTAAGGCAGCCAGATATCATTCTCTGATTGCCCAAAGGGAGACCTTACCGGATGATTTGCTAGTCATAGCAGAAGATGAGCAGGGTGAAATCATGGCTGTCAAACATAGAAATTATGAAATTTACGGCGTGCAATTCCATCCGGAATCAATTTTAACACCTCAGGGTGGGGTGATTATGAAGAACTTCTTACAAATCGGACAGCAAACTTGATAGAAATCCCTAGTGGTAGGTTGATACAATCATACTCTGGAACTTTTTTATAGGAAATTGCGTCCTATGAAAAAAAACACTCTGTGCAGGATGCGCATCATTTGGTAAGGGTTTATTGCTTCCTGATCCGCCATGGTGCGAAAGTTTCAACAAGCTGACATTTTGTTCTTATACAATGATTACATAGTATGTAATATTTATGCCGCATGGCAGATGGGAGGATCGTATGATACAACAGGCAATTTCAAAATTAATCAGGAAAGAAGATTTGACCTTGGATATGACAAAGTCCGTGATGGATGAGATCATGAGCGGAAATGCAACCAATGCGCAGATCGCCGGATTTATTACAGCAATCCGGATGAAGGGCGAAACCATTGACGAAATCACAGGCTGTGCTATGGTGATGAGACAATATGGCTTAAAGCTTTTACATGAAGGTGATGTTCTTGATATTGTGGGTACCGGCGGAGATGAGGCCTTTAGTTTTAACATTTCAACTGTATCTGCATTGGTTATTAGTGCTGCGGGAATACCTGTGGCAAAGCACGGCAATCGCAGTGTTTCAAGTAAATGCGGTAGTGCCGATGTACTGGAGGAGTTAGGTGTAAAAATTGATATTCCGGTGGAGATGAGCGAAAAAATTCTAAGGGAGATTGGTATTTGCTTTTTATTTGCACCAAAGTATCATTCCTCTATGCGTTACGCAGCACCGGTAAGAAAAGAACTTGGGGTACGAACCATATTCAATATCTTAGGACCACTTTCGAGTCCGGCAAATGCTAATCTGCAACTCCTTGGTGTTTATGATGAAAATCTGGTCGAGCCCCTTGCAAGGGTTCTTGCAAATCTTGGTGTGAAGCGTGCCATGGTGGTTCATGGGCATGATGGGCTGGACGAAATCTCATTATGTACGAAATCTACTGTCTGTGAAATAAATAACGGACAGATCAACAGCTTTTTCTTAGATCCGAAGCAATTTGGTTTCTCTTACTGTAAGCCCGAGGATCTGGTAGGCGGTAGTCCTTTCGAGAATGCAGAGATAGCAAAGAAGATACTAGGCGGTGAGAAAGGTCCGAAAAGGGATATTGTGTTATTAAACTCAGCTGTTTGTCTTTATCTCTCCTATAACAACATTACATTAAGAGAATGTGTGAAATTAGCTGCTGAGATGATAGACAGCGGTAAGGCAATGGAGAAACTAAATCAGTTTATCCGCCTGTCGAATGAATTGTAGACCTGGATTTACCCTATTAAGTTATGGAGCAACCGTCAAATAATCATAGATGGGCGGTACGAAGTGCTCCGTTATGAATAAATCGTACCGGGAGGGAAATGAAATGATTCTTGACAAGATAGCTGCTTCTACACGAATACGAGTAGAAGATGCAAAAAAACAGTTATCGGCTTATGATTTGATAAAGCGGTTGAAGGATACGGATAAGATTCCGAAAAACAATCACAGAGAAGTTTTTGCATTTGAAAAAGCATTGAGAAAGGACCACATGGCCTTTATCTGTGAAGTGAAAAAAGCGTCCCCCTCAAAGGGCATTTTAGTAGAGAATTTTCCTTACCTATCCATCGCAAAGGAGTATGAGGAGGCCGGTGCAGACGCCATTTCAGTACTTACCGAACCGGAATTTTTTAAGGGAAATGACCGGTATCTCTCTGAAATTAGTTCGGGGTCCTCTGTTCCGTTGCTCCGAAAGGATTTTACGCTGGATGAATATCAGATATACGAAGCGAAATTGATCGGAGCAGATGCGGTACTTCTCATCTGTTCCTTACTAGATACAAAAACGTTAAAACATTTTATTAGACTTTGTGATCAGCTTAAAATCTCGGCACTTGTGGAGGCACATACCGAAGAAGAAGTAAAGTCAGCGCTGGAAGCAGGTGCTAGAATAATTGGAGTAAACAATCGAAATCTTCATACCTTTGAAGTTAATTTAGACATCAGTATCCGCCTGCGTGCTTTGGTACCGGAGGAAATCATATTTGTAGCAGAAAGCGGTATTCGTAGTTCTTTGGATGTACTGCGATTACGTGAAGCTGGAGTGAATGCAGTATTAATCGGTGAAACGTTAATGAAAAGTGAGAATAAATCAGAGATGCTTCTCTATTTGAAAGAAGGAAGGAAAAATCGCTTCTTAGGGGAGGTAACCTATGACTAAGATTAAAATTTGCGGTCTTTCAAGAATGGCAGATATCGAAGCTGTGAATGAATATCTCCCGGATTATATCGGATTTGTATTCGCAAGTGAAAGCAGAAGACAGGTAAGCGAGGATACGGCACGACAGTTAAAAGCGGCATTACATCCTAAGGTAAAGGCCATCGGGGTCTTTGTAAATGATGATCCAAAGCGGATCGTCGGTCTGTGCAAAGACAAAACCATTGATATTGTTCAACTTCATGGAGATGAAGGCGAGGAATATTTTAAAACACTTCGCAGTATGATACCGCATCCGATTATTAAGGCAGTCAGGGTGAAAAATCATGAAAGCATGCAAAATGCCATCCAATATCCCAGTAACTATTTATTATTGGATACCTACCGGGAAAAGGAGTATGGTGGAAGTGGTGAAACCTTTGACTGGTCCCTGATTTCTAATATCCCTAAGCCATATTTTCTGGCTGGCGGTATTCATGTCGATAATGTTGATGAGGCAATCAGACGCTGTCATCCCTATTGCATCGATATCAGCAGCGGAGTAGAAACGGATGGAGTGAAGGACTCGAAGAAGATACAGGAAATCATATTAAAGATAAGAGATTTGAAAAGTGTGGTTACACAATAAAAAGAAATCGGATTCGTTATTAAATTTGCATTATTATAATGACGAACATATCGTAACTATATTTGTCTGATAACTTAAATCGAAAGCAGAGAGGGGATAACATGTCAAAAGGAAGATTTGGAGTTCATGGTGGTCAATATATTCCGGAAACTTTAATGAATGCTGTCATAGAACTGGAAGAGGCTTATCAATATTATAAACAGGACGAAAGCTTTATTCATGAGCTGGAGAAACTATTAAGGGATTATGCCGGTCGACCGTCTTTATTGTATTATGCGGAAAAGATGACCAAGGATCTGGGCGGTGCGAAGATTTATCTTAAGAGAGAGGATTTGAATCATACCGGCTCCCATAAAATTAATAATGTTTTGGGGCAGGTGCTGCTTGCGAAAAAGATGGGAAAAAAACGTGTCATAGCAGAAACCGGTGCAGGACAGCATGGGGTTGCAACAGCGACAGCGGCAGCTTTACTTGGTTTAGAATGTGAGATATTTATGGGTAAGGAGGATACGGACCGACAGGTACTCAATGTATACCGCATGGAATTGTTGGGTGCAAAGGTGCATGCGGTGACCTCCGGAACACAGACCCTTAAGGATGCCGTGAATGAAACACTAAGAGAATGGACAAAACGGGTAGAGGATACCCACTATGTACTTGGCTCCGTCATGGGACCTCACCCATTTCCCACTATGGTCCGTGATTTTCAAAGTATCATCGGACGTGAGGTAAAACAACAATTGTTAACAATAGAAGGTAAGCTTCCGGATGTGGTACTTGCCTGTGTCGGAGGTGGAAGCAATGCCATGGGTATTTTCTATGAATTCATTGAGCATTCTGAGGTAAGATTAATCGGGTGTGAGGCTGCTGGACTCGGCATTGATACGGTTAAAACAGCAGCCACCATGGCAACCGGAACACTGGGTATCTTCCATGGCATGAAGTCTTACTTCTGCCAGGATGAATATGGACAGATTGCACCGGTGTATTCCATATCGGCAGGTCTTGACTATCCCGGTGTGGGCCCGGAGCATGCGCATCTAAAAGATAATAACCGAGCTGAATATGTTCCTGTTAGGGATCAGGAGGCTGTGGAGGCTTTTGAATATTTGTCACGGACAGAGGGTATTATTCCGGCGATCGAAAGTGCACATGCCGTAGCTTATGCGAAAAAACTGGCTCCTACCATGGGTAAGGATCAGGTAATGGTAATTAACCTATCAGGAAGAGGAGATAAGGATGTGGCAGCTATTGCCAGATACAGGGGGGTGCAGATTTATGAGTAGAATAAATGAAGTATTTCAGTCAGGAAAAGCATTTATCCCATTTATTACAGCCGGAGATCCATCACTTTTGATTACGGAGCAGCTGGTTCTTACCATGGCAGAGGCTGGTGCCGATTTAATTGAGCTAGGTATTCCTTTTTCCGATCCCGTTGCAGAAGGCCCGGTAATACAGGAGGCAGATTACAGAGCACTTTCAGGTGGAGTGACTACGGACAATATCTTTGCAATGGTACTTAGAATTCGGGAGCGCTGCAATGTGCCAATTGCCTTTATGACCTATGCTAATCCGATATTTACCTATGGCACGGAACGATTTTTGGCGAACTGTAAAAAAGTCGGAGTCGATGCAATCATTGTTCCTGACATACCTTTTGAAGAAAAAGAGGAATTGAAGCCATATTGTGAGCATTATGGTATTGCTTTCATTTCCATGATTGCACCGACCTCAAAGGAACGCATCCGTATGATCGCGGCAGAAGCCGAAGGATTTATATACTGTGTTTCCTCCCTGGGGGTAACCGGAGTTCGTTCGGAAATAAGTTCAGAAGTAGAAAAAATGATCCATATGGTAAAAGAAGTGAAAGAGATACCCTGTGCTATAGGTTTTGGTATTTCTAAAACTGAACAGGCTGCAAAAATGGCTCGGATTTCGGATGGAGTCATTGTTGGAAGTGCGATTGTAAATATGGTTGGCAGGTATGGAATGGACTGTGTTCCTTATGTCATAGACTATATAAAGGATATGATGAAAGCGATAAAAACTGAAATATAACAACCCGTACCCAGAGCAGTTGCGGTATCATGCAATTGCTTTTTTTGCGTAAGCTGGCACTTTGCTTTGTTATTACTAGGAATTTTTTCTAACAGATATTTTGAATGAATTTTACATAGCATTAACATAACCTTGCACGACTGTGATGGCATTGGTTGTTATAATAAACAAAAAATAGTAAACGAGGTTTTGTCAATGCCGGACATAAGAAAAGATGCATTAGAATACATAATCAGCAACAAGTTAATTAAAACCGTTTTCCAACCGATTATTTCATTAAGAGATGGAAGTATATTAGGGCACGAAGCACTTAGCAGAATCACCTGTGACAGTGAGATTACGAATCCTGAAATGCTCTTTGCTGTGGCGGGAGAATATAACCGTATGTGGGACCTTGAACTTTTATGCAGAACGGTAGCATTAGAAACGGCATATAAATTTATGATACCGCCATATAACAAAAGATTGTTTCTTAATGTTAATCCCAATACAATGCATGATGAAAACTTTAAAAAAGGATTTACGAGAGAATTTTTGCAACAGTATAAGATTGTTCCCAATAATGTTATATTTGAAATAACAGAAAGAAATGTAATAACGGAAATGGATAGCTTTCTAACTGCGATTAATCATTACCGGAGCCAGGATTATCAGATCGCCATCGATGATGCCGGTGCCGGTTATTCCGGTTTAAATCTGATCAGTGATATTAATCCGAATTTTATCAAATTGGATATGAAATTAATAAGAGGTATTGATGGAGACAACTTAAAATATGCCCTAGTAAAGGGTATGGTGGAGCTATCCAAGACATCAAATATCAGTTTGATCGCAGAAGGGATAGAAACCTATGAAGAATTTAAGACTTTAATTAAATTAGGGGTACAATATGGTCAGGGATATTTCATACAGAGACCGGATTCAGAAATACAGATTCTTCGATGGGATTTACTGCAGATGATTAATGAGATAAATCTAAGTATGAACCAGTCATATTCAAGTAACATATCTAACACCTGCATTAAAAACATATGTACTTATACAGGTATTGTAGCAGCAAGTGTAACAGCTGATTTTGTGTATCATATTTTCAAAAATAATCCGGGTCTGATGGGATTATGTATTATAGAGAATGAAATTCCGATTGGAATCATTACCCATCAAAAATTAGCCCAAAAAATGAGTGGTCATTATGGATTTTCCTTAAATCAACATAAACGTATCACAGAGTTGATGGATATTAGTTTTTTATCTGTGGATTGCAGGATGCCCATCAGTACAGTATCTCTTTTAGCCATGTCAAGATCGAATGACAGTCTGTATGATTTTATTGTGGTAACGGAAAATAGTAAATACATCGGTACGGTAACGATTAAGGATTTGCTTCAGAAAACCACAGAAATGGAAGTGGCAGCTGCAAAGAATTTAAATCCTTTATCCGGTTTGCCCGGAAATCTGCTGGTTGAACAGCGATTAAATCAATGTGTGACCAATAATATGATTTATAGCATTGCATACCTGGACATCGATAATTTCAAAGCATACAATGATGTTTACGGATTTGAAAACGGTGATCTGGTCATCAAGTTATTATCTAATACTTTAAGAATTCACCTTCCGGAGGAGTATTTTATAGGTCATATCGGCGGTGATGATTTTGTTGTAATTGCAAATGACTTATTAACGGATGTATATTTTAATGTGATAAAGTATCAGTTTGAACAGGAGGTACGAAATTTTTATAATCCTGTGGATATTCAAAATGGATATATTACCACAGTGAATCGTCATGGTATAACGGAGCAATTTCCAATCATCACGTTAACCATTGTCGTTGCGACTAGTGAAAGTCATTGCTTTCAAAATGTATATGAACTTACGGAAATGTTAGCAAAGCAGAAAAGATTAACAAAACAAAGGAAATTAACAAACACCTATCAAATTACAAAAATTTAAAAATTTTTAAAATTTGTATTGACATTAACGTTACGTAAAGGTGTACACTCTTTTTGTGAGGAGGCGAAAACATGGAATATACAGTACAAAAACTGGGAAGCTTAGCCGGAATCAGTACCAGAACGCTCCGGTATTACGATGAAATTGGAATTCTTAAGCCGGCAAGAATCAATTCATCGGGATATCGAATCTATGGTCAAAATGAGGTGGACCGGTTACAACAAATTATGTTTTATCGCGAATTGGGTGTAAACCTGGATACGATAAAGGAGTTGATGACTTCTGTATCCTTTAACGGTGCTGCAGCACTGAAGGAACATCATGAAAAGCTCCTTGCAAAAAGAGAGCAATTGGATATGCTGATTGCTAACGTTGAAAAAACAATACAATATCAGGAAGGAAAATTAACTATGAAAGATAAAGAAAAATTTGATGGCTTTAAGAAAAAGTTAGTAGACGACAATGAGCAAAAATACGGGAAAGAAATCAGAGAAAAATATGGTGATGACACCATCAATGCATCAAACCAAAAGATGCTTAACATGACAGCAGAGCAATATGCTGAGTTTGAAAAGCTAAGCCAGGAGGTGATCGACACCCTTGGGGCCGCCTTTGCTACCGGTGATCCCGCAGGCGAGTTAGGGCAGAAGACTGCTGATCTACATCGCAGGTGGCTATCCTTTACCTGGGGCAGCTACAGCAAAGAAGCACATGCAGGAGTTGCACAGATGTATGTGGACGATGAACGTTTCACGGCTTATTACGACAAAGAACAACCGGGACTGGCTAAGTTTTTAAGAGATGCTGTTATGATCTATACCGGTATGAGCAAGTAATTGTTTGAGAATAAAAAGTATAATTTTATAATGTAAATGATAAGGAGCTGCCTAGCAAAGAAAATACGACTTTGTTATGCAGCCCTTTTTTAGATCGTTTCAGCTTAGAAATTTGAAATATATATTGATGAATCTGGATAAAAGAGGTAATATAAGGATGGAACTAAATTGGTAAGGATTAAGGATAAACATAATATGATGAATCATTTAAAGGCACAAACCGTTCTAAAATTAGGTTTTATTGGTATACTCGGTATTTTAATTACCATAATCAGTGATTTCTTTTTAATCGGCAAACCGAACAGTGCTTATGAATTTCTATGGCTTGGAACGGAAAGTATGGCAGAAATTGCTCCATGGAGAATTACCTTTGGAACAATATTAGGTGTATTAGCACTTCCATTTCAGGCACTTGGGATTGTACCTGTTTATTATGGTTTATAAAAAGCGGGTAAAGTATTACCTCTTATCTATGCAATTACAAGCTCCCATGCAATACTTATGGGTATTGCCTTTCATATGTCTTATGGTTTCATCGGAAGCAGTTGGAGTTATTATTACGAAAATAAGATTCCACTTGAAGTTGTAGAACGATATGATTTTTATTGGAGAATACTTGTAGCAACCATGCTCGTGGAGATGATTTTTGCATCGATTCTATATGTGATACTTGTTCTAAAGGGAAAGTCCTTATTTCCTAAATGGATGGCATTATGCAATCCGCTTTTTATTATTCTTTATGTTCTACCAATTATATTTGCCCTACCTGCACCAATCGGAGGGTATGTGGCGCCGGCCTGCCTTAATTTATCTACCATGGTATTTGTAGGTTTATCCATAATTGTAATCCGAAGGAACTTAATTCCTATGCAATCGGAAAGAACCTAACGAATGTGTAATCGGAAGGTTTTTAACTCCTATGCAATCGGAAAAAGTATAAAATAGATTGACAAATTTATCAAAGATTGCTATAGTTACGCTTGGGAATGAAGTTCTCCCCTGGCTATGCCTAAACTGCTTATTAAGCTGATGACTTCTGTATTATTACAGAAGATATCGGCTTTTTTTGAACTAAAAAACGTTTGATACGATTGGAGGATTACTAATGTTAACTAGCTTAGCTTTCATATTTTTACTAGGATTTTTATTAAGTTCCATATTTCAAAAAATAAAACTACCGGGTTTACTGGGTATGCTGATCACCGGAATACTATTAGGACCTTATGCTCTTAATCTGCTAGATCATAAAATTCTAACAATTTCACCGGATTTGCGCCAGCTTGCACTGGTCATCATATTAACCAGAGCAGGGCTTAATCTGGATATCGGGGAACTAAAAAAGGTAGGTCGGCCGGCTGTTTTAATGTGTTTTGTTCCGGCTTGTTTTGAAATACTGGGAATTCTAATTTTAGCTCCACGTCTGTTAAATATTTCGTTATTGGAGGCAGCTATCATGGGAACAGTGCTTGCAGCTGTTTCACCGGCTGTTATTGTACCAAGAATGATTAAACTAATGGAGGAGGGTTACGGAACTAAGAAAGGTATACCGGGATTAATATTAGCAGGTGCATCCGTGGATGATGTTTTTGTGATAGTACTATTTACTGCTTTTACCTCACTCGCGGCTGGAAATCAGGTGGCGGCTGGAGATTTTATTAGTATACCGGTTTCCATAGTTGTCGGTTTATTCGTTGGTGTAATACTTGGATTATTCCTATCCTTTCTCTTTCAAAAGATCCATATGAGGGATTCAGCGAAAGTAATCATTCTGTTAGGGATATCATTTTTACTGATTGAGTTGGAAAAACAATTAAAAAGTATTCTTCCTTTATCAGGATTACTTGCTATCATGACGATGGGAGTAGCATTATATAAGTCATATCCGGTGCTGGCGAAGAGAATAGCCACGAAATTCAATCAATTATGGGTGGCTGCAGAAATTATATTATTCGTTTTGGTGGGTGCGACAGTAGATATAAGATATGCAGTAAACGCAGGTGTATTATCTGCCGTGGTTGTATTAGGTGCATTAGTATTTCGGATGGCAGGCGTTTTTATCTGTTTATTAAAAACCGAATTGACATTAAAGGAAAGATTCTTTTGTATGCTCGCGTATTTGCCAAAAGCAACCGTGCAGGCTGCTATTGGAACAATCCCTTTATCTATGGGTCTGTCCTGCGGTAAAAGTGTATTAACGATTGCGGTATTATCCATAATTATTACAGCACCCTTAGGTGCATTCCTTATTGATTTTTCTTATCCAAGGTTATTGCATAAGGAAAACTCCCCTCACCGTAAGTAACCTGAGTTTTTTATGCGGATTCCTAGGAATCCGCATTCATATCATTATCAGAGTATATTAATAACGCAAACATAATCGAATTAATCAAGGATTAATTATGCATTATTTCGTTGTATCATCTTTCGCCAGTTTCGCTTTCTCGAATTTATCTTTTCGGATATGACAATAGCCGTTCGGATTTTTGTCAAGGTATTTCTGGTGATATTCTTCTGCAAGATAATAATTTCTCAAAGGTAAAACTTCAATTGCTATGGGTTTATCATAATTTTTCTGTAGATCTGATATGGACTCTTCGATTATCTCTTTGTCACTTTCCTCCACATAATAAATACCGGTGCGGTATTGCGTACCGGAATCCTCTCCCTGTCGATTTATGGAGGTGGGATTAATCACATCATAATATAGGGTCAGTATAAACTCTAAACGTACCTGTTTCGGGTCGTATAATACTCTTACTGTTTCTGCGTGTCCCGTATTATTATGGCAAACCTCCTGATAGGTTGGATTTTCGGTGTTTCCATTGGCGTAACCAACGTCAGTACTTATAATTCCACTGATATTAGCTAAATATTTCTCTGTTCCCCAGAAGCAACCACCGGCAAGATAGATTTCTTTATAATTTTGATTCATATTGACCATTCCTCTCATAGTAATAATTTAATTAGGCGTTTGCGAAACAATATAGTTTTTACTATTGCACACACAACACATACTATTCCTACGCTCCAACGCTTCCTACGGGCTTAACTTCC
>JARBTJ010000031.1 GCA_029240245.1 Herbinix sp.
GATTCGGCTTAAGCCACTATCCGCTGCTTCAATCCTCCATTTTGTACTATCAAGAGAAGCTTCATTATTGGTACACTCGATATACCCTAATTTATTCTCAAGGTTTATGTATTCACCGGAATCCCTGTTTCTGATCTGACTGATATTATCCTCAAGGGTTATGATTTCCCACTGCATTGATTTATCGTCCATGGCAAGGACACCGTATTTCACTTGATCACCGTCTTCATACAAATATTGATTTTTCCATAGGTTTCGGATTCTATAATAGGCAGGATTCGTATCGTCTGAAGTAGTCTCGGGTTTCGTTGCGGTAGCTTCTATTGGCGTTATCTCAGTGCTCGTCGGATTTGTAATGTCTGATGGTGTTAGTTGCGTTTCCTCCTCGGAATCAGTTTGGCTTTCCTCCGGCAACGTCATAATTTCTTTCGTTAACAGGGTAATAATTAAAATTACAACCAAAGCCGTACCTGCTTTTAGTACTTTTTTCATTTTTGATGACATCGCGGTTACCCTCCAAATATTTCATTCATTAGTCGATTCATAGGGAGAACCATTTCACCCATGATTGGTCATATATGTAAATTACATCAATTATATAGGATTACCCAGTGCATTTCAATAAATATTGCTATTTACTGTGCCCCTTAAAAAATATAAAAGTAAAAATGCATAAAGGGAAATAAAAAAGACGTGCCTTATTAACTTATACAGCTAGTAAGGCACATCGTTTTATTAATGAATTAAATAATTTAATAAAGTAAATTTATGGTATATAAGAATATCAGATAAATTATTCTGCTATTGTAAGCGGCACCATCTGAACTGCAGGTAAGCTTAAGGATGTATTACCTGCCGCATCTGTGATAAGAGAGCCCAATGCCAGATTGAGAAGTAACGAAGATCCGCTGATACCGGTCAACGCGAGTTTATCGGTAGATCCTAATTTAATGATTACTGTGTTTTCACTGTTCACCAAACCGGTGGAACCTGTTTCAGCAGCGTTGGTCAGGAAATATGTTCCTCCGGTTATTGCATTATAAACGGAAATCTTAGTTACATCAACCACATCTCCATTTGCGCCGGCTCCGGTTACATTAATCGTAAATGCAGCACCGGATACTGAATAAACTGCTGAATTCACTCCGGTAATCGTAGGTGCTGAATAATCAACGAAAAGAGTCGGATTAGCTACCGTGCTTACCACAAATTTATTATCCGCATTATAAAGCTTAACGGTAACAACTCCTCCTACCGGAACTATCGCTTTAAGCTCATCGTGGGTAGGTGTTCCATCAGAGGTAGTAAATGTAACAGTTGTATCAGCCGCTACAATCACAGCATCGGTTGCCACTAACTTATCCCCTACATAAAGTTCAGCCTTTCCTCCGGTTGCTTGCCCTGCTTTAATCTTTGCTGAAGCTGTTAAAGCCAAGGATGAAGTATTTAATGTATTTTCTTTACCTGCTGTTCCTTCTACAGTAACTTTAACCTCGGTAGGTAAATCAAGTCCGGGAACTTCAACCTCTACCTCATCTTTGTCAACATCAACTCTGATACCCAGCGTTTTTGCGATATACTTAATTAATACTGTCATTTTCTTGTCATTTTTAGCTGTAAATAATCCTGATTTCGTATCGGCTACACCATTTACTGTAACCGTTTTATTCTTAAAGTCAATAACAATAATGGTTGTGCCCTTTGTTACAGTAAGCACAGCTGATTCCTTATTGAATGCCACCTCAGCTCCCATACCCTTCGTTACCGGTCTGATGGGAAGTTTGAAATAGCCGTACTTAATTACAGGAGAACCGTTAATCTTAAATTCTTGTTTTTTCGCTTTGATTTTTTGGTTCTGCTTCTGTGCAGCCTGTTTAACTTCAATTGTAACCTGTTCGGTAGCCTTAACAATTTCCTTACTTACCACATTTTTAACTTCGTTTTTGATTTCTTTCTTAGTATCCTTTTCAGATTTCGTAATATATTCTTTTTTTGAATTCTGTTTGGCATTTTGTTGCACTGTTTGTTTCGTGTTCTGTTTGTTGTTCTTTGCATTGTCTGATTTCGCAAATGCAATTGATGTAGATGACAGCAAAAGCGCTGCGGTGATAATAAAGCATATTAATTTTTTCATGTTGTTACCCCTTTCGTTTGTACATACGTCTGTACCTATGTTCCGGAAATGACCTGAATAATTTGTCATATTATATTATTCGACGTTGACAGGGATATTTTTGGGGTAAGGAAGTAATAATTTCATTCTATATCATATAATGTACTAAATACAAATCCGAGGGTATCCATGAATATATATGTAGTCCAACCCGGTGACACAATCGATAAGATCGCTGATATGTATGGAGTATCCGCTACGAAATTGTTACAGGACAATGAAATCGATAATCCCAATAATTTGGTACCCGGACAAACAATTGTAATTGTATACCCGGAACAAACCTACACGGTTCAAGAAGGTGATAGCTTATCCGGTATTGCAGCCAACTTCGGTATCTCGGTAATGCAATTATTAAAATATAATCCATTTTTATCAAACAGAGAATATATATATCCAGGGGAAATGCTCATTATCAGCTATGATGGGAAAAGAGAAATAGATACGATAGGTTATGCCTATCCATATATTAATGAATTCACATTAAAGAAAACCTTGCCCAATTTGACCTATCTTTCTATCCTGAATTACAGAAGTACAGGAGAAGGTGATTTAGAGCCATTTTTTGATGATTCCGAAATTATCCAATTGGCAAAGGATTATGGTACAATTCCTTTAATGATGACTACTACATTAACAGCCCGAGGCGAACCTAATATAGAAGATGCCTATAATATATTATTAAGTGAAGACATTCAGGAAAATACTGTACAGAATACACTTAATATATTAAGGGAAAAAGGATATTATGGATTGAATATGGTATTTAACTATATGTCAGAGGAAAATCAGACATTGTATGAAAACTTAATAAGACGAATGTCAAATCTTCTTCGTACGGAAGGATATCTGGTATTCGTAACAATTAATCCCAACATAAGCAATGTTAATAACGAAATTATTTTTGAAAAGGTTGATTATTCAATTCTAAATGATTATGTAGACAGTGTAATATTTTTACAGTTTATTTGGGGAACTAATAAGAAACCACCGGCACCCATAAGTTCTATTGTTAATCTGAAAGCGTTAATGGATTATATCGTTACTCTGCTACCACCGGAAAAAATTATCCTTGGAAAACCAATTAGTAGTTATGATTGGGAGCTTCCCTTTGATGAGGGAAGAGATCGCGCCTCATCATTGACCCATAATTCCGCTCTTAGCCTGGCCTTTGATATAGGTGCTGTAATACAATTTGATGATATCTCACAAACCCCTTATTTTACGTATAACCAGTATGTATTCGGATCTCCGGTCCAGCACATCGTTTGGACCATCGATGCAAGAAGCATCTATGCTTTAATTCTATTGGTCAATGAATATAACCTGCAGGGTATCGGTGTCTGGAATATTATGATCTACGATCCGCAATTATGGTTGATCTTAAATTCACAATATGAAATTCGTAAACTATTACCGACGAATAGCACATCAATATCATAAACCTACTGAGATTAAATAAACTTCATTATATAAGGGGCATGTAGAAATAAACTTCATACCCCTTTTATTATAACCCTACAATAATGACTAAAGTGTCAAAAGCACCTTCGATGCTTTCATGCTACAATATATTGATATGTAAGCTTGCTTCCATATCAGTATATTGTAGTATGAAAAGTGCGTAGCACCTTTTGACACTTTAACCAATAATTAAATGATATATAAATTCATAATTTACCCATAACCTTCAATCACGATGATTTATCATTCAGTCTCCTATATTTCATTTTATCTTCTTCCATTTTGCATGCAGTTCGATATCGCCTAGACTTCCCTTTGGTATTTCCTCAATGATTCGTTCCCCACGACAGCAGCCATCTTCGCATAAGGAAATATCTTCATACCAATAAAGAAATTCATATCCCTTTTTGGTTGGCTTTTGCAGTATCATAGTATTGCTGTTTCTTGTGAACTTCCTTGGATTAGCCGGAGTATTTATACCACCGTCTAAATCATAGTAGACGGTATAGTTTCCATCCAGAGCCAAAAACTCAACTCCCCAATTGGCAGTTAAACAGTATTCTTCAATTCTGCTATCCATAATTCCATAAATGAACAAAGGATCTTCATTTGCCGGTGTCCAATCGTATTCTTCATTAACAAAGATATTTAAACCAAGAGAGGTGACACCCGGATGAATTGTAACACTTTTTCTGACACATGGGAATGCATAACTCTCAATTGTGGTAACAGAATCCGCTATTACGATATCGCCCGTGTCCAGATTGCAGTATAGTGTTGTCATATCAGGATTATAAATTGCTCCGTCAACATTGATATAATTGACTAATTGATTCGCAGGATATACCTCAATATGCTTTAAGGAATGATAAAACATCTGCTCTCCCAGGCTTTCCAGAGAAGAAGGAATGGATATCTCTTCCAGCCACAGGCAATTATCAAACATATGATCTGCAATTTTTACTAACGTGCTTGGACATTTCACCTTTGTAATATAAGGAAAATAATGATCCGAAAATGCTCCTTCGGCGATTTCCTTCACACCTTCCGGAATGGTAATTTCACCGCTGGCATTCGAATAACTGAGTAATACTGTCTTATCCTTATTAAACAACATTTTTTTATATGAAGAATAATAAGGGTTCTGAGCACTCACCTGTATACTCTTAAATGCTCTTGCACTGTCAAATACATTCTTTCCAATCGATTCCACCGTACTTGATATTGATATACTTTTCAACTTACTACAATAACGAAAGGCTCTGTCACCGATCTGCTTTACTCCCTCCGGTAGTATAACGGCAGTTAAGCTATCACAACCCAAAAAAGCTTCCTCCCTAAGGATAGACACGCTGGAAGGAATTGTGATATTGATAATCTTTGTGTCTTGAAAAGCACCTTTGGTTATCTCCGTCACTCCTTCCGGTATAACCACATTCCCCTGACAGGTACTGGCATCCATCAGCTTATGATTCACAATAACCAAAGGATTTTCACTCCGCATACTGTTCAACCACGGAGTGCCCTCAAAGGATTGGTAACCCAGACTGATCAGTGTATCGGTAAGCCTTACACCAGATAAGCTGCTACAGTTTAAAAATGCACTATCTCCTATACTTAACACCGACTTCGGTATCTCTATTTTTTTTAGGCCTGTGCATTCGCCAAATGCATATTTACCGATATTGATAACCGAATTAGGTATTGTAATACTCTTCAAACCGCTGCATTTATAAAATGCACGATCTCCAATGCCGGTTATTGAAGCAGGTAACACTATTTGCTCGATTGTTTTACATCCCGAAAATGCCATAACGCCTATTTCGGTTACAGAATCCGGAATTATGATATTTTTAAGTCTGCTGCAGCCATCAAAGGTCCTATAGTTAATGGCGGTAACCTTATCCGGAATTGTTATCTCCGTGAGACCGGTGCAGTCTGCAAAGGCCTGCTCTCCTATATAATCAACTGAATCCGGAATACGTAACTTTTTTAACTTTTTACAACCGTTAAACGCTTCCTCTCCAATACTTTGAACCGAGGCAGGGATATCTACTTCTGTGATACGGCTTGGGGTCTGGTCGTAATATGCATAAAAAGCATAGTCTCCGATTTCGTTCACTGTATCCGGTATTGTAACCCACCCCTCACAGGTACTTCCATCGATTAATATTCCGTTTATAATAACGAGAGGATTTCTTTTTTGCTTTCCCGCCAACCATGCGGTATCCTGAAAAGCCCATTTACCGATCTCTTTCACGGAAGAAGGAATCTGAATATTCTTAAGCTTATTACAGTTATAGAATGCATTGTCTCCAATCTTGGTCACCGAATCCGGAAGGATTATTCTCTCCAGTCTGTCACAAAAAGCAAAAGCCATATCTCCGATCTTAGTAACAGAATGGGGAATATTAATTTCTTTCATATTATCACAATTTTCAAATGCCCGGTCTCCAATACCGGTAACTGTATCCGGCATGGTAACATAAGTCACATTGTTGCATCGCTCAAAGGCATTGTTTCCAATCCAGGTAACCGTATCCGGAATTGTAACATAGATACTGTTCCCTCGGTATTTTATTAGTGTACCGTTCTTTATCAGAAAATCATCCTCTGCAGCTATTATTCTGCTTGCCCTTGTGCTGATGAAAGCGATTAGTAATAGCATACTTCCGGTTAAAATCCATCTCAAATATCGTTTCCCTGTTTGCTTTTGTTTATTTAAACTCATAATGCAACCTCTTTATCAGATTTAATATAAATTTATTTTAACTCTATCCGCAAGAAATTCAACCATTATTTGTTAAAATATCCTTAAGTTTTTATTACGAGTCCCATACGGTGTTCGGTTACCATGTAAAATTCTCCATATATTATCTGTTAATTGTTTGTAAGATTATAAATATTTCCATAAAAAGGATATTTGATTTTTATTTTTTATTTATCCGGATATCAAAAAAAAGATAATTTTTTTATAGAAAACATAAATATGTCAAGTTTGCATTACAATAAAATTGCCATATTTCACAGACACATTAAAATTGTAAATATATGCTATTGTATTTTTCAACAAAAGATCTCGTTTCCTATTAGAATTTTTGTACTTATTTTAAGTGTCAAAAATTTGTATTCTGGCCGATATTATGCTAGAATACGTCCTTGCAAACTATTTTATCCAATAAATTGGATGTTAACTTCATATTATTTCGGTAATATTGACTAAGAAAAGAGGCAGATTTTTATAGAAAATATAGCTATTAAGCGGCGGCTTGATTTATCACTGACACATACAAATATTGTTATATACGGAACCTGCTCCATATTTTTACCCTACATATTGTCGGCCATTGTATTAATATTTTTAACATTATACATTGTATTCAATAATCAAACCAGAAAAATGATCTTTATCCATAAGGGCTCGGGCATCCTTCGGTTGTTCTTATATTTCTCCCTTGCTATCCCCATCCTATATCTTAATTGGCTTGGGATTCTGGTTGGCGCGGCCATGGCTCTGGCTATCATCTTAGGATTGTATTTAAGAAGCGTTATGACCTGTGAGCTGTATGAACGAATTTTATACTTAATATGCATGTTAAGCGTTACCAGCAGTAGCTTTGCAATTATTGAGGAAATACTCCTCATCGTAATCAATGACCGGTATAATTCCCACAGAATATCGTCCGTGTTTTTCTACCCAAATTATTTTGGGACGATAGCCAGTACCGTCATTTTGATTTGTGCTTATAAGCTATTTACGAAGCAAGGTCATAAATGGTTTTATTGTTATGTAATCTTTATGAATATTATCAGTTTATATCTATGTAAAAGTATTTTTGCCTTCATAGAGGTGTTTGTTGGAATTACAGTTTTATTATTCCTTCTTAAAAAATATAAACTACTCACTGCCTGGCTTGTATCCGCTATGTTAGCATTCGTTATGATATTCTTATTGAATATGAAATTAATCCCTCGCCTGGATGACATTGAAGTCACTTTAGGAATACGGTATCGAATCTGGGAACTGGCGAAGGAACAATTTCTAAAAAAACCCTTGTTTGGTCAAGGCTATATGACCTTTTTGAAAGTATATGAGGTATATTATAAACGACAGATTATACCTCATTCGCATAGTATATATTTTGAAATGCTGCTTAATTTCGGTGTCACCGGAACTGTTTTATTGGTATGGTACTTTATGAAATACTATGCAGCAGTTATAACCGCTTGCTTCAAGGGTAAGAAAACCATGATAACCTCCCTTATCCTATCTGTATCAGCTGCCACATTCATTCACGGTATCACAGACTTAACGCTGTTATGGATACAAACCTTACCCTTATTTTTGATTATATTATCCGGTCTTGGAGGTGTAGAAAAAATACCTCTTAACAAGAAACGCAGAGCTTAATTTCCGTTCAGGAGCAAATTCCTGTCGAAAGAAAAGGCTCTGCTTTTTTCTTTCCTTTCATCCTATCTATGCAAAAGATAAGCTGCCGTCTATGGATAATTGTAATTTATTTGGGCTTATTTGTTCTCAATTTACGTTGAGCCCTTCTTCTTTTTATGGACAAATACAAATTGTGATGATATGATATAATAATTGTAGTAAAATAAATCTATTTGGGTGAATAAATGAGACTATGTAAACAAAACAAGTTTTTTATATATATGTTGACCTTTCTGATTCTGTGCCTGTCTTATTCCCCTCAGGCATTTACGATTAGTAGCAAATTATATTATAAGGGAACTATTATTGATTTTTTTACCGATGAACGTTCCATATTTTATCAGCTGGAATATACCCCTGTTCTGGCTAATTTTTATGAGGAGCAACCTTATTTTTATGCCCTAAACCATAAACGCATGAACCGTTATCTTTGGAATTCGTTACATGCAACGGATGATAACTTTCCTTACTATTTACCACCGCTATTCATTAGCTCATTATTTGCATATATCCTATTGTTTGTTTTCGGAAAATTAATACAACATAGATCTATTTTAGCTTTCTCAAAAGGCGGGCATGCTCCACCGGTCCTATGCTCGGTATAATACCGAATTCATAAGATTTCATTCGAAATTGAATAAATAAATGGAAAGGATAAGAAAAATGAAAAGTAAAAAACCTGTATTTTTTGTGATTTTGATTATTGCTGTGCTCATGGTTTATACAGCGATTTTCGGAATCAATTTCAAGATCGGCAAATCCCACTTCTTAATCTTAGGGGCTCCCGATATGAGGTATGGTATTGATATCCGCGGAGGTGTCGATGCTGCATTTGAAGCCGAAGGTTTGGATCGTAAACCTACCAAGGCTGAGCTTGAAGCAGCAAAAACGATCATCGAAACACGTCTGGATGCCGAGAATGTTCTGGACCGTGATGTATTTATTGAAAAGGATAGTGGTTATATCATTGTTCGTTTCCCCTGGAAAGCCGGCGAAACAGACTTTAACCCTCAGGCAGCTATGGCTGAGTTAGGCGAAACCGCTATGTTAACCTTCCGTGATTCAACCGGTAAGGTAATACTGGAGGGCTCCCATGTTTCTGACAGTGTACCTGAGCTTGACCGTAGCACAGGACAATATGTTGTTGCACTTGACTTTGACGAAGCTGGAACAAAGACCTTTGCCGAGGCAACTAAAAGTATGATCGGACAGCCCATTTCGATCTATATGGATGAAAATTTAATCCAAACTGCAACTGTAAAGGATGTTATTTCTGATGGTAAAGCAATCATCTCAAATATCGGTACCTTTGATGAAGCGAAAAATTTGGCTGATAAAATCAATTCCGGTTCTCTTCCATTTTCCATGATTACGAAGAACCATTCCACCATCAGCCCTACACTTGGTGAAGGAGCTCTTGAAGTTATGGTAATGGCCGGTTTAATTGCTTTTGCAATTATCGGCGTGTTACTTATTTCCTATTACCGTTTACCCGGCTTTGTTGCGTGCATCGCTTTGATGATTCAGATTGCCGGTCAGATACTTGCACTTTCTATACCGCAAATGACACTGACACTTACCGGTATTGCAGGTATTATTCTTTCCATCGGTATGGGTGTTGATGCTAACGTAATCGTTGCTGAACGTATTAACGAAGAGATCAAGTCAGGAAAAACTGTTCGCTCCGCAATTACTTCCGGATTTAAAGGTGCTTTTACTTCCGTATTTGACGGTAATATCACAGTCCTGATCGTTGGTGTTATATTAATGATTTTTGGTTCCGGTACACTTCTTTCCTTTGCATATTCACTGCTTACCGGTATTTTCTTTAACTTCGTAGCAGGTGTAACTGCTTCCAGACTTATGATCTGGTCCTTAAGCGAGTTTAAGCTTTTACGTAAACCAGCTTTATTTACCTGCTTCTCAAGGAGGGTTACCTACAATGAATAATAAAATAATTGGATTTTACAAAAAACGTTGGATTTATTTTACCATTTCACTATGTATTATGCTTGCCGGAATTGTTGCTGTATTCGTAAAGGGTGTCCAACTCGATATACAGTTTAAGGGCGGCGCACTCATAAAATATTCCTATGAAGGAACGCTTGACGCTGAAGCTGTTGCTGATACCGCTACCAATCTCTTAGGAAGACCGGTTACTACTCAGGTAACCACTGATTTATTAACGGGCGATAAAAGACTGGTAATAAATATTGCAGGTAATTATGGTGTCGAAGCCTCCGAGCAGGAAAAATTCGAAGCAGATTTAAAGGCTGCTTATCCAGAAGCAAAACTTGAATTTGCTGAAGCCTCTATGGTAGAGCCATTTTTCGGACAGAAGTTTTTGCGTAACGGTATCATTGCCATTTTATTATCAGCTCTGTTGGTAATGGGTTATGTATGGATTCGGTTTAAGAAGATGGGTGGTCTATCTGCCGGTATTATGGCGCTGGTTGCACTTTTTCACGATGTATTAGTCGTATTTTTTACCTGCGTGATATTCGGCATTCCGATCGGAGAATCCTTTGTTGCCGTGGCACTCAGTATTATCGGTTACTCCATCAATGATACCATTGTTATCTACGACCGTATCCGTGAAAATACAAATACTACTAGAAGAGTTCCGATTGATACCTTAACCGATCTCTCTATTTCACAATCAATGATGAGATCCATCAATACCAACATAGCGGTACTAATTTCTGTCAGCTTAGTGTATATCCTTGCATACGCACATAACATTCAATCCATCCAGAGCTTTGCTCTTCCGATGGCAGTTGGTTCCATCAGCGGATGCTACTCCACTATCTGTATTGCAGGTCCGTTATGGGTATCGTGGAAAAAACGTACTGAGAAGGTCAGAACAGTAAATTCTTAATTTGTAGATTAAGATCATAGCTATTATAGACTTCTGTGTTATTTAAAATCGCAAGTGATAATGAATGAACCAATTCACTAGTAGAATGTCTGCCCAATGGGCACTAGAAAACCGGATTACCCTTCGTTGAAAGCGGTAATCCGGTTTTTTATTGATTATATTTTAATTCCGTAATCTTTTATAGCATCCTTTTATTTTTCCTTCATGACGATGTAAACGGCAAGTATTTTCACCTCCGAATGACAGTATATCACTCATTGATGCATTCATAATAGTTGCTGGATTTTATTTGCCTAAATCTGCTGGTTATAGTTTACCACTTACAGACGAATGCAGGAGGTTAACACACCTATCTTCCGGTAGGGTATTTTTTAAATACCCCCAGGATCGTATCATAGATTTCCTTAACCGCTTTCTCCTGGAAGGCAGGATCGGTAATTAACGCATGATCATTCTTATTAGATAAAAATCCTAACTCAATTAAAATCGCCGGAACTGTATTACGATATACAACCGTATACTTCTCGGATTTTGCTCCACGGTTGCTGGTTCCAAGCGTTTTCGTCAGGTTATCTACCATAATCGTTGCCAAAGTCTTACTTGTAAGGCCATTCATCTTTGCTTCATTGCTTCCGGAATAATACACCTCTGTACCACGTGCAGAACTTGCCGTTGAGGCATTCATATGCAGGCTCACAAACAAATCAGCTCCCACCTTACTTGCAAATGCTGCACGGTCCTGTAACGACATATCTACATCGGTGGTTCTTGTGTAGTATACTTTTAGCTCCCATGGATTGGAATTGAAATATTTTTCACCCAGGGTATACAATATTTTAAGGTTGTTATTCTTCTCCTTGGTACCGAAATACTCTGCACCATTCGCCGGACCACCATGGCCGGGATCTAGTACTATAATGTTCTTATAGATATCTCTTGGATTTCCGATATTAACATATATATTATTGTTATTTGTGGTAAATTCATAACCCTGAAGTTTCGAAGTCGTAAATAACAGTTCGGTCTGATTGTTTGCGTTTAAACTAACGGAAACCTTCGTAATCACTTTCGAATTAGTTGTTACCGGGTAATTCTCATAAAATGCTCTATGATCTCCTGTAATTTTTATGGCAAATTGATTTTTAAAATAATAATCCTCATGGAGGATCATTTTATCGGTGATACCACTCGGCATAGGAATGATTATTTCGCACTTACTGCTATCGATGTCAGTCGGCCACTCCGGTTGCGCCGGAGTATTCGGTTGCGTCGGATTTCCTGGTGACGTCGGGGTATCCGGTTGACTAGGGGCATTCGTCCGGCTAAAATTGATGGTGTATTGTTGATCAGAATCAGAAACCTTATATTCGTAGCCATCTGTCATTTTTAACATAAGCCTTGTTTTATCAGTAAAACCGAAGGTATATAGTTGATTTACCACTTTTGTGCTAGCTATATCTGCGAATACCTCGCCAAGTGCATTTTTTATATAGGGGAGATCCAAAAATAGATATCCGTCCTGCTCTGATATGACAACTTTGGATTTATCTACACCAGTCAAAGTCAGGAAGTCACCTGAGGTATTCGTTCCTATCACTGCTGAGGTTAATGCATTTTGATAAAGAGTGATATACAGGTTTAGCCGATCCTCCGATAAATGAATATCATAGGAAAGATTATCAGGTATCACCTGTAAGGACACTGTAGTATTTGATTCCATCGGATTGTATGCAGTACTTATGGTGTTAATTATATTACTGCTCACTCCTAACATGGGATAGGTCTGGTCCCAACTTTCCATACTTGAGGCCTGGATTGTAATCATTTGCTCCGACATACCGGAAGTAACCCTTTCAAATGGAACCGAGCTTGTAATTAGAAAGGTTTCAGTATTCAGTCTTACATCAGTATAATCTCTGCTCACCGAATAGATAAATCCCTTTGCTCCTGTAGGTATCATATCCGCATTCAGCTCGTGGACACCACTGCTTAATCCCAGTTGATTCGCATCCGCTTGCCATTGTTGTAATACTTTCTCCTGATCATTTTCAGAACCGTCACCACCCTGTACCGGTGGATTGGTTCCCGGATTCGTATTACCATCCTCCGGTTGAGTAACACTCTTCTTCGGCATTATGATCGAGGTACATATTGAATTACTCCAGGAGTAATCATAACCCAAACTATTCGCGGTTACACTACCCGGAACCATGACATAGGATGTATTATTTTCATAATTTTGGATAATAATCGGTCCCTGTTGCAAAGTGAAAGGCTTTTTATTTAGATAAGCATTTTTGCTTCCGATTGTCATTGTCAATTCATTGCCATTCTTGGTCAAGGAAACAGTTTTTGTAGCCTTATCATACTTATAGTCAGCTCCAATGATAGAATCCGCAAATACTTTCTTCGCACGCAGCATTGCTGTATCATTTAAAATAATGCTCGGCATGGTGCCCAACTCTACCTTTGTACCTTCAACAGTAACACTCCCTTTCGTACCAGTATATTCAAACTTTTGTCCTCCATTATAGGATAAGCGAAGGGAGTTTTTCTCAATCTCTACCGTATTCCGATTACTATACCAGGTATACTTTAAGCCAAAGGTTTCAGAAATGAATCTGGAGGGAACTAAGACCTTTGTTGTATTTGCATTAACATATTTTATTTTCTGTGGGGCTACCGGTAAAGTAACTGACTTCCCGTTTACTTTCGCACTCCTGCTATTAATCGTCATCGATATCGTCGTATTGTCTTTGGTTAGTATTAATGTACCCTTCGCATTATTATAGGTGAATTCAACATCAATTCCGGAGTTTACGAAGATCTCCTTGTAAGATACCAATGCTATTCCATCTACGATAATACCCGGAGTACTATTTACCGATACCTGATTTCCGTTATAGAGAACCTTGACCTGTTTACCGGTATAGGTAGTCGTTTTTTTGGTTGAATAATTATATAACTTTATTCCGGAAGCAGCTTGTATCGTACCCAAAGGCAAACATGACAAAAGAACCGCCGTTATAATCATAAAGCAAATTTTTAAGCTTAATAAGCGGTGTAATAGTCTTCTTTCATTGGTTATGTACTTTATCTTCTGTAGATATAATCGCATGATAGCATTCATCCTCCTGTCGGTTTTACTGTTAACGGTGCAATGTTATGAATTTACTGAAGTAGTCCGTTCAGCATTTATTTTTATGCTAATTCATTTTATCTTATGTGTTTTTGCCTGAATCTTATGTGTTTTAGTCTATATCTTATGTGTTTTTGTCTAAATCATATGTATTTTGGAAGATCATAATGTAAAGGTTTTACTTTCAAGTTTTATCTTATGAAACAAATATTAAATTAGTATTAAAACATGTTAAAAATGTGTCACGAGTATAAAATATCACAAAATATTGCATTTTTTCCAAGAAGGTAACAAATTTCACTTTATGATTATCCATAATATAACAGTACAATCGGCCGAAATGTAAATACTACTTTTGTAGTGTATTTTAATCTGAATGTCTTCCTTCATTCTACTAAAGTCTACATATTTGCGAATTATTTTTCATATATGTATCTAATTATTAAATTTTACCCATAAATCATTCTAATTCAATAGAATACTTTTAAGAGGCTATTGTTCTATCACTCAGCTCGTTAACTGGTCCCAAACACATAACTTTGTTATTCCACGAATTCATTGCCTGACTATTTTGGGTGTGATAATTCAGAGTGATCATGAGATGAATTCCCTTCCATCCCTGATCTATTCCGATTGATACTGACAACTATATATTGTCAGTTTTACAATAATTATGATATAATGGCAATTAGTACAAAGGAAAGGCAATGGTATTAAAATGAAGCTTCAGCAATTATTAAGTTATACCAGAAAAGCGGTAGACGATTATCAAATGATTGATAACGGCGATAAAATCGCTATCGGCGTTTCGGGCGGCAAGGACAGCTTGACCATGCTTTATGCATTATCCGGATTACGTCGGTTTTATCCGAAAAAGTATGACCTGGAAGCGATCACCGTAAATATGGGCTTCAAAGAATTAGATTTTTCCGCAGTCGCCAAGCTGTGTGAGGAACTCTCAATACATTATACAGTTGTAGAAACAGATATTGCAGAAATCATCTTTGATCACCGGAAGGAAAGTAACCCTTGCTCGCTTTGTGCTAAAATGCGTAAGGGTGCTTTTAACAATAAAGCGAAGGAGTTAGGCTGCAACAAAGAAGCTTATGCGCATCACTATGATGATGTTATCGAAACTATGCTTATGTCATTAATTTATGAAGGCCGGTTTCACTGCTTCTCTCCTGTCACTTATCTGGACCGATCGGATATCACCTTAATCCGTCCATTAATTTATGTTGAGGAAGCCGATGTCAAAGGCTTTCGTAATACATATCAGCTTCCGGTAGTGAAAAATCCATGTCCGGTGGATGGTTATACCAAAAGGGAATATATCAAACAGTTAATTAAAACCTTGAGTCTTGAAAGTCCAGGATTAAGGGAACGACTATTTCATGCCATCCAAAGCGAAGGACTGAAAAGTTGGGAAAAACCAGAGAACCTGGAAGAAGGAGAAAATTATGGCAGAGCATACCTATCATGATCAGGTAAATATCGATAACGCTGTAAAATTGCGTTCACTATTAGAAAGACTACCGGATTTTTGCAGATATTTTTTCCGTGGAATTGAACCAACTACCTCCTCCCGTACCAGGATTGCATATGCCTATGATTTACGGATTTTTTTTGAATTTTTAGTGCAAACAAATCCATCTTTAAAAAACACACCCATTACAGAACTTAAGGTCGAGGTTCTAGATCAGATCAAATCGGTTGATCTTGAAGAATATCTAGAATATCTGACCTATTATAAATCAGAGGAAAATGAACGAATTAATACGGAAAACGGTAAAAAGAGGAAATTAGTTTCCCTCCGTAGCTTTTATAGTTACTATTTTAAAAAGGAAATGATTCAGTCCAATCCCGCCTCTTTAATTAATGTACCAAAGCTGCACGAAAAAGAGATTATCCGATTGGAAATCGACGAGGTTGCCCGTTTACTCGATGAGGTTGAGACTGCACAATGTATGACGAAATCCCAACAAAAATATCACGAGAAAACCAAAGCTCGCGATTTGGCTCTTATGACACTTCTCTTAGGCACCGGTATCCGTGTATCGGAATGCGTCGGACTGGATATAAATGACGTAGATTTTGATAATAACGGCATAAAAATTAGACGTAAAGGTGGTTATGAGGTTATTGTTTATTTTGGTGAAGAGGTAAGGGAAGCTTTATTAATTTATCTGGAGGAGCGTAACTTACTTACCCCCGCTGAGGGGCACACCAACGCTCTATTTCTCTCCCTTCAGCTGAAACGGATCAATGTTCGTTCCGTTGAAAACCTCGTGAAGAAATACGCTTCCACCATAACGAAATTAAAGAAAATCACACCTCACAAGCTCCGAAGCACCTACGGAACCAACCTATACCGCGAAACCGGTGATATCTATCTGGTGGCTGATGTCCTTGGCCATAAGGATGTTAATACAACCAAAAAGCACTATGCAGCGATTGAAGACAGCCGCCGCCGTAGTGCCGCCAAAGTGGTAAGGCTGAGGGAGAAGGGATAACAATTATAACTGAAAAAAATTTTGACGATTTTTCATAAAAAAGAACTTTATTCGCGTGAAAACTAAAAATAAATTCAGGCAAATGTACATAAAAATGAACTTTATTTTTATCCACCCACAATAAGTGAGTGCGTTTTTATTAAAGGAAATAATCTTTTCCTACGTAGACCCTTGCAATACGTGTTTATTGTAAAATAAAAATCTACTTGATTTAGTATTTTGAATATGGTACCATTTCCACCTCAATTATATTTCTATATTTTACAAATTATATTACTTTATTAATGATAAGTTGGAAAATCTTAACTAATAAACTTTTCTTGGGCAATACTCTTTTCACTACTAGGAAGTGCTAACGACTTGAAACCATATGAAGGGACTTTATCTATGTATATGATGCAAAATTTTTTATAACAAGAAAAATTATGCAATTATTCTGAAAACAAAGTACTTAAAATAAAACTTTTATAATGTGATAATTGATGTAGCTATCTCAAGAAATGCTTTATCATGTGTTACATAGATAACCGTCTTGTCTGTGTTTTGAATATATTCAGCAAGCCACTTCTTTGAATTCGTGTCTAAATGATTGGTAGGCTCATCTAGTATAAGGATAGGCGCTTTTTTAAGTATTGCTCTAGCAATAGATATTTTCTGTTTTTCTCCTCCTGACAGATTGTTTCCTCCTTCGGAAACTTCTTTATCCGTAAACAATGGAATTCCTAAGTATTCTAATAAATCTTTTGCTGATTTATTTAGTTTTTCATTTCCAAAAGTCATATTATCAATAACATTACCCTTGAATAAATATGGGTTTTGCATTGTAAACGCGAAAAGTGAACGCCATGATTCTATTGCTATTTCGTTAAGTTCTATGTCGTTAATCGTAATACTACCTATTTGGGGTGCAACAAGAACAGTTAAAAGTTTTATAATGGTGGACTTTCCGCTACCGTTAGAACCACAAATGGCAACTTTTTCTCCATGGTTGATTTGATGATTTAAGTTATATAATATACGTTTATCGCCATAGTAGAAAGTAGGAATATGGATGGAGGTGCCAGAAAATGAAGAGATATTCTCACCTGTTGATGATTCTTGGTCATTATATATAACTTCCAGCCGTTGAATAAGGTTATTCAATATTGGGCGCTGCCTGATGATATAACTGACAGAATCTATTACTGTATTAAAAATTGAATAATAGCCAACCATAGCAGCCACAGAACCAGCAGTAATTGTTCCTAATGAAGTTAAGACAGCACCAATAAGTAAAACAAACAATAAAAAGATAGTATCAACTCCAAGAGAAATGTTTGTGAATATTGTCTTATATCTGATTTCCTCTTTCGCAGTTCTTTTATAGTATTGATAATAAATACTGTCAAGTTTATCTAGAAAAGCAGACTTGAGGCCGAACAGGATTACAGTATGTGGCTTTGAAGAAATCTCCATTTCATAATTACGCACATCTGTATTATAATCCCTTGTCTCTCGGTCATATCTTGCATACCTTTTTTTCATAGCAACTGGTATCACTAATTTAATTAATGATAACGAAAAAGTAATAAGTGCATAAAACCAATTTACTTTTATCGCAAAGGTTATAAGAAATACAAAAATAACAGGAGTAACAATTATTTTTGTCATCCACTCCATCCATTCTATTCGGTAATCATTAGGATCGTTTTCTAATCGATATTGCACCTCTCCTTTTTCAATTTCCATCGCTTTCATATAATTCTTATCTAAAAATCGCCTTATAACCAAACGGTCGTGAAGAAGAGCATGTTTCAGCATTAATATATTACAAAAATATCCCAGAATTGGCATTAGAAAAATCATGATTGCGATACATAATAGCAAAATCCATAAGTTCTCTAATACATATTTAGTTTCCATATGGATAACCGCATCCGAAAAACGAGCAAGTATATTAGAAATATAAATAGCAACCAACCCCGAAATGCCCTCCTGCAACAACGATATAAATAAAGGAATTATCATTGCACTACGGCAGTCATTCGATATTTGTTTCCTAACGGTATTCACATATGATCCCTCCCTTTTCACAGCGACATATAGCATCAGCAATATTATCAAAAGCTTGATCATGTGAAACGATCAAGGTTACTTTATTTCTCAATTTTATCTTTTTATATAAGATAGTTTTCGAATCGTTGTCCAGTGAATTGGTGGGTTCATCGAGTATTAGAATTAATGGATCATACATTAATGCCAAAGATAAAAACACCTTTTTTCTTTCCCCTCCAGATAGGTCTACTATTTTAGTATCATTAATTAATTGGTCTGACAATCCAAATTCATGTAATAGCTCCAGATTTATCGCAATGCATTCGTGAAAAACCATCTCTATTAACTCTGCAGCGGTAAAGTTAAAATCAGAGTCAAACTGGGGTAAATAGAAGATACCTCTTCCCCATTCCGAGAGATCCAATTCACTGGGTGAACAACCACCTACCTTTATAACTCCATCTTGCTCATTTAAAATACCTGTAATTAATTGGATTAACGTAGTTTTACCGGAACCATTATCCCCTTTTATTAAGATGATTTTTTTATTACAGATATTAGCGTAAGCATTAATGAAAATCAATTTATCATCATATCGATAGGAAATGTCCTTTAGTATGATATCACCATCTTTTAATATTTGACTTGATTTATCTTCGTTTTCATACCATTTCAACAATCTTTTCTCTGCAGTTTTAGCTAGTGCTAAATCTGGTATGGTATCAAATATAGTTTTGATTCCTGCATATAATCCAGTTGAAAGTGCAATCGCTTCAATACCTACTTTTAATGTTGAAACACCAAAAACTATGTATAGACCAATTGCTGCATACATACCGTATTTCAAAAGATTATCAACAAGAGCATTCATTGAATTTCTCGATGCGCCGGTTAATTCCCCCTTATTTCCTATTTCTAGATATCTTTCATGCATTTTTTGTAATCTATCGATATACCATTGTTTTGCATGAAATATTTTAATCTCCGCAAGTCCATCATAAGCGGATACTATGGTGTTAGTTATTTCTGCCTCTACATCACGGGTTCTGTCATAGTTAATTTGTATAAATTTTTTTACGATCAACGGTGGTAATAATTGTAATAATGAAAAAATCAGCAAAGTGATAGCAATTATGTAGCTTTTTGTAAATAGGAAGAATGAATACCCCAACGCTGAGATTATCCCAACCCCGATGCTCGGATACAGTGCAATATAAATAGATGTAAATTTGATAAAATCTTCATTTATATTTTCAAGCAAGTTACCACTCTGAGCCTTAAATAAAGTAGATAATGGGTTTGACATAATTTGATTATATAAAAGCATTTTACATTTATGTAATGCTATCGATAAGCTTCTCTTATAATAGATATCAAACAGCATGTCCGTTACTTTAAGAGCAATCATCAATGCTGTAATTATTATGGAATATTTGATGACAGTCATTACTTTAGCATCTATTGAGAGTGTAACAATCTCCGAAATAAGAGAAGCGGTAATTATACTGAAAGGAATATTAATAGATTTTTTAATCCAGTTAATATAACCTATTTTTTTAAGATACGGATCAAAACATACATTTGATCTACTATTATTAATATGCATCAGTATCTTTATACCTCCTCGAAAATAACGTTTTCACTGGTTCACAAATACATCCAATATCAATTCCTTGTCTGCACAGATGAGAATGATAAGTATCTAGTTAATTGGTATATTGGCTGAAAAAATCGTCATTTACATATTTAACCATATTTGCATAACCCCCCTAGATCAAAAAAATCTTCTGGTAATAGCTCACATGCTTGAGGACAAGCGTTTTTATTTAATTGACCAAATGCACTATCTGGTAGACAGTACCAGGCAAATATCTGAGCAAAGAATTCCACTGGCTCATTATAATAATCATTTGGTCTTTCTAGTGTATTTTCCTAGCGTTTTGGGGTCAAATAGGCAGGTATTCCTTGCTGGGGAATCCTACTCATTACAATAAACATACTAGCAGATATTTTTTTTATTGCAAGAAAATAATTCCATTTTTTAAAATGAACAGTATATAACCTTTAAACATTGCTACGAAAAAATTTGTGTTTATACTGTATTATTTATTCGATGAATTTTACAGACTTTTTCGAAATAAGAATGAATTTTGCACTTATATTCGTAATATCTCATTGCGTTCTTCTAAAGGTATATGTTTTCTATTTATCGTAAACTAAAGTTTTGAGAACAATTTATCTTTACAATCTTCCCGTGATAGCAGTTTTAATCTCAATCATATCTTTCTCTTTTTGAACTCTATTCTTTCTTTCGAATAAAATAAAGTACATTCCATTAAAAATGTACTTTATCGCTCTATTTCCTTATCCAGTAAGGTTTTCCTCTATTCAATTATAAAGTACATTATTTTTTAGTTATGATGGAATAACAATTAATAAGTATAAACATATGCTTATATGCCCCTAATCCCCATCATCAAGCCTGACCTTCATTTTGTCAGAAAGTCCACGAGAACTGCCAGTTACAACTGAGCGGTTCTCAATGTCAGTATTGGATACCGATGAATATGTTCCATCCATATCGATAACATCGATTGGATATTTTTCTACGAAATATTCCTCACCAAAAGCACCATTCTTCTTTTCCAACACATAGACGAAAGGATTACCATAATTCTCGTCTATACAAAGATTTCTTATTAACGTCTGCCCGGGTTCCGACTTAAAATCAATAATCATTTGAATATTCGCATTGTTCTTTAGCGGAATTCCAGTGGTGACATCAAAAATAACCGTCAACTCTATTCCGCCACTCTCACTTATATCCTTCATGTTGATTACAGTCCCTGTAAAGCTGGAGCCGTTCACGATAAAAGTGGTCTCCATGCCAAAGGTAATGTAACCGGGGTTTTCTGTGATCGTAAAAACTGCTTCATATGTTTCCTGGAGCATGGAAATGCGCATAAGCTCAGTGTCATCCGTTGGATTTACCTGCTGTCCAATCTTCGCATTAACTGTCTCGACGATTCCTGTATGGCTTGACTTTATTTCCATGGAATGCTCTTCTTCCATGGAATGCTCTCCTTCCATTTCTCCAGTATCATTTTTTATGATTGCTAGCAGTTCACCCTGTTCGACATACGCACCTTCATTTACCAGAATTTCGAAGACCTCACCTTGTACTGGAGGGTATACAAAGTAAGTTTTCGTTTTTACATACCCATCGGCCTGAAAGCTCTTTTCAATCCGCCCCTTCTCCGGGTAACTTACAGACACCTTTGGCAGCCTTGAATTATATAGTGTTTTAGAAAACAGAGTTAAAAATACTACCACTACTATAAATAATGACAGTAAAACGCGGGATATTGTTTTCATATTATCAGCCATGCCTCTCTTTAAACAGTTTATAAGAAAACTTCTATTCTTTTAGTCCTGAGTTTTGGATTCCCTGCACAAGGTAATCAAAACCATTCATGTAGACAAGCAGCGGAGTTAGCATATAAAACGCCGATGCTGCAAATATAAATCCGGCGTTACTTCCGGGCATGTCTGCCAAAAATACCGACAGTGGCTGCCGGAAAACCTCATTAATAAATACAATTGCCTGGTCAACAACATTCCAGTATTCAATAAAAATAAGGATAAATAACGACATTAAAGCTGGTTTTAACATCGGTAGCACGATCCTTACTAATAAATCCCAGTTATTTGCCCCGTCAATTCCCGCCGCTTCAAAGTATGACGACGGTATCGTTTTCATAAACTGCCTTAAAATAAATACTCCGAAGGGGCTAAAGATGCCAGGAAGAATTATCGCAAGATAACTATTTTCTATATGCAGTATACGTGCTGTAATAAAATTAGGTACGAGAGTAACCTGCTGTGGCATAAGCATGATAATGATATATATCGCGAACAGGACCTCCTTAAAACGCCATTTACTCCTTACAAAGGCAAATGCCGCCAGTGATGATACCACTACCTGCCCTACCGCAACGGGCAGTGTCAACTTGACCGAATTCCAGAAAAGCTTCAGGTAAATCGGCGTATCGATAAGCAAGCCGCTGTATTGTCTTATTGTTACTTTATTAGGAATAAGCTTAAGCCTGTTCATAATTTTCAGGTTTTAAAGGAATAGAACTCTTTCCTCAGGACATAACTTTTATAATTTCATATTGGGTATTGATTAATAACCATAATTGTGGATTATTTTCCATGATATTCCATATACCTGTACCAAGTAAATTGCGTTCATTCGCTAAATCTAATAATGAATTTATACTTCTGGCATCAATAAACCAGACAATATGTTGTATTTGATTATCATAAATACTTACATAGTAAATATAATAAGGTGTCTGTGAGGTTTCATCAAATTGAATGATTGCTCCAACATTACGCGCCATTTCAACTGCGTTGGTATAGGAAAGTAAATTAACTCTTGATATGCCGGCAACAAAAGGAAGCTGCCAATCATAGCCTATGGTTGGTATTCCTATAATTACTTTATCCGGTGATATTATCGTGCTAATATAATCCAAAAATATTGATATGTCACTAATTGAAGTGATCGGAGAAGGCGGATTTATGTTAATAAACCATTCGTAAGAATTAAAAATAATATTGTGCGTCAGCTGATTAATGATGGAATAATTTACAGGATCTAAGGTAATTTCATTAATGATATCACCCGGCGAAATTGTTACAAAAACATAATATCCTTCCTGATTTAAGCGTTGGTAAATATTTGCTAAATATCTCTCATATAGTCCTATCGTTGTTATATTAATATATTGAAAAGAAATGTTGATTCCATAATAGCCTTTATTCTTTATTATTGTAAGAATATTTTCTATTTGTTTATTTTGAAAATCTTCACTTAATAAAATGTCGTATTCAATACCAATATTAGCTTCACCCTGAATCGTTAAAGTTGTTAATAACATTAGCGGCATAACCCCATAATCCTTAATGATTGCTAAAACTTCAGAATCATCATAATAAGTTAAGACATCGCCTTCTCTTGTAGCAGTATAATTTATGACAGAAGCATACGTTAAATACGGTAATGCCTTTCTTAGCGTAACCCTATTAATAAAGGGAAATAAATTACCATGAATCGTCATTTGCCCCTTTGTATTATTATAACTAATAACTAATGTTTCTCCCGGATAGATATATTCTCTGTCGACAAGAACTGGATTATTTCTATATAATTGTTCTAATGTTATATTAGTAGAATCGGCGATACCCTGTAAAGTGTCCCCCTCTTGAACTGTATATGTTTGTTCCGGGAATGCAATCACTAAACTTTGTCCGACAACCAGATTACCCGGGGATCGTATCTCATTATCCAGTATTATCTTCTCCGCCGATATTCCATATCTATCTGCTATCGTAGCAATGGTTTCCCCTTGTAGAACAACGTGAATTTGCATAGGATACCTCAAATCAATTTATTCATTTAATTTATATGACTGAACATCAGGAAAAATCCATAATAAATTATGAAGCATATCATGAAAACTCATCGTTGTTCCATTCAATGAACATAGATATACTTCTTTCCTCAACATTCTATTAAAGAAGTCGGAACTCTCCCCTTCTCTTCATTACTGTTTATAAACCGGTCAACATCCTACATAACATCCAATTTTCAAACGAACATCGCTATCTCTTCCTATATCTACAAACTACTACCTTATATGTGAAAAAATCCATCCCTTATCGTAATACCAAAATAACTTTCTACATACTTTTTCAATAAAATAATATATATATAATAAGACCGAATAAAGGTAAGTTAATCAATGACGCAGGAAGAAAGACATCGAATTGTCAGCGAGGACTATGCTGATTTATTAATAGAGAACATTGGTGATACGTCAATATTGGAATTATTTCCAGACGCAACAATAAATCCAATTAACTTTTTGCTGTCCGTGGTTCATGTTCCGGTCGAAATAGTCACCAATCAACTGATACAGGAAATTGGATATGAGGTATTGCCCGCTCTCCTTGGTTTAGTCAGTCAATCCAGTTTAGAGGCTTCCGGAATTATAAGATTACGGCAAATACCTAATTTTAATTTTCATGGGCAGGGGGTATTAATCGGTTTATTGGATACCGGAATTGATTATACCAACCCGATCTTTCAATATGAAGATGGAACAACCAGAATAACAACCATCTGGGATCAAAGCATTGAAAGCGATAACCCACCGGAAGGGATGCTTTACGGGACAGAGTATACCAGAGAACAGATCAATCAGGCATTGCAAAGTGAAAACCCTCTGGAAATTGTTCCATCAATGGATGAAAACGGACATGGTACCATGGTGGCAGGAATAGCCGCAGGCAGACCTGTTCCGGAGAGTGATTTTTATGGAGTCGCCGATGCAGCTGAAATTGTTGTGGTCAAATTAAAACCTGCAAAGAAATATCTTAAAAATTTTTTCTTCATACCCGAAGATGTCCCTTGTTATGAGGAAAATGATATCTCTTTTGCTCTCGAGTATTTACTTAATGTTAGCATACGTCTTAATAAACCGATAGCGATTTGTATCGCAGTTAATACCTCCCAGTCCGCACATGACGGTCGAGGTACCCTTAGCGGAAATATTGCACTGAAAGCTTTAACGACAGGGACAGCCATTGTTATAGCAGCCGGCAATGAAGGAAGTGCCAGAAGGCATTATTCCGGAATACCCGATAGAATTACTGGGTTTGATACGGTTGAGCTTAATGTGGGTGAAAATGAAAGAGGCTTCTCTATGGAATTATGGGCACAGAATCCCGGAATTTTTTCAGTAGATATACTCACCCCCTCCGGCGAATTTGTACCAAGAATAGAGGCTAATACTAATGAATATCGCGAAATAACTTTCGTTTTTGAAGAAACCATCATTCATTTGGATTATCAATTTTTAGAAACTCAGAGTGGAGATCAGTTAATCCTTTTTCGTTTTGATCGACCTACACCGGGTATATGGACTTTCCGGGTATATCAAGATGGTGACTTAAATTTAAGATTTGATATTTGGTTACCGATGGAGGGTTTTATTTCTGATAATACTTTTTTTGTTCGATCAGATCCCTATACAACCGTTTTAACTCTTGGGACGATACCAGTACCATTAACGGTAACCGCATATAATCATGCCGATGATAGTCTCTTTTTAGCTTCCAGTAGAGGCTATTCCAGAAGCGGGGCAATAACACCTCAGGCAGCTGCTCCGGGTGTAAATGTCATAGGTCCTACCCTTAACAAGACATTTCAAAGCTTTTCCGGTACCAGTGTCTCTGCTGCTCATACTGTAGGGGTTGCTGCTATGATTTTAGAATGGGGAATTGTAAACGGAAACTTACCAAATATGAGTACGGTTAATTTAAGGAAACTAATCGAGAGAGGTGCTAGAAGAAATATAGGTATGGTATACCCTAATCGGGATTGGGGCTATGGCATCTTAGATATTTATAATGTATTTGACAGCCTTCGTGCAGGAGTTCCTATTTAAATGTACTCCTTTCATAAATTAGTAATACATCTCTTAATAGCATATTACGAATAATCAGGATTACAATGTAGAAAGATGTGATGAGGCTTATATGATTACTGATGAAAGACAAATGGTTAACGGTGAAGATTATGCTGATCTTGTAATTTTTTATTTGAATAACAGAGCGCTTCTCGAAGGATATAGGGATTCCTATATTCATTATATTAACGAGGCTTTTGCCGTCGTGCACATACCGGCTTCACAGATAAATATGAGAACTTTGAATCCTTTCCGCTATCAAATAATTCCCACGGTTTTTGTATTAACTAGCGAAATAAGCTTAGAAGCTTCCGGTGTGACTAATTTAAGAAATATTCCTCGTTTTGATTTGCGTGGTTCAGGTACATTAATCGGTATCATTGATACAGGTATTGATTATACGAATCCGCTCCTCTTGAAACCGGATGGAACAACTAAAATTGTATCCCTCTGGGACCAGACCATTGATTCCGGTAACTCTCCTTACAATACAATGTTCGGTACGGAATATAGTTCTCAGGAAATAAATTTAGCACTTACCTCTGAAAATCCGACCGAAATCGTACCCAGTACAGATGATAATGGGCATGGCACCATGATGGCAGCCGTAGCTGCAGGTAATGAGGACCAACAGGCAGAATTTGCCGGTGTAGCACCAGATGCCGAATTAATTGTTGTAAAACTACGTCCTGCCAAACAATATATTAAGAAATTTTTCATAATACCTGAAGATGTTTTATGTTATCAGGAAAATCATATTATGTGGGGTGTACAGTATTGCATCAACAAGGCGAATGAATTAAACAAACCTATTGTAATCTGTTTAGGTATCGGTTCCTCACAAGGGTCACATACCGGTCAGTCTTCCTTATCAATTTTTTTATCAATTTATGGTGATTTACCTCGTAGAGCTGTTGTGATTTCTGCAGGAAATGAAGGAAATTTAGGCCGGCATTATTCCGGTACGATAGACCCATCCATCGGTTATAATAATGTATTGCTTAATGTTGGGGAAAACGACACTGGGTTCTTCATGGAACTATGGGGGACATCACCCGTCATCTATTCCATTTCCATCCTTTCACCAAATGGTGAATATATTCCACAAATATCAGCAAGCCTGCAATTAAATCGAGAAATATCATTTATTTTTGATTTTTCCACAATTTATATTGACTATATCATAACGGAATCAGAATCCGGTGACCAGCTAATTTTAATGCGTTTCGAAAATGCGACACCCGGTGTCTGGTCCTTCAATGTATATAGCCAGGGAGATCTTATTACAGACTTTAATATCTGGTTGCCTATGGGAAATATAATATCAGACCAGACTTATTTTCTGCAGCCTGATATTTATACCACTGTTACAGCCCCGGGTACAGCAGAGGTTCCCATCACTATCACAGCATACAATCCTGTAAACAAAAATTTATATGTCAATTCCAGCCGTGGTTATACCCGGTCGCATACTGTGAAACCGGATCTTGCAGCTCCTGGAGTGAACTACATTGCTCCGAATAATAACAAGGAATTCGTGAATTATTCCGGCACCGGAGTAGCAACTGCACACACGGCAGGAATAATAGCAATGATTTATGAATGGGCGGAAATCAGAGGTAATCGAACCGGACTAGATTCTGTAGGTATTAAAGACTATCTTGCACGCGGAGCCATCCGAAGCCCGACACTTATTTATCCCAACAGAGATTGGGGATATGGCATTTTGGATATTTTCAATATTTTTAATATTCTACGATAATCCTAAGAAGTGGCAATCATATTAACAGACATTTTATTTATCAATTAATACTCTTCCTTTTCGTTGAATTTATGTGAAGCACAAAATAAGATATCAGAAAACAATAATCCGGTAATACTAACCGCATAGGCATTATGCATTGGTAGATACCGGATTATTGTTTATCTATATTTCCATATTACATTCGGAGTTGCTTATCAAATGAGATATTAATGTGATTTCTCTAGGTATAGGTCGAAGGTAAACAATAACATCTATGTCAACTCATCATCCTATGCATCACCTTATAAATCCGATATTTTATTATTTCCATGCTGGTCCTAGTTTAATTACAAATAAATATTCACATTTGTTTTGACCAAAGGTACAGGTGATTGTAAATCCTCGATAACTCGGATTAGTATAAGTATCAGAGTGTGAACTTAACATCAAGGCAAAATGTTGATTTAAACCAAAGGAATATTTTCCTTCCTCCACAGCAATGACATCTCTTTTTACGGTGATTCTTGAATGAACCAAGTAACCATTTTTTGTTATAAGGTCGTCATTTACCGTTATCGAATCCGGAGTATTGTCACCAAAATCCAGGTTTATATTATCCTTAAATAACACTCCTTCCGGACTTTCAAATACCGGTAGCTCCTTTTGACTTAGAATTAATGATGTGAAATCATTATTCTTCTTTGAAGAACCATTCCAATCAATTAGATTAACACCATGAATGATTTCTGTCTCTCCGACGGTAATTGTTAGCTTAGGAGGAGTGTTATTTGAATCTAAATAATTTATTATCGAAATCCCTGATCTATTAAAACTAATTATCAATAAGAGAGCCATACCTGTTATGATCCGTAACATATTATCCATCCTCCCTGTGATACATTGTGATTCCATAAATTCAAATTCAATTTTCATGAGTGTATTAGCTCATGAATGCTAATGTTGCTTTAGTTTGGTTATATCAGCGATTTTGCTTTAGTAAGGTAACATTTATAGTATATATCATCTGGGTATATAGTTTAGACTATAGCAATAGTATAATTACATACTATCACTATAGTCTGTTTATTTCAAGCCTATATTTATTGAATTTAGTAATTAATTAGGTAATTATATTTGATATTAATTTAGTAATTATATTAGTACATTTTGCATTATTTGTTACTTAATTTGTATTTAATTACTTTGCATCAATGATAACACCGACAAACACGTTGTGATACCACTAATTCGCACCAATGATACCAGTAATATTAATGTTGATACCAGGGCATTACCCTCATTGTGCGTACAGGTGGTTCTCAACTGCGTATTGGTGGAACCATGTGCGCGAAATAATCATACTAAATTTGTATTAAGTTTGCTATAAAAAGTTTGTTATTAAGTTTGCTATTAAGTTTCCATGTTTAAAATGTTCGGATTACAAATGTATCATATGCTTCCTTGAATTCATATCCAAGCTTCTCAGCCAAATGAACTGACATCATATTGGCTGCATCCCAGCACGGGTATAAACCTTTTTCTCTGCAGTCAAGTATTAATGCAGCTCCGGCAACCGTCGCAAGCCCCTGTCGGCGATATTCTTCTCTGGTATCAATTTCAATTTCAATTCCATCATCATAAACGGTATAGGATGAAGCACCGCTGACAATCTTACCATCGTGTACAATTACTCTTCCGATACCCCTTTCCAAATAATCCGCTTTTGACCGGAAGTTAGACACAAAATCACAACTCCAATCCTCTTTAACCGCTTCCTGATACCATGTGTCATCAATGGGATGCAATGTATACTCCTTCGGTAAACTGTTTACAATGGCTCTTAAATAATTAAGATCAAATTCAGCCATTCTCTTCTTTATAGAATAACGCTGTATTTTTTTGCATCTATCCCGATAATGTACTTCTACTAGTTCACCTATCTTCCTATTTTGGGCAATGATATAGGCCATTCTCATCTTTGGTAAATCTAGTATTTGGGCAATCAGCTGCATCATTACCTCAGAATTATCCTCACCTGCTATAAAACAGAAACAATCCATTTGTATCAGAGCTACCTTAGGCTCCTCCATATTATCTGTCCAGGCTCTTCCCATATGCCCTTGCAAGCAAGACAAAATCATGGAATCCTCCATACTTTGAAACAAGTGTTGAATTTTATTCCGATCCTTCTCTTTGATTTCTATCATTTTATATCCCCCATCCTTTATGATCGTTTTCCTATAATAAATGGATTATAACACTATTGGATTCGTTTTAACTACGAAAATCATTCAAACTGACTGTCATGCTTTTTGAAGAAATCAACACGTGGTTCCAGAAACCTCAACCGATGTTCCTTATCCTTATCAAAAAATGCTGTTATGGGCTCAAAGATATTCTCCCAATCCCAAAGATCTCCACCCACTCCTAAGTATTCTCTTACTAACTCACAACCGGTAGGCGCTATTGGGTGTAATAAGGTTGTGGTTACCCGAACTACGTGAAATACATCGATTAGTACCTGCCTGCGCAAAGCATCATCCTCATTTGCATCAGCAATTCTGATATTATTTACCCAATACTTATTCATATTACGGATATAGGTATCGAGTACATAAGTCAGCCGATGAAATTCATGATTGTACATGTGCAATTCAAAACTTAAAATGGCTTCTATGGATTCTTTGCGGATAGACTCACTGATAGCACCGTCCGGAATTTTTGAATCATAGTATTTTTGTGCTGTGTAAAAGCAGGACCTAATAATCCTGTTGAATACATTCGTCAACAAATTACCTTCCTTTGTCACAGGATCAATTCCCTCTAATGTGTTTTTAGCAAATACCTTAGGTTGAAAACTAACACTTTTAGAATCTAATCCAAGGCTTAAAAAATGCATCCGTAGTTGTTCTGCTGTATAATACTGTAATAATTCTTTTGCCATAGGCGGTTTGATTTCACCACTGCTGCTCGCTTTCTTATCCATGAATAATACATGATTATTTGCGATTAAATGTGGTAACATCAGCTCCCCATCCTTCGGTGTGATACTTGGGTCATGCTCCTGCAGTGCCATAAACATTGCCATCTCGGCTATTCCATAAAAATATATATTGTCCTCTCCGATAAATTGATATACTATCGCCTCAGATGAGCACCACCAATCCTTCCACTTCCCTTTTTCTACACCTAACGTTTCCAGGTAGGTCCTTGTAAATGATATCGGTGCCCATAAGGATTCCGGCCACACCCAAAATGTCAGATTATCGAGGGATTCTAATTCGGGCACTCTAACGCCCCATTCGATATTACCAGTTAGGCGAAATGGTACCAGTGTTTTTCCGGTTCGATAATAAATTCCTTTCTCACCGAGAACATTTCTAGCTAAATCCCTGTTGTCAAGATTTTCAAACACCAGGGTTACGGAAGTCTTCTTATCCTCATCCAAAATATCAAATTTCGGAAGCTTCTCTTTGATCTCCTCCAATAAATCCATTTGATTTCTTTTCACATAAATGACAGGCTTCTTCAAAAATTCTTCCATTGCACTTAATAGGTATTTCCGTGTATTCGTATGAAGACGAAGGAATTCCACTCGATCTGATAATAATCTCTGAAAATCCTCTAATTTAAAATACCAATTGGTAACGTTTTTTACCTCGGGTTTTTTACCAGAAAGCGTACTCGTAGGATGAATTAAATCACTCGGCATGTACTGATGTCCTAACGAACATTCATCTGCATAGCCTATGTCAGAACTACAGCCCTGTATGGGACATTGTCCAACGACCTGCCGTCCATTTAACAGTACCTTATATTCCGGATCATAAAATTGAGGGGTTGATAATTTCTCTAAATAACCTTTTTTATATAAAGCATGAAATATCTCATCCGAAACCTCCTGATGTACCTCACCGGTACGTCCAAGAGCTGACGCTCCATAAAGATTAAGACTTATCTCATACTCTGCCAACGCTTCCTTTTGTTTGAGATGATTTCCATATACGTAATCTTCAATCGCACCTACATTTTCCTCCGTTTCCGTTCGCTTACGAAAGCTTTCTAAAATCGGTGAACCATAGCAATCTGTACCGGATACAAAGATAACATTTTTCATACCGATTCTATCTCTTAAAAATCGTGCAAAAACATCGGCATGAATAAATACTCCTCCAATATGGCCAAAATGTAATTCCTTATTACCATACGGCATACCGGCTGTTATAACCGCACGCTTCGGAAATATCGGCCTTTCCGACAACAGCTGTTTGCTTCGTTTGTTAGATCTTTCCTCCATCATAATCCTCCTCATCATAATTTGATATTTGATTTAACCTTGTTTCTACTCTTAATTCATAGTCGTTCAATTGCTAATGTTCTTTTCCCTTAGTGCTGAGCTCTTCGGTTATTTATGCACTTCTCATCTAGGCTCATTGAAATTTCCTATCTTCTAAACGTAGTTCTTTGCTAATACACAATCGAGTAAGAGGCTCCCGTTAGATTGCGACAGGCATGGTCCATCTTCGCTGGACACACGCGCACACAAAAAACCCCTACAGAAACCTGTAGGGGCGATAAATATCGCGGTGCCACCCTAAATCATTAATATGTCGCCATATTAATCTTATCAAGTACTATCATACTCTAGTTCTGTAACGTGAACTCACGTCATAGCATCACTAAAATCATATAATTTAGATCCGTATGAAGCTCCGAGTCTTGTTTCATCATAAAACTTCATCATTCCTTCTCAGCTACCGGAATTCTCTGTAGATTATTCTTATGATTACTTTTCTCTTCATTGCTTTTAATTTTCTATAGTATATGTAATACAATTCTTATTGTCAAGGGATTTTATTCAAAATTTAAACACATTTAAACACATTAAACCTATTTTTTTTGTAAAGTGGAATTTACTTTTTCATTTAACCACAATCAGCCACAATTAACCACAATTTATAATATATTTTACGATATTTTAAATGTCCATTTGAAAATTCTTAATTTGATTTCAATTGATTTTATATGATTTTATATAAAACCTTAACTTAAATATTATTCATTTCAAACTTTTTAGTAGAACTATCTGGTAACTACCGCATCGGCATAGTAAGGAATGATAATGTAATTTCCGACATGAATTGTATCGGAGATTAATCCGTTACTATCTTTGATCTCTTCAATATAATCGTTAAGATTCGAATATTCATCCGTTATATATTCGGATGCAATGCTCCAAAGAGAATCACCTCTATGGATTTCCACGCTGGTAATCTGTTTGGTTCTTGCCGAATTTCTCTCTGCCGTTACCGTCTTACTGAAGAATACGGCTGAACAAATGATAATTGCCACGAATAAGATAATCGCTACCATCAACGTTCTATTATTTACGCCTCTTCTGTATTTATTTCTTTTTGTCATCATATTTACTGTTCTGGTCATAAAAATACCTCCCATATCAATATAAAATATTCATAATTTACTGCTCATTGTTATTTACATTTTTATTGTATTATGTGCCACAGTCATCCGATGTCCATATTCAAAAAATATTTACTTTTTATTGATTTAAATCAATAAAATCTTTTCTACATGTCTTATAGAATATATAATTCATATTCGAACATATGATGCGAACATTTGTTTTGTTTTTCTTAATTATACATTCCAAACATTTGTTTGTCAACTAATTTTTCGAACATACATTTCTTTTTACAAACATTTTTTCGTTTTTTAGAACATAAGTTTTGCATTTCTTCATTAAGTATGTTATACTGTACAAGAAAAGTGAAGAAATGTGGTAAATATAACAATAAGTACCGACCAGATTACATAGACGGTTCAATAAATTTATTACTAATCGCATTGAAACATAATATTTATGAAATGGAGGCTGATACGAATGGGTTATGGGAGAATAAGCAATAAGCAGAAAGAAATACTGGAGTATTTAAAGACTCAGATAATTAATAAAGGATATCCGCCGGCTGTTCGTGAAATTTGTGAAGCTGTTAAATTGAAATCAACCTCATCTGTTCACTCACATCTTGAAACCTTGGAAAAGAACGGATATATACGCCGTGACCCCTCCAAGCCCAGAGCTATTGAAATAATCGATGATGAATTCAACCTGACAAGACGTGAGCTCGTGAACGTACCGATTGTTGGAACAATTACAGCCGGACAGCCCATCCTGGCTGTGGAAAATATTGATAGCTACTTTCCGATTCCTTCGGAATATATGCCCAATGAAGAGACTTTTATGCTTCTCGTTAAGGGCGAAAGTATGATTAATGCCGGTATTTTTAACGGTGACAAGATTCTGGTACAAAAGCAGTCACATGCCAAGAATGGAGATATCGTTGTTGCTCTGATTGAGGATGAAGTAACGGTAAAAACCTTCTATAAGGAAAATGGCTATTATCGTTTACAACCGGAAAATGACTCCATGGAGCCTATTATCCTTCCTGAATTGAATATATTAGGTAAGGTTATTGGTCTATTCCGTATGTTCCAATAAACCTCTTCCTCGTTATTTTCAATAAACATTCTATCAAGATATTAATCGATTGGCTGATCGTCTGTTTGTAAGCTTATTAGAAAGTGAATTTTATATCAGAGGTAAACACTTATTTAAAAGAAACACATTAAGGGAAGCTTATCAAAGCTTCCCTAATCTTTTGATTCCTATTTGGCATATCACTACTCTTTTTAATAACTATGCATATCACTAATCTTCTTAATAACGATACATATCACTAATCTTTTTAATGACTATTTGGCATATCACGAATCTTTTAATGACTATCTGGCATATCACTAATCTTCTTAATAACGATGCATATCACTAATCTTCTTAATAACTATGCATATCATTAATCTTTTTAATGACTATTTGGCATATCACTAATCTTTTTAATAACCCTTTGACAGATAATTAATTTCAGTCAAGAATATTAAGTATCAGCGAATAACTTCTGACCGATTAATCGTTTAACTGATCTTTACTTACGGTCTTTCCGTCTCTCCAGATACGTTCCAGATTATAAAACAATCTATCCTCCTTGGAGAATACATGAACGATCAAATCGCCGTAATCCATAAGAATCCAGCTTGCACTCCTTACACCCTCGATTCGTTTGGGTTCATAACCCTTTCTGCCGAGAGCATCCTTAACGGAATTCACTAAGGCATCAACCTGAGATGAATTTGTACCGTTAGCAATGATAAAATAATCAGCTATGATGGAAATATCCTTGATTTCAATTACTTGAATATCTTCACCCTTTTTATCATCCAGCGCTTCATAAGCTAAACGTGCCATAACTTTAGAATTGTCCATAACAAACCTCTTTCATTTCCCGGTTCTTTATAACCGTCTCATAATATTCATATGTTTCAACTGTCAGGGTGTCAATCAAAGCACCTGTATGTTGTAAATAGTTTAAAACACTTTCCGCAATCATAAAAACAGCCAGATCAATATCCTCATAAGCCGTACTTCTGATTTTCTCCATCCCCTGCAAAGGTTTCCGGTATGGTTCGATATAATCAGCAATATAAATGATTTTTTCAAGAAGTGACATTGCGGGTCTTCCGGTGGTATGATAATAGATTGCGTTTATGATGTCCTCATCTACGATACCATAATGATGTTTGACATAAACAGCGCCAACTTTGGCATGCAACAGCTGCTTGTTCCCTAACTCAACTTCCTTAACCGGAAGCTGAAACCGATGGCATTCCTCCACCAGCTGCTCATCTGTCAAACATTTCGCACAATCGTGTAAAATTCCGGCAATACTGGCTTTTTCTGTGTCATACCCATATATACAGGCCAAATCACAAGAAACTTCTTCTACGCCAATACTATGAAGGTATCTGGAAGGTTTTAATATTATTTTCATCATATCCTTCAGTTGTTCCAGTTCCATTCCCTTTATTCTCCCGCTTCTTACCTATATAAATCGTTTTCTGCGATATACTCCATCACATGATCAGGCACATAATATCTGATTGTCTTTTTTTCTCCAAGTCTTGTCCTGATTGCAGCGGATGAGATTTCAATGGCCGGCATTTCCACAAAGAAGATACGCGCTTGATAGATATCCTCGTAAAATTTCACCTTTTCATCCATTTCCGATTGATTGACACGGTCTCTTCCTGCCACCAAAATGGTACTTAACCGAAAAACGGTCTGCGGAGCTTTCCAATTCTGCATCATAAATAAGGAATCGGCTCCAATGATAAAATAATATTCCGTATCAGGATTTTCCTGCGTCAGGATGGTCAATGTATCCGCGGTATAAGTGGTACCCTCCCGTTCAAATTCCAGGGAAGATAATTCAAATTGAGGGTTACCCATAATGGCAAGCCGGATCATATCTTTTCTGCATTGATCGGAAACAATCTCCTGCTTCTTTTTATGCGGTGGGTTTTTGGAAGGCATGAAAAGAATTTTGTCCAGTTTCATTTGTTCTAATGCTTGCTGCGCTAAAAACAAATGGCCATAATGAATCGGATTAAATGTTCCGCCCATAATCCCGACTTTCTGCATAGCCCATCTTCCCTTCCTGTTGTCATAAGTATTTTTTCTTGGATTACGCTTTTACCTTTGATTTTTTTTCCTCAGGAAGAGTAATTTTCTTCTTATCTTTGGATTCACGATAAAGTACGATTTTTTTGCCAATTACCTGTACTAACTCAGAACGAGTACGTCCTGCTAAGGTTTGAGCCAATTCGTTAACATCATCCGTACAGTTTTGCAGTACGCTGATTTTTACTAGTTCCCTGGCTTCCAGCGCAGCGGAAATTGCCTCCGTTATCTCCGGAGTTAAAGAGGATTTTCCGATTTGAAATATGGGATCTATCTTCATAGCTAAACCTTTTAAATATGCTCTTTGCTTTGTTGTCATCTATGTTCTCCTTTCATGGTAGATTTATTTATAGGCGATTGCGAAATAATATAGTTTTGCTATTTGAGTTTCGCAATCGCCTGTAGATTTATTTTAAGACAATTGCGAAATAATATAATTTTTGTTATTGTACACACAACACATACTATTCCTACGCTCCAACGCTTCCTACGGGCTTAACTTCCGTTCCGGAGTAGCATACTTTGTGTGTAATGAATCTAGATTATGAATTTCTCAAACGTCTATGTGTTTCATCAATAAAATTATATAATGGATTCGAAGCGTAGCTTCTCATCAATTATTTATAATAATCAAACTCTAGCCCATACATTTTTACGGTGTCGCCTTCTTCTATTCCTAAGGCCTCCAACTCCTCTAAAATGCCATTGTCCTTTAAGAAGCGCTGAAAGAATTCGAAACCTTTTTCTGATTGCAGGTTTGTGTAACCCAGCATTCGTTCAATACGTGGACCTTCCACAACATAGAAATGGTCTTCCTGCTTGGTTACCGTATATGGTTCTTTCGAATTAACCATATCCTCAGGGAAAAATTCCTTTTCAAATACAATCGGTGTCTGATCTAGGTTATTTAACATTCCCTTAACATGATACAGAAGTTCCTTCATGCCTTTTCCACTGACTGCAGAAATCGGGAATACCGGAATGCCCTTCAACTCAAACTCAGCCTTTATTTTCTTAATAACTTCTTCCTGATCATCCTCATACAAAACATCCATTTTGTTTGCGGCAATAACCTGGGGACGCTTCGCCAGCTCCGGATTATATGCAGATAGTTCCTCGTTGATTTTATTAATATCTTCAATCGGGTCCCTACCCTCCGTGGAAGCTGCATCTACCAAATGTATAATAACCTTGGTACGTTCAATATGACGCAGGAACTCATGCCCAAGACCGAGTCCTTCGGAGGCTCCTTCGATTAAACCGGGAATATCGGCAATGACAAAACCACCGCCTTCCATATCAACTACACCGAGATTTGGACTTAAGGTTGTGAAATGATAATTGCCTATCTTAGGTTTTGCATTCGTAACACGGGATAATAACGTTGATTTACCTACATTGGGAAACCCAACCAGTCCCACATCTGCTATCACTTTCAGTTCAAGGATAACATTCATTTCCCGTGCCTTCTGCCCTGGTTGAGCATAAACAGGCGCCTGCATCGTAGGTGTTGCATAATGCTGGTTACCTTTGCCGCCGCGACCTCCCCTTAAGATCACTTCTCTTTTATGATCATAAGACATATCCGCTACAACCTTACCTGTCTCCTTTTCCTTAATGACCGTTCCCGGCGGAATTTTAACCACCAAATCGGCTCCGTTTTTACCATGACAATTACGTTTTCCACCGACTTCTCCATCTCCGGCACTATACTTTCTAACAAATCGAAAGTCAGTTAAGGTATTTAAGCCTTCATCTACTTCAAAAATCAGATCACCACCGTCTCCACCATCTCCACCGTCCGGACCACCGGCCGGCACAAAGATTTCCTTACGGAAGCTGACATGGCCGTCACCGCCTTTTCCTGACCTGATATGAATCTCCGCTCTGTCTGCAAACATTTTATCACCTGCTACAATGCATTTTAGCATTGCCCTCTCAAAACTAAATCTTATTCACTTAAGTAAACAACCATACGATGGTGCCTCTTAAATTCACAAGAAACTTTTCCTTCATCATATCCATTCGATGTGATTGAAAATAGTATTTCCAAATTCCATTATGCTTATTATAATCGGAAACTATGGTAAATACAACTAAAAACGACCCCAAATCCTGGAACCATCAAGAATTTGGGGTCATTACCGAACGGTTAATATACTATTTCGCTTCTACAGGGTAAACACTAGCTTGTTTCTTGTCTCTACCCTTTCTCTCGAATTTAACAACGCCATCAACCAAAGCAAATAAGGTATCATCGCCACCACGTCCTACATTAATTCCGGGATGGATTTTAGTACCGCGTTGTCTATAAAGAATATTTCCTGCAAGAACAAATTGTCCATCTGCTCTTTTTGCACCCAATCTCTTGGATTCGGAATCTCTACCGTTCTTGGTAGAACCAACTCCCTTTTTATGAGCGAAAAATTGAAGGTTCATTCTTAACATATTGTACACCTCCTAAATTCAAATTATAACCAGTAAAGTAACATTTCTGATCATATCAGAAATACGAATACCGAAACGGTTTAACAGTATCTCTGCTAGCATCAGTCTATTTTCCTTTGACCTGGATAAGTCTGATATACTTATCCGTATATTCATCCTCAATCCCCTGTAATCCAAGGGCTAAGGAACTTAACAACAGATTTGTGTTGTTACTGATTGGTGAAACCACATGAAATTCTATATAGCCATTTTTCTCATCCTGTTTTAAATCAAACCGGTCTGAGGTAAAATGCTCAACAGAATTTATTGTATTGATTACCAAAGCTGAAACTGCGGCACATACTACATCGCTGCCATATTCTGAAAAGTCTGCATGTCCGGATAGTTGAAAGCCTGTAATCAAATTCTCTGCATTTTTATAAACGGATACACGAATCATATCACAATTACCTATGCGTTGATCTTTTCGATCTTAACCTTAGTAAATGGTTGTCTATGACCATTCTTCTTGTGATATCCTGATTTTCTCTTGTATCTGTAGACAATAACTTTTTTATTCTTGCCTTCTTCAACAACAGTTGCAGATACACTAGCATTTGCTACAGTAGGGTTTCCTACTACTAAACTACCATTGTTAACAACAAGGACCTGATCAAAAGAAACGGTTGCTCCTGCTTCTAATCCAAGCTTCTCAACTTTAATGATATCGCCTTCCGCTACTTTGTACTGTTTTCCACCAGTTGCAATAATTGCGTACATATTGGCACCTCCTATTATCATAATGTGATTTAGTAAATAAATCCATTCACCTTTTACAGAACTTATACCTCGTTGTGCGGCACACTAAGCTATACTAGCATAACATAACACATTTGTCAATCAATTATTTTAATCGAATCATTTTCAGATGTACCATTCTAGGACGGTTGCTGTCAGAAATCCTGGCCATGAGATGCTGTTCTTCCTGTCAGCAACCTGTCTTTTTATTGTTGACTGCATCCCATTTTATCTTATCTGTTTTTTTGCAAAATCAACCGCATCCTGAATTTCATTTTTATTCGGGTGCCCTAAATGCATGAACAGGAAACCACCGCGGCCAATAAATTCGTCGACTACCTCAATTCCCCGTTCCTTTAGTAATTGCCGAACCGAATTCTGTCCATTCTTTTTCGAAGCACAGGTAGTTACGAGTACCGCTTTCTTGACCTTATTGTTCAAACCCTTTACAAAGGTAAGCATTTCCGGTAAACTTTCACCTCCATAGATTCCGCCAACGATGAACAATAAATCCAATTCTCCCGTCGCCGGATTACTCTTAACATTCTCCGCAGGAACATTTAATTCCTTTGATATCGCCTCCGCTATTTTCTTGGAGTGCTTTGTCATCGTGGCATAAATAATTTTTGTTTTCATAAAAATACCCCTTCTTTCTTAAATTTCATTATATATGTTTTTGATATTCCTTTCCATACTTAACTTAAAACTCTTAGTAAAAATATATTATAAATTCATTTTATCCCGAGCAAACTATGTACCCATGATCTGATTACGTAGTATAAACCGTAAAACTCATTACCTAGTTGATTCATTTTCTTTTGCTGCCTCATTAATCCTCGCAAACTGCTATCAATATAAGTATATAATCCTCATAAATCTGATGTACTTAATATCCTGTTTTTAGGAAGCTTATTAATGATTTAATGCTTTTTACAGCACTCCAACACCGAGCATCTATAATAATTCGTCTGCAGCGAAATGTTCCTACTGCGTTAAATCGCACAGCTCTGCCCCAATATATTCCACCAACTCTTCCCTCGGAATGCACAGCTGGCAGCCCCTGACTCCTGCACTGACCGTAATTTCATCAAAAAGAATCGCCATCTCGTCCATATAAGTAGCAAATTTCTTCTTCATTCCGATTGGAGAGCAGCCACCTCGTATATATCCGGTGGTGTCAAGTAAATCCTTCACATGAAGCATCTCAATTTTCTTATCACCAATAACAGCTGCTGCTTTTTTTAGGCTCAGTTCGTTATTTACCGGTATACAAAATACTACAACTCCCCGCTTCTCACCCTTTGCCACCAGAGTTTTAAAGACCTGCTCCGGCGGTATTTTGATTAGTTCCGCAACATGTTCACCTGCCAGATTATTTTCATCCACTTCATATTCCATTGCTTTATAAGAAATGCCTGCTTGACTAAGTAAGCGCATCACATTTGTCTTTACCATGTTACAATCCTTTCGTTATCACAATATCATTGGCAATTAAGAAATAATTCTAAACGACCTATGGTCTTATCCGCCGTTCCGGAGCAGTATATGTTGTATGCTAAATTGATATAGATTATAGCTTTCCCGATGGACTATCATAATCTCATTTAAGCGAAAAGCTTTTTCCTTGCATACTAGGATATATCACCTAAATATTAACAAAGAAAAAGCTTTTTTACCATAGTATTTAATATAATTTTATTATTATTTTATCTCTTCCACCTGCTCATGAAGCGGTTTACGAACCTTTTTTCTGGTAACCTCAACAAGTCCCAGTGCTGTCATATCAACCAACGTTGTCTTCACAGGGTCCATTTTAAAATAGCTTTCTAACTCCTCCATGAGAAGCTTCTGATCCCTTACATCCTCCAGATCGATAAAATCAATGATGATGATACCGGAAAGATTGCGTAAGCGAATCTGCTTAGCGATTTCCTTTGCTGCTTCCCGGTTCACCTTCAAAAAGGTTTCCTGTACCTTTTTCTTTCCGGAAACTGCTTTTCCTGTATTGACATCTATGACGGTAAGGGCTTCCGTCGGTTGTATTACAAGTGTTCCTCCGGATTTCAGCCAAACCATAGGACGGATGGCAGCATTTAACTTTTCGTTGATTCCATAAAGGTTTGATAGGCCTAAGGTAGGGTCACTGTAAAGCCGAAGCTTCGGCAAATCTTCCGTTTGATATTGCTTTAAATATTCTTCGATATGATCAAAAAGCTCATGATCATCGGTTATGAATTCATCCACATGCTCCGCATATCCATCCCGGATATCGCAGATATAATTCGGCGGGGTCTTATAAATGCAGGAAAATCTACTCTTATGAACTCCGAATTTACGGATGTTTTTGTAGTCCTCAACAAGTTTATTCATTTCGCTAAGGATTTTTTCTTCCGGCATGTAAGCTGCATTGGTTCGAATTATAAATCCAAAATCCCTATGTTCAAATCGCCTTGCAATATCCCGTAATCGATTCCGTTCCTTTTCATCCGTGATCTTTGACGAAACCCCGATGGTAGTCTTTCCATAGGTTAACGCTACATATTTACCGGTAAAGTTTAAGTTTGAGCTGACTACGGGAGCTTTTGTCTTCACATCCTCTTTCGCTACCTGGATTAAAAGTTCATCACCGACATTTACCTTTGCCTGAATTAACTTAGCTTCCTCTTCGTTATAATCCCGCTCCTTCGTTAATATCGGATAACGGTTTTCCTCAAGAGAATAATAACACATTCTGCCATCTTCGATTTCTACAAAGGCTGCATTGATGTTCTTAATAATATTTTTCACCTTACCCAGATAGATATTTCCGAGGATACTGTTTTCCTCGGTGGAATTTAAGGATACCTGCACCAGCTCTTTTCCCTCAAAGAATGCAGAAATAATCTTATTTTCTTTTTTCGTAATTACTAATTTATTCTCCATTCTTTGCACCTCCGGTCTGTAATTACATCATAAATCAATTCATCTTCATTCCTTCGTTTATTCCGACGGACGACTTCTTTCTATCGTTCCACCTGATCGAGTGCGGCAAGCTTACCGCTTTCTGTATCTGTCGTGTATACCTCAAGTCGGTGAACCTGCCATGCAAACTTTTCATAAGGAACAGAAAGAAAATCATAAAAGGCTTCCATTACTAGCTCCGGCTTTAAATTAGCAGCACTTCCGGTATCTAACTGAAGATAAACAAAAATACCGTTTTCGTAGCTTTCGGCAACGCTCTCCGACTTGTTTCCACTTAGCATTGTGTTATTGTCTACCTTAACCAAGCTATTTCGTTTTACCTCATACTCTGCTTTATCAAATGCAGCCAAGGATATCATCGGTTTTATATCAACCGGTTTTTCACTGGTTTTTGTCTTTTTATTAATAACGATTTCATCCTGATGATAAAAACGTTCAAATTCTTTTGCAAAGTCCTGCTGTGAGCGTATGGCCTCACCAATTTGATATCCATCCTTTAGAGATACCAGATAATCGGCAGAGGAGACTAATGCCATAGCGGTAACCGCCTTCTGGTTTTCCTCCCGGTCCTTAAGAAAATTCCAGCCTGTGATATGAAATCCTTCCGACATAACTGCATTGATCCGCTCTATCATAATCTCCGGTGCTTCGCAGGAATTTAAGGAAACATCCAGATATTCACCGTCACTGGTCAGCCCCACACCGAGTGGTGCAGCAAAGGACATAATCTGATGGGGATTAAAGCCCTTGGAATACTCATTATCTACATTTGCTCTACGAAATGCTTTCTGAAAATATCTCATAACATCAAGGTGACCGATAAATTTCATAACACCGTATTTTTGAAATTTAATTCTAACGTTCATCCGTAACCTCCTCGTTATTTATTCCGGATAAGCTAATCTTAATTTGTTCTAAAGCATCTTTTGGAATGCTCTCGTCTGTTTCTACAGCTGTATCCTCTAAATTCATGTCCGTAATCTGTCCTGTACCGTCCTCAAAGCATACTCCACCGCCAAAAGACTTTGCTCCACAGTTAAAGCAGGTCTGTCTACAGTTCGGTGTCACCTTCACCGTTTTCGCTTTGCGGTATTCTCTGAGTAAGAATTCCTTGGTAACTCCCACATCAATAAAATCCCAAGGGAAAACTTCATTCTCATCTCTTTCTCTACTATTGTAGAATGCCAATGTGACGCCATTGCTTTCAAAGGCTTTCATCCATTTATCATAATGGAAATATTCACTCCAGGAATCGTAAAGGCATCCGTCCTTGTAAGCATCATAAATAACCTTAGCAATACGACGGTCACCTCTTGCCAGAACTCCTTCGAGCTCACTCACTTCTGCTTCATGCCAGTTAAACTTAATACTCTTACGGTTTAGCTGCTCGTTGATTTTGGATCTTAATAAGCGTTGTTTACTGATATATTCCTGTATGGTATCCATTCTGGACCATTGGAAGGGTGTGAAGGGTTTCGGTACAAAAAATGAGGTACTGGTTACAATGCTCACCTTACCGTTTCTCTGATCCTTTGGTATCTTATAATACTCTCTGGCGATCAAATCGGATAATACTGCGATACCCTCGATATCCTCATCATTTTCAGTAGGCAGACCCATCATAAAGTATAATTTTACACGATTCCAGCCGCTTTGAAACGCTTTTCCCGCACCCTCCAATATTGCTTCCTCGGTTAAGCCTTTATTAATTACATCACGTAGACGCTGTGATCCGGCTTCCGGAGCAAAGGTTAAACTGCTCTTTCTGACATCCTGAACCTTGCTCATAACATCAAGGGCAAAGGCATCAATACGAAGGGAGGGAAGTGATATATTAATCCCTTTCGAACCAAATTCTTCGATCAGAAAGTAAACAAGCTTTTGAAGGTTGGAATAATCGCTGGAGCTTAAGGAGCTTAAGGAAATTTCTTCATGTCCGGTGGACTGAAGCATTTCATAGGCACATTTTTTCAAATACTCCAGACTTCGTTCTCTGGTAGGTCGGTATATCATACCGGCCTGGCAGAAACGGCAACCTCTTATACAGCCACGCTGGATTTCCAGCACTATTCTGTCCTGGGTGGCCTTGATAAATGGCACCAACGGCTTGGTCGGATAATAGGTTTCACTTAAGTTCATTTCTACCTGTTTCACTACCTTATCCGGTGCCTTCGAATTGTTCTTAACAAAGCTGTCAATGGTACCGTCTTCCTTATATTTAACGTCATAAAAAGCGGGCACATACATCCCTTCGATTTGTGCCACGCGTTCTAAATATTCATTTCTAGTTTTGCTTTCCCGCTTGCATTCCTTATAAGCATCCAATATTTCATTATAAACGGTCTCGCCTTCTCCAATATAGAAAAAGTCAAAGAATTCCGCAATCGGCTCCGGATTGTAGCTGCAGGGACCACCTCCAATGACAATCGGGTCCTCCTCCGTACGATCCTTCGCATAGATCGGAATCTGTGACAGTTCCAATATTTGAAGTACGTTCGTATAACTCATCTCGTATTGCAGCGTGATTCCCAGGAAATCAAATTCCTTCACCGGGTCCTGGCTCTCTAGCGCAAACAGAGGGATATTACGCTCCCTCATGATCTTGTCCAAATCTACCCAAGGTGAATATACCCTTTCACAATAGGTATCATTTCTGCGATTAAATATATCATATAATATCTGAATCCCCAAATGAGACATACCGATCTCATAAACATCTGGAAAACACATACAAAAACGTATTTCAGCCTCTTTTGGGTCTTTTACCTGCATATTTACTTCACCACCGATATACCTGGCGGGTTTCTCTACTGTTAGTAATATTTCATCGGAAAGTGCTAATTTTCTCATTCAAAAATTCCTTTCATTCTACATGGCATGATAACCGTAGTCAATTGCGAAGCTCCTATTTTAAATTTAATTGCACACACAACAAATACTACTCCGAATCCAAAGTAAAGCACGGAGATAGCATTAAAGCGTAAGAATAGTATTTGTTGTGTGTACAATAGCAAAAATTATAGTGTTTCACAATTGTCTATATTATAACTGATATGAAAGGAAATTACAACGAACAAAACTATTTGAACCAGGATACAACAATTTCCTCCAATTGCTCCAGATGGTCGATTCCTGTGATATATTGGCGTACGACATCCTTCGTAACAGTTCCGATTGTAATATCGAATTTATCAATTAAAAATATTGCCGCAAAGATAACCAAAGCACACACTGTCCTGATAATTAAGGATTGGTAGGAGGCTATCTCTTGAGGAGTATTTTCCTCCTTCGTTAATTCTCTATCCCATGGTGTTTTTAGTGGTTTTTCACCACCCGTGAACAATGACATAGCCTTAGTCTTCTTTTTGTCAAGCGCAGAGGTATCCTCCTCATCCTTTGCCGGAGGAATATATGCTTCTATCGAATGGTAGCTCTGGTTACTAAGCTGTCGCAAGCAGGCTTCTCTTGCCTGTCTGATATATTCAGCCCTGGTTAATCCGGTCGGCTGGCTTATATAATCAAAGGATGGTACCTCATTATCCTGCTCGGATACATAGTTATCTTTCCTCGTATCAATAGGTTCCCTCACGGAACTCTGTAATACCGGCAGCTTATCTTTATCTAACAATCTGCTGGATGTAAGTAGATTTTCATTGATATTATTGGAAAGATTTTTCTCGATTTGCTGGTACATCCGATCTTCTATACTGGTATCCATGGTAAACCTCCCTCCTATCACTTTTGATTCCTGATCTGTCTATGCTTGTTCCTGTTTCATTATATTTTTAGGGAGATTTACTTAGACCTATTACATGTTTATTTTCTTGTATAAATAATATTTGCTTCTCACGTCCGGTTTAATAAAATGGATTCCACACAGCAAAAAACTTTCCCCCTCCTTTAAAGATTAAGGCGTTTGCAAAATTATATAGTTTCGCAAACGCCTTAATTTTATGATTTCTTTAAATAATGTACTGCAATCTGAGTTCTGTGCTCCAGGCCGGTTTTTTCTAGGATGGTACTAATATGATTACGTACCGTGCCGTTGGTTAGATAAAGTCGTTCCCCGATTTCCTTATTCGAAAGTCCTTCTGATATCAATTTCACAATTTCTAATTCCCGGGGTGAAAGGATCATATCGAAGACGCGGCTCTCAGAGGAATGATTGTTCACCCGATGACGTATGAATTCCAGAACGTCTGCCTGAAATACGGTTCCACCGGTATGCAACACCCGAATTGCCGATAATATCCGGTCTGCGGGACTGTTCTTAAGTATATATCCGTTCACACCGGCCTTTAGGGCTCGTAATATCAGATCCGGCTCATCAAAGGTCGTGAGTAAGAGCGGAACGGATAAATGCTCCGTAAGTATAATCTCCGCAGCCTCAATACCATCCAGCACCGGCATCCGGATATCTAACATCGTCACATCCGGTTGACACTTTCTGCACATTTCCACAGCCTGCCTGCCATCGGCCGCCGCACCCATAAAGGTAAGGTCCGGTTGCGTCTCAATAATCATCTTTAAGCCTTCGCGGATGATCGCATCATCGTCAGCAATTAAAACTTTTATCATTATTAACAACTCCTATCCATTCTGAATCGTTATGTTATAACACTATTTATAATATTATCTATACTACCTGCCTATCAAAATCTGCTTATTTATAAGATTGGTTATCGTGTCAAAAGCACCTTATGACACTTTAACCAAGATTAGAAATAGTATTTTAATATCAAATATACGCATAACGCATGAATTCCTACTCTAGAAGGTAAAAATATTGGTTACACAAAATCCGGTCTCTCCTTTGGTAAAGAAACACCTTCCTTTGGCATTTACTGTTCTTTCTTCGATTGCATCCAGTCCAAGACCTTTCTCAAAACTGCCTTCCGATTTTCCGTTATCCTTATATTCAACCTTAATGATTTTCTGAAGCACATCAATCTTTAATTGAAATTCGGAAGCATTCGAATGCTTGAGCACATTAGTTAAGCACTCCTTTAAATTATCATGGATACAAGCCCATACTTCCATTGTAATTACATCTAGATTTCCGGTTGTTTTCAAGGTAGTAATCAGATTATAGCTTACCTTAAATTCCTCCAACCTCGCAGTTACATCATTCATACCCAGTAAATACCTTCCTGCACGTTCTTCTCTAAGAGCTGCCCTGATTTCGTCAACTCCCTCTCTTAAATTAGCCGTTACCTTTTGTATGCTGGTAAATGCTTTCTCGGGATTATCCTTCATAACCAGCATGGCTGCCTCCAGCATAATAATGCTTCCCGAGATACCATGTCCAATCTGATCATGAATTCTTGCAGCGATACGGTTGCGTTCCTCAATGGATGCCGTATATTTTAAGGTTTTCATTAAACTCTTTAAATCAAGCAGTTTTTGATTCATCTCGCCAATGGTTTCCTTCTGCATCAGACTCATTTCCGTATAAAATTCCAGTTTAATAATTACTGCACGGCAATATAGCACCATAAGTAATAACAGGAAGGAAATCGCTGTAGTTATCCGGAGGGGTTCGAAAATCAGATAGGAAAGTAAGCCTACGACAACCAAAATCTGATAAAACATGTTTGAGTCAATCGTGATATCAATCAAATGAGTGAGTAAAATGACATATAGGGGAAAAAACAGGTCCAGTCCGAGAATAAAACAAGCGAACACGGAAGCTACAGCCGTAAGCTTAAGGACCAAGTGATTTTTCTTTCGAATATTTCTGATTAATAACTCGAACAAAAAAACGCAGAGAAAACCAAGTGTCGATATTACCGATAAGGTAATATCGACCTTCTCAAGATTAAATAGAAAAACGGATGCCGTAACAGCAGCAATTTTTGCCCAAAAGTAAAGGAAGGGCTGATTCATCATAAGATACCGCCTAGCTTTTTTTATAATTTTGTGAGAATAAAACAGCTCCGACCAAAAGCGCCAGTACTGTAAATAAAATCATGATTATCAGGTTTGGCAAAATAGCCGCCTGAGCATTTTCCTGCAGGGCACGAAAAGTATCCATAAACCAGAACTGGGGAAGGATTCGTGATAAATTCTGCAAACTTTCCGGTGCCAACTCCAGCGGAAAGTAAGCCCCGCCTAAAATACAACCTATCGTTGAAAAACCGATTACTATGGAGGTTATCGCATTCTTTGATTTAAATGCAAGTGCAACCGATATGGAAAAGCAAACCGTAAACAGGGAAAACAGACTCATAAAAACGACTAAAACCCAAACCGGGAATCCAATCTCTAGCCCCTTAACGGCAATATAAGTGCAGTAAATGATAATCTCTATCGCGCACATGATAATACCAAATATGGTAGTACCGCTAATATACTGGATCGGTTTTACAGGTGTTACTTGAATTCTGTTATAAACACCGGATAAACGGTCATCTAAAATCATGAAGGATATTATTACACTGAAACCAAAGATGAACATCAGGAAAAATCCGATGGAATTGATAAAACCAAGTTGATCCGTCATTTCCTTCCGGTCTGTTACCATAGCTGCTGTTTGATGAATCGTAACATTTTCTTTGTTATAATCCGCAAGCAGCTGATCAAAAACCAGGGAATTACCTCCTGCACTATCCGAAAGCACTTTAATACTTCCCATATAACTGTTTAAATAGGCCTGAAGAAATGCTGCATTTTCAAAATCATCCAGGGTCGTCATTATTATTTCTTTATATTCTCCCATGGAAAATTGATCATAAAAACCTTCCGGTATTTCTATTATAGCTGAAATGTTCTTGTCAATCAACTCGGTGGATAGTACTTCATAGGAATTATTTTCAACTAATTCATAATCTAACTCAACTGAAAGATACTTTTCAAAATCCTCGGATAGTAAGCTTTTATCATGATCCATGTATCCGATCTTAATCTTTGATAAAGTAGCATCGGTTATCATATTTCCCATTGCATATAAGATAAAGCAAAGTGCGAAGGCTCCGCTAACGGATAAAAGGACCGCCATCTTATTACGCTTGATATTCGTTTTGGTTAACAACCAGATATTTTTCATCGTTCCTCTTCCTTTCTGCTGAATAAAAATGCTCCAATCGCCAATGCAATACTCATAATGATAATACAGGTGATGATAACCGTATTCGCTTTATCAAACCGCTCAAATATGGCCAAGTCAAAGGCAGCCTGTTGAATTTGAAAGCTGGGCATTTTGTCGGTCAACCCTTTAATGTACATTTCTTTCGAATAGGTTCCTCCAAGGAACATCATAATCCATAATACCGGCATTATCACTGCGCTGGGATTTACTTTAATAAAAATGCCGATGACCGCTCCGACGGATATCATACAGAGTGTAACCATAAAAAACATGAAAAACAGGTAGAGATTTACCAGCAGTGTAGCCGCATAATGTGCTTTAAATACAAACACACTGATTAGCATTAATACACTTAGCTGTATGATTACCTGAGGTATCATACCGAAAACTTTCTGCAGGAATAATGAAATTCTGTTCTTTGGTGCAGCAATCAACCGGTTGATGGTTTTGTTCTGGCGTTCCCCGACGAAAGCGCCGGCTCCCACAAGAGCACTCATGAAGCTGATCATAGCTAGCATCGCAACCGCATAATAATCCATCATCGTACGGTTTACTCCCAGATCTTTTTGAAGGATAAATTCGCTACGTTCTGTTTGATCTATGTCTTGCAGCGTTTCCGGGAGGGTTTTCATCACTGCGGAAATTGATTTATTTGACTGTTTAAAGCCGTTCATGATTGCAGCAACCGTTCGGTTCGCAATCTGGTTAGAACCCTCATATATATTGATGGAAAAAGGATTCCCTGTAAATTCAATCACTGCGGTAATCTCATTGTTACCTGCCAGTTGCTTTGAAGCCTCCAAATTCTCAGTTTGTTCGAAAATCAGATTCTGATTATCACCTATGGACTGTATAAACCCTTCAATTGTCATGATATTAACCGGATTTTCGGTGGTGACCAGGTAGTGCAGCTTAATCTCGCCTACGGCTTCTTCCGCTTTATCCATGGACTTCAGTAAACTACCAAGTAAAAACACTAAGACTACAGGAAACATGATAAAGAAGAATAAATTGATACGATCACGTAAAAATTCCTTCGTTTCCTTTATGGTTATTTGAAACATAATAATTCTCCTTTCGCCGCCGAATGCGGTATTCATAAATTATCTTAATTCATGCCCTGTCAAAGTTAAAAACATGGTATCCAAATTCGGCACCTCTGTCTTGATATTAATAATAGGTAGATTTAAGGATAAAAATTGTTCTATCAGCCTGGTTATATTGTTCTGGTCAATGGATACATCGATTCTAATTGTATTTTCTTCTATGGCTACTGCCTTAACACCTGGCATCAGCTTCTGCTTCTTTTTGTATTCATCAAGATCAAAGGCTGCCGGTATTTTCGTCTCTATATAAACCGACTGAGCATCTGTGATTAAGGAAACCAGCTCTGCCTTTGTTCCGCAGGCGACCAATCGTCCGTGATCGATGATTGCTATACGATCACAGATTTCTTCTACCTCCTGCATGTAGTGTGAGGTATAAATCACGGTAGCTCCTCTGTCTCTTAACAGTTTAATTGAATTTAATATATGCTCACGGGACTGTGCATCCACACCCACAGTAGGCTCATCCATGATGATCAGCTTCGGTGCATGGGCAATTCCGCATGCAATGTTTAATCTTCGTTTCATACCGCCGGACATCTGTTTCGGCTTCATATTCTGCCGGTCGGAAAGACCAACAAATTCCAATGCCTCTTTTGCAGACGCATTTAATTTATTACCGCGCATCCCATAAAGAGCTGCAAAGAATTTTACATTTTCAAGTGCTGTCAGATGCTCATAAACGGCAATGTCCTGCGGTACCATACCGATTAACTGCTTAATCTTCATCTTGTCTTTTCTTATGTTATGCGCACCAATCGTAATCTCACCCTTATCAAAGTCCGAAAGTGTGGTGAGTACACTTAATGTGGTGGATTTACCCGCTCCGTTCGGACCAAGCAGACCAAAAATTTCACCCTGATTTACTGAAATGCTTAAATTATCAACGGCACATAAATCTCCGTATTTTTTTACCAGATTATTCACTATTACATATTGTGACATCGTTATCCCCTCCATTGATTGATTTATACTAATCATTTATTTGCACTTTCATTTGCTTCTGAATTAATCATACTTTAATTCCTCAGTAATTGGAAGTGACTGGAGTGATAACGGGGGTATGACATTTGTCATTACTATCGTTGCAAACATTTTGAAGAAACAATTCATTGAATAATCTTGTTATTTCATATATAATGTCTTTAGCAAAGATAAGAAAGATAAGGAAATTAAGGAGGAAAACCAATGTCAACGAATGTTTATGACATTTTACAGGAACGTGGGTTTATCGAACAGTGCACCCACGAAGAAGTTCGTGAATTATTAGGAAAGGAATCTGTTACCTTTTATATAGGCTTTGATGCAACCGCAGACAGTTTAACAGCAGGGCATTTTCTTACCGTGATGGCAATGATGCATATGCAGCGTGCCGGCCACAAACCAATCGCTTTACTTGGTGGCGGTACTACTATGATCGGCGATCCCACCGGTAAATCCGATATGCGTACCCTGATGACCAAGGAAACCATTCAGCACAATGCAGACTGCTTCCAAAGACAGCTTGCGAAATTTATTGACTTTGAAGACGGTAATGCAATTTTATCCAATAATGCGGACTGGTTATTAGATTTAAACTATGTAGAGTTTTTAAGAGAAATCGGAATACATTTCTCCGTAAATAAAATGCTTACCGCCGATTGCTATAAACAGCGTATGGAGAAGGGTCTTACCTTCTTTGAATTTAACTATATGCTTATGCAGTCCTATGATTTCTGGAAACTGAATAAATTATATGGCTGTTCCTTACAGTTGGGCGGCAATGATCAGTGGTCCAATATTTTAGGTGGTGTTGATTTAATTCGTCGTAAGGAGCAGAAACCAGCCTTTGGTTTAACCTTTAAGCTTTTAACTACCAGCGAGGGCATCAAGATGGGTAAAACCATGAAGGGTGCTGTCTGGTTGGATCCGAACAAGACCAGCCCTTATGAATTCTATCAGTACTGGAGAAACATCGAGGATGTTAAGGTTGAGGAATGCCTTGGATTACTTACCTTCCTCCCCATGGATGAAGTAAGAAGACTCGGTGCCTTAAAGGATGCGGAAATTAATATTGCCAAAGAAGTTTTAGCTTACGAGATTACCAAGATCGTTCATGGTGAAGAGGAAGCAGCAAAGGCCCAAGAGGCTGCCCGTGCCTTATTCGGCGGCGGCATGAAATCCGATGATATGCCCACCACTACCTACCCTGCTGCAAAATTTGCGGAAGGCATTGATTTAATCACCTTAATGTGCGATGCCAAAATGGCTACCTCCCGCTCCGACGCAAGACGTACCATCCAACAGGGCGGCGTTACAGTAAATGAAGTGAAGATTGAAGATTTTGATAGAGTATTTACCGATCAGGATTTTGATGCGGATGGTGCCCTCTTAGTCAGAAAAGGTAAAAAGGCATACCATCGTTTTATGGCTGAATAAATATATCAGGAATGGAGTTGATCATATGCCTTGGTGCCCGAATTGTAAAATGGAATACCAGGAAGGAATAAAGGTTTGTTCTGATTGTAATGCTGCTCTCGTGGACGAGCTCGCGGATGAAATCGAGATGGTCCCCTTAATTCAATCAGAGGATAAAAGTATTATTGAAAAATTAATCAGCTACTTTGACTACTCCGGTTTAAAAGCAATTGCTCATTATCAGGACGAAAACGAATTATATGTGGCATTTGTTCCCGCGAAGCAACAAAACCAAGCCAAAAAGCTGTATCAAGCCTTCCTCATCGTAGAAAGTGAAAAGCAGGCTTTGAATACTGCCAAGAAAGCTTCCCAGGGTTCTTTGCCGGAAAAAATGACGGAGCTTTCCGAGGAGGACTATGAGAAGGATTCCGATATGAATGATGATGACGATGCCATGGATGACGAAATGGCTGAGGCATCTCTTAACGAATCAGCTCAAACAAGTGATTCCGATTCCGGAGTGTATGTCATGAAAGCCGACCGTTACAAGGAGTTAAGGGATACTGTGGTCATCTTTCTGCTATTTGGTATTGTCGGCTCTTTGGTGGTACTTTTAAATGCAGTGGAGGTTATCAGCCTGTATTCCGGCGATATTCCTACTATCGTTCTAGGTGCATTATTTCTATATTTTATCTATGTAGGGATAAGCACACATACCAAGGCGAAACAGGTACAATCCGAAATTGATGCAGAAAATCAACTCACCGGGAAGATCAATGAATGGTTAAAGAAGCATGTAACAGAAAGCTTTCTGGAATCAATTCATGACCTATCTCTTTCGGACGAAATTAATTACATCAAAAAAACAGATACCATCAAAACCCTGTTAATCAAAGAATTCGGTGAACAAAACCAGGCTTATCTCGACCGTCTGATTGACGAATTTTATAACAATCAATTTTAATGGAGGATCGCTATCTCTTTTTGCATACCACTCTTTCATTGTTTACTTAATGATAGGATGATTGTCGACTCTTGTGTCTCCAAGGGTTGACAATCATCCATTTTCTGTTATACTAAAAAAATCATATATGATAAGGATTAATAATTATGGAACTAAAACAAGAGGTACTTAAAATACTGGAAGAGAGCAGAGGAAACTCTGTGAATGGAGCAAAACTCGCAGAAAGACTCTTTGTTACACGAAGTGCAATCTGGAAGGCTGTGAAAGCTCTGCAAAAGGACGGTTACCGTATCGTAGCTGTTACCAATAAAGGTTATAGTTTACTTTCTGACAATGACATTGTATCTGCGGAAAGTATTCAGCCACACTTAAAAGGTGAGGCAGTAAATTTTTCACTTGAAGTTCAACAAAGTGTTACTTCAACGAATACGCTAGCCAAGGAACAGGCAGGACAGGGAGCCAAAGCTGGAACTGTGATAGTAGCAAGAGAACAGACACAGGGCCGCGGCCGCATGGGCAGAACCTTTTATTCACCGGATTCCACCGGTATCTATTTTTCCATCATACTAAGGCCAAAGCTAAGTATCGAGGATTCCCTTCTGATTACTACCGCCACCGCAGTTGCAGTTGCAAAAGCAATCGAAACGGTCTCTAAAAAAGCAGCGGTTATCAAATGGGTGAACGATATCTTTGTGGAAGGTAAGAAGGTCTGCGGTATTCTGACTGAGGCATCCTTAAATTTTGAATGCGGTAGTCTGGAGTACGCCGTTGTGGGCATCGGTATTAATATTGTAACCAAAGCATTTCCGGGTGAGATTAGTCTTGTTGCCGGCTCTATTCTATCCGAAAAGCCGGAGGACTCTTCTGTCACGTCAAGACTGGTAGCTGAAGTTTTAAATAATATGGCTGAGTGTATGCATTCCATCACCGATAAAAAATACTTGGAGGAATACCGAAACCGTTCCTTTCTTATCGGTCAGGAAATACTTGTGTTAAGAGGGTCCAAATCCCTGCCTGCAAAAGCAATCGATATTGATGACAAAGCACGCCTTGTTGTAGAATATCCGGATCAGACTAAGGAAGCACTTACCTCCGGGGAAGTCAGCGTTCGGGCTGTGAGCAGGGAATAAAAAAAGAAAATATCATCTGGTTTCACGAAAGGATTACTTATGAATCAATTTCAAAATGAAGCAACAGTAAAAAATAAATCGATATCAACAAGAGATATGGTTTTCACCGGTATGTTTACCGCAGTGATTTGTGTAATGGCACAAATACAAATTCCGGTTCAGCCAATCCCCTTTACCTTGGCTGTATTTTCCATCTTTTTGACCGGTGCACTCCTACCCCCGAGATATGCATTAATGTCAGTGCTTGCTTATATCTTGCTGGGAGCTGTGGGTCTGCCTGTATTTGCAAATTTTAAAGGAGGTCTCGATTCTTTAGTGGGTCCTACCGGTGGCTATATTATGGCTTATCCGATTATGGCCTTAGTGACTTCTCTTTTTTCTAGCTTATTTAAAAAGGTTAAGATCGTCGGTCTGGCAGCCGGAATGATTTTTTCACTGTTCCTATGCTATCTGATCGGAACTCTATGGTTTTCCTTTTCAACAAATAATGAATTTTATTATGCATTAACCGTATGTGTATTTCCCTTCGTTCTGTTTGATTTGCTCAAAATAGTTCTCGCCATATCGGTGAGTATGGTGATCCGTAAAACCGTGTTTCGAAATATTTATTAATCCGTTGGCTACAAAAAAGTTTCCTGTTAGGAATTCATTATGAAATCGAAAATTATAAAATGATATTATATGATAATTGAATCATAATCAAAGAACAACCGCCAAGAGATTAATCTCAACAAATGTAAAAATAGCTACTCCTCCGGTTTAAATACATGAGTAGTTATTCAAAAAGCTTATTGCTCCAAATGATAGTATTCAAAAACACAGCAGCCGACAATTCATTGTTTCATCGGTTACTGTGTTTCTTTGTTGAAAGGCCGCTTTTCTTTTTAATGCCCGATCGGAGCAAAGAGCTCCTCCAGTTCTTCTCTTGTTAGGGTGTTAATGAATACTTCCTTACTGCTGATAATCGAATCCGATAATTCCTTCTTCTTTCTCTGCAGCTTGTAAATCTTCTCTTCTATCGTACCCTTGGTAATCAGCTTCATTACATGAACCTTATTCTGCTGCCCGATCCGGTAAGCACGGTCAGTCGCCTGATCTTCTACCGCAGGGTTCCACCAGGGATCGTAGTGAATTACTGTATCAGCTCCGGTTAAGTTCAGTCCCGTTCCGCCTGCTTTTAAGGAGATTAAGAATACCTTTCCCTCTCCGCTGTTAAAGCGTTTTACATAATCATTTCTATCCTTGGTCTGAGTATTACCCTCCAGATAAAAATAGGGAATATCCAAATCCTTGAGCTCTCCTTCGATAATCCGAAGCATGGACGTAAATTGCGAAAATACTAATATGCGGTGTTCATTTGCAATGGCATCGGGAATTACCTCCATTAATAGATCAAGCTTTCCACTGCCGCCCTGATAATTTTCAATAAAGGTAGATGGATGGCAGCAGATCTGTCGAAGCCTTGTTAATGCTGCCAATATCTTAATCTGACTGCGCTCAATCCCATTTTCGTTGATTTCGGAATTGATCTCATTACGGATATTTTCAAGATATGATTGGTATACCAGCTTCTGACCCTCGGACATTTCCGTCAGCATTTTCGTCTCATATTTATCCGGAAGCTCTGTTAAAACATCCTTCTTCATACGACGCAGGATGAAGGGTGCTATATGCTGATGCAGATCATTTAATGCTTCTGCATCCTCCTTTAAAATCGGTTTTTCGTACGTTTCCACAAAGCGCGAGTGAGAATTTAAATAACCGGGCATGATAAAGTCGAAAATGGACCAAAGCTCAGATAAGCTATTCTCAATCGGTGTTCCGGTAAGTGCAAAACGGAATTTTGAAATGAGGCGTTTCACTGATTTGGAGTTTAATGAGGAATCGTTCTTGATGAATTGTGCCTCATCGATAAAAATGGTATGAAAGTCAATCTTTTCATAAAATGTAACGTCCCGGCGAATTAACGGATACGAGGTAATCAAAACATCATATTGCTCGTATTGCTCAATCATCTCCTGACGTTCCGGTGGTGTTCCGCTGATTACCAGCGCCTTAATAAAAGGTGCAAAATTTTCAATCTCATCCAGCCAATTGTAAATAAGAGAAGTCGGACATACAATCAGATAATGATTTTTCTTTTTATTTTTACCAGTCAGAGAAGCCTTCACACCGGAAGCAATATATACGATGGATTGCAGTGTTTTACCAAGGCCCATGTCGTCAGCTAAAATGCCTCCGAGATCATTTTCGGAAAGGGTTCGAAGCCATTTGTAACCGGTAACCTGATAATTACGCAGTTCTGCTAAAATACCGTCCGGCATAAGATATTCCGTCGTGGAAGGATTCAGAATTTTCTCCGTTAATGCAACAAAATCCCTATCTCGTTCGAATTCAAATTCCTTATCCGAAAAAGCTTTATCTAGATACAGCGCATGTTGCTTTTCTAATACAACCCCATCCTCTTTTAAATTTTTACTGTTTAAATTAAGGGAGTTAAGAATTTGGGAAACCTCACCTATGGTTTTGTCTTCAAGATTAATGAAGCTTCCGTTTTTCATGCGGTAATATTTCTTTTTGATTTGGAAGGAATGGAATAAATCCTTTAATTCCTCTTTGGGAACCTCATCAAAGGATAAATTTAACTCCAGCATGTTAATACCGGTATTCATGCGTACTCCGGCTTTAAAGCTACCCGGCGGCCGTATCCCAAGTTTTCTGAAATCATCGGAATAATAAAGCTCAGATACATTTTCCAGCTCCGCTATACCGCCGGCCAAGAATTCATAAACCTTATCCTCCTCATTGATTAAGTAGAAATTTTTATACGGCAAAAAGCCCATCTTCAATAGCTTTGATATGACGGAATCCTCTTTCTCACGCTGACGGACAATAATATTGGAACCTGCCGAAGCCTTACCAAAAGAATTAAATTCATAATCACCATATTTAAACTTGAGCTCCGCTTTAATACCTGTCTTGTGTTTATCAAAATAAATCTTACTTTCCATATCACAGGAGATATATCTGCTTTTTAATTCTTCCGGAACTTCAAGCTCCATCGTTTCACTGATTCTGGGCAGAACGTGCTCCAAAAAACTGGTCTTACTCTCTCCACGGAATACTAACGGATCTTTATCTTTGCCCAGACTGTTATAAAACGGTTTATAATTACGGATAAATTTCTGTTCGGGAAGATAAACATCGCCGTCATAGAACAACAATTCACCGGTCTCAGTAATCGGTAAAACCGCATCCTTTCCTTTATAATCCACGGAAATAGAATCCTCCTCCAAGGAAAGCTGATAGGCTACCTTGGGATTTTCTCTAATAAAGCACACATCCTCATAAACTTTTCCGTATAATTCTAAGGTGAAGCTATTCTTTCCCAATAGATCCAGCAATTTAACCAGCATATTTTTCGTAAGAAAAATCTGGGATTTAGAAAAAATCTTTGAGAAATGAGTGCTGTCAATTATCTCCTGTATCTCATAAATTTCCATAAAATAGTCAAGAATCAACTGTGAATCGGCATCAAAAGTACTCTCACCGTTTACATACTTAAATTCCTTCCCTATCACAAAACCTTCATGATGATAAATGTCCGATAGGAATTTCTTGATCGTCTGGATTTTATATTTACGACTGCTGCCACCATGCAAGGATACCATCGCTCTGCCGGCATCACCCTTTAGAATTAGAGGAATACTCACAGTAACATCGAGCTTAAAAGTTTCCCCCACCATAACCGATTCCTCTTGTGAGGCAAAATAATCAAGTAACTGCATGACCTTCCGTTCTTCCGGATTTTTTGATTCCGTCATCATGGACCGCTCCTGATATTTTAATATAAATAACAGAGCGGCTACCACATGCTTACAGGCCCCCTGGTCCTTCAGCCTTGACGGGCAGTTACAGTTATAATCAAAAGAACCATCCTCCTGTTCATCCACGGTTACCGAATAATTATAATTCCCTTTTACCACCATACGGTATTGCTTGGTAGTATTCGAATACGTCGCATTGACAATCCGGTTGTCCTTATAATATTGTAACCCTCTGGCGTAAACTGTGTCGTTTGAGGCCAGATTACGAATTCCAGTCCTTGAAATATGAATCATAAATGCACACCTTTCGTAACTTGTATCTTATTATTATACCACAAGAAAAAGAAAATGTATAAAAAAGTTGAATCATTTATAAAAAATATCCTGGTAAGCCAGAGCGAAGGAATCGTATATAAATTACTAATAAGTATCATTAAAAATTAATGATTGCCTTTTGCCGGCATTTCTATTAGAATAATTTGTTAGGGAAATAAACTTTAAAAACCTAACAATCTATGGAGGTGTCTATGAGACATATTATTAGTCCGACTGACTTAACTGTTTCTGAGCTTAGCGGCCTTCTTGAGCTGGCAGAGGAAATCATTGAAAGCCCCAAGAAATATGCGGATGTGTGCCACGGGAAAAAGATGGCTACATTATTCTATGAACCTAGTACCAGAACACGACTCAGCTTTGAGGCTGCAATGCTTAATCTGGGCGGCAGCATTCTTGGATTTTCTTCCGCCGATTCCAGTTCGGCATCCAAAGGTGAAAGTGTTGCTGATACGATCCGAGTTATTTCATCTTATGCAGATATCTGTGCTATCCGTCATCCAAAGGAAGGCGCCCCCTTAGTTGCTTCTCTTCATTCTTCTATTCCTGTTATCAATGCCGGAGACGGCGGTCATAATCATCCCACCCAAACCTTTACCGATTTATTAACAATTAAAAATCTGAAAGGACGATTAAATCATTTAACCGTCGGTTTTTGTGGTGACTTAAAATTCGGCCGTACTGTACATTCCTTAATCAATGCATTGGCACGTTATGAAAACATAAAATTTGTTTTAATCTCACCGGAGGAATTAAGAATTCCGAATTATATCAGAGAAGAAGTATTAGAAGCAAACAATATTCCGTATGTTGAAGTTAAAAGTCTGGAAAACTCTATGCCGGAGCTTGACATTCTCTATATGACCAGAGTACAAAGAGAACGTTTCTTTAATGAAGAGGATTATATTCGATTAAAAGACATTTATGTATTGGATGCGAAGAAAATGACATATGCCAAAGAGGATATGCTCGTCCTCCATCCCCTGCCCAGAGTAAATGAAATTTCCACCGATGTAGATGATGATCCCCGGGCAGTATACTTTAAGCAGGCCCAGTTCGGTGTCTACGTGAGAATGGCACTGATCATGAAATTATTGGAGGTGATGTAAATGCTTAATATCGGCGGTTTAAATCAAGGTATTGTAATTGATCATATCCAGGTAGGCGGAGCCATGAAAATCTATACTTACTTAAATCTTGAGAACCTGGACTGCAGCGTTGCCATTATTAAAAATGCAAAAAGCAATAAGATGGGCCGAAAAGACATAATTAAGATTGAAGGTACGCTAGAGGATTTGGATCTTGACATCCTTGGTGCACTGGATCACCGGATCACTATTAATATCATTGAGAATGGAGTTATCATTGAAAAGATAAATCCGATATTACCGGAACGGGTTACCAATGTATTAAAGTGCAAAAATCCCAGATGCATCACCTCCATTGAGCAAGGCTTATTACACAGTTTTAAGTTAACCGACCGGACGAAAGGCATGTACCGTTGTGTTTATTGTGAGCAGTCCTTCGACCGAAGATAATTGTACCCGATAGAATTCAAATATATTGCTTTTGTTAGAAAGAGATTCGTTCAAATTGGATGGATCTCTTTCTTTCTAATATAACATGAAAAAAACAATCAAGCAGAAGATAATCCCTCCACTTGATTGCGCTATTTATCTTTTTAGTTTCCCCCAGAAAGCCTCTGTTACGAATGTAGATCAGTATGTATCAGAAAACCATTCTCTCCTTAACGACATCCCAATTGATATTTTTCATAAAATGATCGATGTATTCTGATTTATTGTCCGCATATTGCAGAAAATATGCATGCTCATACATATCGAGTACCAAAGCCGGTGCGGAATAAGCAATATTTCCCAGATCATGTGAATCTAAACTGATATTACGATAACGACCGCTTCGTTGGTCAAAGGAAAGGACTGCCCAGCCCCTGCTTGCCTTAGCCGTCGCAATAAAATCCTCCTGCCATTTTTGAAGACTACCGAAATCCCGCACCAATTGATCCTTAGTGAATTCATCCGGCATTCCCATTCCTCCTATGTTATCAAAATAAAGCTCATGCAGAATAACCCCATTTAATGCATAGGTCTCACCGCGTTTGCATTCCCTGTAATAACTGAAGGTGGTATTGGCCTGTTCCCGCTGTACATCGCCCCATTGGAGCTGTTCATCAACCTTATTAATATTGTCCACATAGCCCTTGTATAACCGGATATGTGCATCAAACTGTTCTTTATTTATTACAGTAATGTCTTTCGTGTAATGAAATGGTATCATTTCAATCATGACAGAAGCCTCCT
>JARBTJ010000145.1 GCA_029240245.1 Herbinix sp.
ATATGCAGCCGTTTTGGAATAGCGAGATGGAAAGAACGCTGCACTCTCTTGACTGGTGGAAAGATTTATGGAAGAGGTCCGAAGGCATTGAAATGGTGGTCAGCCGCGAAATGTCCTGCTGCAGCCAGGCATGGAAAGAATGGCTGACCGGTTACCACCCCATTGTGGCTGAAGACATCAAAATGATGGAGGCTGAGGGCGGGAGATATTTTAATCTTATTCAGCTGATTGCTAAAGCCATATGATGTTACTGCAAGACCAGCATTGCTGCAACTATTACTAGTTATAATTCCTATTAAAAAGAAAAGCTCCTGTAATATTTATGTAGATATCACAGGAGCTTTCATTAACTCTTTCTGTTGTCATCATCACTATTGTCACTGGAGTGCTTCAGTGCCGGTGCAGCTATGAGCCTGGCAAGCAACGCCTTAGGAGCAAGATTGCCCTGCTGTATTGCAATATTTAAAAGGACGACTAGAATTCCCCGCGCAATCAAACCGGTAAGGATTAAGAAAACAAAATCTAGATATGGCCCGATAGGGCTTAGATAGATAAAAACATTTAATCTATTCAGGATGAGATAGTAAAATACAAAAGCAATCAGGCCTGCCCAAACAACCGTTCCTATAAAGAACGTCTTCCAGGATTTTGTATACTGGTAAACCAGCATAGCATACAGGGGTATTATGGTCAAATCGCTCATGAAAAAGTTCTGTTGTAAGGGAACCATCCTAAAAAACGTTGCCCACAGTCCGATAAGTTCACCAATAGAATCATATATGGAAAATGCTACGGCCACTAAAGAACCAAAAAGTAATATCTCTACCAATCGCTTTTTATCTGCTAAGTAGAAAAATAAAACGTATGTAAAAACAACAAAGAAAAATATCCCTATCCATACCGGCGAAAGAAACTGCTCTGACAACCATTTATCCATAACTATTTTATCTAAGTACTCTGAGGTTTGCATAAGATGCTCATTCGTAATCACAGGCTTCCGCCCCCTCGCTAACTGCTGAATTTATTTTGTCCAGCCCTGTGTTTTTGTATCCTGCACTTACGTATGTCTCAATGTTTTATATTTTCACCAAAGAAAGTAACACTTTTATAGGCTTCAGTGGCCTACGATACGCTTACACCAAATGGAAAGCTTAGAAATGCAGCCGTTTTTTTCAAAACTAAAGCTTCATGGAGTAAATCAATCCTATTTTGCGTCTGGATTTCATATTTTACTTTAATAATGTCAGACTTGCTTTTCCCTCTATTTAGCTTACAAAATGAAGCTTTTCCGGTTATACACAAAGTGGTATATTACTCAAGGATATAAAAAACAAGCTGGTTTGCAAGCTAGGAAGAAGGCTAGGATGAATAGAGCATTAATTACGCTCATGTGCTTAGGGTTGATGTTTGATGGAGGTTCTGAACAGCTATTGGGGGATTATATACAAGAAGGACGCACCGTCTTACGAAATACATCGAAGAAAGCGGCTGCTGCATTCAGCAATCAAGATTGTTACCAGTGCGGTTACTGCTGTAAAGAAATGCCTTGCATGTATGGAAAATGGGATGAGGCTGCTCATCAATGTTCTTATTTGGAAGTAGCAGAGGTGTTTTCCGAATACAGTACATATCGCTGTTCCCAATATGAAACGATTAGCAACGCAGAAGCATCTAAGAAATATCCGATGTTTGGAGGCGGCTGCGGACGACCGTTACTAAACCCGGAACGGGATAGCCTAAAGCCTTAATATGCTTTAGGTCCTGCTTATTTTGTCCACAAAACAAAATGGATGTCCCGCAGGATCAAGGAGCACGGTCCGCCACGCTGCGTTTTTATGCTTTACCGAAGAGTTTCTATAAACGTTTTTCCAAATTGAACACACTCTCCGGCTGTCTTTTCATCCGGGTTCCATAACCCCTTAAGACCATCGTTGACTAGAGTGAAACCGCTTTCTTTCAGAAGCTCATTAAGAACTTTAACTGATTCCCCGCTCCAGCCGTAAGCGCCAAAAGCAGCTGCTTTCTTATTTTTAAAGCCCAGTCCTTTGACCTCTTCCATCACCGACTAAAATAGCTTTTGATTTGAAAATTTCCGTAATAATATCATTTTTGTCACGTCGGGCTGTATTATAGAGCTTAATATTGACACTGGCATCCGCCTGTTTGAGACCTTCAGTAATTGCCTCTGCCATCTTCCGGGTCCCGTCCCACATGGTATCGTAAAAAACCGTAATTTGGTTTTCCTGATAATCAGCTGCCCACTCTAAATACCGGGTTACAATCTGTAATGGATTATCCCGCCAGATTACACCATGGCTGGGGCATATCATATTCACCGGCAGGTTTAATCCGACAATCTCCTTAATTTTACGCTCAACCATGCGGCTGAACGGAGTGAGGATATTGGCATAGTACTTCATACATTCCTGATTAAGCTCAGCCTGATCAACTAGATCGTTAAACATATACTCAGAAGCGTAATGTTGACCGAATCCGTCATTGCTGAATAATAGGTTGTCTCCAGTTAAATAGCACATCATGGTATCCGGCCAATGCAGCATTGGCGCCTCAACAAAGATTAATTCCCTGGAGCCGAGATTCAGCTTATCGCCCGTTTTTACCACCTTAAAATTCCAGTCCTGATGATACTGGCCTTTTAATGATTTTACTCCATTGGCAGTACAGTAAATTGGCGTATCGGGGATATACTTCATTAGTTCGGTCAATGCACCGCTGTGATCCACCTCACCGTGATTGATAACGATATAATCGATGCTTTCCAATGATATTTCTTTCCGTAGGTTGTCCACAAATTCTCTGGCAAACGGCAGCCATATAGTATCAATCAGAACAGTTTTCTCATCGCGAATAAGATAGGAGTTATAGGTTGATCCCTTATGTGTGGAATACTCTTCCCCATGGAATTTCTTTAATTCCCAGTCAATCTTTCCTACCCATGTCACATTATCTGTCACCTTAAAACTCATCGTTAACTTCCTCCTTTATATATGCTGACTTGCTCCTAGACCTGTTATACCTGCCCATCAGCCGCCCGGCGGTTATAAAAAACACACTATCAGGCTTTGCATCCGCTTCTATCGGCAATTTTATCTATTTATTATTATAACAGATAGGAGTAGTTATTTTTTGACATAAATCACAAAATACAGCCTAACCAACTAACTAGTACATTTCATATAAAACATAAAATCCTGCCCTATTTATGCAAATAATGGCAGGATTTTATAGTTGAAATTGTATTTTAATCATGCTACCTACTATCAAATATTAACTTGACTTATTTAATTATTTTCTAGTGTAACACAACAGACACTATGGCTTAGCCTGATTATTACTGAACAAACGGACAACCCACAAAAGAATAACAGCTCCAATTATGCTTGTAATAAGCTGTCCAATGACACCATAAGAATTAAATCCGAACAAAGATAAGACAAAACCGCCAATAAATGCTCCGACAATCCCTACAATAATATCTACCCATATTCCAAATCCATGACCACGCATGATGTTTCCTGCTGCCCATCCAGCGATCGCCCCTATAAGTAAAGACCAAACTAAACTACCCATTTTCAAACACCTCCAAATATATTATGTTCTACTGCAGCACTGATCATACTTACTGAGTAATGAGAGCCGCTTATTTACTTCCTAACAAAAACACCGCCATCCTCAAGAGGTGTGGCGGTGTTTTTTACACGTACTATTGTTTTACGCCTGGGTCAGGATTTTGAAATGAAGGGGGTTGTGGATTATTGATATCAAAGTATTTGCCTGGAGTAGAAAGATCAAAATAAAGTCGTGCATTTTCATCTACACCCCAGTCTTGAGTGGAGCCTGTACCTTGAATCCGGTTAAAGGCCTGGCGGAAAAGTGTATTATGAGCTTCTTCTCGATTTAACAAAAAATCAATCGTTTCACGAACATATTTATCTGCAATTTGCCGGTGAAGGTATTCATAAACCACTTTTGCTCTTTGTTCGGCCGCAATGTTAGAAAGTAAATCCGCCGCCAAATCTCCA
>JARBTJ010000146.1 GCA_029240245.1 Herbinix sp.
GGTTGAACTCATTATAAAAGATTATAATGCCCATGCCTGGGTTGAGGTGTATATTGATAACTGTGGCTGGATACCGATGGAATTCACTCCTGGATCAAGCTATGATTACTCTGTTCTGGAAAATATAGCGGTCATTGGTGAAATAGCAGCAGAGGAGGAAGCACAAGTAACACCGACGCAGGCTCCACCGGAACCTACAGAAGCAGTTATCAGTGAAGAAGATGAACCGGAACAGGAAAAATCTGAGCAGGAGGTACCGGTGAAGGAAGATGCTTCAGCAGCTACCGGGAATCATATAAAACAAGAGAATAAGATATTAGATACTCTGTTAATGATTTTTATTATTCTTCTGGTAGTGGGATTGTTCGTTGGCTTGGTTTTAATGGGTATAATCAAGAAAAGAAGCTTATGGTATAGAGCAAATCATAATAAAAAGGCAATTTTATTATTTGCTGAAATTGGAAGAATTCTAGCTTGCTGCAATGGTATTCCTAAAAGAGGAGCACTGCTTGAGGATTATGTAGACTATGTCAAGAAGAATTGTTCTTATCTAAAGCCAGAGGAATTTGAGAGTGCTATGGAGACCGTGAAAAAAGCGAGGTTTGGTAGAGGGAGAATAAGCCTTGACGAGCTTAAGAAGGTCGAGTCGTTCCGGCATCGCCTATACTATAATGTTTATGAGGAGCTATCCTTCAGTAAAAAACTCTATTTAAAATTAATTCTTAGCATTTTATAATCTAAAAAAGTGGCTACTACCTATGGAAAATATATGATATACTGAAAGCGGAATGAGGAATCTGCAAGCATGCTTGCAGATTCCGATTGGAGCAACAAGATCATGAACATGATTTAAGTTCATGATATAATGTAAGAAATTAATCATGAAATTGGAACGGGGTGGCTATGTGAATAAAATAATTACGGTCAGCAGACAGTTTGGCAGTGGGGGAAGAGAAATTGGTGCAAAATTAGCAACAAAGCTGGGGATTCCCTTTTACGATAATGAATTAATTACTAGAGCTGCGAAAGATAGTGGTTTTGCAGAAGCCGCATTTGAAAATGCTGAGAAAAAGGCAACCAATAGTCTCTTGTATTCAATTGCTATGGGGATGAATGCATATGGTAATCAGGACATATGGTAATCAGGACATCGGCTTTACTCATTTATCCCTGGATGACCAGATTTATCTTGCACAATCTAATGTAATAAGAAAAGTTGCACAGGAAGGACCGTGCGTGATTGTTGGACGTTGTGCAGATTATGTATTGAGGGATTTTGATCATGTGGTCCATATTTTTATATGGGCTGACCTGGAATACAGAAAGAAAAGGGCAGTGCGGCTTTATCAATTAAAGGAAAATAAAGCAGAGGAAGAGATAATAAAGACCGATAAGAGGAGAGCAAATTACTATAATTATCATGCGAATGAGAAGTGGGGTAAGGCTGAGAACTACCACTTGTCCATCAAGAGTGATTATGTTGGTATTGACAATGCGGTTGAGTGCATCCTCCGCTTCTTAGAATATGGAGAAAGGGGATACATAACAGACTGATGAAATGGAAGGACAAAATAAATAAAAAATACATGCAGATATCCCTGTATGTTATTTTCACCGTTATTATTATATACACACTTAGCCTGATCCTTAAAAACGCACCGTCTATCACTAAAATTATAATGGAAAAGCTCCTCTGGATACTCGATGTCACAAAACCCGTAATTCTGGGATTTGTTTTCGCTTATTTAATGGATCCGATGGTTAATATGTTTGAAAAGAAATACAAGAGATTAAAAACAAAGAAATTATTAAAGAAGCTTGTGGCTCCGCGGACCTGGGCTGCCTTCACATCGGTTTTGATTTTGGTAATAGCATTTGCAGGTCTTATCTCATTACTGGTATTTACCGTTACCGATCAGCTCAGGTTGGCAAACCTGAATGATATTGTTAAGTTGGGACAGGAATATGCTAACTCCGTGAAAGAATTCTTCCAGTCGATTATCGATAAACTGGATGAGTTAAATATCCAGTCAGAGGAGATAGAAAAATATGTAGCTGAGGCCACGACATTCATTATGAACGGACTGGTGGGATTTACTACTGAAACACTAAATTCTATCATGAATATTTCCGGATACCTGACAACGATTATTTTTAGCTTTATCATCGGATTTTACTTTATGATTGACGGAAGAATGTTTATGTCATATATCCGTAAAGTGTGCAAGGCAATATTTAGTGAAAATCTCAATAAAAAAATACTGGGTACTGTTCATGATTTGGACCATGTATTCTCCGGTTATATTAGAGGGCAGCTTGCGGACGCATTTGTTATGATGCTATTAATCAGCGTTGTTCTGTCTATCATAGGTGTTAAATTTGCTATAGTAATCGGAATATTTGCAGGTATTGGTAATCTGATACCATATTTTGGTCCGATCGTAGCATATTTTAGTACAACAATAGTGTGTCTTATCAACGGTGAGATGAGGACTTGGATTATCGCCATCATTGCTTTGTTTGTTATACAAGCAGTGGACGGCAATGTAATCGGACCGAAGTTATTAAGTCGCTCCATACAAATTCATCCCTTAATCATTATAGTGTCCCTTATTTTTGGTAGTGCTCTCGGAGGTTTTCTGGGAATGCTGCTGGCAGTACCGGTTGGTGCCTACTTTAAGCTTATTATTGTACGCTTTGTGGAGCATAGGCTGGAGCATAAAGCAGAAATTAAAAATTGATATTTCCAAATTTTAATAAAATTGTAAGGAAAAATTAAGAAATTAGGTAACCATATTTTAAGAAATATAGTGTAGCATTATAATGCAGCAGGTGCTTTTTAGGCAATTTTATAGGGAAGGTAGTGTGAATTAAAAGCAATATTCACAAAGTGAATTATGAAATTCATAATTCACTTTTGGAAGAACTGCGAATGTTCGCAATGTGAATTTAAAAAAGCATAAATTCGCATATGAGGTGCTCATTCCTTGCGCTTCCGGGTTTTGAGCAGTTGCGAAGCAGCTGATGGAGGGATAGTATGATTAGCAATTCAACTGAAAATGTGATAGAACTGAAAAATGTAAAGAAGATTTACCGGATGGGTAAGGAACGAATCTGCGCAGTAGATGATATCAGTTTTTCCATAATCTGCGCAGTAGATGATATCAGTTTTTCCATCCGACGCGGTGAATTCTGTTGCCTGTATGGAGCGTCTGGATCGGGTAAATCTACTCTGCTTAATCTAATGGCAGGTATTGAGAAACTATCTTCAGGACAGATCATCATCAAGGGTCGGAATATACATAGGATGGGGGAAAAGAGCCTTGCAAAATTCAGACAGAATAATCTTGGCTTTGTATTCCAGTCCTATAACCTGATGAATTCCATGACCGCACTGGAAAACGTTGA
>JARBTJ010000032.1 GCA_029240245.1 Herbinix sp.
ATGAAATTAAGTAGTTTTTAATAAAATATATCCCATTTATTGGTTAATAATATGGGTAAATTGATGATATTCATAATATCACTTATAAAATCTGTACAAACAACTTCTTTTATGATAGACTATGTTATATCAGTTTAACATTAAACCTATGAAGAAAGGGATGTCATAAATGACTACTATAAAAGATATTGCACAAGCAGTCGGTGTAAGTTGTACCACCGTATCCAATGTGATCAACGGTAGATCGGGGCGTGTATCCGCCGATACCATTTTACGTATCAATGAAACCATTGAGATGTTAGGTTATGTACCCAATATGTCAGCCCGCTCCTTAGTTTCCAGTTCCTCTCGAGTGATTGGCGTAATCAGCCACCTGGCACCGCATAAAAATGAAAGTATTGTAGAAGATCCTTTCCATTCTGCATTTATCGGTTCAATTGAAAGAACCTTGAGCGAAAACGGTTATTACCTGATGCTTCGTACTGTTGAGACAACTGCCGAACTTGTTGCTTTCCTTCGTAACTGGAATGTGGATGGTCTTTTCTTTACCGGCGTATTTCAGGATGAATTCTTTCAAGCACTCTCGGAATTAAGTATACCGATTGTCTTAATTGATAGTTATGTATCCCATTCCAATATGTGCAATGTTGGTCTGGAGGATTATAAGGGCGGATATACAGCAACCCGTTATCTCATCGAACAAGGCCATAAAGATATCGCTTTTGCCTCCCCTACCATCCGGGAACGTGGTGTTGTTTATGAGCGTTTCTTAGGTTATAAGAATGCACTTGCTGAGGCTTCCTTACCCTTCCGTCCGGAATTGGTATTTGAACAGGAGCTGGATTTAAATTCAACGGTCAGTTTAGGCCGCAAGCTTGCTAAGCGAAATGACTTTACCGCTGTTTTTGCGACTGCCGATATTATGGCCGCAGGTATTATGGCCGGCATTCATGAGGCAGGCAAGAAGGTTCCGGATGATATCTCCGTTATCGGCTTTGATGATATTAACCTTTGCCAGCTTACTTCCCCAAAGCTTACCACCATTCATCAGGATGCTCCGTTAAAAGGTAAATTAGCAGTTAATTTCTTAATGAACCTGCTTGAAAATAAAAAGATAGAGGAACGTGAGGTCATCCTTCCAATCAGTCTGGTTGAACGCAACAGTGTTAAAAAAATATAATTACTATGATGGTTAACGAACCGGAGAAACTCGCACAGCGTGTTTCTCCGATTTTTTGTGAACCAGAAACTAATATTAACATTTACATTATCAATGTTCTTTTCTTCCTATAAAATCTTTTACAAATCCTATGTTATTCCATCTTAGTTAATTATTGATTTTACTTATCTTTGCCTGATCCTGCGTTATCTCCACCTGGTGTAACTCTCCTTGATAATAAACCTTACAGCGCAACCGGCTCCAGTTCTTTGGCAATACCGGTCTCGCAACTAATTTGCCATTCTCATGATGAATACCTGCAAACCCTTCAACTGCAGTCATATACGCTCCACCGGAAGATGCGGGATGGGTACCACCGATATAAATCAGTCCTGCCCACTGCTTTCCGTGTCCGCTTAAATCTGAGGTTGCGGATTTCAAAAATAGAGGAAATGCCTTTTCCGGCATATTGCATTTACATGCCAGCATGGCGTACATACAAGCGCTCAGGGAAGAACCATGCTCCGTTCTGGGCTCATAATACTCCCAATTTTTAAGTAGTACTTCATCGCTGTATTCCCCGGAAAATAGATTCAACATGGTAACTACATCAGCTTGTTTAATTATTTTTGTATGAGATGCAATTCCATACGCACCACCCCAGTATTCCTTTTCATGCAAGATACGGCCTCGTAATTCTTCCAGTCCTACTTCTTCCAACTTTTCATAGCCATCAAATTGTTCTATGATTCCGGTTTCACTACCTGGCTTAGGAATATATAAATTTGAATTCACATCCTGATATAGGATAAGCAGCATATCTAATTTATATTGCTCTCTGACTTTTGATTGCACATTCTCGTCCAGCTTCGGCAGCAGCTTTATTGCTCGGATAGCACTTTCAATGGTATATTTCGCCATACGGTTGGTATATGCATTATTGTTAACTCTTTCATGGTATTCATCAGGTCCTATCACATCATGAAGCTCGTAGCGTTCTAAGTGTACCTTTTTTACCAGCAAATCATAATAGAAATTTGCACATTCTAGTATAACCTCGATACCACCCTCGGTTAACAAATCGTAATTGCCGGTATAGTCTACATACCGCATAATACCGTATACAACCGCCGCAGAAATATGAATTTGTTTATCTTTAAAATAGGTCCTCATTTGTCTGCCGGTAAATACATCGGTAACGTTGTAATCTGAACAGGCATCATAACCGCCCTCCTGGCTCTCCCAGGCATAAAAGGCTCCTTCATAACCGTAATGCTTTGCTTTCTTTTTGGCTCCTTCCAAGGTATCAATCCGATACTTTAACAGAGTCTTTGCAACTGCCGGCTCTGTAAAAAGGAAGAAATCCAGCATGAACATCTCGGTATCCCAAAAAACCGCACCTTTATAGGTCTGACCGGAAAGCCCTCTGGCTGCTATGGACAAGCTATCTGCATGCCTTGGTGCAATGCAGTGAAGATGATATGTAGAATAATTTAATGCCTCCATGGAAGCATCGTCACCTTCAATAAAGACCTCGGATACGCTCCATTTCTCCTCCCACACAGCAATATGCTTATTTCGAACCTCGAGGTAGCCTAAATACTTGGAATTACTTACTAAATTACAGGCTTGTAGGTCAAAGTCCATACCATCCTTGCTTGTATAAACACTGATATATTTATACAGCTGATAGGTTTTACCTGCTTTAGCTGAGATATTTAGGCATCTTATCAATTTTCTTCCTTCGGTTATTATTTGTTCCACATAAGTAAAATTCGTATGGATTGATTCGCATACAATTACCTGATCTTTACTTTCGTGGGTGATACCGATTGCCTTTGCTATATTATTTTCTACGGATAATAGCATTTCGTCATAATGCGGTCCGTTAATGTCCCAGACCTCCCCGTCAATTCCGGTATGTATCTGCAACTCTCCGTCAATTTCCGATTGGAAGCTGTATTTCATTACGATCAGATGTTTTTCATCCATGCTTGCAAAGCGCTCGGCATTGACCGTAATTGCTCCGCCGTCACAGTACCAGGAAGTATCTCTCGTAAAGATTCCATGCCTGTAATTTAAAGAGATACTGTGATCCGCCGGCATATCCATCGGCAAGCAAAACTGTTTATCGTTAAACGTGACATAGGTATATAATCCATTTGGTGCATTTAACGGTTCACGCCAGGCATCACCCACCTGGTCATAAATACCCGCTAAATTAATTGCCGGAAATTCGGTTTTTTCATACTCCTGAAGGGTTCCGCGGATACCGAGATAACCATTACCGACTAGAAATTTATTCCCATTCGTTGTAATCTGCTCCGGATCGAATCCGATTTCCTCAATCCTCCAGTTTATCATGGCTTACCCCCTCCATTCTAAAGGAACTGTAATCATTGTCTTTTCTTTATTTAAGGTAACCTTATTATCATAAATCAAAACCTCGATACTGGTCCCATTTTCTGTATAAAGGGAAGCTTTCTCCTTATCGATTTCAACCTTGATTACATCATCTTTATAGTGAATGCAGAAGGAGTAGCCATTCCAGGCACTCGGTATGGAAGGTGAAAAACTGAGCATATCGCCATCGGAGCGCATTCCGCCGAAACCATATACAATATTCATCCAGGCAGCTGCGATGGAAGTGGTATGTAAACCTTCCGTTGTGTTACGATTGTAATTATCAAGATCCATTCTGGTCGCAAAGCCGAAAAACTTATATGCCTCTTCATGTTTTTGCAATTGTACTGCCAATATGGAATGTACGGAAGGAGACAGAGAACTTTCATGGATACATCTAGGCTCATAGAATTCATAATTATTCCTTAACTGCTCTTTTGTAAATCTTCCATTGTATAACAGCATCATCATTAATATATCCGGCTGTTTGATCATATCATTGCGGTAAATTCGGTCATAGGACCAATGATGGTAAAGAGGGAAATCCTCAATCGGGATCTGATCAACATCAATATGGGGCAGTCCGAAATAACCTTCATGCTGCTCAAAAAGCCTGGTATCCTCTTCATACGGAATATACATATGCTCTGCGTAATCTGCCCACCGGCTGTATTCCTCTTCGGACAGAGCATGTTCCTTTAATATCTCTTCGAAGGTTGTATTATTCTTTTCCTTCAGCCGATGAAGAACATCCAAGGTATATTCAAAGGTCACTTTACCCATAAAATTAGTGTAACAATTATTATTAACCATCATCTGGAACTCATCCGGTCCCATAACTCCGTAATAACCATACCTGGTTCTGTCCGCATTCCAGTCTCCCCTGGTAGCAAGCATTCGGCTGACTTCAATTAAAATGGGTAAGCCAATTTCAAATACAAAGGCCTCATCCCTGGTAATATTCTCATAGTGGCTGATACCATAAGCAACCGCAGTGGAGGCCTGAAGCTGTAAACTGGCATGCTGCCACAAACTGCAGCATTCACGTCCGCTAATGGTAGCAATCGGATAAAATGCTCCTTTACAATCCAGGGCTTTGGCACGTTCCTTCGCCTCTGGTAAGGTAATGTAACGAAAATTAAGCAAATTTTTTGCAGCTTCAGCATTATTAAAGATATAGAACGGTAAGCAATAAGTTTCGGTATCCCAGAAAGTATTACCGCTATAAGCTTCACCGGTTAAACCTTTAGCACCTATAATGGTCCCTTTATCAGCTCCGTGATAGGTTTGATGCATCTGGAAGATGCAATAGCGGATTCCTTGTTGATTTAATTCATCACCATCGATAACGATGTCCGATGCTCTCCACATGATATCCCACCACTTTGCACTCTCAGCCTTTAAGGAATCATATTTAACCTTCATTAATAAGCTATTGAAATCCTGACATTTTGATATAAAAGCTTCTTCTTCCTCTTGGGTAGTTCCCTTTTTTGTTAAGTTCATAACAACACGGGTAAATGATTTCGTCTCACCCTGTACTAAGTCAAATGTAAACTGCTTTAATACTCTCTTCTTCTCAAAAACATCTTGTTCCTTCTTTGCTTCCACTTCAAAATAACAGCTTGAAAATACGCTAAGACCGGTATTAATCGTATTTGCCTGTATGCTGCACCATTTCTCTCCGGCATTTCGTTCCTTGCAATCCCATAAGTTCTTTCCTACCATCCGATGATTATTCGTAAAATCAAGCCCCGCAATTATAACAACCTCGCCGGAAAAATTCAGTGGTGTCATTGTAACACGCTGCCCTGCAAAATGAGCATCCTTCATGGAAAGGAATCGCTCAAATTCAAGTCTCAATTCTCTTCCATCCTTTAATATCCAAGTATAAGAACGGTTTAATACACCATTTTGCAGATTCAGTACACGCTTAAAATCTTTAAATTGAGAATGATTTAAGTCAACCGACTCACCGTCTATCTGTATTCTTAAATAAAGCCAGTCAACGGAATTCACAATAAATTCTGTTTTATTGATAATACCTTTATATGCGGAAATTTCTACACCATTTGCTTCATATATTCCATTAAAATAATTTCCTGTTAAGCTGTCACCGGAATATCCTTCCTCAAAATATCCACGAACACCCATAAATTCATTACCTAAGGAAAAAATTGATTCTGATACTAAGGAATATGCCGGATTATAACCGTTCTCTATAATGCTCCATGGATCCGTATTATAATAAATATCTGCTATTTTTGCCATAGTTTACCCCTTCAGTGCACCTGCTGCAGCACCTTGCGTTATCTGTTTTTGGAAAATAATAAATAAGAAAATTGGTGGTATAATCGAAAATACAACTGCTCTGAGTAATTCAACCGAAGTTGCGGTTCCACCCTGGAACATGTACAGTCGGACCATAACTGTCTCTTTACCGGAATTGTTCAGCAACAAATACGGAAGTAAAAAGTCTGACCAAGCCGCATTAATTGCAAAAATGATAATAACCATAACAATCGATTTTGATAACGGCAATACAATTCTTAAAAAGGTTTGTAAATATCCGCAGCCATCAAGCTTTGCAGCTTCAATCAATTCTTTCGGTAGACTTTCAAAGAATTGCTTAAATAATATTACAAAGAATGCATTCGCACCAATCATAAGCCATAAAGGAATAAAGGATTGGGATAGACCCATTTTGCTAATATTAACAAACAGTGCAACCATACTGGTGGTAGCAGGGATTAACATGCTCCATAATACCAGACCAAACACAATCTTATGACCCTTAGGTTTTAATATTGCTAAGGCATAAGCCAGTAGACCATTAAAAAAGATTGCCGAAAGGATGGACCCGAACAATACATAAAATGAATTAATATAGTATTTCGTAAATTTTAAATCGTTCCAGGTCTTGGCAAACAGACTGAAGTCAAACTTCTCCGGTAAAATAGCCGGAATATTATTAAAATCCTTCAGTGTCCGGAAGCCTGCCATAAATACCCATGCTGGCGGAAACAATGCTACAATTATTACAACAATACATATCAGGAAGATTATTATACATAATACCCTGGTACGCATGGAGTGGAGATCATAGAATCGTATCGTACCATCTTCTTTTTTACTATACTTATCAAAAAACATGATATCCCCTCCTTAATCTTCTTTGCTCTTTGTCAGTTTAAAATACAAGCCACTTAACACAATTAGAAATACACAAATAACAACGGATGTAGCTGCTGCCATCGGATAATTGAATAACCTGTTCGCATAATTCCATACAATCATCATGATTGATATACTGGCATTATTCGGACCGCCTTGTTTTAAAACCAATGGCTCGTATAAAATCTGGAATACTGCTATGATCTGTATAATCAACATTGTTTTTCCCAAGGAGAAAATACTTGGCAATGTTATATGCCTAATTCTTTTAAATATACCAGCTCCATCAATCGTAGCTGCTTCATATAATGCCGGATCTATATTACTGATATTTGCAATATAGATTAAGGTCGTTGCACCGGCACCTCTCCAGGTTAATATAATTACAATCAACGGAATCGTTATTAAGGTATTATTAAACCACACCTGCTGGTCAATCCCAAATCCCGATAATATAATATTTAAAACACCTGTTTTCCCTTCGCCAAATATGTATCGCCACATAAGCACGGTTGCTAAACCGGGTATAATGTTCGGAAAGTAAATGCCAATCTTAAAAAATCCCCTCCAATGTACTGTTTCTGTGATTAAAACAGCTAAAATCATTGGTGTAAAAAAACCTATAAGTAGAGACCAAAATATATATGTAAAAGTATTAACAATCGCTTTTGTAAAAACCGGATAAGCAAATAAAGCTTTGTAATTGTCAAACCCAACGAACTCTTGTGTACGGAAGCCTTTTGCCGTGTACAGGGAGAGTTTCACACTTTCAAGTATTGGCTCCCATACAAAAAAGGCAAATAATACAATGGTCGGGAGCATAATCAGCCACCCTATAATATCCTTTTTTTGCAGCCATGGTTTCTTATTTCTCTGAATGCTGTTATAATTTGCATTTGCCTTAACCAATTACTCCACCCTCCTTTTAATGTGAAAATTTTGCTATTCATAGGTGATGGGGTAATCTTATTAAGAAAACCCCATCACCAATTTAATTATTTACTTAGTTCAAAATCAATCCGCATTGATTTCTGTATCAAGAATGGTCTGATAATTTTCATCAGCTGTCTTCATTAAAGCTGCAACATCAGCATCTTTATTCGTGATAACTGCCTGAAGTACATTTGTTAATTCACGATATAATTCCTGAGTATTTCCCTGCTCTTCAAGACGAAGATTTCCGGGAAGTTTGATCGTATCAAAATAATTCTGATAAAGTTTCATATCAACATTTGAATATTTTGCAACTACAGCTGCATCTGCATCGAGAATTGCTTGATCGTTCCAGCATTTGAAACCTGGTAATACCGGAATGTCGCTATCCACTCTGTATTGCGCGTCAGATTCAGCACCTGCAGAGATCACAGGTCCTTTACCCATAACTTCAATATAATCTAAAGCAGCATCGATTTGAGCTTCTGTTGCTTCCTTGGAGAACATGTAAGGTGTACCACCGGATAATGAGAACTGTAAGCCGTTAGGACCTGCAGGCAGCGGAACGATGGATAAATCATCTTTCGGAAGACCATTGTTATAGGTAGGCTGATCAACAGCATCAGCAGCTGCTATATACATAGCTGCAGCGCCGGTTCCTAACTGAGTAAAGCCGGTTCCCCAGTTTTCAACGGTAGGGTCAGATGTAAGTACATCATATTCCCATTTCAAGGATTTTACATATTCCATAGCTGCAATTGCTTCGGGAGAATCTACATTTGCTGTATACTTTCCATCTTCGCCGATTGTTACGAAGTTAGCACCAAAAGCCCATGCAATATTAGTGAAATGCCATCCGCCTGCATTATCAGCTGCTAAGAGACATAAGCCGGCTGCACCGGTCTTTTCTTTAATTGTCTTAGCTGTCTGAGCTAGTTCTTCCCAAGTCTTAGGATACAGCGGATAGCCATCAGCATCAACTAAGCCTGCTTCTTTAAATAATGCCACATTAAGCATGATACCTAATGCATAACCGTCACGAGGAAGACCATAGGTTTTTCCATCCTTTGACATGATATCGCGAATTTCAGGAACAATCTTGTCTAACCAGCCACGTTTCTCAAGATTATCGGTAATATCTGCTACAAAACCGCCATTGATTAACTTCTGTGTATCTGTATACCAAGTATCAAATACAACCGGTAGATTGCCGGACTCCGCTAACGGAACAAAGGTATCAACTGCATAACGATAATATGCAGGAACTACGGTTACATTAGGATGTTTTTCTTTAAAGGTCTCAACATATCCGTTATGTAATTCGATCTGTGCAGCCATTGTTTCCTCCGGCCAAATACCAAGTGATATTTCAAAAGGTTCCTCTGTCGGTGCTTCAGTAGGTTCTGCATCATCGGTGTCATCTGCTGGAGTTTCTGTTGCTTTCGGAGCATCTGTTACGTCATTTGCATCTGATGATTCACCCTTTTTACCACAAGCTGCTAACATACTTACAGCAAAAACAAGGCATAACAAGATACTAACGAGCTTTTTCATTTTTTTCATAAACTATTCCCCTTCCTAATAAAATAGATATTTGTTAGTTTAACGTTAAATTAATTAAAAAAAGAGAAAACAAAAATTTCTTTTTGTCTATTTCTTCTCTCGTTTAACGCTAAACCAATTATAGCATTTGTGCAATCTGATTGTCAACAGTTTTCTTTTAAATTTTTTATTGTTAATCTTTATTCTACAAGAACATCTATTCAATTAGATACTGTTAATACTTTTTTGCATGAATTTTTATATCTTAATTTAAAAAGAACTGTCATACGTCCGATTTTCATTCGGTGTATCACAGTTCCTCTCCTCCGTCTTCTAATAGCTTTCATAAAATGAAACTTCACCAATTCTGATCAAATAAATTGGCGATATTACAAAAATTTAAAGTGTTAATAAACAAGTGAATTGGCGAGCCCAATTCACTTGTCATAAATAGCATTATGAAAAAGCGAAAGTTACAAATTAAGCTCTTTTATATTTCTTCTGTCCAGCAAGAACAAGAGCAGAACCAACTATACCTACGATAGCAACCATAGTCAGTGTCATAGAGTAACCGGTATCCGGAACAGCTTCTTCTACCGGAGCATCTTCTGCAGGAGTTTCTTCTGCAGGAGTTTCTTCTGCGGGTGCTGCAGTCTCTTCTGCAGGTACTGCAGGTGCAAGTGTGGAAGCCGCATCATCGGATAAGAAGATTTCTTTAATTGTGTAAACACTTGATCCGCCATCCAATCCTGTAAAGTTACACCAGGATAACATTTCCAGACCTTGATCTCCAACCGGTAGAACGACATCCTGAAGCTCTTCGGTCAAACTTACTCCTAAGTCGGATAAATTAACAGTGTACTTATCAGAAACAACGACCTGAGCTTTCGCTGTGTCGCCGGTTGCACTCACAACAATATGTAGATATGGTACATCGATTGCAGCATCACCCAAATTAAGCTGTGTCCAGTTACCAGGTCCCTGGATAGTGCCATCAACAAGCTGCCCTGCATTAATAAAACCGGTACCTACGAAAGCTCCATCCTTAAATAAATCCTTCGTAGCTGCAAATACTGTAGCTGACATAAGCATCATCATGCATACAACTGCTACCATCGCCGTAAATCCCTTAAAAATTCTTGAATTTTTCATTACTAATCCTCCCTTAATATAATAGTTTTACGTTAAACGACCGAAACCGCTACTTTTCGCAGCAAATTGTTTAATTCGTATACATTTAACGTTTAACTAGATATTACCATTTGTGTTTAATTATGTCAATAGTATTTTTTATTTTTAGTGTAATAACGATTATGCCAGATTCCACAACTCTTCTAAGCGAATTCTTATTAATATTTAACAAAATGCCTATTTCTCACTGCAGCAATAATTTCAATTATGGAATCTTCGTATAATTACAATACAAGGTCTGTGATGATCATCACAGACCTTGTATTGTTCGTTAATGTAATGCATTATATAGAGCATTCAAAAGTATTCTGTTTGGGTCCTGACTAAGCTCCCATATCATCGCTCCTCCGAGTTCCTTCGTGTTAACATACTGTGCTTTTAATCCTATGGATTGTTCATCCTCGTAAGATATAAAATTGGAACCGTCAAAGAGCCAGGGCACCATCGATTCCTGATGGAAATACCGGGTAAATGTTTGTGAATTCAGGTAATTTCCTGCAATATTAGCATAACTAATCGCATTAGCACCGGAGTAGGTCTGATATAACCCGTTATTGTTATTGGTAACAGCCTTATAAATATATCCATAAAACGGTACTCCCATTACCAGTTTTTCCTTTGGGTATCCCGCATTGATCCATGCATTGATACTGGAATCCACACTCCATTTCATTTGAGGTGAAGCATCACTGCTGTTATACAACGGCGCATTAAAATCCGTATGCGTATCCCAGGAACCATGGATGTCATATGTCATTACATTGGCGTAGTCGGTATATTGTTGCAGGTTTTTTAATTCAACATTATTAATATACCAGGTACCGGCTGCTCCTGAAAATGAGAGTAAATAATGTTTACCGTCAACATTTCCCCTGGCGTCCAGCTTTTCACGTAGTGTTTTCATCAATAGCGTAAAATTGTATTTATCCTCCAGTCTTCTTACGTTGGTTGATAAACCGCCGGCCACCGGATATTCCCAATCTATATCTATTCCGTCAAATCCATACTTTACAATAAAGTCTACACAGCTGTCTGCAAAAATCGTCCTTGTTTCCTCTGTCAAAGCTGCATCAGAAAATCTCCCCGACCATGACCAGCCTCCCACTGCGATTAACGTCTTAAGATTTGGATTTATCTGCTTCAAGCTATTGAGTTTACTAATATTAGAAGGATCAACATCAGGATAGCCTAATGTTATTTTAAAGTCACCGCCGATATTCGCAAATGCATAGTTAATGTGGGTCAGCTTCCCGGCATCTAATTTATCAGGGGTAAAACCCGAATATGCTGCCCATGCCGCATAATATCCTACGATTTTCTTAGTTCCACCCGGTAAAGGGGTTGGAGCAGGTGTAGGTATTACTGTCGGCGTTGTTGTCGGTACCGGTGTCGGTGTCGGTGTTGCTGTCGGTACCGGTGTCGGCGTTGTTGTCGGTACCAGTGTCGGTGTTGCTGTCGGTACCGGTGTCGGTGTTGCTGTCGGTACCGGTGTCGGCGTTGCTGTCGGTACCGGTGTCGGCGTTGCTGTCGGTACCGGTGTCGGCGTTGCTGTCGGTACCGGTGTCAGCGTTGCTGTCGGTATCGGTGTCGGCGTTGTGGCTGGCGCTTCTGTGGTCACATATAATGTATTGCTTTGCAGTGATAGATTACCTGCAGCATCTCTGGCTTTCACATAAAAGTGATAGGAAGTAGTTGGTTTAAGTCCATTTACCTGAAAACTTACCGTAGAAGTTTTTCCGACAGCCATATTATTCATAAAAACATCATAGGATGTCACGCCAATATTGTCAGTCGATGCCTTCCACGTGAGAGTGACCGTTTCGGAAGTAACCGTAATCGTCGTTAAATCTTGCGGTACAGTTGGTGCTTTTCGATCTGGTTTCAGTTTTGCTGCGTATGCTGTCGGATCAAGTAAACCGGTTATCAATAGCATAACAACCAATAAGACTGCTATAAATTCTTTTTTATAGAATTTCATCAGTTTCATCCATTATCTCCTTATGTATGTTGGTTATTTGCTGAATAAAGACCCGCTGTTTTTTATCGCTAATTCTATGCACTCACTCATTAGAAATACATTTCAGGTGACTTATTCCGCCAATATTCGTCAATATCTTACTTATAAAATGTTACCTTGAAATGTACCCTGTGTCAATTCATTCTGATACAAAAACCGCTGGTAATTACAGGCTTTTAGGGGTATTTATCAGTCATATACCGTTATCCCATGTTACTGTATTTAGGCATAAAAAAGCTCCGAAGTACTATAATTCCTTCGGAGTATTTATATCTAATTCATAATCTGATTTCGTTTATTATATAAGGTCCGGTAGCCAAAATGCAAGGAACAGAAAACGGTCAGACAGACGGAGGTACAGATTGCGATCATGATTGCTATCTGGTACATGATAGCCGTGGTAGGCTGGGTCCCTGATAGTATCTGACCGGTCATCATACCGGGAAGCGATACAATTCCCATTCCGATCATATTGTTCATGGTAGGCAGCAACGCTGTTTCCAATGAATTATTCACATATGGCAGTAATATCTTTTTTGGTGTTACACCCAAGTTTAACAGTGCATCAATTTTATTACGTCCGGTTTTTATGTTTTCATTAAAGCTTTTTAATCCCAGTGTGACACCGGTCATTGCATTTCCTAAAATCATACCTGCAAGTGGTATGGTGTATTGCGGATTGAAAATGCTCTCGCCGACGATAACCATAACAAAATATGAAAGGACAAACAATCCTGATAATGCAAGTGAAAAGGAAACTGCTAATTTAAAGTTCCGGTTAATCTGCTTATTCTTATTTAGCGTTCTGCGTATGGAAAATGCTATCATTGTAATAATATATAAAACCACAAAGACCGGATGGGGGTTTTCAAAAATATAGGTTAAAATAAGACCCGCAAGAACCAGCTGAACTGTCATCCGAAGACTTGCTATCATAAGAAATTTAGTCTGATTAATCTTTGATTTCTTCATGATCAGCAAAATGATAATCAAAAGAAGATAGACTAAACCAAACTGAAGGATGTTCAATTTGACAATTCCCTGCATCTATTTATCTCCTTTTCCGATTGTTATAATCTGCTCACCAAATTCCTTCGTCAAACTGCTGTCATGACTGACAATAATAACGGTTATTCCCTTCTCCTTGCAGTGCTTTAAGATATTTTGGATCACATTATGGCTGTTTTCCTGGTCTAATGCCGACGTTGGTTCATCCAACATAAGGATGCGAGGCGTAAAGGATAAAAAGATAGCGATATAAACTCTTTGCCTCTCTCCTCCCGACATGGTCGTACAGTCCTTATCAAGAGCGAAAGTGATGCAGCAGATGTTTAAAAAATCCAGCATTACTTGCTCCGAGGGCGTTTCTAATCCACGAAACTCATAAAATTGCCGAAAGTTTTCTTTGATTGATGCATCAAACAAATAAACCGACTGACTAATCAAGGTAACTTCCTTCCTTAATTCAATCGTATCAATATCTGCTATGTCCTTTTCCCTATAATAGATACTACCGCCACTTGGCATTAATGTCGCATTAAAAAGGCGAAGAAGTGTTGATTTTCCCGTCCCGCTGCTACCGACGATAAAATTCACTTTATGTTCCTGTATTTGAATATCCTGATAGTGAATCGTCTCACGAAAGGATAAATTCTTGGTATTTAGAACAATTTGGTCCATTTTGACATCCCCCGGTAATTGATTCGTTCCATTAAAATTTTATTCCCCTATGTCCGTTTTGTAAATTCCGTTTTACATTTAGGGCAGGTTATACAAATTTTGCCCTTCCCTTTCGGTACCCGGATGGTTTGTTTACATTTTGGGCACAAATAATATTTATGGGTCTTTGTTCCGCTTATTGTACGCTTTATTTTACCGAATTTGCCTTTTATCCCATTTATCACACTTACATATTTGTAATTTTCCCTTATACGTTGTTTCGTATTCTTTGAAAATACTCGGTAACCTGCAAATATAATAAGCAGATATGCTAAAATATTAAGAAAATCCAACCTGGTAAAACTGCTGATCAATGTTAATATAATAGCTACCCATAAAATAAATTGACTAAACTGGTCAAAACCATGTCTGCCATACATAAATTTACGTAATTGATTCATAATTTTCTCCTTATTGTGCTTCTCCTACACTTCTGTGTTAAGTACCTCCTGGTGTAAGACGATTCAAATGCTGGCTATAACTATACTACAACAAAATTTCAATATATTCCATAAAAATTATATAAAATTCTTACTCATCAGTTAAGACCCTGCAAATATAAAAATAATGTTTTTCCACTTATCCAGAAATTTTACTGGACGAAATCACGGTTACTTATTATAATATTATCAAAGTAAATTCATTATACAAGGAGTGATAACTATGGGTAACAGAGATATAAAGAAAGAAGTAAAAAAGAAGAAAAAAACAGATACTACTGTTGCAATGCCTTCCTTAAAGCCCATCATGGCTGAGCCTGAAGTAATTAAAAAGCCCAAAAAGAAAGCATAATTATTGCTATTCTAATATCAATGGCAACGGATTCATATTATTTTAAGATTCGTTTCGAATACAAATCACTAATGATTGAATCTATTTCAAAATGCTTATTCATGATGAAAAGGGCTGCCCGATAGCTCACGTGATTACGTGAACTATCAGGCAGCCTTTTTCCTTATAGGATAGCCCTACCCATTATTTTCATTGTGCAAGCAGTTATCAATTGCTATTACCAGGGCACATAAAAATGCTGCATCACGGGAATCAGGGATATCAAGCTCGTAGCTGTCTCCCCAGGAAAGCCATTTTTTATGAATACTGCCAAAATAATTGCCATTTTTGGTAATATCATAATCCATACTAAAAAAATCACCGTCAATACTAAAGTTTCCCAAACTGCTCTCCACATTTAGCTTCTTATGAAATAATGAAAATTCCTGATTAATTGCCGCACAAAGAAAATTATTCTGATAGATTTCAAATTGAGCAAGCATAAAGGTTAATTTTCTTTTAATATAATATAACTCCCTGCCCTGTGTATCACACAGATGCAGCTTAGCTCCTATCGTGAAAAGTTCACTTTTCACATCAAAGACTACATTTTCATTTGCATCATAAATATCGTATTTATCTCCTAGTGAAAAAATGCGTTGCTTTATATAAAGTTTCATCATTTCCCTTATCCACCCAACGATAGCTTATGGATGTTTTTCCTTTCCCCCTGATTGGCCTTGCCTTTCTTACTGATTCGATTTATTTACCTGGCTCTTATTACTTAATTTCTCTTCGTTGAGTTTGATGTTTTCTTCCACTCTGAATTTCACGATCCTGCCGATCAACTCATATGGTATGGGTTTATTATAAGGAAATTGAATTGCTCCCTTCGACTGCTTATACTCGGTCAATTCCTGCCAAAAGGCTTCAATACCGTTGGGAGCCGGATAAAAACCGAGATGATTTTTGTGGCCTGCAAAATGTACCAAATTTCCATATAAAGCAAAGGTGGGCATCTGCCAGCTTATCTTTTCCTGCGCCTTAGGAGCGGCTTCTTTTATTACATTTCTTAATTTGATCATGATATCCTGTATTTCCTGAGGATAGCTAGCGATATATTCATCAATCGTCTGGTAAGTAACTTTATTTTCTTCCATTTCTGCTCCTTTTCTAATCTTATAAGTTTAGGTGATTGCGAAACAATATAGTTTTTGCTATTGCACACACAACACCATACTATTCCTCCGCTCCAACGCTTCCTACGGGCTTAACTTCCGCTCTGGAGTAGTATATGTTGTGTGCGCAATTAATACAGATTTTGAGTTTCGCAATCGCCTTTAATCTTATAAGTTGATTGGGTGATAGTATACTAATTTCTTATCACAATCTATATCCTTACACCCAGCTTACGTAATTCTTCAAGTGCACTTTCATAATCGATAAACTGGATCGTATGTATCCCAAACGGCTTTGCACCTTCTAGATTCACCTGCATATCATCTAAAAAGACAGCCTCTTTCGGATTAAAACCATATTTTTGGATGAGTGCCTCAAACATTTCCGGCTCCGGCTTTACCTTTTGAATCTCGTGTGATATAACACCTCCATCCACGCATGGATAAAATTTAAAATCATTGATTACATATTGAAATGATCCTCTGCTGTAGTTGGACAGTAAGTACACCTTATATCCGTTCGTCTTTAATGTATTGATAAAGGCAGCTGAATAATCATATTCATTTACCCACTCAGACTGATGTAGGAAAAACTCTTTAATTTCAGCTGCTACACTCGGATCTCTCTCAACGCATTCCGAAATGAGCTCCTCCTCTTCCTTTGTGCCTCGATCCCATTCTAACCAGGTTTTACTTAAAACAGTCGCATTACCTACCTTTCGGATTATTTCGTCATTGAATCCCAAGTCCTGTAAGCAATCCGACCAGCGAAATTTACCAAGCACGTTTCCAATATCTAATATAATCGTATTAATCATGTCTTTCTCCTTAGCTCCTATGTTAAGTATTGTTATTTGCCCTATTGTTTCTAGATACACGAATGCCCAGGTTTTTGGGCTTGGATCGTGAAGCCATAGCTACTTATGCTATTCGTCCAATGGCCTGCATGCTTTTGCGGGACCAATCATTCTATTCTCTTTTTACGAGTTCAGGAGCAGCATTAATTCATGAAATGCAGCCATATCCTTTCTTTGCATAAACTTTCGTTGTAATACCTCATGCTTTGGACCGGATATTAATTGAATCGTCTCATCAAGTGAATGCCATTCTGAAACCGTGCCATTACTTCGTTCATTTTCCGTCATGTGCGGCTGACCTTTGCTACCGGAAACTATCGCAATATAGTAATACGAATACTGGGTAAAATCGCTGTGAGCTCTATTTTCATAAACATAACCCAGTTCATCAATAATTTCACAATTACATCCGGTTTCTTCAAGTAGTTCCCGTTTTAAGGCTTCCGTTTTTTCTTCACCCTCTTTGATTTCACCACCCGGAAGTGAGTATAATGAATATTTAACGGAATACATGACCGCTATATATCCGTCCTGGTCAATTAAAATTGCTCTGGCAGTGTATCTTGGAGCAGCTTCCGAAAGACGGTCATCTCCTATAATATCCTTATCTGTGATATTACATAACAGTTTCATCCTATCCCCCGCTTTATCTCAAGATATGTAGCACAAATAATGACAGTCGAATTAACTACTATTATACGTCCTTTCAAATTAATAGTAAAGTCATTAGAGCAAAGATTATAAAGTGGAAATCGGATGATGGCTTTAAAACCCAATGAACAAAATCAGCACAAATATGCACAATACAGGTCACAAAGCTAACCCACAGTTTTCGATACCCATTTTAAAATTGGCTCTGATCGACAAAGATATTGATTTTAATTGAACATCTAATGTATAATATTGCCATGCATCTAATTTGCAGTGATTATCAACTCAGGTGTAAGGAGAAAGAAAAATAATGAATAAAATAAAAAAAATACTTCTGATCTTAAATATAATATTGACTGCATTTTTGGGATTTATCATATTTCAATTATCAAATTTGATGTATCGATATAAACGAACCAGAATGTGGATTGAACAGAATGAATTTAATAATCAGTTATATATAGACCTACAGGAAATAATTCCATTCGCATGGATGATATGGGGAGCTTTAATTGTTATAGCAATACTTTTATTCATCTTTGAATTTAGAAAAAAAATCACTTACTAATCTATTTAATTGCGAAGCAAAGGAGGGACTAAAATCCCTCCTTAAGTCTATACATATGTTCATAACATTAACGAATACATTTTAATCAACAGCACTCTGAGGGATTTATCATGGAACAATGTGTAAGCTTGCTGACACTTTGCGCTTTGGCGGATTGCGAAGCAATAAATTTTCTTACCGCGAGATGTGCATCCTTCACGGAGTGCTTTTCTTATTTCATCGGACTCAATAGTTTTAGATAGTAATTATTATCAAAGGTTCTTAGATTCCTTTTCCCTTTCTTTCTCATTATCTTCTTCCAGAAACAGTTCAAGTAATTTCATATAGTCCAGTTCCGAAAAAATATCCTCCAGATTATTATCTGCCTCTTCTACCGGCGCGGGCGGCGTTAGTGCAACATAATTAAAGTTAGCAATTCTCGGGGTGCTCACCGGAGAAATCGTTTTAACTGCTGTATCCGGGGCATCGACCCCCTGTTTCATATAATTCGTTACCTTAACTACGTAGTTTTGTGTTTCCTTAAAAGGTGGTATTCCACCATACTTCTTTACATTGTTCATCCCTGCATTATAAGCGGCAAGGGCCAATTTTGTATCCCCGTCATATTGATCCAGCAGCTCAGCGATATATTTCGCACCGCCCATAATATTCTGTTCCGGATCAAAGGAATCCTTCACACCAAGGTAAGCAGCCGTTTTTGGCATAAGCTGCATAATTCCCTGGGCACCGCATCGCGATACTGCCTTTGGATTAAAATCAGATTCCGCCTTCCCGATTGCTTTCAATAAATCAACCGGAATATTATATTTATTTGCTGCCTGTTCAAAAATATCATCCATGCTTTTCGTTTCTGGCAAATAAGAAGAAAAGCCGGTACTGCTTACACCGGAATTTTTCCCTGGCGTCAGACGATATCCGTTCGTCTGATCTATATTTTTTATTCCGTTTACTTCTGCCATGTAACATCCTCCGTAGCTGCAAACATCTGGTTTTTTGATCAATATTACATATTTCGTAACTCTATGACATTAATTATATATGTTACTCTGCCCTATTGTCAATTTTAATTCGTAGGTCAGAGGTCTGATTTGATATGATTCCATCACTGTTTGCAAAAAAATGGTGCAGTATTCGAAATAAGGCTTATGGTCTGACCACCATAAGCCCTATACTTTTATCTACTTCCTTTTATTCTGTTATCATACAGCAAAGAACAGTAAAGTTATCCGCTGTTTCTCTTTGACGTTTTCTCACTCTGCATAACATATAATCAGCCCATGCTCTGGGGGAAGATGATTTTGATAAATCAATCTCCAATTCCGTTTCATAAATCCATTCCCAAAATCCATCCGAGCATAATAAAAACGCATCTCCTGCTTGAACAGAAATCGGTGTTACCAAAACATCTGCCCTCACTTGATCAGTACTGCCAACGGCCTTTAATAGGCGGTTTCGGTCCAGACTTACTCGTTGCTGATCTCTCGTTATCTCTCCCAAATCTACCGCTGCCTGAGCTACCGTATGATCTTTTGTCTGATATACAATCCGGCAATCATTAAAATAGTAGAAACGGGAATCACCTACATGAGCACATCGGAGGTTATCATTCTCAACTAATGCAGCCACTATCGTAGTTGCAGCATTATTAGCCTCAGGATTTCTGGTCTGCATCTCACGAATCAGGTTATTCGCTTCCCCAATTGCTTGTGAAAAATCAATCGTTCTATCGGCCCTATACTGCTCTAGCATATACTGTATCGTTAATCTTGATGCCTCTTCGCTATGTTTATGACCGCCAAGTCCATCAGCCAAGGCCCATAACCCTCCGTTATCAATAAGCTGGTATCCGGAAAAATCCTCATTATTCGGTCTTTTGCCCTGGCAAGTATACTGATATGTAATATATTTCATACGGGACACCCTTCTGATTTACTTTGCCTATTCCACCCGGAAGGTATTGCTTTCATCTGCAAGATAGAAAACATCACCCTTCTTTACCGTCTTTGGCGATCGTGCGGCTAGCTTTTCCCCATTTAAAAATGTTCCATAGCTCGAGCCACAATCCTGTAACATAACATTATTTCCGGCCAATGTAATCTCACAATGCAGACTGCTGATACCCGCCTGTTCTGCGGGATAAATAATGGTACAACGTTTTGGATCTCTGCCGATCTTCAGATCAGAGTTAAGCGGAAAATTACGGCCTGCAAAATATCCATTGGTTCCAACTAAAGTGAACTTATTTTTAACGGTTGCTTTCGTTGTCCCTGTTTGTTTTGAAGTATTCGATTTTCTCCTGATTAAAATTAATAATACAACAACAATAATCACTACCAGAGCACAAATACTTAATCCAATTATCAAAACCATATTATTACCAGTTCCCGTAATGGTAATTGGAATGATATCTCTGTTAATACTACGGACTAACTCATCTATCATAACAGCATAATTTGCACTTCCGGTGTCAGATTTTATAGAAAATGTATTAATTCCGACAACCTCTCCTTTTGAGTTAACCAAAGGTCCACCGGAGTTGCCTTCACTGATATCGATATCAATCATGTATACATCTGTCTCATCAATCCGGGCTTCTTTTGAGATAATACCCTGTGTAATCGCTATATCAGATTTATCATATTTTATAAAATCATTTCCCGCTGTAGAGGAGCTTGGATACCCTAATGCAGTAAAATTCCCATTTAAGTCAATCTCTTTATTTGGGCAGATTACTAAAGCGGATCGTAAATCTGTTGCCTCAGGGAGTCTTAAGATTGCAATATCTTTTTTTTCATCCTTCCAATATATCTCCGATTGCATATAACTGTTGGCAGCTGCGGAGAAATATACCGTAATTGTACCACCATCATAATAAGCATCACGAACTACATGGAAGTTCGTTACGATATATCGTACCGGTTTACCTGATTCACCAATAGCAAAACCGCTTCCAAATCCATATACATCTTCTGTCTCTTCCGTTATCAGCACAACTCCATCTGCAGCTTCCCTGGCAGTGGTTACATCAGCCAAAGCCATAGCATTCATACTTAATAACATTACAATGCTCAAGATTAAAAGCATGGCCAATCTAACAATTTTTACTTTCGTCATTTTTGCTCCTCCTTAAAATTTAAAATCATAATTGTTGCATTGTCCTGCTTCGGGTAGTTTTTTGCGGTTACAAGCCTTGTAATCTTATCTGCTGCTGACTGTGACTGCTTATGTAGCAATTCTTTTATTTCGTCTTCTGTCACTGCTTGATAGATGCCATCCGTACACAGAATGATACAATCATTATCCTGTAAATAAAATGCACGCCTGTTAAAATCAATATCTGCCAGGTATTCTGTTCCAAGATAACTTGATAGAGATCCTGTTAATTGTTCAGATATCATTTCGCCCTGTAATTCCTTATGAAGCACGAAATTCTCCAAATTATGGTCTTCATTAATTTGATATAAACCCTCATTTCTTAATAAATAAAGTCTTGAATCTCCGACAGATGCCCAATAAAGCTCATTATGTACGATAATAGCAGCTACCAGAGTAGCACCCGATTTCACGTTCTTAATCTGATTTTCCTTATGTAATAACTCGTTCGCCTCCTCCGTCGTTTTTTCAAGAAACGAGGGGATGCTTTTTGTGCCATCATATGAGTGAATGGAGGTAATGAAATGCTTTACAACCATTTTACTTGCCACCATTCCATCTGCAAGTCCGCCCATTCCGTCTGATAAAACGGCAAGAATACTGCCCCGTTCCAGATTAATATCGGACCAGCCAAAGGAATCCTGCTGCTCCTTTCTCTGACCTTTTATTTGTGCATTTCCGACGGTAACATATTGCTTTTTTCCATGGCTGCAGAGCAACATAGGTGGTGATGCCGGTATTTTTTTAGTAAAAAAGCGCATTTGATATCACCATCACTCCCACATAAATTCATTTCCACACAGGCATATCAGTTTTAATACTGTATTACCAATTAAAATATTATCCGTATTTTTCAAACACACAGGTGACATTACCAGCTCATTATTTACATAAATATTATTCCTGCTTTGTGATGCATCCAACCAAAATTCACGTTTTTGTCGATGAAATGCAATAATCACAGTAGTATCACGTGAGATTGTATTATCAAAATCCAGTGCTATATCATTACTTTGTGCACGTCCGATATAGGCTTTTTCCGTACAAATGCGATAATCTTTTCCTCTTTTTATACCTTCGGTACATACAAGCCAGCCAAGTACAGGACTTCGCCCTTCAAAGCCTCCTATCATCGGTGCAGTCGCCATGATATCGGTTGACTGTCGTATCGGTTCCGTCTTCGGAAAATCAACCTGCTCAATCGGCATAGTTTTAGGGAATGTAATTTCCTTAATCGGCATAGTTTTAGGAAAATCCGTTTCTATACCCATAGAAGTTTTCGGGTAGCCGATCGACTCATCAATAGCTTCATTACTTTCCGACTTGTTTAATTCGGTTTGTTCTTGACTTGTCAAAGGGCGAGTTCTTCCCATCTGATGATTTGAGCAATAAGGACATTCTATATTCTTATCAGCATCATAGTAATGTCCGCTTTTACATAATTGCATCCGCATAGTGACCTCTTTCTGAAGAATAAATATGAATATGTTATTTCAGTTATTTCTATTCTCTGTTTCGCTTAACCTCGTCATTGTTAATTCAACCCTACTGTGATTGTGTTAGTTCCATAATGTACAGTCGCCGTTTTACCATCTGGAGAGTATGTAATTGTATATTCGACACCCGCCGGAATTCGTATTGTACTTTTACCGACAATAATCGTCTGAGTGGCTGGTGTGGGTATAACAAATGGAGTTGGTGTCGGCTTTGGTGTTGGTGTCGGTGTTAATGTAGGCTTTGGCGTCGGTGTTGGTGTCGGTCTGGGTGTGGGTGACGGTGTCGGTCTGGGTGTCGGTGTTGGTCTGGGCGTTGGTGTTGGTGTTGGTGTCGGTGTTGGTGTTAGTGTCGGTGTTGGTGTAGGTGTCGGTGTTGGTGTCGGTGTTGGTGTTGGTGTCGGCGTAGGTGTCAGTGTTGGCCTTGGTGTCGGTGTCAAGGTTGGTCTTGGTGTCGGTGTCAAGGTTGGCCTTGGTGTTGGTGACAAAGTTGGTGTCGGCCTAGGTGTCGGAGTCGATTTAGGTGTCGGTGTTGCGATAGGAATAGGAGTCACTGTAGGTTTTGGCGTAATCGTCTCGGTAGGCTTCGGTGTTGGTGTAATGGTTATATTATTTACCGGTGCATCCGTAATTTCAGGCATCGGCGTTACCGTTAATTCCGGTTCCGGTGTTACGGTCATTGTCGGTACCGGTGTAGCATCTTCATCCGCTTTCACAGTATCTGTTGGTACTGGTTCCTGCGTCGGCTCCATGGAAGGGGTAACCGGAGCAGTTATACTTGGTTGATTATTCACAGGCACATACTGATCTTCCCCCTTATTGTTAATTAAAATAATAGCGAATATGATACAGCCTATGACAGCCGCTCCACAAATGACAATTAGAATACTATGATGCTTCGCGGAAAAATTTTGTTTCTCCTTGAAATCCTGTTCCGAATTAGTTATTGGTGCAGTTACGTTCTGTTTAACAGATCTTCCTTTCTTTTCAGTATGGGAAACCGTTTCCTCCTCTTTCCTGTGATACTCTCGTTGATCCGATCTCTGATTTGAGCTGTCGGTTGTCATAATCGATTGATCGGATGCCTTTCCACGTTGATCTGATTTTATATTCATAGCATCTATTTTCTTTTTTGAAGTGCCGGCTTTTTTGTCTCCTAAGGCTTTCGTTAAATCCTTACGAAACTCAGTAATCTCTTGATATCTATTTACCGCCCGGACCTCCAGTGCTTTCAACAAGAGCGTATCCACTGCTTTTGGTAATTCCGGATTTAATTTTGATGGTGCTATCAGAATGTCGTGATCCAGTCGATCCATTGCAGCTGCCGGAAGCTGGCCTGTGATACAATAATAAAAGGTAGCTGCAAGAGCGTAGATATCTGTCCAGGGACCTTGTTTCCCATGGGTTTGATATTGCTCTATCGGTGCTAACCCCATTTTCAAAATTACGGATAAGCTCTTCGAGTTATTGGTAAGAACCTGGCGTGCAGAACCAAAATCCAGTAATTTTGCCGTTCCGTCTTCTGTGATATAGATATTATCTGGAGATATATCCCGATGCAGAATATTTACACTATGTATTAAAAGCAGTGCATCCGTTATCGGCAAAAGGAGATCAACCGCTTCCTTCCAGCTGAGCTTTCCTCCTTTTTGTTCCGCATACCTTTTTAGATCCTGACCCCTCAGATATTCCATTGCATAATATGCTGTGTTATTTTCATAAAAAAAGCGGAGTACCTTAATTATGTTAGGATGTCCGTTAAATCTTGCTACGGTCTTAGCTTCTTCATAAAACTTTTCAGAACCGACTTGAAAACTATCTTCATTTTCTTTATCTGTATAGGTAAAAACATTCGTATTTCCGGGCATACGATATGCCATTGTATCCGGTAAATATTCCTTTATGGCAACTTTGCATTCTTCCCTCATATCATAAGCGAGATAAGTAATTCCAAATCCTCCACGTCCTATTACCTTTCCTACAACATAGCGCCCCGCTAGAATTGTTCCATGTGTCAGACAGCCCGTTTCACTTTGTATTTCATTGGTGGTGCTGCCACAACTTGAACATATATCATGGTCATCCATCTCTTCAAAGCAAAGATTACAAAGGTTTTTATTATTGATTGAAATCATATGCCACCCCCCTAAATGCTTGATTTCATAAATATTGGTAATTTGAGTATTTATGATAAAATATTATAAGTTGATTGCCTCATTTTGTCAATTAATTGCATGATTTATTTATTCAATTCCGAATGTTTTGTGATAAAATCTTAAATTTTATGGATAAATATTTTTATTAATGATAGTATAGTTAATTTTGTAATATATAGTATCAATTTATACTAATTGTTTGCGATTAATTCTAGAAATTTAAGCAATTTCAGTTATATGCACAACGTCTGCACAACCATAAAATATAACAGTGACAAAAATTGCAAAATATGTTATATTTTTATCATATATTCTATAATTCGACATATGAAGGGTTGGGCAATTTATGGTGTTTCTAAAAGCTAAAAAGAAATCGGAGCAGCAAACTTCCGTGCATCATGCGGAAAATGAATTAATTCTATTACATGATAAATTATCGAACAAAGATAATTTCATTCATCAAATGTTAGTTAAGCAAAATGACCTCCTGCAATATATGACACAACTTGATTATGTGAAAGGAATTATCAACGAAGTAAATCAACAAAGCACAATGGTTGAGGGTGTCGCAGCCAGCAGCCAGGAATTAAGTGCCGCTACCGATGAAATCTCCAACTTTGTTCAACACTCCTACAAAGCCACCTGTGACAGCATCGTGGAATCAAAAGCTTCGATCGATAACATAAACACATCCTTTGCCCGAGTTGAAACCATCATTGAATCTATCGGCAGTGCGAAACGCAGTATGGACGTTGTGAATAAACGTGCTACTGAAATAGACGAAATGGTAATCATCATAAAAAATGTTGCAAGTCAGACAAACCTATTAGCTCTAAATGCTTCCATAGAGGCTGCCCGTGCCGGTGAGCAAGGGAAAGGCTTCACGGTAGTCGCCTCAGAAATCAAAAAATTAGCAGAAAGCACCAATAAGCAACTTACGAATATTCAAAAAATTGTAATCAACTTAACGTCAGAAATTTCAGGAACCTCAGTAGCACTGAATACTGCCTCTAATTCTTATAAGGACACGAAAGATTATATCAACGATTCGGTACAATCGATTAACCGAATGAACGATATGCTTACCGAGATCAACCACAGCTTTATGGAAATATCCTCCAACATTGAAGAACAAACCGCTGCTTCTGAAGAAATCTCCAACAGTCTGCAGGTTGTAAGTGAAAAGACAGATTCCTTACGCGAAAAGACGATTAAAACCGGAAAAGCTTTCTATGAAATATCCAAAATTATTGATGAAATCAGGCTATTATGCTATGAGCATGCTGATAATATCGATAAAGCTCTTCAAATCGAACTCTGTGTAAGTGATCACTTAATGTGGAGATGGCGAGTATATAACATGATTTTAGGTAATGCCGTTTTTGATGACAATGCGGTTGGCACCCATCATACCTGCCGTCTTGGAAAATGGATTCAGAACCAGGATTTATCCGATAGTAAACTAAAAAAATTAATTGATGCGTTAGAAAAACCTCACTCTTCTCTTCACGAGCTTGCAACCACCTCCATAAAGCACTTCAATGCGAAAAATGTAAATGGTGCGGAAGAAGCCTTACGTCTTATGGATTTAGAATCAAAAGAGGTAATCCATTATTTAAGAGAAATGAAAGCTCTTTATCAATAATAAGGAAAAAATTACACATTGAAGGGTGCATTCAGACGAATGCACCCTTCGCTGAATTTATATTTCGTTTTGTTGTCTATTTATATGAATTATTTTAAATAACTTATGAGTGTTAACTAAGTTCGCATTAATCCCTGTTAGGGCTAAAGTGTCAAAAGCACTTTCGGTATTTTCGTGCTACAATATATTGATATGCAAGCTTTCTTCCATATCAGTATATTGTAGCATGAAAAGTGCGTTACACCTTTTGACACTAACCTTGTTAGGAAGTTGCTATCAATTACTCATCAATCGAAATATCTGAGGTATCCTCTTGCGCTGTTTCCGGAGCTACATAATTGTTCTTCTGTTTTATCTTTTCCAAATCTTCCTTAGAAATAATGATTTGATCCATTCCCCTGACTAGAGACTTTTTCGCTTCGGTAGGATTCTTTTTCAGAAAATCAAGATAAAGGAATGCACCAACCGGATTGGGAGTAATGTTCTTTAATACCTCTTCATAGGATAGGCCTTCCACCATAATGGAAGGAATCACACCATGATGATACCAATCCACAAATACTTCCTTAAGCTCCCGATCCATTCTGCGAATGGAATTGATTGCTTCCTTCGCTTCATAATCGGTATAGGAATAACTCTCCTTTAAATCCTTCTTTAAAGAGGTATAAAATAGTAGTCTTTTCTTTTTCATGCTTTTATTCTCCCTTCAAATTCCTTAATCGTCACACTGGCATAATCAAACGCCTCCACCTCAATAGCCTGTGTACGATATGCATAGAAGTTTCTTTTCCCATCAATCGGATGTTCTAAATTAAATATCCACTCCTTCAATTGCTGGTCGGTAAATCCATATACATTATCACCTGACAGTGCTTTTAACTGCATCGCATGTCTGGTTTCGTGAATGACGGTATCGATTACTTCCCTTAATACCACCGGATCAAGTGCCGCTAGATATGCTCCGTTGATTTCAATCTTTTCCTCCGAGAAATAGTAACAGCCCATGGTAGTTGCCGGTAATTCATAGCTTATTTCAACCTTAACATTTTGTAATTGCAACATGTCGAGAAGCTCTCTTGTGAATTCACTGACAACTCCGGCTCTGTCCACCGGCTCTAAGGTTGCTAAGGATTCTCCGATCCTTCCATCGGGAAAATGCCGTTCCATAAGAGTTATAATCTGATTTAAATATGCCTGCTCCTGTTTCGAATAATCGCTGATGGAATGATATTTGCATATGTCCGAATCAAATAATTCTTTCATCACTTCTCTAGTAAATTCGATAATAAATTTTATACTATTCGTTACTGCTTCTTTAATCGCATGGGCCGTTTCAGTAATTATTCTTCCAATTGTTTTCAGCATATACTCATCCCTTCTGGACATTCGTAATATATTCACGAATGATTCTATCTTTACTTAATCGGTTGATTTCATCGGTTATGACCTGATACAGCTTTCTATCATAAAAGTTGACCGGCAGCCGTTCTGTAACAAAATAGGACGCCGGCTCCACGCCCTCCTCCATTTTGTCCGGACGATTGGCCAGATCAAAATCACCGGTTCTGATAATCTCATCCCCGGCAGGCAGATAACCGTTAAATTTAATCTGTAGCCAGTAATGCACCAGATTATTTAGATTCGTCTTTCCATAAGGTCTTGTGTCCTCCATGGTTAGTTCAAAGTAGCGTAAAAATACTTCTGAACTAATAATGGCATTTCGCTGACTTTTATTCTGATAAATCTTTATCATTGTTTCATTTACCCAGCTCTCGATATCGGCACCGGTATAAAATTTACCGCTGTTTGCTGCACAATTAAGAATGCGCTCAAAGTCATGATCCCTTCTTAAAAGGTGTTCATCAAATAATTTCCGGTTATTTTTCTGCCGCTCCTCCAATCTGACTTTGATAATGTCAATACATTCACGACTGGACGGCATAAAAGTATAAAACTTTCGGTCAAATCGACCGGAACGTAAAAATGCACTATTGATTTTATTCGTATCGTTTGCTGTCGCATAGATCAGGATTGGCTTCTTATTATCCTGCATCCACCAAAGCATATAGCCGAACAGACGCTTCGTCACCTCATGCTCATCTCCTCCAGTCGGAAATGCTTTCTCCAGCTCATCAATGAATAGGATGCAGGGAGCTACTGCCTGTGCAAGCTCCAGTGCCCGGCGAAGCTTATTTTCAGATTCACCGATATATTTACCCATCACGGATCCCATATCCAGCTGGAGCAGCGGTACATCCATATCACTGGCTATTTTCTCAACCAGCAGGGATTTTCCGGTACCGGGGACTCCGGCCATCAAAACACCCTTCGGCGGTTTGCAGCCTTCAAAGCTACCCGGATCACGGTAGATATCCTTTACCTCTGCAATTGCGCCAAGAATGTTTTCATTTCCTTTAAGGCAAGTTCCTTTCTTAACTTCAATAAATTTTATCATGCTATTCATCATAACCGTTTGCTGCTTCTGGTGCAGAATCTGTTCGTGAAATAAACTGCCGATATCCTCCCATCGGGATTTCATCATATCCGCAGTCATCCTTGAAAGCGTGGGAAATTCGTCCTCCACATAGGAGAAGACCGAGTGAATCTGTGAAATATTTAACCCTCGAAGGCTTTGAATCAATATCTTAATATGCTCCTTCAACAAAATATCACCCGTCGCAAGTATCTGGACATTTATGTAGGAGGTTAAAATCCGTTCAATATCCTTTATATTTGGCAATGGTACTTCAATTACCTCAATAAAGCTTTCAAGTCCTTTGGGGACTGCCAGTTCCGGTGCACTTAAAAACAACACGGTTCTATCCCTGCAGGCCTTATCCGTAATTTTATCTCTCTTTTCCAAAAAGGATAATAATGAAACATATAGCTTCAGATTATGATTCTGCCCCTCCCCTCCCATCATGTGAAGGTGTGCGTTCTTGCAATAATAATACTTGGCAGGGTCCCCATCTGAACGCTTATATTCCATTTCAAAGGTTTCCTTATCACGAAAAATATCGATGTAATTAAAAGCCCCTTTTATAGTCTTTATCTTTTTAAACTCTTCTTTACAGTTTTCGAATAAGTATAAATCATTTGATTCTACTACCACCCTGTCAATAAAATTGATATCCTCAGTTACAAAGAAAATAATCGGCTTCTTTCCATAGACAAAGCTTAGCTTTTGAATTACCTGTTCAATGATACTTCTCTCACTCATAATCAGTCCTCACTTATCCTTCGTTTACACATCCTTTTGCTTATACACATACATGGCCATCATTTCAATTTGATTTGCTATAGACTCACTGAGACTTGCTTCTAATTCATGTAGTATATTGGTATAAATAGTATCCGAACCCGTATATTGACTAAGGATGCCTTTTCGAATCTGGGTAACCAGTCCTTCCACATACTTAAGACCAAACATGGCATTAAAGCCGTTCAACAAACCGTTCGGATATATGTTTAAAGCATTAGCAAACAGTTTATCTCGATCCGATTGGATATGATCATGATTAAATAGCACCCACCCGGCTCCAATCTTTCCAAGAACTCTATTTAAAAATTCACCGGCATTTACGTTAATCTGCACCAATTGTACGGAGTTTTGGATATTTTCATAAATACCCTTTGGCAATCGCATCTGATAATTATCAGGAATACGTACATTCAGACCACTTTCAATTTTTTTATTAAGCTCCTGAATTACTTTCGGGTAATTTTCATTGAACCACTCACCTACTGCTTGATTAATTTTGGGCTGATAATAACCGTTCTTCATTAAATCATTGCATTTCTGGTCCATGGCCTTCGAAACGTCATCCAAGGTTGCATATTTTCTGTTCTTCCAATCATTTAGTATTGGCCAGATAACACCATCCAGCATCTCAGCTGCCAAAGGTGTTGCAATTTTTGTCGTTAAATCTGCTTCAATTGCGTTCGTAATGATTTCTTCCAGTCCTGAGATTATTTCCCGATACAAAATCTCTGTCTTTACCTCATGCTGAGCGATCCAAGCAAGCCCTCTAGCCACCGTATAGCTCGGTTCGTGAGAGATTTCAACGATATTCTGACCGAAAGTTTTCATAGCTTGATTTACAAGAAATGGCATCTTGCTTCCGCCACCGGTCAGGATTACTTTTTTTACTTTAGCAATTTCATTCTGGATTCCTTTTCTCGCATTCTCAAAAAAGGTTTCACACCCGGCGTTCCAGGATTTAAAGATACTTATCCCTTTGGGCTGCGTTTTGTCATTGTATTCCACTTTCATATTGTTAATCACATACTCCATAAAGCTTCGATCGATCTGCTCAACAAAATATTGGTCCCGAATCTGTATCATGAAGGGTTGCATCTGTTGGGGCTCCTGACCCTCATCGCCATAAAAATTTTCTTTGCAGGTTCTCATCTGAAATAGAGCCACCGGATCTGCAATGTCTGCCACGGCGTAATTTGACTGGCTCTTCTTATTAATAAGCTCAAGTGTATGGTTAAGCATGTTCTGCTCTATGTATTTGGCTCCAAGGCTCACTCCGTATTCGCTCTTATTCTCTCCTTGGGAGACACAAGTGAAGTCAAAGGTACTTGATCCGCTATCAGCACAGATAATCGTGTCATCGAAGGCAAACTTTTTATTGTTCTTTCCGACCGTCTGAGCCAATGCGGCAAAGGATTCGGACAAAACCATAACCCTTTTCACCGAACGTCCCCCTGCCATAAGATTATGGGCCAGCATTTTTTGATAATTCTGTTCTTCTTCGCCTTCCCAGTTCCCACCGGCAGGCCTTCCAACCAGTACAATCGTTTCCCTTTCACCCTTAAGTTCATTATTTGAAATCTCGAATATTGTATCTAAAAATTTCTGAACAAATAGCTGCATAATTTCTTTCTTCGTATATAATTTATCCTTCAGCCTTCGCTCTCCGATAAATTCAGCATAAGCATCAGCCTCACTGGGTTTGCATTTAAAATTCACATAAAATCTACCAGGCAAACGGTTCTTTGATGCATTGATTGCATTCATTCCCACCTTCACATCGGACGGTCTGTCGTTAGGAACAAATAATGCTGTAATCATCTTCATTCTGGCACCTGAACCATCAATAAAAAATGAGCAAGGAGCATTCTGAATTGGATTAAAATAAGCAGCCGTAGTTTCGCCATCCCCGAAATCCAGTCCTATTACATTACAACTGCCATCATGAATACATTGTAATTCCTCATTGTTGAAATCTTTAAATATCCTCATGTCTAGACTTCCTTTCTCCCGCAAATACTATTTTTTACTCCCATCCATACTGCAGTATACCACTCCGTCACGATACACCGCCGGATAATCAATATCAAATTCGTTCCCCTTAATGAAGCTGTTTGCTTCAGGTGATCCCTCATTAAACTCTTCGAAAAACCGGAATATAAATTTATTTTTTTGATACGTTTCCATCAGCTGTTCACGAAATATCTTTAGTTGCTCACGATTCAGCTGTCCCTCCTGTATCATACTACGGATGCCTATGATTGGCATTCCAGCCTGTTTAAATACCTGATAACAATCCTCATAAAGTTCAAACACCTTACTTTGATGTTCCATGCTTTCCATATCATCAAGAAGTTTTTTCACGGAAGGCCTGTTTGTCTGCAGCTTCTCACTTTCGTCTGACAAGCCTGCAACATTTCCAGTTTTGGACTCAAAACCCTTCTCAGTCAGCTCGAAGCGTTTGTTAAAAAGTATATTGGACAGATTCGGTCCTAAATAATAATTCAAGACCGAGATAACCTTATCATCATTTTCCTCCTGTTCAAGATTATAATGACAATAACCAATTATTTTCTGAACAGCCGGTGTTACCTCAAGAAACAGTGCAGAATAGACAGACAGCTTTTTCTTTATTTGGAAATCATCTTTTTCCTTCAGATATTTTTCAGATAACACGTCTATTACTCTCTGCTCCTGTAAAAGCAACGACTCGAGATATTGCAGATCTAAGGCAAATTTTTGGCTTAATTTATCAACTGATACATTAAGATTAATTTTACTTCCTTTATAATCAAATTCTACTCCCGAAGTTCCTTCCCCTGTTTCACTCAGCCTACAAACACCCTGAGTATAATTTACTTTACCGCTATTTTCTGAAGTAATTTTAAAGGTTAAAACGTCGCCCTCAAACTCTTTGAACCGAAAATTAACCTTACATTTACCGGGGGTCAATAATACCTCTTCAAACTGGATACTCGGATTTCTGGTTATATTCTTTATCGTTTGCGGAAGTCGATTAAAATTAATATTATTTCTTCTTTCCATCCCTACACAGCCTTTCTTCGTCCTACATAATCACAATATACTGCTCCATTCTGATAAAGAGCCGGATAATCCAAGGACCAATCATCTCCGTGAAGAAATTGCTTTGCATCCATGGAAGTCTCCGTAAAATCTTCATAATATTTAAATTCAAACCCGTAACGGTTAAATATTCGCTCTAATTCGGTGATTTCATTTCGTACAGCAAGCTTATCCGTCTTTCCTGCTTCGATCATGGTCCGAAGGTGGAAGATCGGTTTTGCTAATTCAGCACACATTTTTTTCCGCTTATTGTATAACTCAAGTCTGTTTCTTTCATTATCATAATTCGCCATTAACCGTTTCAATTCACTGACCGGAATATTCATATCCGGCTGCGTTATCGACTGTTTCCTGTTGTTTGATCGAAGGTTTTCCAAGTCCCCTTGTTCATTCAAGCAAAACCCCTGATTGAACAGTTCATTATTAAAATTCATTCCAATCAGATAGTTTAAATCCTCGCGTACCTTTTCCTTCGAAGCACTTTCAAGGCGATAATGACATAATCCCATCAACTGCTGATTGCGCGGAATCAGCAGTTCGAATAACGAAGCATATACCTTATTAGCACGAACCTCCTCCAATTTAAGGCGGCTTTCTTCGCACTTTTGCATTAAATCCTCCTGCTCGCTTGCATACCCGGAGGAGGGGATAGCCGGTTCCTCCCTTCTCCTTGAGCGGATTGCTGTATATTTTTCCTTCTTATCTTTCTGATATAACCTTTGTGTAATAACAACCAAAACAGCAATAAAGAGAATCAATAGAAATAAAATCAACTTAATAAAATCTTTCATTTTCATTTCACCTACCCCTTACTTTATATAATTGCTTCGTATCAAAATAGTAAATCTCGATACGATCATCCTTGGTTCTGTACATTATTCCGGTATCGGATACCGAAATTTCTATAATGCTTCGGCTGATACCTTCCAAACGTTGTTCCCCTTCCTTCAACACCTGATAAACATCACCATCCGTCTTTAGGACAAATAATCCATTTTGACAAAGGCCTATTTCCTTCACCTCTTTACAAACCGGTGCGGTGATGTCATTCCTATATACATTACCGTCCAGCGTCAGAACTGCAATTCCGTTATTACATGCGGATACACTCATAATAGGTTTATTTGTTACGTTATATGGCGTAGTTGATAAAAGCGTTCTCTCACTTGTGATTCCAATTACGGTATTAAGGCACACCTCTCCGTCAATCAAATGCTCAAATTCTTCTGCTCCGTATACATTGGTAATCGCAGTACCATCCTCCCTGACCATCAGGTATTGGCTACCATAGATTGCAGTTGCTACCACATAACAGTTTCTCGGAATGTTCTGGATATCAACAGCAGCCATCACATTACTACCGCCATCATCCCCGGCAGGTAAGGCAAGGCCCAAAATTCCCTTATCGGAATCCGCTGCAAATGCAATCATATCAGGATACTGATATACACAACCGCGATAGTTTTTCAGTGGTATATTATGAACTGTTCCGGTAGCATCATCCAGATAAGCTCCGTATGTTCTTCCCATGGAAATCGTCTTTAGTTTACGGACAAATTCACCACCCATCATCACACAATACATAGATTGGCCTGCCTTTAATTCGTAGGAAGATATGATTTCTCCCTGATGAATTATATTTATCGTTTTAACGGCAGAAGTTCCATTTTTGATTTCCTTAATGTAGCTTTTCATGTTCCTCGATGATACAAAAAGCTTAAGATCAATTCGCTGTGCGTAATCATCAAAAGCAATCTGGGTTTTGGTCTGAAGCACATCCGGAATTAGCATATTCGGAAATAAAGCCTTTATTTTCGAGGCCTCTGCTTCATCTATTTCATTGTTTTGCATTAGATATATCAAAGCGAGTAATGCTTTATCTCGGGCTTCCTTAATGTTTTCTATCGGCAATAGGGTGTCTCGTATATTGAAATAAAGAGGAAAGCCTTCATCCTTTGTAACCTTTTGAACAAAGAATTTCTGAAAGATCTTTTCTAGACCCTCCTTCTTAAAATCCATTAATAAGCTTATTCTACTCATATGATTTGTACTACTGATATCTTCACGGCCGATATCATCTGCTTCCTTTTTTCCATCCAAATGATCGGCAAGCCGTACGTCCTCCAATGCAACCTCATCATTCACCAGTGTTTCCAGAAACAGTAGGAAATCTTCTTTTTTTTGCCACACCTCGGCAAGATTAAAATAATCAGCGAAATCAAATATATTACGTACTTTAAAACCGTTTAGAACCATCCTCTTCTCCCCGCCCTTATCCTAGTTTTTACCAATTTCCACATCAAACGCGTTGATTTCATCCTGGCACTTTTGAAGTTCAATCATAAGCTGATCGATATTCATCTGAATGGCAATCCGTTTTTCATCCCACATATTTCTTGTCTCCAGAAGTTTAATATTATAGCTGATGCGATCTAAATCACTACGCTGCCCAACTGCTACCATAACATCCAGCAATCGCGGAATCTCTGTCAGGTTTTTATCCTGAAGCACCATCTTCATTAAAGGATTTTCGGTTCTGGGGAGCGATACGACGATTCCGCTTTTCGTATACTTTTTACTATACTCAAGTAAATCCTCTTCTTTGATTTTACTTCCTACTCTTCCCGGGTTGACCTCTGCCTTCAGTTCTCCATTACGTATCGCCCTACGGAGGGTTTCTTCGTTTTTCGGTGCACTATTCGGTAAGATGGTATTTAAATATACCAATGCTTCTGAAATATTAAATGTTCTCATAAATTCCATCTCCTTGATACAGCGTCAAGGCAATGTATCTTTTCGTACATTGCCCTTTGACTATGTGATTGATTATTAATTTCCTACTTGAATTCTATATAAAAGTTTATATATCGTGATATATCAAAACACTGATTATTAATTCCGAGATAATTCAGCACTTACGACATGGGAAGAATTCTCCTTCTGTCTGTTTTGCAATCCACCGAATTTACCCTTCACCCAGTTTACTACGCTGCTCGCCCAGCTGCTTAATACTTTTACAGCACCTCTTAACACCTCTGCAGGTACTACAACAAAATCGGCAATTGCCTGTACTCCTTCCATAACACTCCCTGCTACCGCCTTCATGCCCAGATAGGTAAGATAACCAAGTCCGACAAAGAAGAGAGTAATCGAAAGCGATGGTGCAAGTAAAGCCAACGTAACATAGCACGACAATATGGTCACAGCTGCATAAAGCACAAGACAGGTTGTTGCTACCAGTGCAATTGTCTTAAGAATATCCATAGCCTTATCCCAAGTGGTACGTCCCTCTCTGGCATCTTTAATTGCATTACCACTCTCAATTTCCGCTGCAGATAAAACACCGATTCCTTCAGCATTCATCCCGTCAGGAAGTTCCGGAATTTCACCGCGCTGATACATGATATAGGTTGCTAATGCTGCATAATTTTTCACTTTCATATTATCCCATTCATTTGATACGAATTCATTCATCTTTTCCTTGTTCTGAAGTGCTTTTACATATGCTTCACGATCAAGTTCTTCGTCCTCATTAGCAGAAGCAAGAATATGAATGAGACCTACCGTACCACATTCGTCAATTCCCTGAGTTACTTTATCGATCATCTCCTGAATGAGCTCCGGTTTTACTTCCACATCTTCTGCCGTGGGCATACCCCCACGTATATTCTCTATACGTTCTTCTTTACTTTTAACGTCCTCTGATATATTTCGTATCGTGTCTATGCTGATAGCCTGAAGCGTATATAATGTATTTCTCATAAGCTCATATTGTTCTTCCAGCGACAATCCGTCAAGTGCATTTCGAAGTGCAACCGCTAAGTTTGTTTTCGCTTTTTCTTTATCGTCCTTACACTGATCAAACTTCTCGGAAAAGTGTGCTACACCGTTTAAAATTCCTGATACCGCCTCTTCTGCAGCCTCTTCTGTGGCTCCAGTTTGTAAAATGTAAAAATTCTTCATATTCTCTTTTTGTGTCATCTCTGCATTCTCTTGTGACATCATTGTTTCAAATAACTGCTCCAGTGTGGATTTCTTTGATTTCTTCATATACAACCTCTCCTTATCATTTAACTACTACTTTATATACTACCTATCTACAACTTAATAGTAACATGTAGTAATTTAATTGTCAATACACATTTTCCTTTTTTTACAATATATTTTTTTATATTGTAAACCTTCGGTTATTCTTTATCCCATCCGATATGGTAGGGCTTTCTATTACGAAAGACTCTCACATCGATTAACCCTCATAGATTCATATTTAGCACCATTCTAATTCATGTAAATTTTATTATAATACATTCGATTTCTTTGCAGACCGAGATAAATTAACCAAAAAAGTGTCCCAAACACAATGATTTAATCATCGCTTTGGAACACCCTTTTTATAGTTGTTAATTTTTAGTTTTCAATTAATTTGCTTTTTTTGGTCCAGCTCATCATGTTACGAAGCTCTGCGCCAACCTTTTCTAACTGATGCTGGGATTCGATTCTTCTTCTTGCATTGAAGTTCGGGCAGCCTACCTGGTTCTCAAGTAACCAGTTACGTGCAAAGGTTCCATCCTGAATATCCGTTAATACCTGTTTCATCGCTTTCTTTGTCTCAGCTGTGATAATTTTGGAGCCTGTGATATAGTCGCCGTATTCTGCAGTATTGGATATGGAATATCTCATTCCTGCAAAACCGCTTTCATTGATTAAGTCTACGATTAATTTCATTTCATGGATACATTCGAAGTAAGCACTTTCCGGCTCATAACCAGCTTCAACCAAGGTTTCGAAACCAGCCTTCATTAAAGCTGTTACACCGCCACAAAGAACTGCTTGCTCACCAAAAAGGTCTGTCTCAGTTTCTTCTCTAAAGGTTGTCTGAAGAACTCCGGCTCTAGCGCCACCGATTGCAAGTGCATATGCAAGTCCGATTTCCTGAGCTTTACCGGTTGCATTCTGATGAATTGCGATAAGACAGGGAACACCTTGTCCCTCCATATACTGACTTCTTACGGTATGTCCCGGTCCCTTCGGAGCGATCATGATAACATCAACATCTGCCGGCGGAATAATCTGTCCAAAATGGATACTAAAGCCGTGTGCAAACATCAATACATTACCGGGCTCTAAGTTCGGAGCAATGGATTCATTATACATTTTTGACTGTTTTTCATCATTGATTAATACCATAATGATATCAGCCTTCTTTGCTGCTTCTGCAGCCGTATATACTGAAAATCCGGCTTTCTCTGCCTTAGCCCAGGATTTACTTCCCTCATACAGTCCGATAACTACATTTACTCCGGATTCCTTCATATTCAGTGCATGTGCATGTCCCTGACTGCCATAACCGATTACAGCCACAGTCTTACCTTCCAATAAGGAAAGGTTACAATCTTGTTGATAAAAAATCTTAGCCATTTGTTTACATCCTCCTATTATATTAAATTATATCATTGTTCATCAATAAAATCTGAAATATCTCCTGAGCCTCTTGCAAGACCTGTGATGCCGGTACGAACAAGCTCCTTAATCGTATATTGGCCTAATAATTTTATAAATGCATCCAGCTTCTCCTGATTGCCGGTAAGCTCAATCATTAATGATTCCATTGCAACATCTACAATTTTAGCACGGAAGATATCCGCAATCGCTATGATGGCCTGACGGTCATTCTCTGTAGCATTCACCTTGACAAGAATCAATTCTCTTGTTACGGATTCCCCGGGCGCCAGCTCCTTGATCTCAATCACATCTTCAAGCTTTTGGACCTGCTTTCTTATCTGTTCTAATATCTGATCATCTCCATGAGCCAAAACGGTCATTCTTGAAATCGCAGGGTCCTGTGTCTCTCCTACCGTCAGGCTATCAATATTATAACCCCTTCTACTGAATAACCCGGCCACGCGACTAAGTACACCGGCCGTATTTTCTACAAGAATTGATAATACCATCCTTTTCATAGCATGCTCCTCTCTTTTATGTACCATGACTGATTAGTGCCAAAGTTTATAAAAATAGCCCCTAACCACAGGTCACTCTGTAATGGGGCTTCTGTTGCTGTATAAAAATAAGTTTATTAAGTTGTAAGTTATTTTATCAACAACATTTCTATTTGTCAAGTATTGATATGACGCTATCAGAACAAATTTTATATTAAAACCCAGGTGTATACATAT
>JARBTJ010000147.1 GCA_029240245.1 Herbinix sp.
GCAACAACGAAAACCAGGCCGGAGGTTGTGGAAGCAATGCTCCCATATTTTACTGAGTTGTTTGGTAATCCGTCCAGTGTGTATGAATATGCTACTCAAAATAAAAAAGCAGTAGATGAAGCTAGAGGAACGATAGCGAAAGCTATGGGTGCAGATACTTCCGAAATCTATTTTACCGGTGGTGGAACAGAAGCAGATAACTGGGCATTAAAAGCGGCAGTAGAAGCCTATGCTTCAAAAGGTAACCATATCATTACTTCTAAAATTGAACATCATGCAATCCTTCACACCTGTGAATATTTAGAAAAGCATGGTATTGAAGTGAGTTATGTGGACGTTGATGAAAATGGCATAATCAAGCTGGAACAATTGGAAAAAGCAATCCGTCCCACTACAATATTAATTACTATCATGTTCGCTAATAATGAGATAGGAACGATGCAGCCGGTGAAGGAAATCGGCGCTATTGCGAAGAAGCATAATGTTTTATTCCATACGGATGCAGTACAAGCTTATGCTCAGATTCCCATTGATGTAAATGATATGAATATTGACATGTTGAGTGCCAGCGCTCATAAATTAAACGGTCCGAAAGGAATTGGCTTCCTTTATATTAGAAAAGGAGTGAAGATCCGTTCCCTAATCCACGGTGGTGCACAGGAGAGACAACGAAGAGCCGGTACAGAAAATGTGCCCGGAATTGTTGGTTTCGCAAAAGCGGTAGAAATTGCTATCGCTACTATGAAGGAAAGAACCGAAAAAGAATTAATGCTCAGAGATTTATTGATGAAGCGGGTACTGGAGGAAATTCCTTTTGTCCGCGTCAATGGTGATAAGTATAGAAGACTTCCGAACAATGTAAACTTCAGCTTTCAGTTTATTGAAGGAGAGTCCCTTTTGATTATGCTGGATATGAGCCACATCTGTGCATCCAGTGGTTCTGCATGTACCTCCGGTTCCTTAGATCCTTCCCATGTCTTGCTCGCAATCGGGTTACCTCATGAGATCGCTCATGGCTCCTTAAGACTTACCGTAAGTGAGGATAATACCGAGGAGGAAATCAATTATACGGTAGAGAAGATCAAAGAAATCGTTGATAAGCTCCGTAAAATGTCTCCGCTTTATGAAGACTTCATGAAGAAAAGATAGAGATGCTGCCAACTAAGCTTAAATAACTTACGAAATCATAGGAGGAAAAATTATGTATACTGAGAAAGTAATGGACCATTTCACAAATCCTAGAAATGTTGGAGAAATAGAGAATGCCAGCGGTGTTGGAACAGTTGGTAATGCAAAATGCGGAGATATCATGAGAATTTATTTGGATATTGATGAAGCAGGAATTATAAACGATGTTAAATTCAAGACCTTTGGCTGTGGTGCAGCAGTTGCGACCAGCAGTATGGCGACAGAGCTTGTAAAAGGCAAAACCGTACAGGAAGCGTTAACGATTACAAATAAGGCTGTTATGGAAGCACTTGACGGATTGCCCCCGGTAAAAGTTCACTGTTCCTTATTAGCAGAGGAAGCAATCCATGCTGCACTGTGGGATTATGCAGAGAAAAAGGGAATTAAGATTGAAGGTTTGGAGAGACCGAAGTCCGATATTCATGAAGAGGAAGAAAAGATAGAATATTAATGTCATAGAGTGGCATCATGGAGGATAGTGTGAAGAAAGAACGTCTACACACGGGAAGAACTGCGATGTTCGTGCAGTGGCACTCACACCTTGTTCTTCCGGGTTTTGAGCAGCTGCGAAGCAGCTGAATGGAGGTTAGTGTGAATTAATAGCAAATTCACACGGGATAGACTACGCTGTTCGTGCAATGGCACTCACACCTTGTTTTCCCGGACTTTGAGAAAGGCATGGTTATTAACATGGAAAAAGTAGTTGTGGGTATGTCCGGAGGTGTTGACTCCTCGGTAGCCGCATACCTATTAAAAAAACAGGGATATGATGTAATTGGTGTAACGATGCAGATCTGGCAGGATGAGGATGTCTGCTCCATGGAGGAAAATGGTGGCTGCTGCGGTTTGAGTGCTGTTGAGGATGCAAGAAGAGTTGCATCAAAGTATACCCTATTACGTCATGAATTTTAAGCAAGAATTTAAAACGAATGTAATCGATTATTTTGTATCGGAATATCTACAGGCAAGAACCCCAAATCCATGTATTGCTTGCAACCGTTATGTGAAATGGGAATCCTTGCTGAAGCGTTCACTTGATATCGGAGCCTCCTATATTGCAACCGGACACTATGCAAGAATTATTAAGCTGGAAAGCGGCAGATATACCATTCAAAAATCAGTTACGCTGGCCAAGGATCAAACCTACGCTTTATATAACCTGACGCAGTATCAACTTGCTCATACTCTGATGCCCGTCGGAGAGTATTCCAAAGATGAAATCAGGGCTTTAGCGAATGAACTAAAGCTTCCGGTAGCAAATAAACCTGATAGTCAGGAGATATGTTTTGTATCGGATAATAATTATGCCGGTTTCATAGAGAATTACTTGAAAGAGAATAATTTGAAGAATAACAATAACATAGACAATAATCATAATGTCAGTAAATATACAGGCTTAACTCCCGGTAATTATGTGAATACCGCTGGTGAAAACATAGGCAGACACAATGGCTTGGTTCATTATACCGTTGGACAACGCAAGGGATTGGGAATCGCGATGGGACAACCTGTATTTGTCCTAGAATTGAGACCGGAGACGAATGAGGTAGTCCTTGGCAGTGCCAATGAAGTCTTTGCGGACCGTCTATATGCGAACCGGCTGAATTTTATGGCAATTGAAGATTTGGAAGGTGAAATGGTAGTAGACGTGAAAATCCGATACAGCCATAAAGGTGCAAAATGTACCATAAAGAAAACTGCTGAGGATGAAGTTTTATGCATCTTCGAAGAACCGCAACGGGCGATTACTCCCGGGCAGGCAGTTGTATTCTACCAGGGTGATTATGTGGTCGGGGGCGGAACGATTATAAAATAATTTTAATCCAACATCGAGATTTAACAATTAAAAATCATGCACTTAGATAGATTGAAAGCTGGTAAGAACAAATAAGCATAAATTGTGCTTGCTTGTTTTTTACCAGCTTTTTATTCGTGACTACAGATATTGGCGAAGTGCAAAATTTACTCTAGCAACAGCCCATATATAAATTTAACTTATATTTTTGTAAAAGACGGAAAGATTTCTTGTATCTGCAAACATAACTCCTCAAACAAAATAATGGTTTATGTTATAGCTTTTCATAGATCGGCTTTCTCTGTTCAAACGTAGCATAATAACGAAAGCCAAGGTTTTTCAATAGATCTGGAACTAGATGAAAATCATAACAAAGATGTTCGGGTTTATGATAATCAATTCTCCACCCAGTTCTTTATAGCGTTTTAATACTTCGATCTTAGGATGAGGATAACCCATTCCATATTTGTATCCTGCAGTATTGACTTCAATTCCTCTTTCATACGAAATAATCGTTTTTAATACTTCATCCAATACATCAGCATAATCGGAATAGGAATAATCCTCCTTTACAGCTGCTTGTAACTGGCCCGGTGTGTATCGGATGATATAGTCTATATGGCCGTAAACCTGGAAGCCTTGGAAGGCTCTGCAGTTGTCGAGGATGGATTCGAAATATCTGTAGATGCCATCCTTCTTAGTCCGGTTCTCCCAGTATTGCGGATAATAGGGATCCATTCGGTCAACCACATGGGAGGAGCCAATGACAAAATCGAAGGGATAACTACCTATCAGCGTAGCCATCCTTTCACTCAAATGTGGCTGCAACCCAAGTTCAATTCCTGTCCGAATTTCAATCTGTTTATCATACTGAGACTTCAATTCCTCAACCTTCTTAACATAATTATCCGGGTCAAATTCAAAGTTGTAGTTGCTGACCTGTGGGTAATCAAGATCCATGTGATCGGTAAAACATAGTTTTTTTAAACCTAATTGGATTGCTTTTTCAATCATATCCTCCATAGGTGCTTTTGAATCACTCGAAAAATCCGAGTGAACGTGATAGTCGGCAATTATCATTGAAGTTCTCCTTCATCAAAAAATAGAATTACATATCGGCAATGCTTAATGAGTTAAAGAATATCTCAAATATTTATTTAACATCGGAAATTCTAGCAAAGCGAGAATTTGTTGTTAAGTCTAAACTAAAAATCTTACTGCACCTGAGTTATCCCAGTGATATCCGTTGGAGAGACTAAGGAATAATTGGTATAGTAAACAACAAACCCCGGTTTTCCACCACTCGGTTTCTTTACATTTTTACGTATGGTATAATCGATCTCCACCTTATCTGCCTCTCTTGCTCCGGAATAATAAGCGGCTAGTCTTGCAGCCTCTTCATACGTTTTATCAGGAAGCTCTTGTCCATTCGCTTTTACGATTACATGGGAGCCCGCTATCTTCTTAGCATGGAACCACCAATCCCCACCCTCAGCAAACTGGAAGGTCAATTCATCATTCTGGTAATTGTTTTTACCAACATACATATGATAACCGTCCGAGGAAATATAATGAAAAGGTTTGCTTTTTACATTTGTTTTTTTTGCATTAGCTTTCTTTTCTAATTTCTTTGCCCCACTGGTGAATTTGCGTTTGACATATCCATATTCGGTCAGCTCACGCTTTAATTCGGTCAGGTCATCCTCCCCGGTAGCAATATCAAGAGAAGTCCGGATGGATTCCAAATGAATCAGCTCATCGGAGGTATCTTGTATCTGAGTAGTAAGGGCATCGTAGGTACGTTTTAACTTGTTGTATTTCTCAAAATAATGCTTCGCATTTTCCATCGGGGTGATGGTGGGATCCAATGGAATGCTGATCTCTTTATCGTCATAGTAATTAATTGTAGTTAATACCTTTGTCCCAGGTTCCAAACCATAACCATATGCAGTGATTAATTCTCCATAAACCTTAAATTTGTCA
>JARBTJ010000075.1 GCA_029240245.1 Herbinix sp.
ATCACGATTCGTATTATATCCTTGGGATACATATTCTTTTTCAAATGCATCCGAAAACTTTGCATACAACTTATCAATATCTGTTAATGCCGCTTCACCTAGAACTACCATGAGTTCCTTCGCTTCCTTACCTCTTGCGTAAGCAGCGAATATCTGGTTCATTGTATTGGCATGATCTTTTCTGGTCTTGCCTTCTCCGATACCTTTATCCTTAAGACGGGAAAGGGACGGTAATACGTCGATGGGAGGTTGAATGCTCTGACGGTAAAGATCACGGCTTAATATAATCTGACCTTCTGTGATATAACCAGTTAAGTCTGGGATTGGATGGGTTTTATCATCCTCGGGCATGGTTAAAATCGGGATCATCGTTATACTACCGGCTTTACCTTTCTTTCTTCCTGCTCTTTCATAGAGGGAAGCTAAGTCTGTATACATATATCCGGGATAGCCACGACGTCCGGGAACTTCTTTACGAGCAGCTGAAACTTCACGTAAAGAGTCCGCATAGTTTGTTATATCCGTAAGGATAACCAGTACATGCATATCCTTCTCAAAAGCTAAATATTCTGCAGCGGTTAAGGCCATACGAGGGGTAGAAATTCGCTCTACCGCAGGGTCATTCGCAAGGTTAACAAACATTACTGTACGGTCAATCGCACCGGTTTCACGGAAACTCTCCGTAAAGAAATTTGCTTCTTCAAAGGTTATACCCATTGCAGCAAATACAACCGCGAAGGGTTCTGAGGTACCTCTAACCTTTGCCTGCTTAGCAATCTGTGCTGCCAACTCCGCATGTGGTAAACCACTGGCAGAGAAGATCGGTAGCTTCTGTCCACGAACCAATGTGTTTAAGCCATCGATCGCGGAAACACCGGTCTGAATAAACTCCTGCGGATAATTTCTGGCTGCGGGATTCATCGGAAGTCCGTTGATGTCCATACGTTTTTCCGGAAGTATCTCTGGTCCGTTATCAATCGGACGGCCAAGTCCATCAAATACACGGCTTAACATATCTTCGGATACACCGAGCTCCATGCTTCTTCCTAAGAAACGAACTTTACTGCTCGCAAGGTTAATACCAGCTGAGCTTTCAAACAGCTGTACCAATGCGTTACCACCATCAATCTCCAGTACTCTACATCTTCGCTTCTCGCCACTTGCAAGTTCAATTTCAGCTAATTCGTCAAATGCAACATTCTCAACACCTTGCACTAACATCAGAGGACCTGCTACCTCTTGAATGGTTCTATATTCCTTTGGCATTAGGCTTCCTCCTTTTTCACCAAATTGTCAACTTCTATTTGTAATTTTTGAAGGATATCTTCAAATTCCTTGGCAATCTTATCCTTAGCAGCATATTTAAAACGTCCGATGCTCTCTCTTACCGCAAGCTTAACCAAGCTTTCAATCGATACACCCTTGCTTAATGCGTCTAAAGATACATCATAATAATTTAATACTAATTCCATCATCAGGAATTGCTTCTCCAAATCGGTGTAAGTATCAACTTCATGGAACGCATCCTGATGCAGGAAGTCTTCACGGATGGATCTTGCAGCCTCTAATTTCAGACGGTCAGGTGCAGATAATGCATCCATACCAACAAGTTTAACGATTTCATCTAGTTCTGCTTCATCATTTAATAAATGCATGATACGCTGTCTTAAGTCCATCCAATTTTCATTTACATTTGCATTGAACCATTTTCCCAAGTTATAGAGCGAATAGCTGGATAACCAATTGATTGCCGGAAAATGTCTTCTATAAGCTAGGTTTGCATCCAAGCTCCAGAATACCTTAACAATACGAAGCGTTGCTTGAGATACGGGTTCCGAGATATCACCACCGGGAGGAGATACCGCACCAATTGCGGATAAAGCACCCTCTCTGCCATCTTTACCTAGAGATATAACACGTCCTGCTCTTTCATAGAACTGAGCCAGACGGCTTGCCAGGTAAGCAGGATAACCTTCTTCGCCGGGCATTTCCTCAAGTCGTCCTGACATTTCACGAAGAGCCTCTGCCCAACGGGAAGTGGAGTCAGCCATAAGTGCTACAGAATATCCCATATCACGGAAATATTCAGCTATTGTAATACCAACATAGATAGAAGCCTCACGAGCAGCAACCGGCATGTCGGAGGTGTTTGCTATCAATACGGTTCTTTCCATTAAGGACTTACCCGTTTTAGGATCCTTTAATTCCGGGAATTCGTTGAGAACGTCGGTCATTTCGTTACCACGCTCACCACAACCGATGTAAACTACGATATCTGCCTCAGCCCATTTTGCCAACTGATGCTGAACAACCGTTTTACCGCTTCCGAACGGACCGGGAACTGCTGCAACACCACCCTTTGCAATCGGGAATAGTGTATCAATAACTCTCTGACCGGTTACCAATGGTTTATCCGGGGACAACTTCTGTTTATAGGGTCTGCCGATACGTACCGGCCATTTCTGCATTAAGGTAATATTCACAGTTGAGCCATCTGCTTTTTCAAGTACGGCTACAGTGTCTGTTACGGTGTAATCGCCTTCTTTAATGGATCTTATTGTTCCTTGTATTTCATAAGGAATCATTATTTTTTGTGTTACAATATCTGTCTCATTAACAGTACCGATAATATCTCCGGCTTCCACTGCAGTACCAACTTCTATGGTCGGAACAAAATGCCATTTGGTATTTCTTTTCAGAGAAGGTATTTCTACACCTCTCTTTAGGTTGGTACCGGTAGCTTCCATGATATCAACTAACGGACGTTGAATACCATCGAAGATACTTCCTATTAATCCAGGTCCTAATTCAACGCTTAAAGGTGCTCCGGTAGACTCTACCGGTTCTCCGGGTCCTAAACCGGAGGTTTCCTCATAAACCTGAATGGAAGCCTGGTCGCCATGAATTTCGATTATTTCACCGATCAATCGCTGTTCACTTACACGAACTACGTCGAACATATTTGCATCACGCATTCCTTCTGCTACAACCAAAGGACCGGCAACTTTCTTTATAGTGCCTTTGCTCATTATTAACCTCCATATGCCAGATTAAAACGATATTATAATAACGTATTTCCAAAGAATTCATTATTATATTAACCTGCTTTTTTAAGATTCATTATTAAATATAATATCAGAGCCAACCGCACGCTCTACGGATTTCTTTACGTTACGCATACCTTTGCCGGTATTACCCGATACACCGGGAATTGGTATAATTGCAGGTAAATAATCCGTTACATAACGGTCAATTTCTGACTCCAGCTCTGCTTGTAAGCTTTCCGTAATATAGATAACAGCATACTGACCTTCTGCTAAGGTTTTTAGCATTTTTGCGGCCTCTTCACGCTCCGCTACCGGATACGTATCAAGACCAATAGCAGCAAATCCGTAAATACTGTCACGATCGCCCAATACCGCTGCCTTATACATACATTTCCCTCAATCTTTCCCGGATAAAGTCATCAGAAATATCATTTCTCTTACCCGAAAGCAATATCCTTACCGTCTTGATCTCGTTTTCTCTTGCCAAAATATAAGCAGCCAAGGGAGAAATCGTAAACGGGTTATATTTCTGCGGACGTATATGTTTGATAATTAAATTATCACTCCATCGTTCAAATGCGGAAGGGGATTCCTTTAATGCTGTAACGGCATCCGCATAAACTGTGTTTAATAAATATTGATATACTGCATCCAGACCTTCTAAAGCTGCAGTTGTTAATTCATTCCGATTTAAGCTTACACAATCTGCTAAGGCACGTTCGATAAACATTTTATCTTTTCCGGTCTTACAGCTTCTGATTGCGATATTAATATCTGCTACAGCTACCTTTAGTTCTGCATATTGTGAGAACAATTCATTTTTCGATTCCCTACTCTTTTTTAGCATCGTCTCTAATGCAGCTTTGTCAATAATCACATCACACAACTGGCTGTCGCCGGTATGCATCTGCACCTGATATGCTTCCTCAGCACAGGCACGCATATGTTCTGGTAGTGTATCAAAATTGTGCTCCTTCACTGCGTTAACAATAATGTCCGGTGCTATGGTACTTTGGGATATATAAATATCGTTGAAATTTGAATCTGTATAGACCTGCTTAATTGCAGCTTTCAGATTGTGGAAGTCATTGCTGTACAGGAATGTATGAAAAACGGATAAATCCTCTACCAGTTCACCAATCAGTTCCCAGGTTTTCTCGCGTTCCACACTTAAAATCTGTTCCGCATTTTCTTCGCCTGTTTTGCCCCAACCTTTATCTGTAAGCAACCGCAAACATTCCTTTTCACTTTTGCAGTTCATTAATTGATCAATATCGGATTTGTCCAACAAAGAAATCTCTTTGGAACGAATCCGAGCAACTGCATATGTGTATTGATTATCAGCCATGTCATCACCCTCTCTCCGGTCGATTTATTCGAACAGTAATGAGTTTACTTTATCCTGCAGAGTATCTTTTGCTGCACTAAACATAGCATCAAAAGAACAATTCTCTTCAATATCACCGTAGATCAGGAGAAAACCACCATCCATTGAAGCTGTTTCTTCCGAAACCGTTAAGGATGCTGCGGGTTTATCTGAAAGTGCCTGTTTTAACTTGGCATCAAAATCTGCTGATAAGCGAATTTTGTCTTCTGCGGAAAAAAGCAACTTACCCGATTTATTATGGGCATATTTCTTTACCATTTGAAGTATGATATCCGTATATTCGGAGTTCGGTAATTTTGCCAGTGAATTTCTGGCATTGCTAATGATATTGCTGATGATTTGCTGCTTTGCATCCAGGATTATTTTCTTTTCCTGCAGTGTTGCTGCAGATTCCGCACGACTTATGATAGCTTTAACATCCGCTTCGGACTTTTCGGCGATTTGGTTACATTTTTTTTCGGCTTCTATTTTAGCAGCCTCCAGAATCTCTTCCGCTTCCCGTTTTGCCTGAGCAATGACTGTATCCGCTCCTGCAGTAGCATCTGCCTCAATCGCCTTCAATATCTTTTCTAATCCAGTCATAGCTTAACTCTCCCAACTGTTATATATTTATACCGGTAACTCCATTTACAGCTAACATAGAAATAAGAAGTGCTAAAATCGCATAGGTCTCAACCATTGCAGGGAAAATCATCGCTTTACCGAAAGCTTCCGGTCTTTTTGCTAAGATACCCATACTTGCTACGGAAGCTCTTGCCTGACGAATTGCTGAGGAATAACCTACAATTGCCATAGGAAGGCAAGCTACAAAATATAACAAACCTTTTGCTAAACTCATATTGCTTTCTCCACCTAATACACCGATCTGTGATAAGGTAATGAATGCGATCAATAATCCATAGATACCCTGAGTACCAGGTAACAACTGTAGAATAAGAACCTTACCGAATTTAGAAGGATCCTCAGTAACGACACCAGCGCCGGCCTCACCGGCCATACCAACACCTTTTGCAGAACCTGCTCCTGCTACTAAAGCAGCTGCTGCTGCACCCATTAAAGCAAATACAATACCAAAATTATTAATATCCATTTTTCATGTTCTCCTTAACTTTGTAATATTTTGTTTTCATATTAAAGGGATTGAAAGAACGTCCTCCACCCCCATAAAACTTTCCAAAGAACTCTACATATTGTAATCTGTTCGTGTGTACATAGGCTCCAAGCGCATTTATTGCAATATTAATTGCATGTCCGAATAAGACAACAATGATAAAGAAGAGCGGACCCAAAAATATATTTGCTGTCATTGCGGCCATTTTATTAATTACATTACCAATAACGCCGGACGCTAATCCCAATGCCAAAAGACGGGAATAGGACAATACATCACTTAAATATCCCGTAATACCATAGAAAGCATACACTCCTTTAAGGAAGCGTTTGAACGGATTTCTTGATTCACGTCCATTCGTAAGTATGATGATTATGGAGGATACGATAGCAACCACTGCAGAACTGGTTGCTACTACCGGTGAAATAGTTACGTTTAATCCTAGAATATTTTTAATCATATCCAATGACATTAATATAATTGTAGAACTGATAATCAACGCAAACCAAGATACCGCATCATAAAGTATTGCAATATAATACTTTTGTTTATATAATTGATACATTTTCATTAATAAACCGGTTAACAGATGAATGATACCTAAAGCCATGGAAAAGGTAAGCATCAGCATCGGTTTATTCACCGGGAAAAACCACAACGGTGGTATGACAGGAACCTTCGTAACTCCGAAGAAGGTAGTTGCAACTACATCAAAAAGGTCTCCAAAATAGCTGCCAAACATAACACCCCAAAATACTGTTGAAATTCCGCAGAACAAGAACATTTTTAATGTATTCTTCATGGAATTCTCAATATTTTTTCCACCTTTGATCAGCCCATAAGCACAGCCCGCTACCATCAGAATTCCATATCCCGCATCCGCGAGCATAATTCCGAATAGCAGATAGTAGAATATGGCCATTATCATTGTTGGATCAATTTCACCTTGTCCGGGAAGACTGAAGCCAGCCACTACCCCCTCTAAAGGCTCCGCAAAGCCATTATTTTTAAGTAATACCGGGACATCTTCCTCTTCTGCGGGCTCTTCATATTCCACTGCCAGATCGTACCGGCTGCTCAACTCAGCTTCTAAAGATTGCGCTTCCTTTTGCGGAATATAACCATTTACAACAAATACATTCTGCGACTGAAGAATTTGGCCAATCACTTCATATTTATCATAACGCATCTTGTCATAATCCTGAAGAAAGAGAAGCTCCTCTCTCGATGAGGAAAACGCTATAATTTCCTTCTCTGCGTTATCAATTGTGGTATGAGCATCCGAAATCCGTTTCCTCAGGTCTTCGATTTGTTCTGCGGGTGCTTTGTCCGATGTTACACTGGGATGGGAAAACTCGATAGCTCTTAACGCATCATATACACCCTCTGCCTTGTCTTTTGTACAAAGTACAAAGATACAGGTTTGTTCCTTAGAGGAACTGATGACATCCACGTTGAGTGGCAAATAATCTGCCAGTTTCTCATATATCGCTTCCAACGTCCATTCCCTTGATATGGTACCGATAAAACTTTTCGTATACTTTGTATCGGAAAAGCTTAGTGGAATGTCAAGGGTAGTCCATGGGGTTAAGATCTCTATCTGGGCTTCCAGCTTAAGGATTTCTGCTTTCGTCTCAGCAATGACCTTATTACAGGTAATGATTTGATTGGCAATACGAACGATTGACTCATGCTTTGTTTTAAAAGCATCATAGATTTCTGTAGATATTACCTTTCTTCCATCCAACATAGAAAGCATGGATTTTTTCTCAGGTGCGAGTTTGTTTAAAATCTCGACCGCTTCCTTTGCCGCAGATATGCTCTTTTCAAAGCTTGTTCTCGCATAGGACATATCCGCTTTATGAAACAAGCTATCCTCCGGGATACTGTCACTGATTTCTACTACACCTCGGCGTTGCAAGAATTCTAAAATTGACTTTCGATCCTTTTTTAAAGCATAAATAAAAATGCGCTGCATTTGCAGCATAGCCATAATTAATACACCTCCCTCACTTATTAATAGTCACAAATTTTACCGGCCTACAAGATGAATTAACCTACAAGTGAAACAAAGAGCTCTTATACTTGTCATAAAATCACTTGTCGTTAATAACAGTTGAGAGAACAAGATTAATTGCAGCCACTTCCTTACTTTGTGCCATTTCTTTCATCAAAAAGACTTCGTTTTCTGCCTTTTGCTTCGCAGACTCCATCATTTTAATTCCTTGTTCATTCGCTACGACCATATTACGTTCCGCCGTTTCATGGGCTTCTTTTGTCATGGAAGTAATTATTGTCTTCGCTTTCTGCTGCGCTTCGGTTAGTATAGCTTCTTTGTTCTGGTAAGCATCCCGTTCCTTCTGCGCCGCATTTAACTCTGCTTGGCGAACAGCTTGTACTGTTTCTTTTGCCATTCACTCACCTCCAAAATACAAGATATTGGTAATACATACAACAAATCAATTATAACTGATAAAAAATTATTATTCAACATGTTATCGTTCTTAATTACATGTTTTTTAGATAAATTGACTATAATTTTTGCAACATTCCTATTTTATTGTGGATATTGACATTTTTTTCACACAATGTTATAAGTTTTTAGTCATTTTACAAAACTTCATAATACATTACATAATGATATGATATGATTTGTTAAATCAATATAAATTATTAGGAATCAAAAAAGCATTTCTTTTCTTATATGCTTACCTGCATTAATGAAAAGAAACGCTTTTGTATCATGAGAAAATATATAATTGCACTTAACCTTTTACACTTCCAATCACACTGCCATGAATTATGCTCTTGGATAAGAATACGTATCCGATTATTACAGAAAATAGCAATCATCATATAAACCTGACCCAAGTCAAATTGAAAGAAATCTGCACTTCTTAACGAAGCCATTATAATAGGAAGTGTTTTCATATTTTTTTGTCTAAAATCAAGCTTGGAATAAATAATCATTCCAGGAACTGGTGAACGCAAATATCATCTGAACTGCGATTACCGGTTTCATAATCGGTAACACAATTGTATTAAATGCACTGAATATTTGGATTTAACGTCCGGTTACAGTACATAATTAAAATCAACTTTTGATTGCCTAGAACAGGGCTTTTATTTGTATGTATTTAATAACTCCCCGTCATCTTCATAGCATTTACAAATCTTCAAGCTCCACGTTCTAAGCAATCTTTTTAGTAAAACTTTAATAATCTGTATTTTACATATACCTCTCCCGTTACCTTACCTCTTCTGTTACATTATCTCTTCCGTTACCTTACCTCTTCTATTACCTTACCTCACCCTTTCTTAAAACCAAACATTTTTTCCTGAGATTGCATACTGAATCCTTCAATTCCCTTCTTTCTACAACTATCCAGCTCTTCTCCCCTAAGCTCTGGCGTATGGCTGATTATCACAACCGGAACTTCACCATGGATAGTTCTAGTATGAAAGAAGCCGAAAATTCAATACAAGCAATCACTACTCCGTCGACTCCACGGTATTTGTTGTGTTCATGGCAGGACATATTCTTTTTCCTTTATGTCTGCAGATAAATGATATATCATAACCGTTTCTTTCTGCTTCAACCTTAAAGCTATCTTAAACATTGGCGTATTTGTCTTTAAGGCACTAGCGGAGAAATCGGGAAGTAACTCATCTCTTATGCAGCTTTTCTAACATTTTCTTTGGTAGCCACTGCCATATCATTATAATCATTCAATGATTTATACTGGTCGCTTCCTCTACCCCGAATCGAAGTTTATTATCTTAAATTGATTCCTCGAGTTAACTCCATATTTCTGGGAATTTTAACTCAAGT
>JARBTJ010000076.1 GCA_029240245.1 Herbinix sp.
ATCGAAGCTCCATATGATTACAACAAAATTATTAATTGACGTTTACTAATTTAGTATAAAGCATATTTTACCATTTAGCAAGAAATATTTATAAGTACCGATATTAATTTAAACAGTAATCTAAATAATTTGAATCCTTGCTTGCAACTAGGGAAGTCCTTGACTTTTTATATAATAAATATATACTTTTGATATATATCAATTTCAATACTAACGGAGGAACAATCACGTGCCTAGAACTAAAGAACGAAAGATAGCACAGGATGGAATGAGAAGTAATAACTTCATGCATACCTTAAAAGATTATTTATTAATAACCGTCGGAGCGTTACTTGTGGTTTTCGGTGTTTACTTTTTTAAATTTCCCAATCATTTCTCCATCGGCGGAGTTACCGGTATCGCTCTCATAACAAGCCGATTAATTGGAGGAAGTATATCATCCGGAACCTTAGTATTAATTATTAATCTTATTTTACTGATTATCGGTTACCTGCTGCTAGGCAAAAGCTTCGGTCTTCGCACAGCTTACGGAAGTGCTGTATTATCGTTGTCACTGAGTCTGCTTGAAGTAATCGCACCAATGAAGGGACCTTTTACCACAGAACCTGTGCTGGAACTCGCTTTTGCAGTAATTCTGCCTGCCGTCGGTTCTGCTATCCTGTTCAATATCGGAGCTTCTACCGGAGGTACAGATATTGTGGCTATGCTTCTAAAAAAATATACCAGTATCGATATCGGAAGATCCTTATTAATGACAGATTTTTTATTAACCCTGGCCACCTTCCTAGTATTCGATATTCAGACCGGTTTCTTATCGATCTTAGGTCTTTTTATTAAATCCACCCTTGTGGATACCGTAATAGAGAACTTAAATCTAAATAAGTATTTTACCATCATCTGCGAAGATCCTAAACCGATATGTGATTACATTCTTACTAATGTACACCGGAGTGCTACCGTATTCGATGCCAGAGGAGCATTCTCAGGTAAAGATAAGAAAATCATATTAACCGTAATGAGTCGTTCTCAGGCTGTTAATTTGAGAAAGTTTATAAAACATACCGAACCTGAAGCATTTATCCTGATTACCAATACCAGTGAAATTGTAGGCAGGGGTTTCCGGGCATAATACGAATATTTTAGATCTGGTGATTACTACACTCGCCAGATCTTTTTCTATATCTCATATCCAATCTCATATCCAATCTCATATCCAATCTATTCTAGGAATTTAGTAACGTAACAAACTGATCCTTAGCATATCGTCCACAATGGTACATCAATTTACTATATTTTGATATTTCACTGCATATACATGGAATAAATATATAAAAAATGATGGGGAATTTATTTGATAGTATTTAATTTAGGTACTCCGGTTTTGAATCTCTTCATCATGAAAAGTGAGGTAATTCATTGGAAGGTTTACAGTTTACAGAAATGAATTTGTTTGAACAGCGCTTCTGGTTACAGATTATGGGCGACCACTCCAGATTTATTTTCTTTTCACTTGCCCCGACAGAATCCATCTACATACAAAAGGCTCAGGATTTTATTATCTTATTTGATCAGCTTCTGGCAGAAGCAAGAAGCCTGTCGCCAACCTCAGATATGAGCGGGCTGAATAGAAAAGCATTTGACATAACTCTTCAGTTAAAGGAATTTAAAACTATACTTCTAGCGAGCACTCTTCGTTCCGATATCAAAGAACATTTATCCTCATCTTTTTATAACGACATGCTGAATGAATTGGATGAATATCTGACCATTTTAAATTTATTGATGCATGAAGAAAGTCCGATGTTTCATCCAATCCATTATCACACACTATGGTTGACCGATGCGGTAGGTCACGCAGCTTCGGTTGCTTCAACACTTGATTTAATTGAAAAAGATATGATTGAAAAAGCACAATGTTTTGAAAAGCAGTTTGTCGCTTTAAATTTCAAATCCTTAATCATGCACGGTTATTTGAGGACCCAGATGAGTTCTTTCCCTTCCCTTGACCGATTAAATGAACAAGTAAACCTCTTAATTACTGAATTTATGGAGTTTTTAGAATATCTATGCAATCAAAGAATGGATGCCAAAATATTAGGAACCCTAATGCCGTTAATGGCAGATCATATGGCTAGAGAAGAATGCTATTATTTATGGAAGCTCTCACAAGTGAGTAACAATGTGCGAAAACCAAATTGTGATCCTACCAGACCCAGAATGGAAGTATAAGTAATTGTGTTGATCATACATAAAATGGGACTTTGAATGAGTATTTGCAATCACTTACAAATCAATGTATCTTAAGTAATGTAAGTGAAAGCTTTTCAAACAAAGCCCCTTTTTTATAGCTGCAATACACCTATTTTACTGTTTGGTTATTGTACTTAACCGAAAAATAATCCGGCTCTGGCAAGCTCCTTTGCGGCCTCTCTCGGAACCCCTGCCTCAAGAAGTCCTTTTTTTAACTGAGACTTATAGCTTAAAATCCGAGATAAAATCCACAAGAGATAAAAAGGCAGCAAAGCAAGGTAGAGAATCAGTTTAATAATGAATTTGAGATAATGAATGACAGTGATCAATTCTGCTGCCCCTTCCTTAATTTGGCATATTTCCTTTTGCTATGTCTTTAAGGCTCAGCATATAATCCTTAGCCATCGCAAGAGCATCCTCCTTTGGGATACCCTGTTCGACTAATTCTTTATACAGGTTCCCTACTGCCTGCCCCATGTTTTTTCCTGCCTCAGCAGAATAAAGTGTGCTCAGCAGCCCGCTGATTAATTTGGGTACCTTATCGGTTACCTCATCTAAAAGTTCACCAATATCTGATACCGGAATATTATTATCATTCATAAAAATACCTCCTTATAGTCCTTGCAATGCAAGGCGAATTGTTTGTTTCACCGGTGCCAATGTATAATCCAGTAGTTCAAATGCCATAAACGGTGATTTGGACTGCAATATATCCTCCAAATCCCTTGACTTTTGGGGAAGCTTTGCATAGGCACTGTCCCTGACATCCTTTGGCACCTCGCTCATAGAAAGTTGCAATTGTTTCTTTAACAGAATAAGTTCTGCCATTTCCTTTTGGCAGCTTTTACATGAGGATAGGTGTAAAATGATCCTGCTGTTCTCTTCTTTCGTTAGATTTCGGTTGATATAATCCATCAGAAGTTCCTCTATATGCTCGCATAAATCAGTCATAGCCACCCTCCTTCAGCTGTTTTTTCAATTTAGCGCGGATCGAATACATTCTGCTTTTTATGGTACCTTCATTGATACCGGTAATTTGTTCTACCTGCTTGTAGGTCAGCTGTGCATTAAAAATCAAATATACCAATTCTTTATCCTGATCGTTTAACGTTCCGACAGCATCCTGTACAGCGATCTGATCGGTGACCCGGTCAATTTCAAAATCTGCGTGCAGCTCCTCACTCATTTCCAGGATGTCAATGGTCTTGTTCCTATGATTTCGGTAAAACCTTCGGTAATAATCAGCAATTTTTCGTCTGGCAATTCCAAAAATCCAGGTTTTCATACCCGATTTATGATCAAAGCCTAAAAGTCCCTGCCAAACGGCTAGCATGGTATCCTGCAGAACATCCTTCGAATCCTCCTGTGATGATACGTGCATGCAGATGTAGTTATAAATGATTTTTAAATATGGATTCATAAGTTCTTCAAAGGCTGAGTTATCCCCTTTTACAGCCTTCAATAACAGCTTTTCTTCACAGCCGTTATCTAAAAAACCATTTATACCACCCCTTTCAAAAGCATGCTTTCACTCATATAGTCGTATACAAACGGTATATGGTTCAAATTAATTATAAAAAAATTGCATAACATTTTCTTATTTTCTTAGAAGAAAGTTTTGCAATCTAGATTATACAATTCTTATGATTTTCGAATATTTAAATAGGAAAGACAGCACGCCCCAACAGATACCCTCCACCGAAAACAATTATAGTAATAAAGTCCTGTATTTCTACGATAATCTTTCTATTTTGGATTGTCAATAGTTTGGGGGAATATTTCATATTTTGTCATTTCATGATCAGCTATTGCTGGTTATGGAATTGCATGTTTTCTTTATGTCATCTCATAAATACCTGAAACTCTTCATATGATATAACAAGCTTAGTTTACTTTTGCAGGAGGAAATATGGACTTTCAGCAAAGTCAGACCTACCAAAACTTACAAAATGCCTATAACGTGGAATTAAATAATAGTACTACATTTTCTATATATGGCGATCGAGCTAGGCAGGAAGGTTATAATGAAATCGGTAATTACTTTGATACCGTTACCAGAAATGAAAAAGAGCATGCCAGAATTTGGCTGAGGCAGCTTAATAACGGAGAATTGCCGACTACGGCCGAGAATTTAAGGTATTCAAGTGAAGTTGCGGCAGCCACAGGTAATGAAATGTATCGCGATTATGCAAGAATTGCTCGTGAAGAAGGATATGACGATATTGCAGCCTTATTTAATGGAGTGGCCAATATCGATTTGAACCACAATACAATATTTCAGCGTCTATATGGAGAGGTTGAAACAGATACCGTTTTCTGTAAGGAAAGAGAAACTCTTTGGATTTGTATGCAATGTGGTAATATCATGAGTGGTTTGTGTGCACCTGAGATTTGTCCGGTATGTGGTTTCCCCCAAGCATTTTACCGGCAGTATTTTTCCGAAACTGATTAACCGGGTATTCCTACCATACGACGATGAGGCTTGGCAAATGAATAGTCATATATTTTTGCTATTGTACACACAACGCGCACTATTTTTTCGCCCCTAGGCTATCAAGGGCTTAACTCCAGCGCCGGAATAGTATAAGTTAGTGTGCACTTAATTTAGAATATGATTTTTACATTACATTAATTTAAAAAAGCTGCTGCAAAAAATGCAACAGCCTTTTTAAATTCACTTTCCTTGCGTGTTTACTGTGGACATAAATTCCTAACATAAAACTCATCATAGGTAAGACCACTCTGATAAACCTCCACTGCCAAATCAACTCCCAGATAACGAAAATGCCAGGGCTCAAAGCTGTAACCGGTGATATGCTCTTTATTTTTTGGATATCTAAGAATAAAGCCATACCGATAGGAATGAGCGGCAAGCCATTTCCCTTCCGGAGTCAGTTCGAAGGTCTCTTCTAAATCATTAATATCAACAGCTAGGCCGGTCTGATGTTCACTGTGACCTGGCCTTGCCGACACTTTATCCCGAAAGTTCTGGTAGTCCTCTAAGTTCATTTCCGGAGTAAACTTACTAAAATATACTGTCTCCTGATAATCATAACTTCGATAGGTTGATATAGCAGTCAAAATTATACCGTCCCTGAGTGCACATCTGCTCATGATTTCAAAGGCCCTTCTCGCCTCACGTCTTAGCCTTAAACCCTGCAGGCTAAAGGTCGGGTTGATTTCTTCCAAATCACAGGGAACATACTGATTGTTGAGTTGATTATGCTTATTCACTAAAACATATAAATGATCCGGTACTTTTATCTGTTTCACACAGGTATAATGCTCTGTATCTAAATCGAGGTTGACATAAGTAATAATATCCGGCCAGTTCAATGCTTCCTTTCTCATTTTATAATCAAGATATCGTTCTGTATTATATGACCTGTAAAAGGGCAATGAAGCATACATAGCCAGCTCTCTCTTAAGCAAGTTATAACTTTTTCCGCAAATCATGGTATCACCATCCACTGTGCAAAATCTAAATTGATTCTGCAGACCATCTCAAGAATATTTTACCGTATTTACCTCAAGGATTCAAACAGAATGCTTCGACATAACACTGCACTATTCTATATATGATTCGGAGGTTATACGACTAAAGGAAGCATCGCTACAAATATTACTGCATCCAATTTCAGGTTAGAATTAATAATATGACGAATGACACCCGAACCGTTTTACAACCTTACCGCATATACTGAGGTACGCGCGGTAATAAATAAGGTCTTATGGTCACTTCCTCCAAAGGCAATGGTAGATGGCCGCTCCGGAACCGTTATTTCCTTGATAAGCATACCAACTTCATTATATACACGAATTTGCGCATCACATACATAAAGCAAACCCTTCTTATCATGAAGTACGCAAAAATCACCTTCCTCAACCGCTACAACTGGCTCAGAAAGCTTTCCTTCCTTATCGGTAGTTAACCGGTATACCCGTTTGTAATATTCGTCCACACAGTAGAAAAACTCACCCGGATATGCTGCTCCAAGGCAGTTCGCTCGGATTAAATCGTACTGGTCCGGAATTATTGTCTTTCCATCCGGGGCAACATAGCAATCGTTCGGTACATCAACCACTACACTTGTAAAATCGCTGGCGTCTCTCCAACGGTTGCCGGAGTATATAATCTTTTCCGGATTTAATACCTCGCTGCGTTTCAACTTCTTTAAAAGGCGAATTGGTTGGTCGGTATCGTTCTCATCAAGTGCAAATACAACTACGACTGCATTCCGGTTATACCAATAGCCATAGGAGGTTCCGTGGCTGTCCGGAGGTAGTTGATTTATTATCGGCTCACCTTTGCACGTTGCTCCCTGTGGAATGACATACTCCCCTACAACAATTAAATTGTCCTCTGTATCCACCGCTAGAGAATTTGGTTTTACTGGAAGCTCACAAACCTTTGCAATTTCTAAGGTATCATGAGATATTTTATATATCTTCTTATCCGTAGAATCTATGAAATAAAAATCTCCCTTGCTGTTACTGCAGCCACCGTCAGCAAAGCGAAATCCTCCATAAAGCTTTGTCACGCTTGCTAATTCATATGGATTTCTCTTTGCTTTTCCCGAGATATATAACCTTGTTAATTCCCAGGGTCTTACCTCGTAATCCGTGTTCCAATCGTAGAGGGTATTATCAATGGTATATTTCATCTGGGAATAATTATGGACATTTAGGAACTCCACATTCTCACAATGATTGGTTTTCATACAATATGGGAATGGAGTTGTAACATATACCACGCGGAACATATACAGGTTTGCAAACAACATATCCCTACAGTGGTCCAAATCCAGAGGCATGGCATTCATGCCTTCTGCCTTTTCCTCTTCGGTCTGAAGGCCGAACACCCGAAAATTAGATACATTCTTAAACCTTGCTTCACTGCGGACATGATGCTCTAAGGACATACAGTAAATACTTGTTCTGGTATTCGTATCGGAAGCATAAAAGCCTGCTGCAGCATAAGGGCTGGCTGACCAGATATCCTTGAATACTCCACCTCCGCCATTCGTTACCCACAGGCTTGGGTATTGGGAATCCCACATTTTATGTGGATTAGCATCCGCTGTTCTGGTTTCGTTATATGCTCTGACATGATTATTGTTTCCCCATTCCATGGTTCCATGGCCACCGATGAATTTTACATCATTCATAAAGGAGGTTTCACCGGACATCCACCGACAGGCAACAGCCCTTGGATTGCGTCCGCCTGCATCTACTCCAATACCGTTTATGATACAGCTTCCTCCCCTGGGAGTCTCAATCAGGGGCTTGGGTCCGCCAAAGCCATCGAAATTCTCTGTGTTATCAGGCAAAACAAGCTGCGTGGAAATCGGATTCAGACCGATCAATGCTGTCTTTTCCTTTAGTGTAATGGTATCCGTGATCACATACCAACCCTGTGGGAAATAGATGGTATCATATTTTTCTACCGCCTCCTTTAAAGTGGCTGTATCATCTGATTTACCATCACCCTGGGCACCTAAGTCCTTAATATTTATCCAGGTATCCATGTCCGGCAATTTGGGTATATCTGTGCGAAACTCTTCCGGCTGCTCTTTCAGTTCCTCTAATTCACAAACAGTGATCATTTCTCTGTCTTTATCCACATCAGCGACAGATACCCCGTGTATATATTGATTCACACGATAGAAATCGTGTTCAGACGTAAGTTGTCTTCCGGATTCTTTGTAGGTGACCAATACCGGAACATTGTTGCAGACGATATTCCGTAGGTTGAACTGATTCATTGCATTCTTTTCACAGGACATGGCAATTGCGGTTTCCGTAATATTTTCAAATACGGAATCCTCTAAATAAAGCTTTTCCATATAATTATCGTTTACTGTTAAAAAGACCGGAGTATTCCTTACCGTTGTACGGATGATGGTCAGTCCGCTCTCCTGAGATTTAATTGCTGCCTTTCTTTGTCCTTCAAAATAGGTATCCACCATAACAAAGGGCCAGCCGGGAGAGCATTTCGTCGTTATGATTCCATAATCGCCACCATGGATACGGATATCCTCCATCTCGTTACCCACATCAAATATCCCGGCTTTTCCGGACTCAACAAAGATATCCATATGAGCTAAAAAGCTGTGTTGTGCATAATGTGTCCTAAGTGCAACCGCATGAGGATTCCCCTCACCCAATTTAATATCTACATTCGATAATGCACTATAGAAGGTTCCCGGATTTGCATCCCTTACCGCTTCCCCGTTCTGCGGTACACGGTCAGCAAACCAGAATAGGTATTTACTTTTACCCTTATCTTCCGGATATTCCCGGTTAAATCCCGGAGCATGATCCTTAAGTACCATGCATGGTCTTTGTTTTCCGTAACCAATCAGACGAACCGCTTTGGGAATATAAATCGTATCACTGATGAGATAGGTTCCCTCCGGAATAAACACAATTCCAAAACCATATTTATTCCATACATCATACGCTGCCTGTTGAATGACCAACGTATCATCACCAATTCCATCACCGTGAACCTGGTAGTTATTCTGATTTAAGTAAACCGCATACTCGTCCCTGACTTCTTTGTCATAAAACGTTTTCGTATTCATATAGTCTTCCTCCTGCTTCTGTAGTTTCATACCCTTTTTTTCCTTCTCCACTTCTACAAATAACATATATTACACGCCATTTCAAGAGGATATCAAAGAAACATAATAAAGCACAAAAAAGAACACCGCCCTATGCCTAAAACCCGCATAAATACAGTGTTCTTATGTTTTTCAACATAAATATAATACATGGTTATATTGTTTTTTACCGGCTTTTACCAGCCGTTTGAAATAATCCATCAGACGGTATCCCTCTGTCAATATTATTTTTACTATAATTACTGCAGATAATTTATAAAGCTCATTTCCCGGAAGGCCTGTCTACGAAGGAAAAGCGAAATAATTCCCACTATTTTACTTATTATTATCCCATAAAAATATAGCCAATCTGTGAAACTCCTCTGCTTCACTTTTCGAAGGAAAAGCACTTTTGGGAATCACATGAGCAACCATATTATCAAGAAAAAT
>JARBTJ010000077.1 GCA_029240245.1 Herbinix sp.
TTATTGTCCAATGTGGCAATAAGAAAGATATAAAAAAACAGCACAATATTATATTATGCCATTTTTGATACATCTTATTAATTTATCCTATTAGAAAATAATTAACTTATAAATTCCTTATTGGTTTGAATGACATTCGCTATCCACAATTTTCATTTAATCTCTATGTTTTATCAACAAAAGACCTACTCATACCTGTGTTCTTTGTATGAGCAGGTCTTAACTTTGGTCATAACACCATGGATATACTCCATTGCACTTTAAGCAACGATTTCTCCATTTTTACATAATCAACGAGTACTGCCCTGTCAGATTGTGTCCCAAAATCTACTCCAATTGAATTATTGTCAACCTCATTTATTTTTCAAGCTCACACTCCATTAGAATAACATTGTATACCGGATCATAGATGGACATCATAAATGCTATTTTAGTTCCGTCTTCCGAGACCCATTCTGGATTCATAAAGGCTCCATATAGACTTGGAAAATCTTTTTGCGCCGCCAATGTAACTGGCTTTGAATAAGGACCATAGATATTTTTAGCACTTCTCATAACGATGTTGCCAGTTCCACTGATATAGGTAACCAGCCACTCCTGCAAATAATCGCTATAAAGTACCGACAATTCACCTACCGCTTTGGGTAAAACAGAATACGTCTCATACATTGCAGCTTCTCCTGTTTTATATAACGGTTCCCCTTCTTCATCAATTCCTACCAGGTATTCATATGCTTCGAAATTCTCATACTCATCAATCGGTACCCGCATCATTTTAGCAGCACCCTGACGACCGCCTGTAATTCCGAGAATATAGACATAATCCTCGATCACAACCGGAGCCATTTGGCAAAAGCTACTATCTCCCGGCCAACGAAGTGTCTCTATCGGCTCCCAATTTTCACCGTTATCTACACTTTTGGCAACGGAACCGTAATTGCAATCCCATTCTCCCGGTGCTCCCCAGTGACGCACCGACATGTAGGACATATAAAGAGTTTTCCCAATTGCTATCCCACCGGTTGGGATTGTTGTCATTTCTACATTATCAATTTTTTTACTTTTGATTAACTCTTTTGCACTTTTTAATCCAGGCTTCGAAATCATAGAGTCAAAAGTGATACCATCGGTATAATCTCGATCCGTGGTCACCGCAAGGACATTACTTCTCCAGCCATTGGTGAAGCACTCCTCCGCAAAGGTATCTCCGAAGGCGATATAGGTTTTGTCTTCCAGATTAAAAGATATACCAAGATCCGTGCCACCTATTTTATAATTCGTCTTTGTCTGGTTAATGGAATATTCCCCAGTTTCTATTGCTATCATATGAATATTTTTTACTATATTTAGGTTGTATTCCTCCTCTGGGTCCTGCAAAGGGGAGTACATCAAGTTCTTATTCCGGTGGGCTTTCAGGATTTCCTGCGCTTCTAACGCTTTTTTTTGAGATTCACTTAGTGCAGGCAGTGGTTTTGATGGCTTCACGTCTTTGTCATTCTCCTCGGCGTTGTCATTCTTCTCTGCATCATTCAATTCCTGATCTTCCTCTGACTGAACTTCTTCCGGCTGCTCCACTTGCGTATTCACCGATTGGGTTTCCTCGAAAACCAGCTGACCAGCTTCCGAATCCGAAGGTGATGCTTCCCTTTTTGAACACCCATACATTGCAAGAAAAGCTACGATCAATAATATCATTGGAACTATATTTCTTCTTTTATTCAATATGTTCTCCTTACTATATGGTCTGATTTTTGTATTCAACTTCACCCCAGCTTAAGCTTTCTTCATTAATCGGGAGTCTTTCCTTTACCGGAAGTATCGTTTCAAAAGGAAGGTGGGGTTCTGTCTGATACCAATATGCAGTGGTGGACCAATCGTCACTTCGGTGATTATCATGTCCATGCTCTATACTCACTTTTATAGATTCCTCAAACATAATTGGGTCCTGAAGATGATAGCGATAATAAGAAATTTTGCCTTTCCAGTTATCCTTACCTCCTAATATCAGACCATGATACGGTGCACTATACTCCTGCGTCGGACACCATGCCATATTCACATAATCTTCCGTTCCTGTTCCATGAAGTCTTGGATGCTGCTCTCCATCGATGAAAATCATATCATCCCCTTCACCCGGCCAATCCCACAGGCCATTTGGATTCAAGTTATGTATATTTACATTTGCTCCCACATAATGTCCTCGTCCCTTGGCTTCGAGTATTATATAATTTTCATCACCAGTCTTATTCTCTCCAGAAAAACACCAGTCTCTATGTGTAGGGAAGGTTTCCTCTTTCACACCCTTGGTTGGAAGTTCTCTATGCCATTGCGAATGGAAATAAAGGAAATCCTCTTTTGGTTCCTTATACTCTTCATAGTCCACATAATAATATAGAATTAATGTTGTATCACACTCATTTATTACCGTCAATAATGCTCTTTCACGAAATGGCATGGGGAACCAACAATTAAAGCCTTTACCATCCTGCGGACTCATTTGCAAAGGTGCCGAGACAAAATTACGACTCATCGCATGCCCCATACCAAAAAAATCACCGATTGGTGCTTGCACACTAGGTTCTTCTTCATTATCCCAATAAAATTGCAATACAACCTTTCGCAAACTATTGGTTTCTTCGCTGAAGCCTTCATTCATTAAGGTCATCCATAGATGTGTAATCATGCCCGGGGCTTTGATATCTGCAATAACTGCGGTATCTCCCTTCTTTATATAGATTCTGTCGTCATTTCCGCCAGTGCGGTCATAGGAAGATTCTCTCTTTCTTGAACCTTCTCTTGGCATCATGATTGTAGATAAATCTGCTGCGTAGTTTTTGTACATAAAAATTCTCCTTATTTTCAATTATTTCAAGCCGGATAATACGACACCCTTTACAATGTGTTTCTGAAAAATAAAGAATAAAACAATTGGTGGAATAACGGCGATCGCTGTTCCGGCCATGATGGCTCCATAATTCGTTGAATATACCGATTTCAAGGAACGGATAATCTGCATGATCTGCATATACTTAGGTTGTGTTATGGTCATTGACGGCCACAAAAAGCTATTCCAATAACCAATAAATGTTCCTGCACCCAAAACGACCATCGGGGATTTTGATAGCGGAATGAAGATACGAAAGAAAATTTTTATTCTTCCAGCTCCATCTATCATCGCAGCCTCTTCAAGACTCAACGGCAAATTCAAGAAAAACTGACGGAAGAAGAAAATATTATATCCGGAAACAACTCCGGGCAAGATCAGTACTGCCAAAGTATCCAGCATTCCCAATCGATGAACCACCAGATAAGAGGTGAGTAATATGGTCATTCCAGGTATATACATGGAAATAATGCAATAGATCCATAAAAATTTCTTGAAATAAAAATTCATTCTAGCAAATACATATCCCGCCATCATATTGATAAGCAAGGATAAAACCACTGCGATTACAGCAACCAACATTGTTACAAAAATTGATCTGGCATATGCCATAGTTCCATCCTCAAACACCGTCTTAAAGTTTTCCATTGACCATACTTTAGGAAGAATTTTTAAAGGAACAGCAAGTACTTCCTTCTTATTTTTAAAACTTGCCAGTACCATCCATAATAGTGGGAACAATGCTATAAATGCCACCGCAAGTGCTATTATACTATTCACAATCCTACTTATTGTTTTTGTCGTATTTTTCATAATAATAACCATGCCTTTCTTCATAGCCTGCAAACATTGGGGTGCAGGCACATACTATTAAGTGGAAATTATGCCTTTCAATAATTCACACTACCTATCCTTCCACAGTTTTCTCTGATCTGATAACGGCAAACACAACAGAATTAATCGCTGTAATGATAATAAGCATCAGCACAGCACCGGCGATTGTATAGCCCATGCCTTTACTTGTATCTCTATAATTATTGTATAAATACAGCATAGGGGTTAAGGTTGAATTGGATGGTCCTCCGCCGGTAAGCATATAAGGAATATCAAACATCTGAAGTGTACCGGTTGTTAGACTAATACACATAAGTACAAAGATATTCTTCATTTGCGGTATGGTGATATAAATTAATTGTTTGAAGGAGGTAGCTCCATCCACGGAAGCAGCTTCATAATATTCGGAGGGTACGTTCATTAAACCTGCATACATCAATATTGTATTACCCCCTAATCCAAGCCAAACCGTCGGTATAATGATTGCTACAGAAGCCCAAAACGGATTATTCAGAAATGCTACACGATCAAATCCAAGCTGCATCAGTACCTGGTTTATGATTCCTCCCTTGTAATCCATAACAAAAATAAAAATTACGGATGCCGCAATTCCTGAGATAATTCCCGGTATATAAATGGCTGTTTTTATCATCGTTGCCATTTTACTCGTTAAGTTCTTCAATACATGGGCAAACCCAAAGGAAACTAATAGCATAAGCGGAACAATTAAAACAATAAATTTCACCGCATTTACCACTGCTTTTTGAAAGTAAACTGTATTAACAATGATTTTATAATTCTCAAAACCCACAAATATTGATTCAACATAAAAATTCCAATCATAAAATGATTTCTGTATTGCCATGATCAATGGGATAATTACAAATATAGTGAGCATAATCAATGCGGGAAACAACATAATGTATGCAATTTTCATATCTCTTTTATCTAAATTCGTTATGGAATTATGGTCTTTCTTCCCATGCTTCAATTCATCATTTCCTCCTATCCCCGGATTAAGATAATCAGGAATTAGCCGTTTCGATTTGATCAACAAAACGGCTAATCCCGGAATTATCGCTTAATATATTACTGTAACATTATTTTCTTGGATTCTTTCCTGCCAACCCTTGATTATCGATGATGGCCTGGATGGATGCGGTTGTCTCAGCTGCAGCATCCTCTGCGCTCATCATTCCTAATGCTGTATTCTCAAACATCAGGGCTACTGCTACGGAGATATCCCAAGGATAAATTGGTTCTGATATTGCATGAGCAGATACATAATTTACTGTTTCAGCCCAAGTACTATCTCCTGCATTGGCATTTAAGTATTCTGTTACACTCTTACGAGGAGCAGCTTTTGCATAGGATGCAAGTTGGAAAAACTCCGCGCTGGTCTCAATATCTTCTGCTAGTAACCAACTGATATAATCTGCTGCGCCTTCTGCTGCGTCTGTTTTTGCATCAATAACATAAGTCCAACCGCCATTTGTTGCTAAAACGGTATCTTGGTTACCATCTTTTGTAGGAGGTGCAGCTACAGCAAATTTATCTGCAAGTTCAGGATAATCATTAATGATTTGTGCCACTCCCCAGGAGCCACAGAATTTCATAGCAACATTACCTTCCCCAAAATCCTGCATCGTTGCATAGCCTGCAAGGGACTGTTCCGGAACTACACCGGTATCATAGCATTCCTTATAAAAGTTGGCTAAATCGATATATCCTTGATCAATCAATGGTGCGTCCCAATTATCGTTAATTGCAAGATGTCCTGATGTTGCATGCTGTAATCCCCAGGTACACCATCCCATGGAAGGGAAATCAGGAATACTAAGTCCAAACATATCATTTGTGGTTAATTTTTTCGCTGCTTCAATCAGTTCATCCCAAGTTGTAGGTACTTTGGTAATTCCAGCTTCTTCAAATAAGTCCGTTCTATAGTAAAGCACCGTTGATGGCTCCACAAGTTGTGGATATGCCCAATACTTTCCATCATAACTAACCATCTCTTTTACATTATCATTTAGATCATTAAATGCCTCTGCCGGAAGAAGATCATCCAGTGGGAGGATCATACTGTCCCTAGCCGCAGATACGATACCATTATAGGAAAGAACATAGGTATCCGGGGCAGTTCCACCAGCCTGCGCTGCTGTCATTCTTTCGGTCCAAGCATCACCTGCAATAAAGGACTGTTCCACTACATATCCCCTTCCAAGTGCGTTATATTCTTCTGCTTTTTGGGTAAAGAATTCTTGATTCCATTCCTCAAATATCTGATTCCAAACAACCACCGTTACCGGTTCTTTTGTTGAAGCTGGTGTTTCGGAATCGGTTTCTGTTTTCGTTTCTGTTTTCGTTTCTGTCTCTGTTTTTGTGTCTGTCGATGACGAGTCTTTCGGTTTGTCTGCAGAAGTCTCTGCGTTATCAGCACTACAGCCGGATAATGCCAAAATCAACATCATTCCCGTTAATACCATTGCTACCATTTTTCTTAGTTTCATAAAATACCTCCACTTTTTATAAAATATTGTTTTCAACTATGATAAGTTGATTGGGCCCAAACGTAATCTTTCTCAACTCTTTCCCTACCATTTTTTTAGAAGCGCTTTCCTCCGACAGATAATTCAAACATACTTCATATTCCCTTTCCGCTTGAAGCTGATCCTCTTCCCAGATAATTTCTTGATAAAATTGTGTCGTATTCGATAAAATAATCAGCTCGGAAGCACCAAATTCATATCTTACAGCAATGATGCTATCGAGTAGAATGATTCCTCTGTCTCCCTGCTCCAAACTATTTTTCGAGATATTATATTGGTAATAGGAGTGCCAAACTTTTGATGTTTTGAATTTTGGTGGGTGCTTCATTTCTCCATATGCAAGAAATTTATTGTATCTTCCCGTTCTTAAGGATGCATATTTCGATAGATAATCTACAATGGATTTGTCATAAGCAAACCCTGCCGGGTTAAAATGGCTGTAATGTTCCTCTGAACTATTTTCTACTCCCTCCATGGCTTCCATGGCACTGTACTCACTGTTTATTTCAAATAGGCCACCCCAAAGATACGTTTTTGCTATCGTATGATAGATTAAATCGCCTCCCTCCTTGGTCAGTTTCCCCCAACCATCCAATCGCAGTGGCGAATATCCACTGTAGACATATTGGAACATTGGTATAATCTGTGCTTTCCCTTGCTTTACCAAATCTCGAAACATCCCAGTCTCCAAAGCCGAACAAGGTTGTGCATTTGCCCTCGCTTGGTAAAAATCCAGACAATCTAAAAAGACTTCATTCATCATCTCTGTTCCGATCGGAACGTACTGCCCCTTTTCATTCTCCGCTTTCTCTTTCGTCTGTATGTAAATCTCCCGATAGGCTTCGGTCATTTCTTTGCCTGCTCCTACCGGATGCCCATGCTCATCGCTCATGCAGGTTTTTAGTATATTATTCGCTGAAATATCATAATACAGGGCATCGCATCCGCTCTCCTTCACTACCCTTACATCTCGGCTTACATGAAGCTCCTTCGTATAGTGGCAGAGTGGGCAGAGCATTGTAAACTTATATTCATCCTTTGACTTTGGTTTATGTGGCCATTTCTGAAGACTGTTACAAATCAAATCGCTATCAGATTTATCAATTGCTACCAAGAAATCAAACTCAAAGGGTGCAAAGCGATCCCCTGAACTTTGGATTGCTTCGAGATTCTTAGGATGAAACCTAGTTGGAAACCAATCATCGTATCCTCCGGGTATAGAGTTATAATAATTTTGGTTCACTTTGGGCCAATCCGGGCCCAACACATGAAAAATCGGACGCTTAATATCTTTCGAATATCGTTCTATCCATTTTGACCGGTCGTGCTTTCCATTCATTCCAAAGGTGCAGGCTCCTATCTCTTCATATAGCCATGCTGCTCTTTGCTTTTGATCCCGTTCGTTTATTTTCTTATTCGCACACCAACTTTGCTGCAAAGCCCACTTTTTGTATAAATCAGCACTTTCATACCAACTATCCCCATCGGTTAAGGTAATGACAAATTTCCAGGGTGCATTTAATCCTTTCCCACACCCGATGTCCTCATAACCATAGATCTGGCTGGCTCTTAACTTTCCTTTATACTTATAGAAATTCAACCACTTCTGATGATACTTACTATCGTAAGCAGCAAAATACAAACCAACACCCGCATCGCAGTAATAGGAAAAGAATTGCATGGAAGCTCCGGAAAAGCTCTCCGGGTATGGCATATAACGAAAGCCCTCTTCCTCCCCAAAATTGTCCAGTGGATTTTCAATTAGAAATCCCGTTGCATAAGAATGTGCAACGTAATTTTTCAATTCCTTCTTTTTGTTACCATATAAGTCACATAAATCAACGATACCATCCAGGAGTGGATACTCTATACTGCTGATTTTTTCTTTACCGCAATTGTTGACATGGGATTCTGTACTGATGGAATTCCCCTCCAACTGCCACAACGCAACAAGCTCTATCTCCGTACTAATTTTCCATCTTAATTCCACTCCGCCATTTTTCTCAGAATACCGGAATGCTTCGAAGTCTTTTGTATATTCGGTACCATATTCGAGAAGATACATTTCACTTAGTGGATTATTCAGAATGCTTTTGCTATTCCTGCAATCTATAATTTTACGGATCGCACCGTTTGTTGCATCAAATTGTACTTCTAATAACTCATTTTTTAAGCAGAGCACTACTCCACCTCCGATTGATAAATTATCGATTTCGAGGCCCATACGTTTCGCAGGCTTTCTGATCGGCATACTCAAGGCACTCTGTAGCAAAAGCACTCCATGCATGCGGTCTGAAAAGATCGTTCTTATCAACATTGTGGAGTGATACCGGAATTCGAAGCATGGAAGCCAGTGTAATCAAATCTTTTCCTATATGTCCATACACAAAAGCACCATGATTGGAACCCCAGTTTGCCATAACCGAATATACATCTGTGAATGCGCCAATACCCGTCAGCTTTGGTACAAACCACGTGGTAGGCCATGTTGGATCCGTCCTTTGGTCGATTGTATTATGTACTTCCTCCGGAATAATTACGGTATATCCTTCCGCTAATTGCAGGACCGGTCCAATCCCTTTCACCAGATTGATTCGGACTAAGGTCACCGGCATCTCTCCATTCGTTCTAAAATGGGAGGAAAAACCGCCACCTCTAAAATAGTCTAAATCCGCAGGGCACCAATCTGTTTCTCTGAGACATCCCTCCATGTCTGCTTCCGTCATATCCCACCATTTTTTCATAACGGAGTTACCATTCTCCTTAACAGCACCCGTTGCATCTAACGCTGCTGCACCGGAATTAATCAGATGGATGAAGCCATCTTTTGCTCTTCCAACCGGCTGCCACCCTGAAACCCTTTTCACTGCTTCCGGGCTCCAGTAAGTTCTCACATCAGCAAATATACTGGCGGTTCCACTCAACAAGTGGCCAAATAGCATTGATACTGCATTTAAATGATCATTTTCTGTAGCAAA
>JARBTJ010000078.1 GCA_029240245.1 Herbinix sp.
CGCGAAGCAAGTGCAGGAAAAGGTGAAGTTGGCGATAGAGAATATGACCGGTTTGCAGGTCAAGGAAGTTAACATCAGAATAGCCGGTGTTAATATCGTAAAAGAGTAATAATTCCCAAACAACCCTTAGATGTAAATTTAAGGGTTGTTTATTCATGTGTAAAAATAAAACAATATGGGCGGCAGCAAAAGCTCATAAAAATTAGTTCGTTTTATCAAGAGTTCTGAACTAAGAGTACTTTGACATTCATAATACATGATTCATTTAGGAAGAATAAATGATACATCAGAATACATGTAAAAAATAATTGGAATATACCATCGGTTCGTAGGAGGTTACAAATCATGACTAGAAGAGAAATTAGAGAACACATTTTCCTTATGCTGTTTCGCAAGGATTTTCATGAGGTAAATGAATTGAGTGAGCAAATAAAAATGTATATAGGTGATTTGGAGGAACCTTCTGCAGAAGAGCATTTGTATCTAGCAAACCGATTATATTCGGTTGTTGAAAGACTGGAGGAAATCGATGTGATTATATCCGAAGCCTCCAGTGGGTGGAAGTTAAACCGTATGGGCAAGGTTGATTTAACAATATTAAGACTTGCTGTATTTGAAATGCGTTTTGACGATGAAATACCGGTAAAGGTTGCCATTAACGAAGCAGTGGAGCTTGCGAAAACCTTTGGCGGTGATGACTCGCCGGCCTTTATCAACGGAGTGCTGGCAAAGCTGGCGTAAGCGGATATGTTTGGCTATTTGGAGTACACATTGGAATGAAAAAATAAACAATAGATATTTCATAATTATGCTTATTCAATAGATCACAATGTTATTGTAATCCAGGTGTTTGCGAGACTCATATGCTGTGTTGTGTGTGCAATAGCAAAACTATATTGTTCGCAAACGCCTTTGTTATTTTAATCTTTTTGGAGGTTAGGATGGGACAGGCTTATTCAGTAACCGAAATTAATCAGTATATTAAGAATATGTTTATCAGGGATCGGATTCTGAGCCATATTTATATAAAAGGCGAGGTTTCGAACTGTAAATATCATACCTCCGGGCATATTTATTTTACTTTAAAGGATTCCATGGGACAGATGGCCTGTGTTATGTTTGCCGGTCAGAGAAGAGGCTTAAAGTTTCGTTTAGAAGAAGGCCAGAGTGTTATCGCACTTGGAAGCATTGATGTCTATGAAAGAGATGGTAAATATCAGCTTTATGCCAATGAAATAGTTTTGGACGGACAGGGGCTTCTTTATGAACGCTTTGAGAAGTTAAAAAAGGATTTAGAGGCGGAAGGTTTATTTGACAAGGCTCATAAAAAGCCCATTCCGGGTTACCCGAATAAGGTAGGCATTATAACTGCGTCTACGGGAGCAGCGATTCAGGATATTGTTAATATATCGAAACGCCGAAATCCCTATGTACAGCTAATTCTATATCCGGCACAGGTACAGGGGGTAGGATCCGCTCAAAGCGTGGCAAAGGGAATTGAAATTTTGGACCGAATGGGTCTGGATACAATTATCGTAGGCAGAGGTGGCGGTTCCATCGAGGATTTATGGGCATTTAATGAGGAAATTGTAGCAAGAGCAATTTATTCCTGCAGGACGCCAATTATTTCTGCGGTGGGACATGAAACGGATGTCACAATCGCTGACTATGTAGCAGATCTTCGGGCACCTACCCCATCGGCAGCCGCGGAGCTTGCGGTTAATGATTTTATGGCATATCTTAATCTGATGAGGGATTACAAACGTCAATTATACAAAACAATGAGTCACAAGCTTACATATCATCAGTCCAGGCTGAAGGAATGGAAGCTGCGTTTATATTATTCAAGTCCGGATTATCAAATAAAGCAAAAAAGGCAATACTTAATAGATACGGAACAAAAGCTTACACAGCACATGAAGCAAAGACTGAAGGAAAAAAGACATCGATTAGAGCTTTATATCGCGAAACTGGAGGGTCTGTCACCGCTGTCAAAGCTTAGTAAGGGTTATGCATTGGTTACGGATAAAGACAACAAACCGGTTCAAAGTATACACAGAATTGCGAAGGATGAAGTGCTGACTATATCCTTACTTGATGGTGATATAACAACCAGAGTAGAGGGCCTGAAGGAAACGAAACGCGGCGACCATAAGGACATTTCAGAGTAAAACATTATAGAAACAGTTACGAATAACAATAGATTAAATGGAATAAATTATCTGGATTAGTAAAGGAGGTGTCGTCATGGCTAATAAGGAAATGAAATTAGAAGAATCATTTGAAAAATTAAATCAGATTGTTGAGATGCTTGAAAAACCGGATGTAAGCCTTGAAGATTCTTTCACACTGTATCAGGAGGGAATGAAGCTTTTAAAAAGCTGCAATGATTCCATCGATAAGGTAGAGAAAGAGCTTATTATTTTAAGTGAAAACGGAGAAACCAATGAACTTTGATGGAGAGCAGAAACAAAGAGTATCTACGATTGAAGATATAATTAAAAAGTTCATCCCACCGATAGAAGGCTACCAGAAGACCGTGATTGAAGCGATGAATTACAGTCTCATGGCGGGTGGAAAGCGTCTTAGACCGATGCTGATGGAGGAGACCTTCCGTTTATTTGGTGGAAGCAATTGGGCAGTTTTAGAACCATTTTTGGCCGCAATTGAGATGATTCACACATATTCACTGGTACATGATGATCTTCCGGCGATGGATGATGACGAATACCGGAGAGGACGAAAAACAACCCATATTGTATACGGTGAAGCTATGGCGATCTTAGCAGGAGATGGCCTGTTAAATTATGCATTTGAAACAGCTGTGAAAGCATTTAAGATGATTGGATCGGAGCAAGCTAACGAGGAATTGGCAGATTATAAACGAGTGGCTCGGGCTATTGACATATTGTCCATGAAATCAGGTATTTACGGAATGCTTGGCGGACAGGTGGTTGATGTGGAGGAATACAACGGGTATATTGACCGGAAACGTCTTGATTTTATATACCAGTTAAAGACAGGAGCACTAATTGAAGCTGCAATGATGATTGGAGCAATATTAGCAGGAGCTACGGACGAGGAATTGGATACCATTGAAGAGATCGCCGGAGATGTGGGACTTGCATTCCAGATTAAGGATGATATTCTTGATGTGACCAGCAGCGCTGAGGTACTTGGTAAACCGATACACAGTGATGAAAAGAATGAAAAAACAACCTATGTCACACTTATGGATGTGGATAATGCAGACGATGAGGTTGTACGTATTTCTGAACGAGCGATCAAAGCCTATGAGGCTTTACCATATAAGAACGAGTACTTGAAAATATTAATCAACAAACTGATAACGAGAGAATATTAGGGTATAGAAATGAGGTGGATACACTTTGCCACAGGTACTTGATAACATCAATCAGGCAAATGATATTAAGAAGATCATGTCACAGGATCATTCGAAATTAGCGGAAGAAATCCGTAATTTCTTAATACAGAATATAAGTAAAACAGGTGGCCATTTAGCCTCCAACCTTGGTGTTGTGGAGCTGACCATGGCACTTCATTTATTTCTTTCATTTCCCCAGGATAGATTAGTATGGGATGTGGGGCACCAGGCTTATACCCACAAGCTGCTGACCGGGAGGAAAGAATATTTTCCTACTCTAAGGCAGATGGATGGAATCAGCGGTTTTCCCAAACGGGAGGAAAGCTCTAGCGATTCCCTCGATACCGGTCATAGCTCAACCTCCATATCGGCAGCACTTGGGCTTGTGAAAGCCAGAGATATTAAAGGTGAAAATAACAAAGTCGTAGCTGTCTTAGGAGATGGTGCGCTGACCGGTGGAATGGCTTATGAAGCTCTGAATAACGCCGGAAGATTAAAATCAAATTTAATTATCGTACTTAATGATAATAACATGTCAATTTCCGAAAATGTAGGCGGAATGGCTAATTATCTTGCAAAACTTCGGACGAATTCCAAATATACCGGATTTAAGCAAAATATGGAAACCACACTAAATCAAATGCCCGGTATCGGTAAGACAATCGTTGAAAAACTGAAACGTTCCAAGGATGCCATTAAATATTTCATGCTCCCTAGTATGTTTTTTGAGGATATGGGACTTACGTATATCGGTCCGATTGACGGACATAACATTTCACAGATGCTAACTGCATTCCGGGCAGCCTCTAGGGTGAATAAAGCAGTTGTGGTTCATGTGTTGACCAAAAAGGGGAAGGGATATCAACTGGCTGAGAGATATCCCAGCAAATTTCATGGGGTTGATCCGTTTGATGTTATAAGCGGTCAGCCGGTGAAAGCCGAAAAGGGGATATCCTATACGAAGGTATTTTCCAACGCACTGGTTAAGAACGCCGAGAAGGATAACCGAATCGTTGCCATTACGGCCGCGATGCCATATGGTACCGGTTTATCGGATTTTAAGAAGCATTATCCCGATCGGTTTTTCGATGTGGGAATTGCGGAGGAGCATGCGGTTACCTTTGCCGCGGGTCTTGCTCTGGGAGGTTTAAGACCGGTCGTTGCGGTATACTCCACCTTCTTACAAAGAGCATATGATCAGATCATTCATGATGTGTGCATCAATAACCTTCCTGTTGTTTTCGCAATTGACCGTGCAGGAATCTCCGGCAGGGATGGTAAGACACATCAAGGGATTTTTGATTTATCATTTTTAACCCACATTCCCAACCTGACGGTATTGGCTCCAAAAAATAGATATGAGCTAGAAGAAATGCTTGCCTATGCATTTACGTTATCCGGGCCGACTGCTATACGGTTTCCGAAGGGTGATGCTTATACGGGACTTAAAGAATATCAGGCACCGATTGTTTACGGAAAGAGCGAAATGATTCTAGAAGGCAAGGAAGCAGCCATTCTGGCGGTTGGAAGTATGGTAAAGGTCGGAGAAAAAATAGCAGAAGAGCTAGCCCAAAAAGGGAAAAAGGTTACATTAGTTAATGTAAGATTCGTATCTCCGCTGGACGAAGAAATCTTGGAACGGCTGTCCGCTAATCATAAATTATTTATTACACTGGAAGAAAATGTAAGAAATGGCGGTTATGGACAGAAGGTATCCGATTATCTTTGCAAGAGTGATAAACGGAGCGTTCAGCATATTAATATATCAGTACCCGATATTTTCGTGGAACATGGCTCGGTCAGTGAACTACACAAAAAAATAGGGTTGGACGCAGAAAGCATTCTGCGAAAGATAGAAGAAAAAATGAATTGATATTTGATTGTGATTTGAAAGCTACATTGAACTGATATTTGAATGTAATAAGAAAGCTACACTGAACTGATTTTGGAGTGTAATTTGAAAAGCTACACTGAACTGATATCTGAGTGTAATAAAAAAGCTACACTGAACTGATATTGGAATGTAATAAGAAAAGCTACACTGAACTAATTTTTAAGTGTGATAAGAAATGTAATTAGAAAAAATAAGCCGATCTTAGAGCTGGTCGTGATTAGGAAATACACTCAATTGGTTATGACTATAAGTAGAAAATATGATATCTCTTTGAAAGAGAGCAGAACGAATGAAAGAACGATTAGATGTATTACTTGTGAATAGAAATTTAGCCCAGTCCCGGGAGAAAGCAAAAGCCATCATTATGTCTGGCAATGTATTTGTTGACGGTCAGCGTGAGGATAAAGCGGGCAGTACGTTTTCCCAGGAGGTATTGATTGAAGTCAAGGGAAATCCTCTCAAATATGTCAGCAGAGGCGGGCTAAAGCTGGAGAAGGCTATTGATTGTTACGGAGTACAGTGTGAGGGTAAAATCTGTATGGATGTAGGTTCCTCAACAGGAGGTTTTACGGATTGCATGCTGCAGAATGGCGCTGTCAAGGTTTATGCGGTAGATGTCGGTACAAACCAGCTTGCCTGGAAGCTGCGTCAGGACCCCCGTGTCATCTCGATGGAAAAGACGAATATCCGTTATCTGACGAAGGATCAGATTATTGATCCAATTGAATTGGCCTCAATTGATGTTTCATTTATATCCCTGACAAAGGTTCTCCTTCCGGTACGGGAATTACTGTCTTCTGAGGGTGAAGTGGTTTGCTTAATCAAACCTCAGTTTGAAGCAGGCAGAGAAAAGGTAGGGAAGAAAGGTGTGGTAAGGGATAAGAAGGTTCATATCGAGGTGATTGAACTGGTTAGTGCCTATGCCTCATCGATTGGTTTTGATTGTCTAGACTTGAGTTACTCCCCTATTAAGGGTCCCGAGGGCAATATTGAATATTTATTATACTTAAAAAAGAAGCTGCATAATGCTGATTCAGAGGTATTAGAAGGAGGCCAACGATTAAATTCTGATAAACTACAGAAAATAGCGGAAGAGGCGCATCTTCAGTTGGAGACTGTATAATAAATAGAAGAAAATGTATAAATATTCTCGAAATCTATGAAATAGTACCAATGGAGAGGGAAAGACAGCTTGAAATTTATGGAATTATATGATAGACTTTTTTCGATATCAATAAAATTGGCAATCGTATAGAGAGGTTTTAGACTAAATGGATCGTTTTTTAATCATTACTAATATAGAAAAAGATAAAGACCTTCTTGTTACGAACAAGATTGCTGATTATATAATGAAAGCCAAAAAAAAGGTATTACTGTCCCAGGTATTTTCGGTATCGGAAGAACTTATGCATACATTATCGCCTGAGAAGATTGAATGTGCCATTGTATTAGGTGGAGATGGGACCATAATTCAGGCAGCCAATGATTTAATGACTTATGATATCCCGATATTGGGTATAAACCTTGGAACTGTGGGTTTTTTGGCGGAGATAGAAGTGCACCGAGTTTATGAAGCGTTGGATCGACTGTTTCAGAACGAATACCGCATCGAGGACCGATTGATGATCAGCGGTGAAATTTGTTATCAATGCAGTCAACCCGCTGGAATTAAAGATTGGACAGGGCATGCTCTCAACGATGTAGTAATAACAAGGAAGGGATTTTCCAGAATCATCAGCCTTAATATCTATGTCAATGATGAGCTGGTCGATAATTTTCGCGGTGACGGAGTGATTATTTCTACACCAACAGGTTCAACCGCTTATAATCTTTCTGCTGGCGGGCCAATCATTATACCACAGGCAAATGTTATGGTGATTACACCAATTTGTCCTCATTCCTTAAGTCCAAGAAGTGTTGTAGTATCTGCGGAGGATACCATACGTGTGGTGGTCGGGAAAAGCAAGAAAACTCAGGAAGCGGAAGCTATCGCCTCCTTTGATGGCAATAAAGAATTTGAGTTAGGAACCGAGGATGCTATTATTATAAAACGAGCGGAATACAATACGAAATTAATAAAGCTAAACCGTGCCGGTATATATGAAGTTCTTAGGTCTAAATTAGGTAATACCGGAGAATGAATTACACATTAAAATTCAGAAAGGCTTTGGGGTGTAAAGATGAAGATAAGCAGACAGAGCAAGATTATTGAGTTAATCAATAAGTATGATATTGAAACACAGGAAGAGCTTGCAGACCGCTTAATGAAAGATGGTTATAATGTAACACAGGCAACGGTATCCAGAGATATCAGGGAGCTTAAGCTGACGAAGGTAGCTGTGGACGGTGGAAGACAGAAATATATCGTTCTTCAGAAAACTGAGCCCGGTATGAGTGAGAAATATACCCGTGTATTACGTGATGCATTTATATCCATGGATATGGCACAGAATATTCTTGTGATTAAGACTGTTTCCGGTATGGCCATGGCTGTAGCTGCTGCTTTGGATGCACTTCGGATTAATAGCATCGTCGGATGTATTGCTGGTGATGATACCATTATGTGTGCAATCCGTACAAAGGAAGATACTATTGCTGTTATGGAAAGGCTGAACAGACTAATCAATGCTGACTAGTTTGGCTTATTTTTACATAAAGCCGAGTGGTCTGAATAACGTAGTTCCTTGATTTTTTACTTGCTGTTCCTAAAAAACGGTGCTAAAATATCAAGGTCGGTTTACGTTGCCAGTCGAAGGATATGATCAACTGTTAGGAAGATAGATAAGGAGAATTCATATGTCAGGACATTCTAAATTTGCGAATATAAAACATAGGAAAGAAAAAAATGATTCTACCAAGGGTAAAATCTTTACAAAATTGGGACGAGAAATTGCAGTTGCGGTAAAGGAAGGCGGAGCAGATCCAAATGCCAACAGCCGTTTAAAGGATATCATTGCCAAAGCTAAAGCGAATAATATGCCCAATGATACGATAGACAGAAGTATTAAAAAAGCAGCCGGAGACGCCAATGCAGTTAATTATGAGACGGTTACTTATGAAGGTTATGGTCCCAACGGAATTGCGATAATTGTAGAGGCTCTGACTGATAACAAGAACAGAACCGCTGCCAATGTACGTAATGCATTTACCAAGGGCTACGGAAATGTCGGTTCACAGGGTTGCGTATCCTTTATGTTTGATCGAAAAGGTCAGATTATCATTGATAAAGAGGAATGTGAAATGAAAGCTGATGATCTGATGATGATAGCTCTTGACGCCGGAGCCGAGGATTTTGCAGAAGAGGAAGACAGCTTTGAAATACTGACAGACCCGGATGATTTCAGTGCTGTCAGAGAAAGCCTCGAAAAAGCGGGAATCCCTATGGCACAGGCCGATGTCTCCATGATCCCCCAGACCTGGGTGGAATTAAAGGGAGACCAGGATTTAAAGAATATGCAGAGGATTCTTGATTTACTTGATGAGGATGATGACGTGCAGGAAGTATATCATAACTGGGATGAGTAAGTTCATATTTCAGTAAAAGTCAGTGTTTATCAGTGTTTACAGCGTTTTATAACAGAGTTTTAACAGTGTTTTTGGCAGTGTTTTAACAGATTTTCTTAACCAGTTAAGATATACTGTCACTTTTCCATAACTAAAAAGGACATACATCTTTCACTCCTGTATATCGTAACAGATAAGGGAGTGATTTTTTTATGTATAATACTGAGATTTTACAAGAATTTATATTTGACTGTAGAATG
>JARBTJ010000033.1 GCA_029240245.1 Herbinix sp.
TAAAGGTTTCGGTAAATCTTGCTACGGAGAAAGCATCCGTTGAGTATAATTCTGAAATTATCCGACTTTCGGCCATTAAGCAGTGTATCGAGAAAATCGGTTATAAAGCTCTGGAAATAGAGAAAACAAATAACATAGACGAAGATAAACTTCGTAAAGAAAAGGAGATCAAAACTCTTTGGACTAAATTTATCATAGCAACCGTATTTAGTATTCCGCTTTTATATTTTGCGATGGCACCGATGGTATCCTGGTGGCCGTTTCCGATACCAATGAGTCTTGACCCAATGACTTATCCGTTACGATATGCTTTTCTGCAGATATTCTTAGTAACACCGATTATTATCGCCGGATATAAATTTTACACCGTTGGATTTAAAGCGTTAATACAAAAAAGTCCCAATATGGATTCCCTGGTAGCGATCGGAACAACAGCTGCAGTTATTTTCAGTATTTATAATACCTTTCAAATCGCCGAAGGAAATTTTGGTGCGGTAGAAGGTTTATATTACGAGACGGCAGGAGTGATTATTGCTTTAATTCTTCTGGGTAAATCATTAGAAGCCGTATCCAAGGGTAAAACCTCCGAAGCAATCAAGAAACTAATGGGTCTTGCTCCGAAAACAGCAATCGTCATTCAGGACGGAAAAGAAATTGAGGTTCCGATTGATGAAGTAGAAATCGGTGATATCATCGTGGTAAAGCCGGGTGAGAAAATACCCGTAGACGGTGTTGTTTTGGAAGGTAATACATCGATCGATGAGGCCATGTTAACCGGTGAAAGTATGCCGGTTGATAAAAAATCCGGAGATAAGGTTTATGCAGCTAGTATCAATAAGAACGGTATGATTAAATTTCAAGCGACAAAGGTAGGAAGTGATACTGCACTTGCTCAGATCATTAAATTGGTAGAGGATGCTCAGGGCTCCAAAGCACCGATTGCTCAGATGGCAGATATTGTATCCGGATATTTTGTACCGATTGTAGTTTCCATTGCGATTATCGGATTTTTAGCCTGGTTCTTAACAGGCCATACCTTAGCCTTCTCCCTTACCATATTTATATCCATATTAGTAATCGCATGTCCCTGTGCTTTGGGACTTGCAACTCCGACCGCTATTATGGTTGGGACCGGTAAAGGTGCTGAGAACGGAATATTGATCAAGGGCGGGGAAGCACTTGAAACCACTCATAAAATTAATACCATTGTACTTGATAAAACAGGAACAATTACGGAAGGTAAACCGGAGGTTACAGATATCATCACAGTGAATGGAATATCCCAAAACCAGCTGCTCCAGATGGCCGCTTCCGGCGAAAAGGGATCTGAGCATCCATTAGGTGAAGCAATCGTTCGTGGAGCAGAAAAGGCAAAATTAGAATTCTTGAAGGTTGACCAATTTGCCGCTATTCCGGGTCATGGTATAGAAGTAACGATGAATGGTAATAAAATATTAATTGGTAATAAAAAGCTGATGGATGAAAGAAAGATATCCATGGAGGAATTAAAGGCTAAATCAGATCAGCTGGCTGCTGAGGGAAAAACCCCGATGTATATAGCGATGGACAACAAGCTGTCCGGCATTATCGCGGTAGCCGACGTAGTGAAGGAAAGCAGTGCAAAAGCAATCAAGAAGCTTAGGTCCATGGGTATTGAGGTAGCAATGATTACCGGGGATAACCAAAAAACGGCGGAAGCAATTGCAAAGCAGGTTGGAATTGACCGGGTACTTGCCGAGGTACTTCCTCAGGATAAATCCAATGAAGTCAAGAAGCTTCAGGCAGAAGGTAAAAAGGTATGTATGGTAGGTGACGGTATCAATGATGCTCCGGCTTTAGCTCAGGCGGACATTGGTATGGCGATTGGATCAGGAACGGATGTTGCTATGGAATCTGCTGATATCGTTCTGATGAGAAGTGATTTGATGGATGTTCCAACAGCAATTCATTTAAGCAAAAGCACCATCCGAAACATTAAGCAAAACCTGTTCTGGGCTTTCGGTTATAACGTCGCAGGTATCCCGATTGCAGCAGGTATCTTATATCTCCTTGGTGGACCGCTCTTAAATCCAATCTTTGCAGCGATGGCCATGGCGTTCAGTTCCGTTTCCGTAGTAAGTAATGCTCTTAGATTAAAAAGATTTAAGGCATTTCACTAAATAAAATACGAATAAAATTCAAATCAAAAATCGTGAATAAAGAAAGGTATATTTCTCATGAAAAAGAAACTATTATTATCTGTTTTATCATTATCCGCTCTTATTGGGCTTTCCGGCTGTAACAAACTTGATGTGGTAGGAGATACTTCAGTAAAATCCTTTGATGCCGTTTTAAAAACAGCAGAATACCAGCTTGCAATTGATGAAGCCAACAACAGCTGGTCACTTACTGCACCGGATCAGAGTGTAAGATTTGTATGGAGTTCGGACTATAGTAAAACCCAGAACTATGATGCATTTTTAGAGACGGATGCAAAGCCGTTTATCGATGCGGGACTCGATGCTTCAAAATTACCTGAGGGTATGCTGGTCGGAGATAAAATTATTGTAGGAACCGAATTCGGTAATGACAAGCTTACTTATGAAGGTGATGTTACAGCGTTAAAATCATACGAGCAGATTGTTAAGCTCTATCGTGATTCTGTTAAATATCATGCAGCATTGGATCATTACGGTGTTGATTTAATGAATGGAAATATGTTTGAATGGGCAAAAGATATGAGTAAAAATGATAAGGACATCGTATATGTATTAAATCCCCAGGTGTTTATCGAGGCTGGTGTTGATCCGCAAAAGGTTGAGGGCTGGGTCTTTGCTAAAGTTGAAACCATGGATGATAAAGGCAAGAAAATAGAAGTTGATAAATTCTTAAAGCCATTTGACTTGGACGGGAAACAGTAAGAAAGTATATCTTGTATAATTTAAGAAAACTATATTACAATAAGAAGATAAACAGGAGGATATAATCATGAAAAATGTAATTTTAAATGTAAACGGGATGTCCTGCTCCCATTGCGAGAATGCAGTAAAAAAGGCAGTTGGCAGCCTTGAAGGAGTAGCAAATGTATCGGTGGATTTAAATGGAAAGACAGTTACCGTAGATTATGACGAGTCAAAGGTTACATTAGATAATATCAAATATGAAATAGATGATCAGGGTTATGAGGTAGTTAGTTAATGATCAAGAGGAGACGCTGAATGTACATTTAGGCGTCTCCTATTGCTATTGATGGAGGCATAACTCTGATATATAATCGTATTAACAACAGGATATGGTAAGTGATCCCTGACAACCGGATTCTTAAATTTTATTAAGGAAGGGTACGCAAGATATGAGTAATCCTACAAAAAAAATACTTGTGGTAGATGATGAAATAAAGATAATTGAAGTAGTGAAATCCTTTCTGGAAAGCAAAGGTTTTCTTGTATTCTCTGCGAAGAATGGCAGGAAAGCTATGGAAGTATTTGAGAAAGAGAACATATCCATGGTCCTGCTTGATCTTATGTTACCGGAATTGTCCGGTGAGGAGGTCTGCCGGATGATAAGGAAGAAATCAAAGGTTCCGATTATCATGCTGACAGCCAAAGCTGAGGAGCAGGATTTGTTAAGTGGACTGGGAATCGGTGCGGATGATTATATTACAAAACCCTTCAGCCTAAAAGCTTTACTTGCCAGAATGGAGGCAGTACTGCGCAGATCAGGCGATGATTTGCAGTTGACACATCAAAAAAAATCCTTTCTGGAGGGTGATTTGACCATTGATTTAGACAGTAGAATTATATGTAAAAATTCGATAGAGATAAAACTCACTCCGAATGAATATCGCATATTAACCACCCTGATCAAATATCCGAATAAAGTGTTTACCAGGGATGAATTAATTACATCAGCCTTTGACAGTGATTTTGACGGTTTCGATCGGACCATTGACAGTCATATTAAAAATATCAGACAGAAAATTGAATCCGATCCTAAGAATCCGGTTTATGTGAAAACAGTTCACGGGATAGGTTATAAATTTGGGGGTGAGTGAGTGAAACGAAGTATCAATTCCAGAGTATCGTCTTCCATAGCCGTTATCGTACTTTTGACGGTTGCAATCATAAGCTTCCTATCCAATTATTTTATTAACCGTCAGTTTACGGAGTATATCGCCAGGCAGATGGAATTAAAAACACAAGTGATAACCTCCAGTCTCGGCGGACAATATAATACGTTTACACGGCAATGGGATTTGCATTATATCAATGCCATAGGAATGACCTCACTGTATGAGGGGTATATCATTAAGGTCTATGATGCGGACGGTAATACCTTATGGGATGCGCAGGCCCATGATATGAGTCTTTGCAAAATAATCATGGAGGATATATCGGAACGGATGAGAATAAAATATCCTCAGCTTGAAGGTGAGTTTATATCCACCAAGGATAGTCTCTATCGAGGGGATAAAAACATAGGTTCCGTCAGTATCAGTTACTTTGGACCTTTCTTCTTAAATGAAAATGATTTCCGGTTTTTAAAGGAATTAAATACAATATTAATCACGATTGGTGTAGCGGCGCTAATTCTATCAATCATAGCAGGATATTTGCTGGCAAAGAGGCTTAGTAAACCTATATTAAATACCGTCGAGGCAACAAAACAGATTGCTGATGGTAATTATGAGATACGTTTAGATGAGGAAACGAATACCAGGGAATTAGATATGCTGACCGGTTCCATTAATCACTTGGCTGCTTCTTTGCAAAATTTAGAAATGTTAAGAAAACAGCTGACTGCCGATGTAGCTCATGAGCTTCGTACACCGATTTCTATACTACAGTCCCATATGGAAGCCATGATGGATGGGATATGGCAGCCGACGAATGAACGCTTACAAAGCTGCTACGATGAGACCGTTCGAATAGGTAAATTAGTCAATGACCTGGATAAACTTGCGAAAATCGAAAGTGAAAACATAAAACTTGAGAAGTCAGATATCAGGCTTACTGAACTTATTAATAAAATTATAATTAGCTTTGAAAAGGAATTATCCGATAAGAAATTGGTTGCACGAATCACGGGACCTGATGCCAGGATACGGGCCGATGGGGACAGAATAACGCAGGTAATGGTAAATCTCTTTTCGAATGCGATAAAGTATTCAAAGGAAGAGGGCGAAATCCTTTTTGAAATTCTTGAAAATAATGACCAAACAGGATTTGTTCTTCGAGATAATGGCATTGGTATCCCGGAAGAGGAAATACCTTATATATTTGAGCGTTTCTACCGGGCAGATAAATCCCGCAATCGATTAACCGGAGGCTCCGGAATCGGTCTTACAATCGTAAAATCCATTGTCGAAGCTCACGGCGGTACTGTTAAGGCAGAGAGTAAGTTAAATGAAGGAAGTTCATTTACAGTCCTACTGCCAAAAAAGTAAAGATAAAGGATTTCTCCATAAAACCTTCATATGAAATCAGTATAATAACCTTAGATAGAACATGATTAGAGCATAACCAGGAGGAAAGAAAATGAATTGCCATGATGATCAAAATAAGAAGTGCAACCCAATAAAAAAAACATTCCATCTGATATTATGCTGTGGGCTACCGATTTTAATTGTATTCCTATTACCGTTTATCGCTAAATTAAGTCCGGCTGCAGCAGGTTTTTTCGGAACTATAGCTCCCTTTATCTGTCCGGTCATGATGATTGGTATGATGGTAGTAATGCATCGAAATAATAAAAAGGTTCAGGAAGATGCACAAGTTTCTAACCAAATAAAGAAAGTAGAATAATTATATCGGAAACGTGAGGATTGAGAAATAGCAGCTCAATCCTTACTTTTATATTTCTGTAAACCTGTAAAGCATGTTTTTCCCGGTTAAAGTGGTTTTCATATATCACATATAATATAGGCGGTATACATGGAAAATCTGACCATCCAATAATTACCGTGCCAATATTCATAATTTGTTCATATTTCGTTTGTATAATAATTTTGTAACAAATTTAATATCTTTGTAATTAATTATTACATAAACGGAGGTTCTATGATCAAAATACATAAGATTATTACAGGCTGCTTAGTTGGTACTATGGTATGGTCCTTTCATCCTGTTGTTACAGAAGCAGCAGAAATGCCGATAGCCGGAATAGATTTAGTAATAGATGATTTTTATGAGAATAATGAGAATTCAGAGAAGGATATTACAAAATATTTAGAAACACTTTATCGGGGGATTTCCTTTGCAAAGGTTACAAATTATGTGAATATCCGCAGTAAGGCAAACGAGGAGAGTGAAATTCTTGGTAAATTGTATAATAACTGCGCAGCTACCATCATAGATAAAAAAGATGATTGGTATCAAGTGAAGTCAGGGTCAGTTACCGGCTACATAAAAGCCGATTATCTTATTATCGGTGAGCAGGCAGAAGAATTATCGACGAAATTAGGCTACAATGTAGCAAAAATTACTGCCTCTGCATTAAAGGTAAGAAAAGAGGCAAGTACCGAGTCTGATATTATTACCTTGCTGCCGGTTGGTGAGGAGTTGAAAGTATTAAAGCAGCAAGATGGCTGGGCAAAGGTTTTCGTAGATAATAATACCACCGGTTACGTTTCAACAGATTATGTGAAAGTCAGCTGGGAATATGAAGAAGCAGTGTCCATTCAGGAAGAACGGGAAAGACTTGAGGAAGAGGAAGCATCAAGTGAGGTGCAAACAAGTGGTAATTCCGGTTCCGGCAAATCGAAGCAGGAAATTACGTTAAGCAGCAATGCTTCAGATACCTCCGGTACCTCATCCTTACGTTCGAATATCATAAATTATGCGAAGCGCTTTCTTGGAAACCCTTACGAGTGGGGTGGAACCAGCCTGACCAATGGTACGGATTGTTCCGGCTTTACCCAATCAGTTCTAGAAAATTATGGCATATATATTCCTCGTACTTCGAGAGCACAGGCTTCCAGCGGCCGAAGAGTATCTGTTAGTAATATAAAACCGGGTGACTTGGTATTTTATTCAAAAAATGGAACAATTAATCATGTAGCATTATATATCGGCAATGGAAGAGTAATCAGTGCGAGCAGCCCAAGCACGGGAATACGAATAACTGATTTATACTATAGGACGCCTGTGAAAGCTGTAAATTATATAGATTAATTTACTGAATGAAAAAACGATATTGTATATCGGATCAGAAAGGAAGAACTATGCTACGACAACGGAAGTATTACATAACGGCCGGAGCGATTCTATTTGCTTTTCTTATGCTATTTATGATAAATCAAAAGGATAGTACAAATAATCAAACCGGCAATAAAGAATTAGGTAATGAAGAAGCCAGGACGGAATCATCTGTAAAAGATGAGGTGACAACCAACGAAAATGAACTTATCAAAGAAGATAACACCTTAAGTATTGCAAATGATATTGCTGCAGAGAGTAGTTTGGATGCATCAGAAGCCGAGGAAGAACTAAGAATGGCCGAAATCAGCGAAGACACTAAGGATGAGGTGCATGAATTAATTAAACTATATTATAATGTCAAAGTTAAATTAAGTAAGGATTTATTGATGACAACAAGCCAGGAGGAAGAAGATAAAACAATAGCTTCCATTGAAAAGAAGAGAGAAGTAATAGAAAAATATAAAAATATTAAAACTGTATTGAAACCAGGACTAAAACCAAATACATATGTAGTGTTTACAACCTATGATACAAAGCTAAATAATATTGATTCTTTAGTACCCGGAATGAGCTTGCTCTACCTGGTAAGTAACGAAAAGGGTAAATTAAGTATTTATAATGATACACCGAGTGATGAGTTATCCGGTTATTTCGAGCAAATGACAAGGGAAGAAGATATCAAGAAGCTGATTGATGAGGTAAATACAAAATTGGCTGCTGTAATCACAGAGGATGCCGCCCTTAAGGAATTGGTTGAATATTTAAAAGCTGCATCATAGACGAAAGGGAAAACGTTTATGAATGGTACATAGTAAATTAGCCAACATAGCACTTATGAGGCTGATTATCTTATGAAAGAGCTCTTTATCAGAATGAGTATAAATAATAAAGGCATAAATAATAAAGGCATACAATATATTGACATATATATGGAGTTGATAGGTACTGGCTTACTCGCTAGTACCTATCAACTTCTTTTGGCATACAAAATCAATTGTGAACTTTCTGGAATCCGAAAAATGAAGGATACAATATGTATTACTGTTAAACAGCGTCAGCCGGGAAAATATACAGTGGTAAGGGTAGCCAAGTTTTAATTGCCGTCGGCAGTGGATTCCGCAAAGCAGAATAATTCCCAAACAGAACGGACATAGCTTCCAGATGGTGGAATTCATAGTCGGCTTTTTGTTCGGTCGGAATAACGCTTACAAGATTGTCCTTTACGGAAATGAAAAGCTTTTCATCTCTCTTCTTACCATGAATCAATAAGCATATTTCCCCATCGGCAAGTTGATCGTATTGTGCTTTCAAGGTTAAGAAGGCCTTAATTACCTTATCATAATGAAATACGGAAAAATTATCATCATCCTTAACGGTTACCTGTTCAGAAATCACTGACAGGGCATCTGCAAACTTACGCTGATAATCGGGAATCTCCACGGTAAGGCCACTCTTCGCGTGGGTGATAATAAAATCTGCGATCACATCCGTGATATCATCCGCTTGCTTTAATATGATTTCCTTTATCGTATTATTACCATAACAGAGCAGATAGCCTGAAAAGCTTTGTTCTTCGTAAATTCCGTAAATTGCTACATCAGTCCATGTCTTTAGTATATCGTAATGTTTTTCGGCTTCACGTTCATAATAAAACGGTTGCGTCTGTTGTAACTTAAGTATTTCCTCTAATATTTCGATATCAGTTTCCTTCACCGGGAGGAACTGAAATTTGACTTTATGTTCCTTTCCAAGTACATGTTGAATATTACTTTCGTCCAGCCAGAAGCTGCTTTTCCTGCCAACAATCTCGTAGGAAAAATAAGCATAACGGTTGCGCTTACCACTAAGCACGGAAAAATCCACATCCTCGGACAGCATTCCCGCTACCGCTTGATTCATTAATTCCTTCATATAGCCTTTGGAACGGCTATAGGGATGGACGGCTACATTTCCGATGCCTTGATAATTTAAAGTCATACCGCATACGTTTATAGTTCCAGGAAAGGAACCGACGGCTGCCTTGATGCGGCCATCTTCCAAGGCAAGGTAATTATAGCCACAGGGATGATATTCCTTTTTATAGAGCTTTGGCAATAAGCGGTAGAAATCGTTATCTTTTCCATTCATATTAAAAACATAGTTAATCAGATCAATAAATTCGTCCTGATCGGTATCATTTCCTTTTCTATATTGGACCAATAATTCTTCCTGCATTTTTTAACCCCCAAATTATTTTCTACATGATTTATTCCCATGTTTCTAATATACAATTCCTTAACATAAATATCAAGTATATCCTTTAGGGACATACATTCCCCCTGCTTTTCTTGTATAAAATACGAAAATATGACACCTGCAAAAAAAGTAAAAATTTATGAAAGACATTATTGACATATAATATTATATGGTGTATAGTATTATTAAATCAACAATATTGTGATAAAAAAAGTACCAGAAAGGGAGTGGATGTTATGGTATTTAATACCGGTTCAGCACTGCTTGATGCGATTGTACTAGCCGTTGTTTCTAAGGAACCGGAAGGAACCTATGGATATAAAATAACTCAGGACGTACGAGAAGCTATTGAGGTTTCTGAATCAACCTTGTATCCTGTACTGAGAAGACTTCAGAAGGAAGATTGCCTGGAGGTTTATGATTTGGAGTTCGCCGGAAGAAATCGAAGATATTATAAGATAACAGATAAAGGCATGGTACAGCTAAGATTGTATTATCATGAATGGGAAAGCTATTATAAAAAGATTAATGTCATATTTGGAGGAGTGAAATGATGTCAAGGATTGATTTTATGAATGAGCTGGAAAGCCTTCTGTCTGATATCCCTGTTGAAGAGAGGAAGGAAGCATTACAATATTATAATGATTACTTCGAGGATGCGGGAACCGATCATGAGGAGGAAATTATTAAGGAATTAGTTTCTCCTCAACGGATTGCTTTAATTATAAAGGCAAATCTGGATGTAAATGCAGCTGATCCGGAAAACAGAGGCTACTTTACAGAGAAGGGTTATCAGGATACCGTTTATACCGATGAGAAATTTGAATTAGTAGGTTCGGAAGGTCAAAAATCGGAGCAGCAAAGGAATACTTACAGGGATGAAAATGCAAACAGCAACGGTAGCAAATATGGACAGGGAAGCGCGTCCTATTCCAACCAACAAAACGCACAACAAAACACACAACAGAGTACTCAGACGAAAAATACGAATATTTTATTAATCATTTTACTTTGTATTTTCGCCATACCGGTTGGTATACCGCTTGTTTTCTCAGTTTTTGGTGTTTTCATAGGAATCATTGCTGCAATTTTCGGTATCGTAATCGGTTTTGGAGTTGCAGGAGTTGCCATGATCGTAAGCGGAATCGCATTATTCATCGCAGGTATTATACAGATTAGTGTTCCTTTTATCGGGCTATTACTTTGCGGTAGTGGACTAATCGTTCTGGGTCTGGGTATGTTATTTACCTTATTCACTACATGGATATGCAAAAAGGTATTACCTGCCTTAGTAAGAGGCTTTGTCAGCTTATGCAGGTTACCGTTTCGGAATAGGAGTGTGGTAGCATGAAAATATTTGTGAAAGTATGGTTGGGAATCGGCTTATTAGCAATCGGCTTTGGTATCGCAATATTAATTGTTGCAGCAGCAAGCGGAGTTTCCTGGAGGGATGTACCTACATACTCCATGGATGAAAGTTTTGAAGGTATTGAGTCGATTGATATTCAAATAGGAGCAGGAGAGGTTATCATTGTAGAGGGTGATGATTTTCATGTGAAAGCAGATAATATACCGAAAGATAGCTTTCAATCCCATGTAACGAGTGATGGAACCTGGGTAATTAAACAAGATCGGGATTATATCGTGGATTTATTCGGAGTTCATTTTTCCATCGGTCAGATTGCATGGTGGAAGGATGAATTCAGACCGGAAGTGACAATTACAATACCAAAGGATTTTACGGCATCGGAATTTTCTTTTGAAATCGGAGCAGGTAGAGCGGATGTGGAAACAATTCTTGCACAGAAAGGAAGATTTACGGTAGGAGCAGGTAAAATCGTAATTGATCAGTTGAACATTTCGGAGGCTTCTGATTATGAAGTTGGTGCCGGTGAAATGATTATAAATCAGATGATGGTTAATAATATAACTGTGGAATGCGGTTTTGGCGATGTCAATATGAATGGAACGGTTACCGGTGAAAGCTCAGTGGAATGCGGAGTTGGAAGTATTAATTTGGATTTATCGGGTGATTTAGAGGACTATTCCTTCCGTGTGGAAAATGGAATTGGCAGTATCCGGATTAATAATGAAAGCTATCGCAATCTCCAGGAAAGAAACCTGTTATCAGGGGAAGCACGAAACAGCCTTGATTTAGAATGTGGCGTAGGAAGTATTTCAATAGACATTGATAATAATTAAAATAAAGAGATTAAGAAAGGAGTTTTATTATGGAACCTAAAAAATTATACCGGTCATCAAACAATAAAATGATCTGCGGAGTATGCCAAGGAGTGGCGGAATATATCAACATTGACCCCACAGTAGTACGTTTGTTATGGGTTGTCTTTGGATTTGTCGGATTTGGTATTCTAGCATACATTATAGCCGCCATCATTATGCCAGTAAGATAAGGAAGGATATATCAGTAAGTTCTTATTAATTTATCCAAAGTACAATCAAATTATGATATGTAAATAAAAACAGCACCGCCTCCATCCATGATGAGATAGGAGACGGTGCTGTTTGAAATTGTGATAATTTAACTATGACAAATCGTTACGAAGGGTTAAAGTACTTTATTGATAATTTCAATAATCTGTGCTGCATCAAAGGGTTTTGCAAGAAACTCCGCAGCTCCATATTTTACAGCATCTACCATCTTTGTTTTTTGTCCGGCAGCAGTTACCATAACAACCTTAGCGTTTTTATCTATATCCATAATTTGCTTCAGTGCTTCCAATCCATCCATTTCCGGCATGGTGATATCCATTGTTGTGATATCCGGATGCAATTCGCCGAATTTATCTATTCCATCTTTACCGTTTACTGCTTCCCCAATGATTTCATGCCCATTCTCCTCTAAAATTCCTCTGAGAATTTTGCGTGATGTCTTGGAGTCGTCAACCATAAGTATCTTTGCCATGTTAATATCCCCCTTAATGAATTCCAAACTGATTGTTTACTACAACCAGTAAGTCTGCCTGTTCACCCTCTATAATAATCGGTACCACATAGATTTCACCGTTCGATACGAGCGTTTTACCGGTATCGTATAACGGAGGAGTCATGTCGATTTGTATGTCTTCCAAGCTTAACTTAGATGCGTATAATCCATTGGTGCAGTTGATGAATTCGCATACGGAATCAAAGGCGTCTTCATCTAATTTCTGAAAGGTTTCCTTAGCAAAAGGACTTGCAATGGATAGTAAAGCATTTTCGTTTCCTGCAATTCCGCAGAAAATCTGATGATCCCCGATTACCTGTTGGTAAGCTATATTTCCAAAGGAGTATTCTTTCACAGTATAAGCTTTTTTCAATCGGATATTGTTATTAATAAAACGAACGACATTACGAAGGGCCAAGCTGATGCATTCGCCGGTAAGGGGAATGTCTACATCAACAAATACCGATATGATTCGGTCAATATCACCAGTTTTTAAAGCATCCAGATCGGAATCCGAAAATTCGTTATCCTTCTTAAAATCTTCCAGGCAGTTTTCGATCTCTTCTATGCTTAAGATGTTATTCTCAGTAAGAGCTTGTACAAATTTAAGATAGGAGCTACCCTGCATATTGAGAAGGTATGTAACTTCTTCTGTCAGCAAATATCCCTTTTCAACCGCAATATCACCGAAACGTCTGTCCAGCTTTTTCTGAATATCATTGATTTCCTCTGCCTGCTTCGTAGTTAATAATTTTTCAGCAACGGCAATAAATCCTAATTTTAACCGCGATATTTGCTGCTGCATCATAACATCTTCAAATTCTGTCTGAGAAATTTTATTCTTTTCTATTAAGTAATTCCCAAAGTACTGCCCGAACATGATATTTCTCCTTTCGTATTCTAAGATTTTCTCTCAACATTCGTTTAAAAGAGTAATATCCGATTAAGTTGTAACCCCAATACATACTTAAACGAAAAATCACATTCCGGAATGTCTGTATAGTTATAATATACAACATTATGATTAAAAAAAATAGTATTAATTTAAAAATAGTGTATTTTTTTTGCATCAATACCATTAGAAAAACTTATAAATTAAGCCTGTTTCACGAGTTTTCTTGTACCATGTCGAATATTAGAATTTAAAGTAAAAAGCTTTTTTGATGATGACAACTTTGTCCATCTATGGTAAAGTATTTGTTAAGTTAAGAAGAACCGGAGGTCAACATGAAGACAATTATCGAATCGATAACAGAGGAAGTAAGAAAGGCCTTTTTGCAAAAGGGTTATGAAGAAAAATTTGGAATGGTTACACTTTCCAACCGTCCTGATTTGTGCCAATATCAATGTAACGGTGCACTCGCGGCTGCGAAACAGTATAAAACAGCTCCGATCAAAATAGCACAGGAAATAGTCACAGTTTTGCAGGCAGATCCAAAATTTCAAGAAATAACAGCGATTATGCCGGGCTTTATCAATATAACCTTAAGTGGAGAGTTTTTTGCCGATTATTTAAATCAAATGAGGAAGGCGGAGCGTTTCGGCTGTGTTAAAGAGGAAGATCCCAAGACGATTGTTATAGATTATGGCGGTCCTAATATTGCGAAACCTTTGCACGTGGGTCATATGAGATCTGCCATTATCGGAGAAAGCATGAAAAGACTGCTCCGTTTTATGGGTAACAACGTAATTGGAGATGCACATTTGGGTGACTGGGGAACTCAAATGGGTCTAATCATCGCCGAATTAAAAAGAAGAAATCCCTCACTGGTTTACTTTGATGAGAATTATGAAGGTGAATATCCGAAGGAAGCACCTTTTACCATATCAGGATTAGAAGAGATATATCCCACCGCCAGTGAATATTCCAAAGCCAATCCGGAATTCAGGGAGGAAGCAAAGCTGATAACCTTTCAGCTGCAGAATGGTCACAGAGGTTATACTGCTATCTGGAACCATATGCAGGAGGTTTCTGTATCGGATTTAAAGAAAATTTATAAAACCTTGAATGTTTCCTTCGATTTATGGAAAAAGGAAAGTGATGCGCAGCCCTATATCCCGGATATGATACAGTATTTTAAAGAGAATAATTATACAAGAATCAGCGAGGGAGCTTTAGTAGTTGATGTCAAAGAGGATACGGATACCAAGGAAATCCCTCCCTGCATGATACTTAAAACGGACGGAGCAACCTTATATAATACGACGGATCTGGCGACGATTGTGGAGCGTATGAAATTATTTACACCCGACCGCATTATCTATATCGTGGATAAGAGACAGGAGCTTTATTTTGAAACAGTATTTCGCTGTGCAAGAAAGACAAAACTGGTGAAGGAGGATACCCAATTAGACTTTATCGGCTTTGGAACCATGAACGGTAAGGACGGCAAGCCCTTTAAGACAAGAGAAGGCGGCGTAATGCGTCTGGAAAGCTTAATCAAAAGCGTTACAGATGAGGTTTACCGTAAGATCATGGAAAACCGCAGTATGGAGGAAAGCGAAGCAAATGAGGTGGCTGCAAAGGTGGGTCTTGCCGCTTTAAAATACGGTGATTTATCTAACCTGGTTTCCAAGGATTATATCTTTGACGTGGATCGCTTTATTTCCTTTGAAGGTGATACCGGCCCCTATATTCTTTACACGATTGTACGTATTAAATCGATACTCTCGAAATATCAGGAGTTAAAGAAGGATACGCTTAGGGAAGGCATTATATTACCGGCTCAGGCTGACAGTGAGAAGGCTCTGATGCTTGAGGTAACTAAATTTAATGAAATGATCTATACAGCTTATAAAGAAACCGCTCCACACAGAGTTTGTGCTTATATTTACGATCTGGCAAATGCATTTAACACTTTTTATCACGACACTAAAATTATTACAGAAGAGGACGTCAATAAACAAACATCCTGGATTTCTCTGATTACTCTGGTTCAGAATATTTTACTGACCTGTATTGATTTACTTGGAATTGAAGCACCTGAGCGTATGTAAAATTCAAATGATAAAGCAAATTGAGGTGACGGAATGATTGTAAAAAGGGCTGCCCAACTTAAGCTTTTAGAGGAACAGTATTATTCCTCCGGTAATAACCTGGTTATTCTCTATGGCAGGAAGGGGTTAGGTAAGACCACCTTGCTAACGGAATTTATGGAGGATAAGCCATCCTATTATTATGCGGCGATGGAATGCGAGGATCTTCTGCAACGTTCTCTTATGGCTAGTGAATGGAGAAAAGCTACGGGGGAATCGGCAGACCATTATTACAATCTGGTACAGTCGATTCGGACGTATCAACAAAAAACAGTCATCGTCATAGATGAATTCCACTATATCGTAAAGAATAGCAATGAGTTTATGGAAATATTGAAGGTATTAGCTGACCCGGAGTTCCCCGTGATGCTCATTTTAGTTTCCTCCTCCATTCGTTGGATCGAAAATGATATGCTGGAATTAATGGGAACAAAAGCAGAGTATATCACCGCGTACCTAAAACTGAAGGAGTTTACCTTTGTTGACTTTGTTAACCGTTTTCCTAAAACTACAGTGGAAGGTTGCGTCTTTATCAATGCTGTTCTCGGTGGCGTACCGGAATACTTAAAGGAATGGCAGGAGGACCTGTCTGTTAAGGATAATATCTTGCAAACTCTTTATCATAAAGACCACTGCCTGTTTCTCGAACCACTTCATTATTTAAAGCTGGAGCTCAGGGAACCGGCAGTTTATAATACCATTCTTTCAGTATTGGCGAAAGGAAACCGCAAGCTAAATGAATTGCACGTAAAAACCGGATATTCCAGGGCTAAAATAAGTGTTTATTTAAAGCATTTAATCGAGCTCGACCTGGTGGAAAAGCTGGTTCCCTTAGGTGATGAAGGTAGAGAAAATGTTCAAAAGGGACTTTACCGCATCAGAGATAATTTTTTCAGCTTCTGGTATCGTTTTGTATTTCCACATATGTCGCTTCTATTACAAGGTAAGGCCCATGAGGTATACGAAAAGGAGCTCGAACCATATTTGGATGAATATATGGGTGAATATTTTTCCGATGTCTGTACGGAATATCTAAAGTTAATGAACCTGCATCAAAGACTTCCGAGAAAATATTTGTGGTGGGATCGCTGGTATGGGAAGAACGGAACCATCGATATTCTGGCACAGGGAGAAAAAAATTTTACACTGGTGGGAAGATGTCTATGGGAAGACAGAAAGCTTGAGGTAGCTGATTATGAAAATCTGCGGGCCTTATCCGCGGAAGCCGGTATCGACCCGGATTATTGTTATCTGTTTTCCAGGAGGGGATTTGCACAGGAGTTAAACCTGCTTGCCAGGGAGAAAAAAGATATCATTTTAGTAGGACTGGATGATTTATAGGAGGCAAGCTATGTACCGTTTAACATCAAAACTGATCATCTATAAGAATTTGGGAGAAGACTGTCTGCTCTTTCCCCTTGCACAGTTAATCAGGGAGTATGACTTAAATAAAGAAAAATACCATATAACCGAAGAAAAAGAAGGTATCATCTCCCGAATTTATACTCTGATAAACAAACTGTTAGATACTGCAACGAACTATGGCTTTAATAAGAACCTATGGCATAATTATCTCGCATTTTTACTTGCAACGAGTGAAAATCCCTTTAGCATTACCTGTGAAAAGGTTGGCGCAAAGGAAGGAAGCGTGAATCAATTTGCCAAGAATGATTTTAAAATTTTTAAAGCATTGTTCGATTACGATTTCACTCCACTGGAGGAGGAACTGGGTATTAACTGCTTTTCTACTATTTCTAATTATACGGCAATAGAAAAAAGCAGTACGAGATATAATAAGAATGTCAGTAAAAAAGTTCAGCTGCTCAGCTGGCAAATAGATAAGGCAGACGATGAAGAGGAGATATTCAGCCTTGTTACAGAATTTTACCGAACCTATGGAGTGGGTGCATTCGGGCTGAATAAGGCCTTCCGGATCAAGAAGGATAACGGTCAAATGGTTATTTTCCCGATTACCAACACGCAAGAGGTCCTGCTGTCAGATTTGGTAGGCTATGAGCTGCAAAAGAAAAAACTGATCGATAATACCAAAGCCTTTGTGGAAGGAAGAAAAGCCAATAATGTGCTTTTGTTCGGAGACAGTGGTACAGGCAAATCAACTTCGGTAAAAGCCATATTGAATGAATATTATGCCCATGGACTTCGGATGATTGAGATTTATAAGCACCAGTTTGAAGATTTATCCGCGGTTATTGCAAGAATAAAGAATCGGAATTACAAGTTTATAATTTATATGGATGATTTATCCTTCGAGGAATTTGAAATTGAATATAAATATTTAAAAGCGGTGATTGAGGGTGGACTTGAGAATAAACCGGACAATGTTTTGATCTATGCGACCTCGAACCGCAGGCATTTAATCCGGGAAACCTGGAGCGACCGCTCCGACATGGAGACCACGGAGGACATCCACCGGTCCGATACGATGGAGGAAAAGCTTTCTTTGGTAGCCCGTTTTGGTATTACAATAAGCTTCAGTGCTCCGGATAAAAAAGAGTATCTGGAAATTGTTAAAAATCTTGCCGAACGGCAGATCAATATCAATTTGTCCCCCGAGGAGCTGAGTGCCGAAGCTAATAAGTGGGAGCTATACCATGGAGGCCGATCAGGACGTACCGCTCAGCAGTTTATTAATTATCTTGCCGGCCAACAGGAAAATAGATAAAGCACGGACGAAACTGGCAATGATTACTCACGGTTCTTTTATGAATGACAGATAAGGGGAAAATAATATGGGAAAATATAAGATTTTAATCAAAGGTGTCGTAAGACATGCGGATAAATATCTGGTCGTGAAAAAGTGGTATGATGACCGAATAGCAGAGCCTTACCAGTGGGAATTTATCGACGGAGCTTTAGAATTTGGCGAAAAACCGGAGCATGCGGTCATCCGCCACATAGCAGAGCAGACTGGATTGTCAGCTACCATTGGTCAAATTTTATATACATGGACATTTTTTACCGGAGATATTTTTCACATTGGAATCAGCTATTTGTGCATGACCGCTCTTGATAATGTTATATTATCGGAAGATTTAATCAGTCATGAATGGATTCGCAGAGATGAATTTGAACGCTATATACCTGCAAAGGTGCTGGCGGATATTGAAAAAGCCGAACTATAGATGAATTAACGGATCTGCTTATGTTCCGATGCCGGGATGAATTACGGCATGGGGATATAGGCCGGTCCGTTCATTACATAAACCAAACGAAACGGAGGGAAACGGTTGTTTACATTAATAAAAAATGGATTTGTGATTGACCCTGCTACCGACAGGGAAGGTAACTATGATTTGTTAATCGAAGCTGATATAATCGTGGAGGTCGGGCAGTCGATTACCATAGAGAGAGCAAAAAGCATCGCTTCAGAAAAGGGTGAGACACTCACTATCATGGATGCTGCAGGAAAATATATCATGCCCGGCTTTATTGATTTGCATGTGCATCTTAGAGAACCGGGATTTGAATATAAAGAAACCATAAAAACCGGAACCATGGCGGCGGCAGCCGGTGGATTTACAACAATTTGTCCAATGCCGAATACCAAACCGGTTACCGATAATGCTGTTATGATTAAGTGGATCAGGAACAAAGCAGTGGAGGATTCCTTAGTGAACCTATTGCCGATCGGTGCCATAACGACAGGACAGGAGGGCAAGGAGCTGACCGATATTTCAGAGCTGAGGAAGGCAGGAGCTGTGGCCATCAGTGAGGACGGAAAATCAGTGATGGATACCGCACTCTATGCACAGGCAATGAGGCAGGCGGCACAATGTGATATACCGGTGTTTGCCCATTGTGAGGATAAAAGCCTGGTTGGCAAAGGTGCTGTCAATGCCGGTAAAAAAGCAGAGGAACTTAAGCTTGCCGGCATCAGCAATGCAGTGGAGGATATTATCACTGCCAGGGACATTCTGCTTGCCAAGGATACCGGTGTAAAACTGCATTTATGTCACTGTTCCACCAAGGACAGTGTGAAGATGCTTGCTCTGGCTAAGAAAGAAGGCCTGCCGGTAACCGGTGAGGTCTGCCCTCATCATTTTACCTTATGTGATGAGGATATTCCGTCTGATGATGCCGATTATAAGATGAATCCACCTCTTAGAAGCAGGGAGGATATCCAGGCACTCAGGGAGGCATTGAAGGAAGGAATTATCGATGTTATTTCCACGGACCATGCACCACACGCAGCTGAGGAAAAGGAAAAATCCATGGCGGAGGCACCCTTTGGAATTGTTGGTTTAGAGACAGCATTTGCATTGTCTATGACGGAGTTAGTTATGAAAGGGTATTTAACTATAAAGCAGCTGGTAGAAAAAATGAGTGTAAATCCTGCAAAAATATTAAAAATAAAGCGAGGCTGTATTGATGAGGGTTACGTTGCAGATCTTGTAATTGCTGATCCTGAAGCAATTTATGCGATTGACCGAAATCAGTTTTTATCCAAGAGCAAAAATACACCCTTCCATGGGCGTATGGTTTACGGAAGGATTGAATACACCTTCGTAGCCGGAAAATTGGTTTATGAATTCCATAAATAATTTCGTTAGGTTCCAAATGATTGTGAACTGCTGTCGAAGCGCAAAGGTTTGAGGGATCTGATCACGCAGTTTTATGATAGTTATATTTTATAAATTCTTATATGATTACGGTAATGAAAGAGTATGGAGGGCAAAATGATTAATCAGTTGATTAAAAAGATTGAAGAGATGAGTGCACCGATTGTAGTCGGTTTAGACCCGATGTTAGGCTTTATTCCGCAGCAGCTTCTTAACAAGGCTTACAGTGAAAAGGGTGAAAATCTGGAAGGTGCAGCGGAAGCTATTTGGCAATATAATAAGGGAATCGTGGATGCTACCTATGATTTAATTCCTGCAGTGAAACCTCAGATTGCCATGTATGAGCAGTTTGGTATAGAAGGGCTTAAGGCATTTCATAAGACGGTTGAGTATTGTAAGGAAAAAGGTCTGGTAGTCATCGGCGATATCAAGCGCGGTGATATCGGCTCTACCTCTGCGGCATATGCTACCGGTCATCTTGGCAAGGTTACCATCGGTGAAAATTCTTATCGCGGATTTGATGAGGATTTTATCACCGTTAATCCTTACCTTGGCTCTGATGGCATTCTACCCTTTATCGAGGTATGCAAGCAGGAGAACAAAGGATTATTCATTCTGGTTAAAACCTCGAACCCCTCCAGTGGTGAGTTTCAGGACCAAATGGTTGACGGAAGGCCCTTATATGAATTGGTCGGTCAGAAGGTTAAAGAATGGGGAGAACTTCATATGGGTTCCTCCTACAGTTATATCGGCGCTGTAGTTGGTGCTACCTATCCTGAGATGGGGAAAATACTGAGAAAGCTCATGCCGAAGTCCTATATTCTGGTACCCGGCTACGGTGCCCAGGGTGGTAAGGCAGAGGACCTCGTGCATTATTTTAATAAGGATGGCTTAGGTGCGATCGTTAATTCCTCCAGAGGAATCATCGCAGCCTATCAGCAGAAGGGTTATGAAAAATTCGGACCCGAAGGGTATGCAGATGCGGCAAGGCAGGCAGTTGTTGCGATGAGAGAGGATTTAAAGAAGGCTTGGAGTACTAATCGCTAATTGGGAAGGGCTGAATAAATTTAAGTGAAAAGGGGAATTGGCAAGCCAATTCCCCTGAATATAATAGAATTTTTATTTTTCTAATAGCATAGAATGTTTAATTTCACATATTGGAAACAATATCTTATTTATTTTGGTGTCTTTCGCTTATTTACGATAGTTACCGGATGCTTAACATTTTTCAGGCTCATTGTAGGTTACGCCAAAGGTATCAACAGTAACTTTTTTCATGATTTGCGGTTCTAAAGGATCATCATTATAACTGGTTTTGATCTCTGCAATGCGATTTACGGTATCCATTCCCTCTGTTACTTTACCAAAAGCAGCGTAAGAACCATCCAGATGTGGGGAATCCTTATGCATGATAAAAAATTGAGAACCGGCTGAATCCGGACGCTGGGATCTAGCCATGGAAATAACACCGGCAGTATGTTTTAGGTTGTTCTCAAAATGATTATATGTGAATTCACCTTTAATAGAATAGCCTGGGCCTCCCGTGCCGGTACCTTCCGGGTCTCCACCTTGAAGCATAAAACCACGAATGACTCTATGGAATTTAACACCGTCATAAAAGCCCTTATTTACAAGAGAGATAAAATTATTTACCGTATTAGGAGCTATTTCAGGATATAATTCAATCTTGATGATATCTCCGTTTTGCATTTCGATTGTTACTAAAGGGTTATTGTTTGCCATATTCATTTCCTTTCAATTAAAAAATACAAATCGACTTGCTTTATTGTTAAGCCTGCAGGTAATATACCATAACCACAGTAATTCGTCAAGGGAGGTACGAGGTGCAGAAAAGATTTGATTTTTTATCTATTTACAATATAATTACAATTATACATAAAAATGGAGTTAAAATATGTGATATCAGGAAAAGAAAGGCGGGGGAATATGGACGAGGTTTTATCGGTTCGTCATATGGTAAAACATTTTGGTTCTGTAAAAGCTGTGGACGATATCAGTTTTACTATTAAAAGAGGAGAGTTATTTGGTTTTTTGGGAGTAAACGGTGCTGGAAAATCCACGACGATTAACATGCTTTGCACTTTATATGCTGCTGGCGGGGGTAGTGCTTTGGTCTGTGGATATGAGCTGGGTAAGGATAACGATGAGATACGAAAGAGGATTGGTGTTGTATTTCAGAATAACAGCCTGGATGACAGGCTTACGGTCAGGCAAAATCTTATCTCAAGAGCCTATTTATATGATACGGACCATAAACGAATAAACAATAATTTAACCATGGTCTGTGAGTTACTGGATATTGGTGCCTTATTACCACGAATGTTTAAGGATTTGTCGGGAGGACAGAAGAGACGCTGTGAGATAGCAAGAGCAATCATGAATCAACCGGAAATCTTATTTTTGGATGAGCCTACTACCGGACTGGATCCTCAGACTAGAAAGATGGTTTGGCACTGCATTGAGCTGCTTCGAAAAGAACAGAATATGAGCATTTTCTTAACCACTCATTATATGGAGGAGGCTGCCAGGGCACAGCATGTAGCAATTATAGACAGTGGTAAGCTGGTTGCCGATTCAACTCCTTCTGCCTTAAAAGAGAAGTATGCATCGGACCGAATTAGGGTTTATGCACCTGATTATGAAAAGGTGATTGAACTGGCAAAGAATCATCAGCTGGAATATAAGATGAAGAGTAATCATATAAGCATTATCATTAAAGATACGTTATCCTCCATACCACTGCTAACAGAAATGAAACCCTTCCTATCAGCCTTTGAGGTGGTTCAAGGTACGATGGATGATGTATTTATTAATATTACCGGCAAACAGCTGAAGGAAGAGTAGAGGGGGATGTACTTGAAAACATTATTAGTATTAATCAAACGAAATATTTTCGTGTTTTGTAAGGATAAAGCGAATCTTTTCTATTCATCGCTTTCTATGTTGATTATCATCATGTTGATGCTGGTCTTTTTGGGGAATATGAATGTTGATATGGTAAATGGTAGTTTGAGGGATGCAGATAAGATGATGCAGGGCGTGACTCTGCCGATGGATCAACTGATGGAGGGGGACCGCGATTCCTCCAAGGATGATGCGAACGCAAGAAATCTTGTTCTATCCATGATTATCGCAGGCTTAACCGTAGTAAATGGTGTTACCGTATCCTTAGGTGTCATCGGTCTTATGGTAGAGGATGAGGCTCAGAATCGTCTCAGCAGCTTCTATGTGTCTCCGGTATCTCGAAGTGTTCTTGTATTAGCCTATATTTTAGCGGCCTTCATCTTAAGTATTGCATTTGGCGTTGTCACGGTATTAATATCCGAGGTGGTGCTTGTAATGTCCGGTGGGACAATGTTAACAACGATACAGCTGATAAAGGTGTCAGGACTTATTATCCTTAATTCTTTTTCTGCGACCTGCTTTATGTTTTTCTTGTCCACCTTTGCTCATTCCTTAAGTGCATATAGCGGTTTGAGTACCCTGGTGGGAACCTTGGTGGGTTTCATCAGCGGCATGTATCTTCCCATGGGTGTATTACCGGAAACAGTGAAAAAGGTTTTAGTCTTATTCCCAATTTGTTCGGGGAGCGCTTGGATGAGGGAGGTATTTACTGAAGAAGCTGCAGCACGAACCTTTGCGGGGCTGCCAAAGCAGGGGCTGGAGTTCTATCGGGAATACAGCGGTATTACGCTTAAATTTGCTGATATGGAAATCTCAAATCTTATAAAGTTTTTAATTTTGTTTGGAAGCGGAATTCTGTTTATTATCATCTCAGCGATTATTTTGAGAAAGAAAAATGTTCGTGACCGGTAAAAGGGTAAAGAAGGGATCTAATTGCACCGAGATGTTAGACAATCACAAACTAACTCTTAAGGTGTAGATTAGGTCCCTTCAAAAAATAAATTCGGTTTACTTATTAGTAGCAGCGATCCGTCTGATGTTTTTTAAGATTACTCGGCTTTTTGGGAGGGTGGGCATTCTTACATAACTATATCTTAAATCTTGGCAGGGTACATCATAATCTAAGTGGTTTGCCAGGAATTTGATACTAGCCTTCATAAGCTCTATAGTGATGGCTTCTCCGGGGCAACGGTTTCCTTCTTTGGCATCACCACCGCCTTGAGGTATTAAATCAAAGGGAGTATCCTTTCGGTTCTGGAAACGTTCCGGGATAAACCGGTTAGGCAAAAACCATAAACGGCGGTCATGATTGGTTCCGAACAAATCAAGTAATACCAAGGTCCCTTTTTGAAACGAATAGTTTTTCCAAATAAAATCTTTTCTAACCCTTGCACCAACAAAAGGACCAAAGGGATAAAATCTTCGTACCTCCTGAACAAACATGAGGGGATAGGAAGGGACTTTTTTGCGAAGCTTCTTTACACATTCCGGATATTCAATTAAGGCTAAAGCTCCAAAGGTGATATAGGTAGCGATAGCTACAATCGGCCGGATAACATTGATGATTTCAACAGCTGCAACTTCGGTAGGGAGAAGGCATCCATTTAAATCGCGGTGCCAGGTGATTTCGTATAAAGCGCTTCCCACAGGGGCAGCCAATTGGTTGCAGCGCACCTTATCAACAATTGCTTCCATCCATTTTTCTGTTCTTTTTCGTGCACATTTGCCCTGCCAGTACCGCGGTCCGGCAGCACCAAAGGCATCAATCATTTTACCAAAGTCCTGAGCTCGATATTTTGCCTCACACGGACGAATGGGAATACCGGTCCATCGGCAAGCGGCTTCACATAGAAGTATTTGTACCTCGTCAAATAATACGATTTGCTCTTTCTTTTCCCAGCATTTACTTTTCAGCTGCCATTGTTTTTTCACGAGTTTAATGAGTTGATCTGTACGATCAGGGCTCATAACAGTTATGAAAAGCATTTTACGGTGCTGGTGTTCGGCACCGTCTAAGGTCTGTACTCCTTTTTCACCGAACAGAGTTTTTTGAACCCGTTTCGGAGCGGCTCCCTTTCTACTAAATCGGTTATTATCATAAAATAGTTTTGCTGCTTCCACTCCGCTCAGGCAGACGACCTTTTGTCCAAAGAGGCGCGTCTGAAATATATCGCTATGATATTTTTTGCATCGTCTTGTAATAAAGAAATAACCTTCCGATAATAGCTTTAGGGTATTATCCAGACATAAGTCACGGGGTATCTTTTTTCTCGGAATCATATTTTTAGTCTCCTGAAATTCATTTTAATCGTATTATCTTCATTTCTACAGAAAAATATATCCAGAAAACCAAAAATATATATTAAAATCTATGTTGCCTAAAAGGACGCAGAGGAATCTATTGCTTGTATTTTATTACTTGGATGTATATAATGGTAAAAAGGTTGGGACTTGGAAACTCTAAAATGATTACAGATAGAAGGAGCGAGTGATATATGAGCAGAAGTATTACATTTCACATACGAACAGAACATCCTATGCAAATGATACATCTAACGGATAAAATACAACAACTTGTACGCGAGAGTAATATTAAGTCAGGCCTGTGTATCATATTTATTCCTCATACAACGGCAGCAGTCACCATCAATGAGAATGCAGATCCGGACGTCGTGGATGACTTTTTGATGGAAATGAACAAAATAGTTCCCTTACGGGACGGATATCGTCATAGCGAGGGGAATTCGGCAGCACATATCAAAGCCAGTATGATGGGATTTTCGGAGACAATTATCATTGAAGACGGTAAGTTACTGCTTGGAACCTGGCAGGGGATTTACTTTATGGAATTTGACGGACCGAGAAACCGGAAAGTGCAGATTAAAATTCTGGAAGAAAGTTAGCCGGAGCATTGGACTTATAAGGCTTAGAAGCGCAATTACGAACGGTGATACAAGGTGATACAAGGTGATACAAGGTGATACAAGGTGATACAAGGTGATACAAGGTGATACAAGGTGATACAAGGTGATACAAGGTGATACAAGGTGATATAAGGTGATATAAGGTGATATAAAGGTGATATAAAGACGATATAATGGTGATATAAAGTAGTGGTTAACGGAAATAATTTCTTGTTACATCACATATTTTAGGATATAATGTACAGGATTAAATTTTGATACGATAACAATGGTTTATAGGAGATGTTACATGACAGTTGCAGTAAAGCAAAGAGTAAAGGTTGCAAATCAGAAGAGAATTGCTGAGGGCATATACAGTATATGGCTGCTTGCCCCTGAAATAGCCGGGGCAGCTATGCCCGGGCAATTTATTTCCCTGTATTCCAGAGATGGAAGCAGGTTGCTCCCTAGACCGATCAGTATCTGTGAGATCGATAGAATCCACGGAAGAATACGTCTGGTATACCGAGTAGCAGGAAAAGGGACATTGGAGTTTTCTAAATTAAAAGAAAATGATAGCCTTGAAGTAATGGGACCCATCGGGAACGGTTTTACCCTGGAAGGAAAGAAAGCTATATTGATCGGCGGAGGTATCGGTATTCCACCCATGCTGGAATTGGCAAAGCAATTAACAATTCCTAAGGTGATGGTACTTGGCTACCGTGATATTACCTTTCTTGAGGATGAGTTTTCTGCTTTTGGTGATGTTTTTGTTTCGACAGAGGATGGTAGCAGAGGTACGAAGGGAAATGTACTTGATGCGATCAGGGAAAATGGTATCGAGGCAGACATAATTTTTGCTTGCGGTCCAACGCCCATGCTTCGCGGAATCAAGGCCTATGCGGCTGAAAAGGGTATTGTGGCGCAATTGTCCCTGGAGGAGCGAATGGCTTGTGGAGTAGGAGCCTGCTTAGGATGTGTATGTAAATCAAAGGAAACCGATCATCATACCAATGTTAAGAATAAACGCGTCTGTAAGGATGGACCGGTATTTTATGCAGAAGAGGTGGAGCTATGAATACAAGCGTTGTATTAGCCGGAATTACATTTAAAAATCCTGTTACCACCGCTTCCGGAACCTTCGGATCAGGTATGGAATATGGTGAATATATCGACTTATCGAAGCTTGGAGCAGTAACCACGAAGGGTGTGGCAAGCATTCCCTGGCCCGGTAATCCTACTCCAAGAGTAGCAGAAACCTACGGGGGTATGCTCAATGCTATCGGTCTTCAAAATCCCGGTATGGAGGTTTTTATTCAAAGGGATATTCCGTTTTTACGCAAATATGATACTAAAATTATTGTCAACGTTGTTGGAAAAACTACGGAGGATTATTGTGATGTTGTAGAACGTTTATCTGATCAGGATGTGGACATGCTGGAAATCAACATATCCTGTCCCAACGTGAAGGAGGGTGGAATTGCCTTCGGTCAGGATGCGAAAAATGTGGAGACAATCACAAAGGAGCTTAAGAAACGGGCAAAACAACCAATTATTATGAAATTAAGTCCGAATGTTACTGACATTACCGAGATGGCAAGGGCCGCCGAAGCAGGCGGTGCGGATGCACTGTCCTTAATCAATACCCTGACCGGTATGAAAATAGATATTCATAAGCGGGCTTTTTTACTAGCTAATAAAACAGGCGGTTTATCCGGACCCGCTATACGGCCGGTTGCAGTTCGTATGGTTTATCAAGTGGCAAATGCAGTCAAATTACCGATTATCGGCATGGGAGGCATTATGAATGCGGAAGATGCCCTAGAGTTTATCATGGCAGGTGCCAGCATGGTTGCGGTAGGAACGGCTAATTTTATTAATCCGAAGGCTGCACTTAATGTTGTGGAGGGTATCAATGATTACATGAACCAATATGGTATAAAAGATATCCATGATTTAATCGGATGTGTGAAATAAAGCTTATTTTACAAATAGAAAATAGTATGCTAAAATGAAAAAATGGCAGGAGGAATTTTATGGAACAGTATAAAAAGGAATTTATTGAGTTCATGGTAGACTGCGGTGTCTTAAAATTCGGTGATTTTACTACCAAAAGTGGTCGCAAGACTCCATTTTTTGTGAATACGGGCTTTTATCGGACGGGTGCACAGTTAAGAAAACTAGGCGAATATTATGCAAAAGCAATTCATGATAAATTTGGCATGGATTTTGATGTATTATTCGGACCGGCGTATAAGGGAATTCCTTTATGTGTAGCAGCCTCCATGGCTATCAGCGAATTTTACCAGAAGGAGATCAAATACTGCTCAAACCGCAAGGAAGTTAAGGATCACGGTGACACAGGAATACTGCTTGGCTCCCCCATTTCAGATAGTGATAAAGTGATTATCATAGAAGATGTAACGACGGCAGGAACCTCAATCGGTGAGACGATGCCGATACTAAAAGCGCAGGGTAATGTATCTGTTCTTGGTCTTGTAGTGTCGGTCGACCGTATGGAGCGAGGACTCGGAAGTAAAAGCGCACTATCAGAAATTGAAGAAAATTATGGGCTGACAACTACCGCTATCGTAACAATGAAGGAAGTTGTGGAACATTTGTATAATAAGCCGTACAAGGGTAATATTGTAATTGATGATAATTTGAAGACGGCAATTGATTTGTATTATGAGCAATACGGAGTAAATGAATAAACAGAAAAAGGAGGGAATGTTATGGTGGAAAAGATTTATCAGACAATGAAATCGGTTGGTGTATGGAATCTGGTCATGGGTATCTTATTAATAGTTGCAGGAATTCTTTCCGGTATTTTTATGATATTGAACGGGACTAAATTATTAAAGAAAAAATCAGATTTGATGTTTTAAGCGTAAATAGTTGAATAAAAATAATCTGATTATAATATCTCTGTAAATTATCTGGGACAGATAATTTACAGAGATATTTTTTTATATTTAATTATTAGTAATTTTGGCATGGCTGGTAGCAATGCTGAAAAGAAAGCATAGATTTTTTCTGAAAATTTAAGTATAATGTTTGTTGTGTGGAGGTAGATTTTCTTGGAAATGCGTATCGTTACAATGTTTATTATAGTTTATTAAACGATTTTACTTATATAAATAGTTAGGAGCAAATATGAAAACGCAAGATTTTTATTATGATTTACCGGAGGAATTGATTGCCCAGGACCCGCTTGAGGACAGATCAGGCTCTAGGCTTATGGTCGTGGATAAGGAGACAGGGGTAATAGAGCATAGAATATTTAAGGATGTCATCCAGTTTCTTAAAAAAGGGGATTGTCTTGTCATAAATAATACGAAGGTAATTCCGGCACGCCTTATCGGAGAAAAGATTCATGAGCAGGGAAGTATGCCCTTACAGGAGGGAACCCATGGTGCTAAAATTGAACTCCTTCTTTTAAAGCGGCGGGAAAATGATATCTGGGAGACACTGGTGAAACCGGGGAAAAAAGCCAGACCGGGTACTAAAATCAGCTTTGGTGGAGGATTATTAACCGGTGAAATTATTGATCTGATCGAAGAAGGGAATCGCCTTGTCAAATTTACTTATGAGGGTATCTTTGAAGAAATATTGGACCGACTTGGCGAAATGCCTCTGCCACCCTACATCACTCATGAGTTATCCGATAGGAGTCGCTATCAGACGGTTTATGCAAAGTACGAGGGATCGGCAGCAGCTCCGACCGCGGGTCTCCATTTTACTAAGGAGTTATTAAAAGAAATTGAAGAAATGGGGATTATAATTGCCAATGTTACTCTGCATGTCGGGCTTGGAACCTTCCGTCCGGTAAAAGTGGATAATATTTTAGAACATCATATGCACTCGGAATTTTACCAAATATTTGAGGAAGAAGCAGAGAAAATCAATGAAACGAAAAGAAATGGCGGCAGAGTTATCTGTGTCGGTACCACAAGTTGCAGAACCGTGGAATCAGCTGCTGATAAAAACGGTGTTGTGGTTGCGGGAAGCGGTGATACCTCTATTTTTATTTATCCCGGTTATACTTTTCGGGTTCTGGATGCATTGATAACGAATTTTCATCTTCCGGAATCAACTTTAATGATGCTTGTTTCTGCTCTTGCCGGAAGAGAAAATATTATGACAGCCTATGAGGAAGCGGTGAGTAAACGTTACCGTTTTTTTAGCTTTGGCGATGCCATGCTGATTAAATAAATCATATTAATACGTTAAAAGGAAGTTTGATTAAAGTGTCAAAAGGTACTACGCACTTTTCGTACTACAATATACTGATAAGGGAGCAAGCTTCCATATCAGTATATTGTAGTACGAAAGCACCGAAGGTGCTTTTGACACTTTAACTAATTTTTTATATAAAATGACAGAAAAGTTATTGGATTCAAATTCTGAATACAAGAATGAGGATGAGAGTTATGTTGGCTGTTTTACTTATGATAGAAGACGATAAAGACCGGGATAAACTAGAAGAATTGTATAAAACTTACCGGAAAGAACTTTACTATGTGGCATATCAGATTCTCCATGATTATCATGATGCGGAAGATGTGCTTCAGACCGCTTTTATAAAAATTTCCAAACATTTAGATAAAATTGGTGAAATTAGGTGTAAGAAAACGAGGGGTTATCTGGTTATTATAGTAAGGAACCTTTCTTATGACAGATTCAATGAGAAGAAGAAGGCAATTCCGATCGATTTTACGGATGAAATGGCAGAAGAGGCAGATAACGAAACTTCCCTCGAGGATTATGTTCTTAATCTGGAGCGTGGTCGCGAATTGGCTGAAGCATTATCGAAGATCAATTCCGGTTATGCAGATTTACTGACTCTGAAATACTATTATGATTATAGTACATCCGATATAGCTGATATGGTTAACTTATCCTATGATGTAGTTAGTGTAAGATTAACCAGAGCTAGAGCTGCCTTAAAAAGAATTTTATCCAAAGGAGGTAACATGTATGAAGAAAAATCCGAATCCGGATCGGGAGTATAAAGCTCAATTGGAACATAGTTTTCTGATGCATATCGGATACGAATATGTAGAAGTCCTATGCAGCGGACTGGATGAAGTGAAGGAAGAATGGGAAAATGTCAAGGTGCCGGAAAGTTTAGACCGATGGATGAATGATTTCACCGCACAGGAAAGAAGGATGAAAAAGAAAAGGAAATACGGCTTCCTCGCAAATCGGTTTGTAAGAAAAGCTGCGGTAATTATACTTTTTCTATTGGTTTTTAATAATATCCTGATGGCGAGTGTAGATGCTTATCGTCTTCGTCTCTTAGAATCCATTTCTTATATTCAGGAATCCTTTACTCAAATCAATTTTGATTTAAGAAGCCCTGGATATAAGTCGAGTATTCCGATGAACTGGGACGGATGGTTTTATTTAACTTATATCCCGAAGGGCTATTCCTTATATGATGATAATATTACAGAACAATCTGCAATGTTAGATTTTAAGAATGCAGGGGATGGTAGAATAATATTACAGCAGGTATCTTGTGCTTCATCCCAACAGTTGGATACAGAAAACAGTACGATAACGAAAATAATAGTAAATGAGGAGGAGGCATTGCTGATAGAAAAGGATGATTTCAAAATAATCAGTTGGCTACAGGATGACATTGCCCTATATTTACAGGGGAATAATATTAATGTCCGAGAACTAAAAAAAGTAGCAGAAAACATAAAAAGAGACGAAAAATAAAAATTTATGTCATTTTTTAAAAATAATTTAAAAATAAGTGAAAGAAAAACCTCCTTTCGGCAGTTATATATATCGAAAGGAGGTTTTCTATGAAAAAAATATTAATTATTATTACAGTTAGCTGCACCTTATTGCTTATTAGTTCATTGTCTCAATCCGAAGCTTTGGCGGCAACGGTTAATGAGGTTAATGTTGTGATGAGACCTATGTATACGAATGTGATTTCCTTTAATAATTATATTAATATTATTAATGGTAATGAGGTGAATGTAGAATCTAATCTTTCCTATCATAATGCGGATGAAGCCAGAATTGTAGTTTATTTAGAACAATATATTAACGGCAACTGGGTTGTCCTACAAGGATGGTCCAACTCCGGTAGTGATTTGTATCTTTATGTTAATGGCTCACGTATTGTAAGTACAGGTTCTCAGTGTAGAATGCGTGCCTATGGCTATGTTTATGATGGCGGGAAAATAATTGAAACGGCTTCTTTTACAAGTGCAACGGTTTCTAACTGATGGATTATGTTAAATTCTTAATTTAATTTTATAATAAATCAACAAATCAATTAAGAGATTACTCAGTAAATACAACGAATTGACTTCTACATAGACAGATGATTGTTATTTTCATTTACACTTATTTTTGCATAATTCTTTATTTCGATAGTGGAGCTGCTTACCTTCACAACCTGTATTTTATTGGGGAATAAAATACAAACATTAAGGGAACCTGTCATGGGTTCCCTTAATGTTGTTTGTGAGCATTTATTTAGTTATTCTTATTCATCTTCTCCAGAATACTTCTTGCTACGCTGATACCGTTAGCGGAGGCCTGTTGTAAGCCTCTTGTTACAGATGCACCGTCACCGATTGCTCTTAGACCGGTTACGCTGGTCTCAAAATCTTTGTTTACAACTACTTTATTGGAATAAAATTTGACCTCAACACCATAAAGAAGAGTTTCATCGCTGGCGATACCGGGTGTTACTTTATCCAGTGCCAGAATCATTTCTTTGATATCAACCATAATTCTGTGAGGGAATACCAGGGATAAATCACCGGGTACTGCATCCTTTAACGTAGGAATTAAATTATTTCTGCAAAGACGCTCCTCTGTTGTCCTTCTTCCTCTCTGGAAATCACCGAAGGTTTGAACTAGGATTCTCCCTCCGCAAAGCATATTACTTAACTGAGCAATATGTTTACCATATTCAATCGGAGTTTTAAAAGGCTTTGTAAAATTCTTGGATACAAGGATCGCAAAGTTTGTATTATTTGTTTTATATTCTTTTGATTTGTAAGCATGTCCATTAACGACAGCCAGATTATTTTCATAATATTCTGTCGCTACCTCACCGGAAGGATTGGTACAGAAGGTACGAACCTTATCATCAAAAGTTGGTGTATAATAAACCAGTTTCGCTTCGTAAAGGTTCTTATTTAAGAATTCCATAACCTCATCACGAACCTCTACACGTACACCGATATCTACAGTGCCGACCTTTGTTTCTACTCCATGCGCATGACAAATCTGACTGAACCAATCGGAACCTTCGCGACCAATGGCGGATACAATTTCATCGGCATAATAGGTATCACCCTTAGCGGTAACAATACCCTTTACCTTCTGGTCTTCAATCAGAATATCCTGAACCATGGTGTTAAAAATCATTTCTATCCCAGAAGCAAGAAGATGCTCTTGTAACCGGGTATATATTTTATATCCTTCTTCCGTTCCTAAATGACGGATCGGACATTCGATTAATTTAAGATTTGCATTAATCGCGCGTCTTCTGATTTCGCGGATTTCGGCTTCTTTATCGACACCATAGACATTGGTATCAGCCCCGAACTTTAAGTAAATATCATCGGATTCTTTCAGCAGTTCTACCGCTTTGTCATAACCTAAAATATCAGTGAGATTTCCACCTACATCCGGTGATAAGGAAAGCTTTCCGTCGGAAAAAGCTCCTGCACCTGCAAAGCCGGTTGTAATGGAACACGGTTTACATCCGATACATTGTTTCGTGATTCGTTTGGGACAGGTTCTTTTCTCAATAGGTCTGCCCTTTTCGACCATTAATATTTTTAAATCCTTATTTTCTTTAATCAATTCATAAGCACAAAAAATACCGGAAGGACCGGCGCCCATAATGATAACGTCGTACTTTTGCATGTGCAACACTCCTTTTGTGTATAAACCATAACGCTTAACCTTGCTAATTCTATCATAAATATTTTGCATAAACAAGCATTAATTATTTATCAATTAACCATAAGCAGCATTTACTCAGATAATTTATGGTAGCCTATCAATATTAATAGGAAAACATGCTTAAGGTTCGCTGCGTTTTGCATACTCCCTGTTAAAACCCGCATAGGAAACAGGATATTACTATTTATATACAATTATAGATTACGAAATAGTTCGAGGTATAAGTCGTGTAACATATATAATTTCGTAGGAAAAGTCTCCAAGGTAGATCAAAATCTAGTTGTTATAATGTATTTTATTACTAAACAATGTTATAAATATGCAAGAAGGAATAAAGAAAACAAGAAGAAAGCAGGAGAAAAACAAGAGAAAAACAAGCAATGTAATATTTTCTGGTTGTAATATTTTCTTGACAATTTACAAATAGTTTATTAATATAGGAGAAAATGATAATAACATTGATGGTGAGTGAGTAGGATATATTTTCCCTCCAGAGAGGATGTGTCACCGGCTGAGAGCACATTCAGGGTTCGGGTATATTACGAAGTTCGGCACCGGAGTTGCCTTAAAGATCCCTTAGATGAAGTTTAATCCAATCGGAGAAGTAAGGCCGGGTCAGTTCCGTTATGACTGTTGAGGAGTATGTGGATTTGCATACTTAAATTTGGGTGGTACCACGATGCTTTCGTCCCTTGCGGACGGAAGCTTTTTTAATGCAATCAAATAAACTCACAGAGTTTATTTGTCCTGTGTGAGAATGCTCACACAGGGAACAGTGGAGCTGTTATTGCATTAGCGAACAGTCGCGAAGAATTTCGCGGATGTGAGCTATGTGAAAAGAATACTGTGTGAGAATGCTCATACAGGGAACAGCGGAGTTGTTATTGCATTAGCGTTTCATTTTGCTCTATACAATAAATTTAGAATGGAGGAGTTTATATGTTAGAAAATTTAGAGAAGATCAAGGTCCAGTTTACAACTGAGTTACAGGCAGCTGAGTCAAAGGATGAACTGGAGAAAATCAGGGTAGCCTTCCTTGGAAAGAAAGGTTTTGTAACCGAGGAATTAAAAAATCTTAGAAATTTAAGCAATGAGGATAAGAAAGTTGCCGGAATGCAGGTAAATATCCTGAAGGATGAAATCGAGCAGGCAATCACTGAATACCAAAAAACCCTGGAGGAAAAGGAATACCGAAGGGAAATCGAAAGTGCTGAGCGTTATGATTATTCCATTCCATCAGACAAAACGGTGGGTACCCTTCATCCGATTACCATAGTTCAGAAGCAAATTGAAGATATCTTTAAAACGATGGGCTTTATTATAGAGGATGGTTTGGAAATACAGACCGAATTTAATAATTTTGAAGGTGTAAATATTCCAAAAAATCACCCGGCAAGAGATATGACTGACACCTATTATTTAGAGAATGGGCAATTGTTAAAGACCCATACCTCAGCCGCTCAGAATACCATCATGAGAAAATACGGTGCTCCAAAGCCGGGCGAGACCTTAAAGGTATTATTCCCGGGAAGATGCTTTCGTAACGAGAATATCGACGCCTGCCATGAGAACACCTTCTTCCAGTTGGAAGGAATGATGATTGGTGAGAATATCTCGATTTCCAACCTGATTTATTTCATGAAGGTTTTACTGACTGAAGTATTCCAAAGAGAGGTAAAGGTTCGCCTTCGACCTGGCTTCTTCCCCTTCGTGGAGCCTGGTTTTGAACTTGATATTAACTGTGCCATTTGTGGTGGGGTAGGATGCCCTACCTGTAAGAATTCCGGATGGCTGGAATTATTACCCTGTGGCATGATTCATCCGAATGTACTACGTCTGGGTGGAATTGATCCCGATAAATACACCGGCTTTGCTTTCGGCCTTGGTCTTACCAGACTGGCGATGATGAAATATAATATTAAGGATATTCGTCTGTTTAACAGCGGAAACTTAAAGCAGTTAAGACAGTTTACAATATAATCGGGTAGAACGATTCTACTGAGAGGTTTACAGAATGAGGTCAAAGCAAATACATTATGTAAACAACAATGTAGGAAGGATTGGCCGCAGCAGGCGGCAGAATGGAGGAAACTATGTTAATATCAATGAATTGGATTTCAGAATTTATAGATTTATCCGATATAAATTTAAAAGAATTGATCGGAAGATTTACTTTATCAACAGCTGAGGTTGAGGATATACACGAAAAAGGAAAGAGCATACGAGACGTAGTAGTCGGAAAAATAATTGAGATCAATGATCACCCGAACTCGAAGAAGCTTCATTTGGTGAAGGTAGATATCGGTTCAGAGGTGGTTGCGTGTGTCTGTGGTGCTCCGAATGTGTTTGTCGGTGCCGTTGTACCCTTTGCAAAACTTGGTGGTCAAGTTGGCGATTTAGAGATTAAAGAAGCTTTTATTGCGGGAGTTGTCAGCCATGGTATGTGCTGCTCAGAGAAGGAACTTGGAATTAGTGAAGATCATTCCGGACTTATGATGTTAGAGGATATTTATCCTCTCGGAACAGATATAAAAGAATTTATGCAAATAGAGGATACCATATTTGAGGTTGATAATAAATCCTTAACCAATCGTCCTGATCTATGGGGCCATTATGGTATCGCCAGAGAAATATCGGTTTTAACAAAACGTCCTTTAAAACCACTTGAAGTATTGGATACCAAAGCTTATAAGGACTTGGTAGCAATTGATGTAAAGGTTGAGGATTCTGATAAAACTTATCGTTATAGCTGTATCACAGTGTCTGGCATAAATAAGAAAAAATCACCCATTAATATGAAAATCCGGTTAACCTACTGTGGTATGAGACCAATCAATCTGCTGGCAGACTTAACCAATTATCTGATGATGGAACTTGGTCAGCCGATGCATGCCTTTGACAACGGTAAAGTATCTAAAATCAGAGTTAAAACCTTTGCCGAACCCATTACCTTTAAGACACTGGATGGAATAGAAAGAAAGATCGATACGGATACATTAATGATTTGTGATGAAAAAGAGCCGGCTGCGGTAGCAGGTATCATGGGCGGTGAGCTTTCCGAAATCATCGAGGAAACCACTGCAGTACTGTTAGAGTCTGCGAATTTTGACGGAACCTCGGTGCGTAAATCTGCTTCTAGGCTGGGACTTCGTACCGATGCCAGTGCAAGATATGAAAAAACCATCGATCCCGAATTAACTTGTTTGGCAATTGAGCGTTTCTTAAAGCTTCTTACCGACATAGACCCCGGTGTAGAAGTGACCTCCTCCTTAACCGATTGCTATGTTAAAAAATATGATGAGATAACGATTAAATTCGATAAAGCGTATGTGGATAAATATACCGGAATCGACATTTCCTCCGACCGCATTGAGGAAACCCTGACTGCTCTTGGTTTTTCCATGAACCGTAAGGGTGATGAATTTGAAGTTGTCGTTCCCTCCTGGCGTGCGACCAAGGATGTTACGATGAAGGCAGACATTATCGAAGAAATAACGCGTATCTATGGTTATGATAACTTTGAAGTGAAGTCTACAATGAGTCTATTGACACCGGTTCGTCATGATG
>JARBTJ010000079.1 GCA_029240245.1 Herbinix sp.
CATTCTCTGCATCATACCAATCATGTTATGGATGTTATAGGTATCCGAGGTCATCCTGGATTCTAAGGAGGGAACCGTAAAATAATCTAATTGGGTTCCTGATAGATTTAAAATCTTCTTGAATAAATCATGCCGGAGATTTTCTGTGGTATTTCTTGCAACTCTGGCAGCCATCCGATTGGCAATAATATTGAAGGTTCTAGCCCCCACGGAAAGGATAATCATAATTAAGCCCCACCATAGAATCAATGAAATTCTTTGATAAGGTATAATCTCATCGATAATAAACGCAAGTACCCAGGGTAAACCCAGATCCATGAAGGTACCCAATACCTTTATGATAAATCCGAAGATCATACGCATCGTATATGGTTTTAAATATGTAAACACTTTCTTCAAAACATTACCTCCGGGAAGTTAACCAAATCATTCAAAATTAGAAAAAAACTTTGTATAATTTCTCATACCTGCTTGCAGACATTATTTGCATAAGCACGTTTGCTTTTGTATGTTTACATACAATGTACATATTGCTTATGATTTTTTTATACATATTTCATATTCTAGCACTCGCCAGATTTAACGTCAAGTTTCCGGATTAGTAAGCAGCTCTGAAAGGTATACTTCTTTAAAGATACCTGTTTTCATGAAAAATAGTTATTGTGGATATCTTTCAGCGTTTTCAGGTATGATATCACGCCTGCAAACAGAAAAAATTACAATGTCATGAAAAATCATTACCTTCTGGTGCAGATAGCTGAGATAATACTGTAGCAGTATGTAAGGTAATCCATAGAATAAGAGAATTAAAAAGACAATAAAAAATATATCTTCCGATTTATTAGCCAGCTTTGGTCGGAATCAGACGAGCATGTGCAAAAGATGCGGCGGATTAGAAATGGAACCGATAATACCAGTGTGGTGTTATAAACAGTTTACAGGTTACTTTTTGAGGAGAGATGGTTTTTAGTAAGATGTCACTAGGTGCAACTGGTACGGGATTCTCAGATTACTTTCCAGCCTAAAAAAATATATGTATTTATATTGACATCTATCATATCATAATTTACTATATATGTTATTAAATGTACAATTATGGATATTGGTAAATATTATTTTTTTATCGTTTTATATTGCTATACCTACGTTAATGTAAAATTTAATATTTCAAATAAAAGGAGTGTGATTTTTTGAAAAAATATTTTATACTAATAACATTTTTCGTTATACTAATATCTCTTTTCGTTTTTGTAGTTTTTAAAAGCAATATAAGCAAAAATAAATCGAAAGAAATTACTATTCAAAATTTAAAGAATGATATTTTTTCAAAAGATTTATTTAATGAGTTAGTTGAAATAAATTATTGGTACGGCAATGAAAAAATAATAATTGATAACGAAGAAGATATAAATGCTATTTACAATTTATTTGCTTCTCTTGAATTATCTGAATTTAACAGCAGTTCAACTAATACGAAATACGGACATGTTATAATCGACTTTATTACCTCAAAATTACAAATTGGTGTAGGATTGTTAACCGATGAAATAAAAGTCGATGGTATAACTTATCGTACGAATAAAGATATTGTAGCTGCAGTACGTGACATTGCTATCAAGCATAAAAATGAATGAGAGTTTTCAAAATAACCAGAAGTTTATATCATACAATTAAAAAGGCCTCAATTTATTACGAATCATTGACATCAAGTAACAATGAAAACTAATTTTTATATATATCCGTATATGTATAGAATATTACATAATTATTGAGTACTAAGTACAAGAAAGGACAGAGTCATTAAGAAAGAGGCTCTGTCCTTACTTGTTATCGAACTTTCAATCGGTTGATACTCCAAAAATTATGTTTATTCGTGGGATAAAGCTTTCTAAATACCTCATATCCCTTATCATATACCAATTTATTCTTAGGATTTGGCAAATAGGTATGAGAAATAGGAAGTAAGTCGGATGCCTTCTCCAAATTCTCTATGTATCCAAGACCGACTGCGGCAACGATGGCTGCTCCCATAGCACCTGCATTCTGAGGCTTCGATACTGTTTCTACCGTCTTTCCCAGCACATCTGCAAGTATCTGGCAGGTTAAAGAGGACAGTGCTCCACCGCCAACAAACCGGATTACGTCGGAAACCTTAATCTTTCTTTCCTGTGCTTCCAGCATCCAGCGCATGTGATAACAAACGCCCTCTAGTACGGAACGGATTAGTTCTGTTTTGCCCGTATCAAGACCTATATTAAAAAACATACCTTTGACATAGGGATCTTCAAAGGGACAGCGGTTTCCGTGAAGCCAGGGAGTAAAAATAACACCATTGCTCCCCGGCGGAATATCTTTAATCACATGCATCATATAATCATAGAGGCTTCGATAAATAGCTTCATAAGAGTCTGATACTTTCTTTCTTTCCAAGTAGATTCCGATTTCGTCCAGTGCCAGATGTTCCTTTACCCATTCCAGACACTTTCCTGCCGTTTCCAGCTCAGCAAAATAATTATAATAACCGGGATTTGCTCCGACAACCGCTGCAATCATAGTACCGGTGTCCACCATCGGCCGTTCAACTACCGTAGACACCCAACCGGAGGTACCACAGTATATATGGGTACTGCCATTTTTGATTGCTCCTGCTCCGATACCAATTAAGGATGCATCCCCTCCACCGCCAAAAACAGAAGTACCCTCACATAGTCCGAGAAAGTCAGAAGCTTCCTTCGTAAGCTCTCCTGCTTTTTCGCTGGAAGCAATGATCTTAGGCATATGCTCATATTTCACGCCGAACATTTTACACATACTCTTACTAAAACAATTCCGGTTTTTCCTTGTATCATAAAGTAGGGTTGCAAAAGCGGAGTCTTTCGTCATGATAAAAATTCCTGTACATTGATGAATCAGAAATTCCTTTACATCCAGCCATTGATAGACCTTAGCAAAGAGCTCGGGTTCATTTTGATGGACCCATTTGTATTTCCATACAGGGTCCTTTACGCTGGCCGGAACTGCTTTTGTGATATAGAGGGACTTGATCAGCTTTATGATGTTGCAGCCTGCAATCTGGGGACCATATGCCAATCCTTTCTTTAGCTGTTCTCCGGCACGTTGATCCATATAGCTCATGGCAGGTCTTATGGGTTTGCCCTCTAGGTCCATTAAAACCAACCCCTGCATCTGGGAGCAGAAGGATAGTCCGGCAATTTGATTTGGTGAAATTTTGGCATTCTCGATTACGTTTCTTGTTGTGACAGCCATGGCATTCCACCAATCTGCCGGGTCCTGCTCCACACCACCATTTGGAAGAACTCTTAAAGGGTAGTCCTTCTCTGCCTGTGCTATCATTTCCAGCTTGGTATTAAGCTCATACAGGCAGGTTTTCATCGCTGTCGTTCCCACGTCGTAAGCAATTATGCAAGTGTTATTTAACGTCTCTTCCACCAAATCACACCCATTCTATTTTATTATTTTTTTAAGGAAAAAGCTGCTTTGATAAATTTCAAGGTATGTTCTACTACATAATCATCCTGATTCAGAATATCCTCACTCAAATACAGTTTAAAGCGCTCTCTGTAGTACTCACAGGAATAGCTGAACTGAAGCATCATAAACAGATTATCCAGTAAAAATGCGAACATCTTAGGGTCACAATCCAGCCTAGCTTCCCCCTCCTTTTGGAGCTTCTCAATCAGTGAGGAATATAACTTTGCTGTTATGAGCTCTATATCCTCCACTGTTTTTTGAACCAGCTCATAATTACTTTGTGTACCGATCTCATTATATAATTTAATTAGATCTGCATTTTCCCTAGAGTGCTTCTGTATTGCCCGCAGTACCTTTTCCACCTTAACAATAATGTCCTCTTCTCCCTGTAAAATATCCTCAAGGGTTACCTTAAGAACGGTGGCACCGTACTTTATCGTTGCAAGGAATAGTTCTTCTTTATTCTTAAAATATTGAAACAGGCTGCCAACACTGATTCCTGCTTTTTTTGCAATAATATTTGTATTGGCTTTCTCGTAACCACAGTTTGCGAATTCACTGATTGCAGCCTGTAAAATTCGATTTCGCTTTTCCTCCGAAATACGTTCAAAAAGTTCTGTCAATTATCTCTCTCCTTTCGTGCGAGTGAGTGGTCACTCACTTAAATTTTAGCATAAGTGTAAAAAAATGCAAATAGTTTTTCATACAAGATGAAACAGAAAAGTGTTTCACTTGTCATAAATACAAATTTTTATTTTCCATAATATACTAATATTAGATTATAATTGGAAGTTCTATTGACATTTTATGTGAATATGCTATAGTAAAAATAGAAATGAGTGACCACTCACTCACTGTCTTTCGGGACAGGAAGCTACCAAATTTGATTGATTCATAGGAGGATATTCGATATGGATACAAGATATGCAATTTCACAATACCCCGATGCTGCAGAGGTTACCCGCCAGCTGGATGTTCTAATTGAAAAGCCGATTCACAGCATAAGTAAGGATGCACTTTCCCATTACATAAGCGATTATTACGATAAGAAATGCAAAAAATCCAAGGAAATGATCGACGAGGCGAAAAAACTTATTCCTGGCGGTGTACAGCATAATCTTGCCTTTAATCATCCGTTTCCTTTGGTCTTCACCAAAGCAGAGGGAGCATACCTCTATGATATTGATGGTAACCGTTATTATGACTTTCTGCAGGCAGGCGGTCCGACGATTTTAGGAAGCAATCCGGAATACGTCCGAAATAAAGTTATTGAATTGTTAAATGACTGCGGTCCTTCTACCGGACTATTTCATGAGTTTGAATATAAGCTGGCTAAGAAAATCTCAGAAAATATACCAACTGTTGAAATGTTTCGAATGCTGGGCTCCGGTACGGAGGCCTGCATGGCAGCGATCCGCGTGGCAAGGCTTGCTACCGGCAAGAAAAATATTATTAAAATGGGTGGTGCATATCATGGATGGAGCGATCAGCTTGCCTACGGTATTCGTATTCCGGGCTCCAAATGGACACAAGCACATGGAGTACCTCATTTTTGCTTCCGCAAGACGAAGGAATTTTTCCCGAATAGTTTGAAAGATTTGGAACACAAGCTTCGTTTCAACCGATTAAAGGGTGGCACTGCTGCGGTTATGATCGAACCCCTGGGCCCGGAAAGCGGTACCCGTCCGGTGGATAAAGATTTTAATAAGGGTGTTGAGAAGCTTTGCCGTAAATATGGTGCGTTACTGATTTTTGATGAGGTGGTAACTGCCTTTCGTATCGGTATGGCAGGTGCACAAGGATATTTTGGAGTATCTCCCGATCTAACCGTTTTCGGTAAGGTAGTAGCCGGCGGCTATCCGGGAGCCGGCGGACTAGGCGGCAAAAGAGAATATATGAAGTATCTGGCAGCCGGTATCCAAACCGGCGACAAACACAAAAAAGCGTTGATTGGCGGTACTCTGGCTGCAACCCCGATCAGTTGTGTTGCAGGATATTATACCCTGTGTGAGATTGAGCGATTGGGTGCTGCCCAAGTTGCAGGTCAGATGGGTGATCGGTTGACAAAAGGTCTTAAAGAATTAATTAAAAAATATAATCTACCCTTCGTTGCTTTTAATCAGGGTTCTATATGCCATCTTGAAACTGTTGGTACCATGCATTATTCCATCAATTGGTCGAAGCCGTGGTCAATACCTAAGGTACTGAAGGAAACCTCAAAGCGAAAAAAAGAAATGGAGCATATGGGTGCGGCTTATATGGCAGAGGGTCTTGTAACCCTTGCCGGAAGTCGTCTTTATACGAGTGCCGCCTATACGGAAGAAATGATAGACGATGCTTTAAGCCACTTTGAGAAGGTGTTTCAGAATGTCGCTGCCCTTAGTGATTAAATATGCATAGCTTTCACTCATATTTAAAATCATGAAATGCGTATATTGAAAGAAAATAGCTGCCTAACATGATAGCTATCGATTCGTTATGAAAACTGGATGAATATGGCTTGTTAAACCTGCAATTCTAACTAACTTTACATAAATAAAATTAAGGAGGCTATAGCTATGAAAGAACAGACTGCAAAAGAACTGGTAGTCCGGGCCGGTCATGCACTGATTGAATCCGGTCTGATTGCCCGTACATGGGGTAATGTAAGCTGTCGGGTTGACAAAAATACTTTTGTTATAACTCCGAGCGGGCGTTCCTATGAAACTTTAACACCGGAGGAGGTTGTTCTTTGTAACATAGAGGATGCCTCCTACCAAGGGGATATCAAGCCCTCCTCTGAAAAGAGAATTCATGCTCTGCTTTACCGGACACGTCCCGATATTAATTTTGTAATACATACCCACCAACCTCAGGCATCTGCCGTCAGCACCTTTGGGCTGCCTTCTATGCCGGTATCTTCTTATAAGAGTTTACCCACACAGGTACCGGTGGCTTCCTATGGACTTCCCGGAACAAAGAAGTTACGAAACAATATTGAAACCACACTGCAGAATTATAATGGAAATGCATTGATGATGGAGCACCATGGAGCTCTTTGCTTTGGAGAAGATTATGAAGCAACCTTCTTTACCGCCAAAGAACTGGAGAATGCCTGTCAGTCATATATTCGGAGCAAATATCTGGAGGTAAGTCTTAAGAAGGAATGGAAGGAAGAGGAGTTTTTTCATTATTACATTTCTAAGGCAACCGGTAATTCCTCAATCGTCTTAGGCGATCCTCTGCCTTTTAATGGCAGCGAACGTACTCAAAACGGATTTATTCTGGAGAGTGATCGAAACAAAGAATATCAATTCACAGATCCTGGCCTGCCTCCGGAGGCACAGCTGCACAGCACGATTTATCAAAGCCGAGAGGATATTAATGTAATTCTTAATAATACCAATGCCTATGTACTTGCCTCCTCCTTAGCAAACACTATACTAAGACCTCTGCTGGATGATTTTGCGCAGATTGTCGGCCCATCTGTCCGATGTGCGGCAAGTACAAAGCCGGAAGATATCGTAAAAGCGTTACGAGGAAGATTAGGAGTATTAGTTCCCGGAGCCGGCGCTCTTTGCTGTGCTGCTACTAAATCGGATGCACATGCTGTTGCACAGGTTATGCAAAAGGATGCATTGGCACAGATTAGTGCAAGTCTGTTTGGTAAGGCGAAACCCTTAAGTCTTTTTGACTGTAAGTTAATGCATTTTGTTTATACCAAGAGTTATGCAAAGAAGGCTTAAATGCCAAAGTGAATCGTATTCCGTTCACTTTACAAATTTGTGTCAGTAAAGCATAAAATCCGAGATTTATATGCTTAAAGTTTGCAGATTGTGAAGAAAGGCATGGTTATTTATATGAAAGAATCGTATTGTGTTTATAAATACCGCTGGGTGATTTTGCTTGCTGTTGTTCCTGTAATCCTTTGTACTGAGATGTTCTGGCTAACACTGGCACCCATATCCAGCGTGGCAGAAGAATATTACTCAGTTCGGAGTGTGGATATTTCATTGTTCACTTCAAGTTATATGATTATGTATATCCTATTTACATTTCCTGCTTCCTGGGTTATTGATAAATTTGGTTACCGTCCGTCGCTCATCATTGGTTCATTAATCACGGCTGTCTTTGGGCTTCTGCGGGTTGTATTTGCTGATCAGTTTACAGTTGTGCTATTACTGCAGTTTGCCATAGCCGCTGGACAGCCCTTTTTATTAAATATCTCAACCAAAGTCCCAGCCAATTGGTTTCCGGTTTCGGAGCGTTCCATTGCCGCCGGAATTCTTACCATGGCACAGTATTTGGGCTTTGTCGTACCGATGGTGCTATCACCGATTATGGCAGAAAGTTACGGTATCCCAACCCTCTATCTGGTATTTGGCATCATTGCCAGTGTCTGTGCGTTGCTTGCAATCCTGCTTACAAAGGAACGCCCGGCTGAAAGCCCAGGTCCGGAACCGGAGAAAGAGGACCTAAGTCTGCGTTCCATGCTAAAACTGTTTCAGAACAAAGGATTTTTATCAGTACTCGTCATCGTATTCATCTCCATGGGCATTTTCAATACGCTTCTTACTTTAATTGAGAGTATATTAACACCCAGAGGCTTATCGATCAGTGAAGCCGGTGTTGCGGGCTCTGTATTTGTAATTTCCGGTGTTCTTGGTGCTGTCATACTGCCAATTATTTCTGACAAACTTAGAAGGAGAACACCGTTATTTATCATAGCCATCGCACTTTTAGTACCGCTATATCTTGGATTTACCTTCTTTACCAGCTTCCCATTCGTGATTTTCGTATCCGGACTTGCGGGATTTACTGTAATGGGCGTAGCACCCATTCTGTTCCAGCACGGAGCAGAGGTCGCTTATCCTATCAAGGAGGGAACCTCCTTTGGTTTAATTTTATTGATGGGGCAGATTTCCGGAGCACTTTTTGTATTTTTATTTGAAGCTGTTAGTAATCAGACCGCTTCTGTAATCATTCCCATGCTGATTTTAGTAGCTTTGACCGTGCTTGAAGTCCCCTTTACACTAAGAATGAAAGAATCTGAGGTTTTAAAAAGTCTGAAAAATAACGAGGACCGGACAGCTGCCTAAGTGATATTAAGATAGGATTTACTCTTAAGAAAATGTATGGTTGCCTTCGTAAACCTGCCTTGTTCAGACTGGATAGAGAGATCATGACCCAGCTTCATGGCCATGCGTTTTGCAAGATACAACCCCATTCCGGTGGACTTGGGATAATTTCTACCGTTGGCTCCCAGAAAGATGGAAAGTAAAACCAATCCGATGACAATAAATGAAACTGGAAACCGGAAGAAACACGCTTCACGAGTTTCTTCCGGTTACACTTGATTTTTCCCATTCTTTTTCTTAACTTTATATATTTTATTTTAGCTTCTTCATCGCTACGGACAACATTAGTTTAATCCGGTTCAGCTGATTCACACTCGAAATTCCGGGATCGTAATCAATCGGGAT
>JARBTJ010000080.1 GCA_029240245.1 Herbinix sp.
AATCTTTTTCTTGTATTAATTTTACGTATAGAACGAACTACAAGTCCGTCTACCGGTACTGCATCACCCATGGCAGCATAAATTGCTGCGGTAATGACTGCAACCAATTCATGGTCGTCGCTCAGCTCCTCTTCCTCTTGCTCTACGATCTGAGCCAGAACTTGATCAACCGAATGGCTTGTGTCCTCTTCTTTGTTTGCCATTTTATTCTGCAGATAAGGAATTAACTTAAAAAAGTTTAATAATATAATAATTAAGATTAAAATTATAAAAACAGTTCCCATACCAAGTACGGTATTTAAAGCACCTGTTTTCAATTTTTCAGCCATATTCTGTTCCGCTAATACGGATACGTTTTTGCTGAGTACTCCATAAAGTAATGTAATCATAAATTCACCTCATTTATAAGGAACCGTGCTTTTTAGCAGGTCGGCTCTCATTCTTGGTAAATAACATTTCAAAGGAATAGATTACATGCTTCCGAACAGCCTCCGGTTCAATGATGCTGTCAACATATCCTCGCATAGCCGCTGCTTCTGCACTGGATTGTAGTTTCGCATAATCAGCTGCTTTTTCTTTCACAACTCCTGCTTCTGCGCCGGGATACATGATTTGTGCAGCAAGATCAGCTTCCATCATTCCAATCTGTGAATCTGGTAATGCGAAAACTAAATCCGCTCCGATATGTTTTGAATTCATTGTGATATAGGCACTTCCAAATGCTTTGCCAACAATAACATTTACTTTCGGTACGGTAGCATTCGCAAAAGTATAGGTTAATTTTGCTGAAGCTTTTGCTATCGTTTTCTCTTCATCAACGGTTGCTTTAAACCCATTCACGTTAGTAAGCGTCAAAATCGGAATCTCAAAAGCATCACAGAAGGATACAAAGCTTGCGGCTTTATAGCAGCCGTCTGTGGTTAAGGTACCATCAAATTTTACAGATACTTTACCGTTTTCATCCAATATCTCTGAGCGGTTCGCCACAGCACCTACGGTCATACCGTTAAGACGAATGAAACCGGTAACCATTTCCTGAGCAAAATCCTGTTTGATTTCAAAGAAATAATTATTATCAGAGATATCAATTAATGCTGCCTTGGTATCACCTGTTTTTGCTGCCATCATAGGCAGTACGCGGTTTAAATCATCGTCGCATTCCTCATAAGAAGCATCATCTTCGTAATTGGAAGGTAAAATTGAAAGTAATTCACGGATTTTTGTTAATACTTCAAGTTCGGATTCCCCGACATAATCTACCGCACCTGATTTTGCTTTAAATCCAGCAGTAGCAGTATCACATTTTTCTTTGTAATTTCCGAGGAGTGAATTCGGAGAATTAACAAATAATTTGGAGTTTTTTGCCTCCATAAAAGAAAAGTCACTTAAAGAAGTGAGGACAGCCAAACCACCGCCGGAATTTCCGAATACTGCAGTGATCTGAGGGATAATACCGGAAGCTAATGATTGCTTTAAGTATATCTCTCCAAAACCGTTTAAAGCATCACATGCTTCCTGTAGTCTAAGAATGCATTTCACCGATAGAACCACCCATGGCAGTTGCATCCTGACTATAAACATAAACAAGATTGCCATTGATAACTCCATAACCGGTAATAACGCCGTCAGCAGGAATTTTGCTCTGCTGTAAATTAAAGTCTGTACTTCTTTGTGTAACGAAAGCGCCGACTTCTACAAAACTGTTACTGTCAAGCAACGAATGAATTCTCTCTCTTGCAGACAGCTGTGCTGTAATACTCATTTTCAGCCCTCCATTTTTTCTATTGTTAATTTTAATCCAATTTTTAGCCAATTATAATTTTATACTATTTATCCAAAAAAGGCAAGGATAATTTAGATAATTCGGCAGAATATGGATAATTTAATTCTCAATTTCCTCAATAACTTTATGGATTTTATCTATATCAAAGCCCTTTCTATATAAATTACCTACCAACTTCTGTTTCTCGTCATAGGACAAATTAACCAGGTCCTTCCCCTTTTTCAGGATAGCTTTTTTAATAGCAGAAAGCTCCGGGTCCTCTGAACTATTTAAATCCTCTATCCGATATTCAGAGGTTATAGCATCTCCTATCAAATCCTTATCGATACCCTTTCGTATCAACTCCATTTTAATAATCATTTTACTTTTGGTGTTCATTCTGTTCTTGACATAGGAGGAAGCAAACCGTTCATCGTTGATATAGCCATAACCGGTTACATAGTCCATTACCAGTTCGATAATCGGATCCGTATAACCAGCATCTTTTAATTTGCTGTTTAATTCATATTTTGTCCGGTCCATATATTTTAATATAGCCAAAGCTTTTTGCTTGGCCCGGTAAAGCACGATATCTTCCAGTATTTCATGATAGACCATATCAGAAATATCATTTCCTTCTTCCAGTTGATATCTTTTTAAATCCTTCCGGTACAGCCAGAAAGCATATTCGTTATCGATAAATACCTTAACTTTATTATCCTTTGTTTCAGTAATGGATGAGATTATCATAAAGCTCCCTTTCAATAAAATGAAATAATCGGATTGTATGGGTTTCGTTCACTGTTCTGATTGATTGCTATAATATTAACAATATACCAAATTATAACATGTAGTGATTAAAAAATGGCTGTCCAAATGCATAGCTGAAATAGGGACACCATATCAGGATGATGCCTATAGGTCTATTCCTCTTTGGACAGCCTTGTTATAAAATTATTACCCATTGATAACACGATTTGATATGATAGTAAGATTTGCGTATCATGTGAATAAAATTTATTATTTACTCTAATACCTCATTATAATTTTTTGTGGGTGTTAAGGTAAATTTCTCTCTCACCTTTACTTCAATCTCAGCTAATACAGCAGGATTATCCATTAAATACTGCTTTGCATTCTCACGGCCTTGTCCGATTTTAGAATCATTATAAGCATACCATGCACCGCTCTTGTTAACGATACCGCTATCAGAAGCCAGGTCAAGGATATCACCTTCCACGGAAATGCCTTTACCGAACATAATATCAAATTCAGCTTCCTTGAACGGAGGAGCGATCTTATTCTTAACCACTTTGATACGGGTTCTGTTACCTACAACTTCTCCACCCTGTTTTAAGGATTCTATTCTTCTAACATCCAAACGGATGGAGGAATAGAATTTGAGAGCACGACCGCCGGTAGTGGTTTCAGGATTACCGAACATAATACCGACTTTTTCACGAAGCTGGTTAATAAAGATTACGATACAATTGGATTTGCTGATAACCGCAGTCAGCTTTCTTAGCGCTTGGGACATCAGTCGTGCCTGAAGGCCTACATGGGAATCACCCATATCTCCATCGATTTCAGCTTTCGGAACCAGTGCTGCAACAGAGTCAATGATAACAATATCGACTGCTCCGGATCGTACCATGGTCTCCGTAATCTCAAGTGCCTGTTCACCGTTATCCGGCTGAGAAATATATAAATTATCAATATCAACACCGATATTCTTAGCGTAAACCGGATCAAGTGCATGCTCTGCATCAATAAAGCCGGCAATACCGCCTTTCTTCTGTACTTCAGCCACCATATGTAATGCAACTGTCGTCTTACCACTGGATTCCGGACCGTAAATTTCTACAATTCTGCCCTTAGGTACACCGCCTAAGCCGAGCGCAATATCTAAACTGATGGATCCTGTGGGGACTGTCTCAATACTCATATGGGCATTGGTATCACCCAATTTCATAATGGAACCTTTTCCGTATTGCTTTTCAATTTGTGCCAAGGCAGATTCCAATGCCTTGAGCTTATCATCCTTCGCCATATTAATAGCCTCCTAAATTCGAACCTATGTTCTTGTATTCATAATAACTTATTTTTATATTAATGTCAACACTTTTGTGAAGGTCAGTCTTTCCATAAGACGGTATGATTTCAGAGGAAGTAATGGCCTAACATTAATAATTATATAAGCCGGGAGATTATGAATACATGAATGCTGTACGATTGATATTGTTATAAGAATAACAGAATATAAAGATACGCTTATTATACCAATATCCGTAATTAATGTAAATGCTTGTAACCCGAAAATAGTATATAAAAATATTCTGTATTTTTATGTAAAAACACGTACAGCAAGCTTAATATATTTTACATGGCTGGCAGAGCTTTGGATTATATCCGTTATCAACTAAAGCTTGAAAAATAGAATCCTTGTGCTCATGCCCGAAGGTTTCCATTGTTATGGTAAGCTCCACGGCACTGTGGCGATTGATACTGACGAACTGGTTATGCTCCAGTCTTATTACATTACCTTGTGCTTTTGCAATAACAGAAGCAACATTGACAAGCTCGCCCGGTCGGTCCGGTAATAATACAGAAACCGTAAATACTCTTCCTCTCTGGATCAATCCATGCTGAACGATGGAGGCTACGGTAATGATATCCATATTGCCGCCGCTTAAGATGGATACTATTTTTTTATCCTTGCAATCTAAATGCTTTAAGGCAGCTACCGTAAGTAAACCGGAGTTTTCCACTACCATTTTATGATTTTCAATAATATCTAGGAAGTTTACGATTAATTCGTGATCCTCCACCGTGATAATATCATCCACATATTTCTGAATGTAGGGGAAAATTACATCTCCCGGTGTTTTCACGGCGGTACCGTCCGCTATGGTATCTACACTCGGTAAAGTAACTACATGACCAACCTTTAAGGATTCCTTCATACAGGCAGCACCTGCAGGCTCCACACCGATTACCTTGACATTGGGATTTAATTGCTTCGCTAAGGTAGCTACACCGGCAAGTAAACCGCCGCCGCCCACCGGAGCTAAAATAATGTCAACCGTAGGAAGATCCTTAAAAATTTCCATTGCTATGCTTCCCTGACCAGTAGCGATTGTTTCATCATTAAACGGATGGATAAAAGTGTAGCCCTGCTCTTCTGACAGCTTGTAAGCATACTGACAGGCTTCATCATACACATTTCCATACAGAATTACCTCTGCACCATAGCTCTTCGTACGGTTGACCTTTATTAAAGGCGTAGTCGCAGGCATTACAATGACTGCCTTAGCGTTGTAGAGCTTTGCTGCATAGGCAACTCCCTGGGCATGATTACCGGCGGAAGCGGTAATCAGACCCTTATCTCTTTCTTCTTTTGATAATGTGCTGATTTTATAATAAGCTCCGCGTACCTTATAAGCTCCGGTAAATTGCATATTTTCCGGTTTTAGATACACTTTGTTTCCGGTTGTATTTGAAAAATAGTCACTGTACATCAGTTCAGTGCGTAAAATCACTTTTTTGACCGCTTCTGTAGCTTCTTCAAACTTATCCAATGTCATCATGGTTTGTCTCCTATTCATTTTTTTGAAATACTGCATTAATAAAATCCTCAGCATTAAATTTATGCAGATCATCTATAGTTTCACCGATACCGATGTACTTTACAGGGATACCGAGTTCTGACTGGATAGCGATAGCGATTCCGCCTTTTGCTGTTCCGTCCAATTTGGTAAGGATAATTCCTGTTAACTCTGCAGCTTCATTAAATTCCTTTGCCTGGGCAAGTGCATTCTGACCTGTGGTTCCGTCCAGGACTACAAGTGTTTCACGGGCAGCCTCCGGAAACTCTCTGTCTATTACACGATTGATTTTCTTAAGCTCTTCCATTAAATTCTTTTTATTGTGTAACCGCCCTGCAGTATCGCAAATAAGAACATCCACATTACGTGCTTTCGCTGCAGTTACCGCATCATAAACTACAGCAGCCGGGTCGGAACCTTCTTTTTGTGCGATAATGTCTACATTTGCTCGATTCGCCCATTCAGTCAGCTGTTCAATTGCCGCAGCTCGGAAGGTGTCCGCTGCAGCAACCATAACCTTCTTTCCCTGATCCTTCAATTGGCCTGCTAATTTTCCGACGGAGGTAGTCTTACCGACTCCATTGACGCCAATTAACAGAACGACTGATTTTTTATGTTCGAAATCATAAGCAGTTTCCTTTAACAGCATCATCTCCTTCATGCTGTTAATTAATAATTGACGACATTCTGCCGGATCCTTAATTTTATTTTCTTTTACCTTTTTCCGTAAGTCATCCAGTAATTTTGCTGTCGTGTTGATACCAAGGTCAGCCATAATTAAAATTTCTTCCAGTTCTTCATAAAAATCATCGTCGATACTGGAAAATCCGCTGAAAATGGCATCAAATCCATTGGCAATGCTATTTCTGGTTTTCGTTAATCCTTTGACTAATCTGCCAAAAAATCCGGTTTTATTTTCGCTCATATTACCTCCATTAATCAGTAATCTTTTCTATACTATTTTTCTAAATCATTTTCTATTAGGCTAACCGATACCAGGGTTGAAACACCTTTTTCCTGCATGGTGATACCGTATAGAATATCTGCCGCTGCCATGGTACCTCTTCTGTGAGTAATAATAATAAATTGTGTATCCTTAGTTAATTTATTCAAATATTTTGCAAAACGGTTTACATTAGAATCATCCAAAGCTGCTTCAATCTCGTCCAATAAACAAAAAGGCGAGGGTTTTAGATTCTGAATGGCAAATAATAAGGAAATTGCCGTGAGTGCTTTCTCACCACCCGATAATTGCATCATATTCTGCAGCTTCTTGCCCGGAGGCTGTGCATTGATCCGGATACCGGCCTCTAAGATATCTTCTCCTTCGATTAATTCAAGATCTGCTTTACCGCCACCGAACAGCTCTTTAAATACGATATCAAACTGTTCATTGATTGCCCTGAATTTTTGTTCAAACTGTTTTCGCATTTCCATATCAAGTTCGTTGATGATCTGTAACAAGGCTTCTTCTGCTTTTAACAGGTCCTCTCTCTGGTTCTGCAGGAATTCAAAACGTTCGGACAGATTTTTATAATCCTCGATCGCATTTACATTAACATCACCAAGCTCCCGGATGCTTATTTTCATATCTGCAATCATTTTCTTTACTTGCGTCAGACTAAGCTGCGTGTCAATCGGATATTCTGTGGCTGTTGAAAAGGTCAATTCATATTCATCCCACATATAGCTAATTAACTGATCTAACTGCTCAACGAACTTATCCCTCTGGCTGGTTAAACGGAACACTTCCTTATCCAGGTCATTGATCTGTGTAGACAGCTCTTCCCGCTTCGTAAAGAAATTCTTATGAATGCTTGTGATCTGCTCCTTATTGTTTAACTGAAGCTTAATTTTTTCCTCCAGCTGCTTAATCTGTTCGGAATAGTCCTCTAAGGTTGCGATAATGGTCCGGATAGCCGTTTTCTTCTCCTCAACAGCATATACCGTCTTTTTCATATCCTCTTTCAGAGTGGCTTCTTCTTCATACAGCTTCTCTATGTCACGTTTCACACGTCTCACATTTTCTAGAATAAACTGATTGCTTTGTTCTAAGGCTGATAATTCCATTTTCAGCGCAGAAGCTTTCTCATTTGCCTGGACTTCCTTTACTCGTTCCTGTTCCAGTTGTTTGGACAGCTGTTCGATGAGTGTTTCCTTTTCTTTGTTCTTCAGGCTGTTTTCGGTAAGGGAGGTATTTAATTTGCTTATGTTATCCTTTAAGTCCCTAGCCTGGATTTCAATCTGTAGTAATTCACTCGTATATTCAAGAAATACGGCTTCGGATTCCGCTTTCTTTGCCAGTTCACGGTCTAAGCTCATTTTTGTTGTATTTTGTAATAGTAATTTTTCCTGGTATTGCTTCTTTATATCATCTAAAGTGATACGTTGCTTTGCTTTGTTTTCCTTTTCTTCTTCCTTCCTGATCAGAAGATTCTTCTCACAACGCTCAAGTTCTGCTACCTGTTCCTCCATTTGCTCGATTTCGCGGCGTCTTCCTAATAAGTTACTGGAATTCTTGTAAGCGCCACCGGAAATGGAACCACCGGGGGTCAATAATTCACCTTCCAGGGTAACAATACGAAGGGTATAATGATATTTTTTGGCTATGGCAGTGGCATGGTCAATATGATCAACTACAATAATTTTACCAAGGAGGTAGTCAATTAATGCATCAAATTTAGATTCTGCCTCCACCAGTCGGCTGGCGACTCCGATTACACCGGTTTCTTTTAATACCTTATCATTATGTATACTGTTTCCTGCAGAAATATTGGTTAAGGGTAAAAAGGTGGCACGACCGAACTTGTTTATCTTTAGATATTGAATCAATTCCTTAGCACAGGCTTCATCCTCTGTTACAACGTTCTGGATGGTACCGCCTAAGGCTGTTTCAATTGCGGTTTCATAAGCCTTATCCACCTTTACAATGTCAGCTACGACACCTACAATTCCTGAAAGCTCAGTTTTTTTCTCCATTATTTTCTTGATGCTGATGCCGTAACCTTCATATCGTTCTGTTAAATTAATTAAGGATTCCAGCCTTGATTTTTCACCAAGGTAACGGCCCTGCACTTCATTATATTCGATGGAAATTCGGTCAATGAGGGACTGAGTATCAGCAATGGATTTCTCTAATGCATTGCCTTGTTGTAATAGCTGGTTTATATCATCCGAAATCGATAGCAAATTCTGTTTACACGTTTCGATTGCTTCTATAAATACACTTTCTTCACTTTTATTTTTTAAGACCTTTTGGTTAAGCTCTGCTTTACGGAGAACATTCTGCTCCAGCATAGTCTCATAACGCTGCATATTGCTTTTGATACCTGAATTAATGTTTAAAAACTCGAATATGCCGTTATTATTTTCCTCTATATCCTTCGTTATACTGATGATATGATTCTTTATACGGTTATATTCGGTTAAAGCTTGACTGAGTAAGTCATCAATTTGAATGATTTTCTCATCGATTCCGGACTTATCCTTTAAATAGCCTTCCTCTTCTGTCCTCTTATTTTGAATTTCATTCTCATGCCCACGTAATCGCCCCTGGACATATTCATCGTTCTGCTGTAAGGAGCTGATTTGTTCCTGTAGAACTTTAACTTCACCTTCTGCCTTCTCTTTGCTTAACTTGAAGTCATTAAAAGTATTTTTATTACCATCAATGTCAGCATCGCATTCCTCCAGCTCCTTCTCCAAGCGAAGATACTCTTCCTTTGTATTTTCGTATTCCTCTTTTAAATCACATAAGGAAGAGGAAGCAATACTTAATTTCTCCTCCGTTTGATCCTTTAATGAACGGAGTCTGTCGTATTCCTTCAGGAATTGGCTAACCTCCAGGCTCTTTAATTCCTCCTTCAGCTTTAAATAAACTTTCGCTGTGGCTGACTGCTTTTCCAAAGGGATGAGCTGCTTTTCGATTTCCTTGATTATATCTGTTACACGGTATAAATTTTGTTTTTCCTCTTCTAAATTCTTCTCGGCAGAGTGCTTTCGGCGTTTGAATTTCACTATACCCGCAGCCTCATCAAAGAGCTCACGCCGGTCCTCGGGTTTTCCGCTCAAAATCTTATCAATCTGACCTTGGCCAATGATAGAATACCCCTCTTTGCCAATACCGGTATCCAGGAACAAATCCTGCACATCACGAAGTCTGCAGGAGGAACCGTTAATTAAATATTCGCTTTCACCGGAACGGTAAACTCTTCTAGCAACAATAACCTCATCATATTCGATCGGAAGCTTATGATCGGAATTATCCAGTGATATTGCCACGTAAGCATAACCCAAAGGCTTTCTGGTCTGTGTACCGGAGAAAATAATATCCTCCATTCTAGCACCGCGAAGCTGCTTGGCACTTTGTTCTCCGAGAACCCAGCGAACTGCATCTGCTACATTGCTTTTACCACTACCGTTCGGTCCTACAATACCGGTGATTCCGTCATGAAATTCCAGTACGATTTTATTTGCAAAGGATTTAAAGCCGTGCATTTCAATACTTTTTAAATGCATTAGTATCTCCCATCTGTTACTAAGTGTATTTTTCTTAATATTTATGAAATATTAAGTCAGGCGAAAAGTGGAAAGGTATTAAGCTTGGGGGTGACCATTTTGCAGTCTTTGGATTGCCTGATAGGCGGCTTCCTGTTCTGCAGCCTTTTTCGTTCTCCCGACGCCACAACCGATTTCCTCATTTCCGATACAGACGGCGATCGTAAAAGTCTTATTATGATCCGGACCTTCTTCCGAGATTAACTTATAACGTATCTTTTGCTTATTGTTGCCGTTCTGAATCATTTCCTGTAAGATAGTCTTGCTATCGAAAAAGAGATCTTTATCCTTTAAGTCATCTAAAATAAAACTTTTAATAAACTCTTTTGCATTAGTAAAACCACCGTCCAGATAAATCGCACCTAT
>JARBTJ010000081.1 GCA_029240245.1 Herbinix sp.
TTAAATTTAAGGTATGTCAATAAAGCCTTACCTATTTATTGTACAAAATCATCAGTTTGCTTTATGACAAATTGTATAGTTTTACAATGAAATAAAAAAACATTGACATGTGTGTAGTTAAATTATATAATAATTCCACAAGCGTTAACGCACACGCAAGTGATAAATTCAAGGAGGAAAGAAATTATGAAATTGAAAAAAGTGATACCTGTAATGATGAGCATTGTAATGGCATGCTCCCTGGCAGCTTGCAGCCCAAAAGCGGGTCAGGATTCAAAGGATAATTCCGAAGCGAACTCTTCCGGGCAAGGTGAAGTTCAGCAGGATGACAGTAAAAAGGATTTCGACGTTCTTAATGTAGGTATATTAGTTTCAACCGTTGGTATTCCTGCGCTGTATGCACAGGAGCAGGGATGGTTTGAAGAGGCTGGACTGGATGTGAATCTTCAGATTTTTGCCACCGGAGCACCTGTAAATGAAGCAATTGCAGCCGGTGAATTGGATATTGCCTGCTCAGGCTTTGCATCCATTTATTCTTTGGCTAACGCGGATTGTACATATTTGGCGGATATCAATACTACAGGCGGCATGGGCTTGTATGTTAATCCTGATTCCGCCGTTGCAAAGGCAGGAAATACCCTGGCTGATAATGCAGATATTATTGGCGACGCAGCCACCGTTAAGGGATTAAAAATATTAGAGCCCCTCGGAACAGCAGTTCAGTATATGACAGAATGCTATGCAGCAAAATTTGGTTTATCACCGGATGATATTGAACAAACTAATATGGAGTATGCGGCTGCTTTCCAGGCCTTTACAACCGGAGAAGGTGATGCGATGGCGGCAAATCCTCCATATTCCTACCAGTTAGAGGATTTAGGCTATACTAAGGTATGCTCCTTTGATGCTGCGACAGGTGTAAATATGTATGATGGAGCCTTTGCACGGAACGAGGTAGTAGAAAAAAGATCAGAAGAGGTTCAATTGTTTGTCAACTGTATCGTGAAAGCAATGGACGCATTACAGGATAGCGATGTAAGATATGAATTCACTTCACAAAAATATAAAGATAATGCACAGGATTTTTCAGAAGAGAATCTGAAAAAAGAGCTGGTAGATCGTACTTATTGCGGAACAGCTTCCTTAACATCTGCGGATTATAAATTTGGTGAAGCATGGCCGGCTATTGCGGAGTTCCTTGTGACTGCTGAGAAAATAACAGCAGATAATCTCCCGAATGTTGAAAGTTCTTTAAATCCTGCCTTTGTTTCAACGGCAGCAGGCAGTGAGGTTTCAAAATAATGCTTTAAACATAAGGTCATGCTGTAGGACGATCCTTATACAGCATGGCCTTCTTATAAGAGATCTGAAAGGTGAAGGGTATGAAAAAGAAAGAAAATTACTGGTATTTATCGATATTATCAATTTTAGCGTTTATATTTATCTGGTGGCTGTTCTGCGATGTGCTTAAAATGACGAAAGAAAGCACATTACCAGGACCCATTAAGGTTATGGAAACGTTCATAAAAAAATTAAGCAGTACGGCACCGGATGGCGCAACTTTAATCGAACACATTGGTTCGTCACTTAAAATTTCAATGGGCGGCTGGGCTATGGGAGTAGTCATTGGAACTCCTCTTGGTATTTGCATGGCCTGGTATAAAAAAATAGATTTATTCGTCAGACCTGTCTTTGATCTGATCCGGCCGGTTCCTGGGCTGGCGTGGATACCACTTATGATTATTCTATTTGGTATTGGACTGACTTCTAAAATTGTTACCGTATTTTTATCAGCATTTGTACCCTGCGTATTAAATTCATATACAGGTATCAGACAGACAAAGGATGTGCACTTATGGGTGGGACAGACCTTTGGAGCCTCTAACTTCCAGATGCTTATTAACATTGCTGTTCCGACTGCATTGCCGCTGGTTATGACAGGAGTGCGTGTTGCACTAGGAGCATCCTGGACATGTATCGTTGCTGCTGAGATGCTGGCTTCGACAAAGGGTTTGGGCTATATGATTCAGCAGGCAAGGGGGATTTTCCGCCCGGATATCATTATCTGCGGTATGATCGCAATCGGAGTCATTGGAGCTTTATTTTCCTGGCTCCTGTCACTTATTGAAAATCGCATTGTGAGAGGAGCTAAGCATATATGAAAAACAGATTTAAAGATGCCGCAAGCTATGAAAAAATGATCTGTGCAGGCATATCAATTCTTGGATTTCTCTGCCTTTGGCAATTAGTGGTGTCCTTTACGGCAGTGGGAGAATTGCTTTCCGGACCCCTTATTGTGTTAAGTAAATTCGTCACCAGCATAGCCGAGCCGATAGGAACCTATACTATTCAGCTGCATATTTTCTGGAGCTTATCAAGAGTCATGATTGGATTTGCATTAGGATCGGCAGTGGGGATTGTGGTTGGAATTTTAATGGGCTGGTTTAAGATAATTGATGCTATTGTCAGACCGCTGTTTGAAATTATCAGACCAATTCCGCCAATTGCTTGGATTCCCTTATCCATTTTGTGGTTTGGATTAGGGGAAGGATCAAAATACTTCCTAATCTTTTACGCAGCTTTTTGCGGCATCACAATGAATGCCTATTCCGGTGTAAAGTCGGTTGATCCGGTATTAATCGGTGCGGCAAAAATGCTGGGAGCAAATAATCGTCAGGTCTTTACTACTATTGTTTTGCCCTCCTGTATTCCCCATATATTTGCCGGATTACAAATTGCAATCGGTACCTCCTGGGCAACAGTTGTTGCAGCTGAAATGGTCCGTTCCACGGAAGGTGTAGGCTGGATGATCATCAAGGGCCAGGACTCTAACAGTACAGTTCAGATATTGGTGGGAATTGTTGCAATTGGTATTGTTGGCTATATTTTGGCGGTTTCAATGAGAGCTATCGAAGCGAAACTTTGTGTATGGAGAGTGAGAGGAAAATGAGCAAAGATATTATTGTATGCCAGAATCTTGGAAAAACGTTTGACACAGCCCGTGGCGATGTTCACGTTATAGATAAAATTGATATAAGAGTCCGGGAAAACGAATTTCTGGTTCTGTTTGGACCCGGACAATGCGGAAAATCAACGTTAATTAATTGTATGGCAGGACTGGAGCGTGCCACCCAGGGAGAAGTCCGAATCAATGATAAAATAGTAGATCGACCGGGACCTGCCAGAGGTGTTGTTTATCAAAGAATGGCATTATTTCCATGGCTTACGGTGATGGGGAATGTCTCTTATGGTTTGAAAATGAAAAAGGTTCCGAAAAAGGAAAGATTGGAGCGGGCACAATATTATATCAATTTAGTTGGTCTTCAAGGATTTGAGAACTCATATCCGGCTCAATTATCAGGTGGTATGCAGCAGCGTGTGGGTATAGCCAGAGCATATTGTATTGAACCGGAAGTTTTATTTATGGACGAGCCTTTTGGACATCTGGATGCACAAACCCGGTATTTAATGCAGGAAGATCTTATGAAAATCTGGGAACACGAAAAAAGAACCATTGTTTTTGTTACAAATAACATCGAGGAAGCAATTTATCTTGCAGACCGGGTTGTAGTAATGACGAATTGTCCGACAAAAATAAAACGGGAATACGAAATTAATCTTCCCAGACCGCGTGATTATGTGGATAAAGAATTTTTAAAACTTAGAGAAGAAATATCCTCTATTGTTGATAAAACGGTTTAAAGGGGGCGCGGATATGGTAAATCAAGAACAGATTAAAGTAAAAGTAGATCATATGACTAAGAGATTCGGAGATCTATTAGTATTAAATGATATATCCTTTGATGTGAAAAAAGGTGAATTTCTTTGCATTGTAGGACCGACCGGCTGTGGTAAAACTACTTTTTTAAATTGTATCACAAAATTATACGATCTCAGCCAGGGTGAGATACTGGTTAATGGAGAACCGGTGAATCCGAGAAAGCATAACATAGCATATATTTTTCAGGAATATTCAACCATGTCCTGGCTAACAGTGGAAGAGAATGTCGCCTTTGGACTCAAAATGAAGAAGCTTCCTAAGTCTGTAATCAAAAAGGAAGTAGATGAAGTACTGGAGATTGTGGGGCTGACAAAATACAAGAATTATTATCCGGTGGAGTTGTCAACATCAATGTTGCAGAGAGTTGTTATTGCAAGAGCCTTTGCTGTAAAGCCGGAAATTTTGTTGATGGACGAGCCCTATGGCCAGCTGGATGTTGATTTAAGATTTAAGCTTGAGGACGAGCTGCTAAAGCTTTGGAAGAAGCTTGGAACCACTGTTATTTTCATCACACATAATATCGAGGAAGCAGTATATTTGAGTGAGAATATTCTGGTTTTGACGAATAAGCCGACAACAATAAAAGAGAAATTATCAAATCCGTTACCAATGCCGAGAAATGTCGTATCACCTGAATTTATTGATTTAAGAAATCAGGTAACTGACCTAATAAAATGGTGGTAATAACTATTTCAATAGCAGGGTAATTTAAATGAAAGAGGAAAAATTATGAAAGCTATTTTGCTAATGTTTGATTCGCTGAACTTATCAATGCTCCAGCCCTACGGATGCGAATGGACAAAAACACCAAATTTTCAAAGATTGGCGGAGCATTCAGTAAAATTTACACAAAATTTTGCCGGAAGCTTACCTTGTATGCCGGCAAGAAGAGAGTTGCATACAGGCAGATATAATTTTTTACACCGCAGCTGGGGACCCCTAGAGCCCTTTGATGATTCTATGCCTCAAATTTTAAAGGATACCGGCGTATATTCACATTTGATATCAGACCATATGCATTATTGGGAGGATGGAGGTGCAACCTATCATTCGAGGTATAACTCATGGGAAATTATTCGGGGACAGGAGGGTGATAAATGGAAGGCGTCACCTGAGTTGATTCAATCGACCATTAAGGTTCAAAATAAGGATGCTCAGTATTTCATGTCTACAAAGGAATTGCATCAGCATGACCAGGTAAACCGAAGCTATCTTGACAGCAAAGAAAAAATGCCAATGGCAGTTACCTTTGAAAAGGGATTAGAATTTATTGATAAAAACAATATTGCGGATCGATGGTTTCTGCAAATCGAATGCTTTGATCCCCATGAACCCTTCTATACGCAGCAGGCCTATAAAGATTTGTATCCCCATGAATACAAGGGAACAGAATCGGATTGGCCACCCTATCACCATGTGACCGAGGACGATCAGACACAGAACCATTACAAGATGGAATACGCGGCATTATTGACTATGTGCGATGACTATTTAGGGAAGTTATTAGATAAAATGGATGAACTCAATATGTGGGAAGATACGATGCTAATCGTTAATACGGATCATGGATACCTATTAGGTGAGCATGGCTGGTGGAGTAAGGTTGTAATGCCTTGCTATGATGAGATTACACGTACCCCATTGTTTGTGTATGATCCAAGGCTTGAGTGCCAGGGGGAAAGCAGGGATGAATTGGTGCAGCTAATTGATATTCCAGCTACTATACTTGAGTTTTTTGGTATTGCGATACCTAAGAATATGCAGGGCAAGCCTCTTCGCACCGTAATTGCTGATCATAAAAAGATAAGAGATTACGCACTATTTGGAATCCATGGAGCACATGTGAACATCTTTGATGGAGAGCATGTGTATATGAAAGCTCCGGTAAGTGAAGAGAATAAACCCTTATACGAGTATACACTGCTGCCCCTGCATATGAGGAATATGTTTTCTCCAAAGGAATTAAGTAATTTAGAATTGCAGGAACCCTTTAATTTTACAAAGGGCTGCAAATTAATGAAAATTCCAAAAGGAGGAGCATGTAACGACAGCATGTTCAGCAGCTTATTAATGGAGAATTCTGAAGATAGTGCAGCCAAGAGTATAGATAATAATAGTTTGGTCAACGCAGCAAACTTTGGAGATAAATTGTTTAACTTAAGGACTGATCCAAGACAGGAACATGAGCTGCGTGATGTAGAGATAGAAACAAAGATGGCAAATCTGCTGGTTTTGGCTATGAAAGAGAATGAGAGTCCGGCTGAGCAGTTTGATCGTATAGGGCTTCCCGGTGATAGAGAAGTTATCAAAGAGGATATAGAAATATTACATAGAATATCACAGCAAAATCAAGAGCCCCTGATATTGCGTGATTATAAATGGACGCATTCTGGAATTAATACTTACCGTGCATTATTGAAATTCATTTCTGAGGAAAATAAGGCCGAAGCGACAGATATCATTAGTCAAAGCTTGAAGAGAATGTCGGATGATAAAAATATAACCTCAAAATTGATTGTTCAGCAGGTTCCGCTTGTTATACCGGAGAAATACATCGATATGGTGACATATTTTATTGAGTTATCCGGCAGAGTGTTTTAAATAGATGGGTAGAATGAAGATATGATACAAATAGACCTGATAAGACGTGATTATTCAAGAAAACATTGATTCCTGTATTTTGAATAAGCGATCCTATCAGGTCTCTTTCTAAAGCTATTCAAGTATAACCGGCACGGGATTTCCAATACAGATCCCAGCATCATCCACAAGAGCGTCATAGGCCAGGATGGTGACACCTTTTTCCTGCGCAAGTCTTAAAGCCTTCGCAAATTTTGGGTCTCTAACGACATTCGGCGTAAAGTGCGTTACACCCTTCATCTGTATTAAAAAGAAAATGAAGCCCGCATAACCTTCCTCCACAGCTTTTATCATTTCATAAACATGCTTGCTGCCCCTTTCCGTCGGAGCATCGGGGAACATGGCTATTCCATCTACTTCAAGGGTAACACCCTTAACCTCGATAAAGCCCTTCTGTTCTCCACTTTCAAAGTATAGGTCAAATCTGGAATTACCATAAGTGACCTCTCTTGATAATCTTGTAATCTCGTGAAATTCCTTTAGCATTTCCTTCTTTATTGCCTCATAAACAACCATATTAGGAACCTGAGAATCGATATTAATTAGAACATCGCCCTTATAGGCAGCAATTAAGGAATATTTGGTTTTACGGTTTGGATTACTGGCTTCTTCAAGGATGATAGCTGCACCTTCCTGTAGAATCTCTCTGCAACGACCGGTATTTTTAACATGCGCGACCTCATCCCTGCCATCTACAAGTACGTGGGAAATGAATCGGTTGGGACGGCTGATAAAGGTGGCTGATTTTATGGATGTATATTTCAAAGGGTTGCTCCTCCTGGATTTTTAATGAAATACTCGAATATTTGGTTTCGAATCAATGAATAACACTTATATTTTAGCGTGTCGAGGGAGGATATGCAACGTAGAAGAAATATTTACATTTTATTTTAAAAGGGTCAGCTCCAGTCTTATGGTTCCTGGAAGACCAGATGAATTGTTACTAGTATACTGTCTTATTTTGCAGCTTGATTCATATGATATAAAGAAAACCTGTCAGGTGATATTCCGATGAAGAAGCATAATTATATTGTTGTACTTATTTTAATCGCTTTGATCATATTCATTTTCTTTTTCAGGGAGGGGTATGCTGCTATAAAATACCAATCATCCAGTAATTCAGGGAGAATTACAGTAGTGATAGATGCAGGCCATGGAAACTTTGATCCAGGTAAGATTGGTATTAATAAAGCGGTGGAAAAGGATATAAATCTAAGTATTGCTTATAAATTGAAGGCTTTTTTGGAGGATAATGACATTAATGTAGTAATGACCAGAACAGATGATAACTGCTTATGTAAGAAATCTGACTCAGATAAAAAGCATGTAGATATGAGAAG
>JARBTJ010000082.1 GCA_029240245.1 Herbinix sp.
AGCAATTAACATTTTAAGAAAAACTGTATGATTTGGGAAGTAGGGATTTTCTCTACTTCCTATTTTATTCCTTTTGCCAATAATAATTATACTCTAACCCTGTTATTTCTTACCTGTTACAACGAGCTTATCATGAAAAACCACGTAAATAACAATTCGATTAATTCCGTTGGTCCAACTTTTCTCTCCCATCTTAATCATCCGGTTTATCTGGGTATTTGTGCTTATTTGCTTCATAGGACGCTATTTCCAAAAGCTATATTTTTATACTCCTTTTTCAGAGTAATTGTATCGTTGCTCTATTCGTCATGCTATTTACAAATTATAATTATTTATAAAAAACCACTTAACATAGTTAGTCTATAAACAAAAAATAACGGCATCACCAGGGTTTCTCCTGATGATGCCGGCGTTTGCGCACTCATATATATCGTTTCACTAACTACTTGGCATTTGAAATAATTTGTGATGGTACGCTTGGTATCAGGTTGATATCACTGCCCCCGTTGTTATAAGTATTTACAGATGCAGCCCTTCATCGAAACCAAGCATGATATTCATATTTTGAATGGCCGCACCGGAGGCACCCTTACCAAGGTTATCAAGTCTTGTCATTATAGTAGCGATACCCTTTGATTCATTACCAAATACGAAAATTTCTGCACGATTGGTACCATTGCACGCCGTAATATCAAATCCGCCTTCAAACAGTAAGCTATCATCCGCATACGGCATAACCTTAACAAACTTTTCTTCCTTGTAATACTCATCAAACATCTCATGTATTTCCCTGGGCGTTACCTTCTTTGAAAGCAGCTTTGTATGAATCGGTATGGAGGCAGCCAGTCCCTGATAAAAGCTGCTGACAATCGGAACAAATATCGGACTATCGGTAAGTCCTGCATGCATGGTCATTTCCGGCAGATGCTTATGGCTAAGTCCAAGACTATATGGTCTGGGTGCCTTCGTATATTCATTGTTGCCTTCATTCTGTTCATATTTTTCGATCAGGGCTTTTCCACCACCGCTGTAACCGGTTACACTGTGACAGCTGACCGGATAATCTGCCGGCATGACATTATGATGAATCATCGGAAATACCGATAAGGCAAAGGTGGTAGCATGACAGCCCGGGTTACTTACTCTTTTACTTTTCACTATCGCCTCTTTATGTGCTTTCGATAATTCAGGAAGCCCATAGGTCCAGTCTTTTGCCGTACGGTAAGCGGTACTTGCATCAATAATTCTGGTATCCGGGTTTGTTACCAGACCTACCGCTTCTTTCGCAGCATCATCGGGCAGGCACAAAAAAACGAGATCCGCTTCATTTAAACAGCGAGCCCGCTCCGCCGGTTCCCTTCTTTTTTCATAATCAATCGCAATGATTTCTAGTTCTGTATACTGGTTTAGTCTTTCATGTATCTTTAATCCCGTAGTTCCGGAAACACCATCTACAAATATTTTCTTTTTCATAGGATCACCTCGTACAATATAGTTGTTGTTCGTTAAATGAATATTTATACTTTATTTTTAATTAATATACATCTATTATATCAAAAAGTCAATTAAAATTTATATTCAAATTTTCATCCTATTTACAAATGGATGTCCTATTTACAAATGTGCGTAACAGCATAATATTTCGTTCTGTGGTCTGTGTAAGGAGCTTAATGTGAATGGCTGATCAAAAAAATAATCCTCGAAACAAACTAAAAAATATCAAATGAGCAGAGCATATCAAATTTATGCTCTGCTCAAAAATACTCGTTTTTTACAATAAGTTGTGATCGTGTCATATTATATAAACAACTTTACTATATCATATCAAATAAAAATCCTATCCTTGCTGTGATTGATCATTTTTTATCAATTGCTTTCTTCCACTGTTTAATTGACAGCAGTCCAGCTTACCTTCACCGAAGGTTTTCTTATTCTCTTCAGCCAAATGTTCCAGATAACGGTTCATGGCCTTCTTAATCCTATTCCAAATACTCATGGTTTTCCTCCTCCAGTACGCGAATCCTCCGTATATTATTTCCTGTTTTTAGGATACGCTTTCTTTATGGAGAAAATATGGAGATAGTGATAAGTTTATTAAATACTTGTATCTTGCAGTTAATAAAACAATTGTTTATCCTAATGCTACATCGAGCATCATCATCACTGCAAAGCCTACCATTGCACCGATGGTACCCACATTGGAATGATGCTTCTCCTGCTGAGCTTCCGGAATCAGCTCCTCCACTACTACATAAATCATTGCACCGGCTGCAAAGGACAATGCATAAGGGAGAATGGACTTCATTGATATAACCGCTACAGCACCAAGGACTCCGGCTATCGGCTCTACAATACCGGATGCCTGACCATAAACAAAGCTCTTCATCCTTGACAAACCTTCTCTTCTTAAAGGTACAGAAACTGCAGCACCTTCCGGAAAGTTCTGAAGTCCGATACCAATGGCTAGTGCAATTGCACCGGCTAAGGAGGCGGAAGGAAGATTAGCTGCTGCTGCACCAAATGCGACACCGACAGCCAAACCCTCCGGTATGTTATGAAGTGTAATTGCCAGAACCAACAGCAAACTGCGCTGCCAGCTCGTCTTCATACCTTCCGGCTCCTGTTCCTGTGAGCCTCCATGAAGGTGGGGCAGAATGATATCAATCAGCCATAAAAAGGCTCCACCAGCCAAGAAACCAACAACGGGCGGCAGCCAGGATATCATATCCGCTTCTTCGGCCATTTCAATGGCAGGAGCAAGTAAGGACCAAAAGCTGGCAGCAATCATAACACCCGCTGCAAATCCCAACATGCCATTTAATATGTTCTTTTTAATACTTTTAAAAATAAAAACCATAGCAGCGCCGCATGCCGTAACAAACCAGGTAAATAAAGTTGCTAATAACGCCTGGATAACCGGGTCTAAATCTGTAAACCAATCCAAATAGATATCCTCCTTTTTTTCATTTAAAATTCCGAATCTTATTGCATACTTCCTCAAAAAACTTAAAAAGCGAACATCATACTTCCATACTATTATACCTGCAATACTCAGAAAACGTTCTTATTCTCATTGCTTATAAAGATAAAACACTTTAAAAGCTTTGAATTATTTCTTTATTTAAGGCTTTGATTATTTCAAATGCTAATCGATAGCCATTCTCATAATCATAAAAAGCTGAAATACCGTAATGGGTGTGGGCGTATCTTACCGGTATACCGATTACGATAGTCGGCACCCCTGCGTTTGATACATGAATTGCCGCACTGTTGGTTGATCCTCCTGCTCTTACTGCTTCCTGAACTGCTATATCATGTTTTGCCGCAATATCAAGTGCAAATCTTTGGAACCTTGGATTTGTTATCATTCTAGCATCGATATGTCTTAACATCGGTCCCTTTTTGATCGCTGTCTGAATTTCATAACCATCGACGCAGGTATCATCGGCGGGACAGCCTTCAAAAACAATTGCAAGGTCAGGCTTCACAACTCTGGAGGTAACAATACTGCCCCTCGCACCTACTTCCTCCTGGGAAGCAATCGCTGCTACCAAATCCACCTCTAAGGTTGTTCCACTAAGTGCTTTAAGGGTGTCTAAAGCACAGGCACAGCCCAGACGATTATCAAAAGCCTTGCCTATCATTAAATCAAAGTTTTCATTATATTCAAAATCAACACAGGGTATGATTGGTTCTCCGATTCGGATCTTGAATTCTTTCATAGCTTCTTCTTTTGAGGTAGCTCCGACATCAACTGTAATCTGTTTCATTTCCAGGGCTGACTTTTTCTCCTGTTCACTCATATAATGCGGTGGCTTACTGGCAACAATTCCTGGTAGATATACGCCCTCTGCATTTCTAACCCACACTTTATGAGCGGGTATATTGCTTGTTACCCAGGAGCCCAGTGTAATAATCTGAAGGGTTCCATTTGGTTTTATTGCTTGCACCATGAAGCCTACCTCATCACTATGGGCATCTAATTGAACCACAGGTAGACTGCCGGAATTTTCTTTCCTGTAAATATATAAATTTCTTAGCGAATCTTCCTTTACCGTTCCCAATCCTTCACTGTATTTGCGTATTATTTCAACCGTCTCATCCTCAAAGCCTGAAACTCCTTTTGCATTGGAAAGCTCTGCTATCATTTTTAATGTGTTTCGTTTGTTCATCCTTTTGAATACCCTTTCTTATTCATAATTACTATTAGTATGGTATTTCTTGCATATTTTAATTATAATAATTAACCTTTCGATAAGCAATGTTTTTCCTTATATTATTTTTAAGAATTGAATCGGAAGCATCTCCCGTAACGAGTTTCTCCTGTTTACGTATATCTTTGCTTTTTCATAAGCAACAAGCTTCCCGCCATGAAAGATATTATATAATTATACAAAAAATACCTCTGTATAATAGATTATATCGAAATGCAATAATATAATCCATTTTCAGAGATATTCTGGTAAATAATATTTGATTAAAGTGTCAAAAGCACCTTCGGTGCTTTCATGCTACAATATATTGATATGCAAGCTTGCTTTCATATCAGTATATTGTAGTATGAAAAGTGCGTAGCACCTTTTGACACTTTAACCATATTTAACGGTTTAAATATATTGCCCATTAATTTCCTCTTAATGAACTACTAGATCACAATCTCAAATACGAGCAGCTTCATATCTGTCTCTCCGGTATTCTCGAGGGAATGAGAACCAAACGGAGGGTTAACGATAACGGAACCTGCTTTTACAGAATAACTGTTATCACCTTGTATCATAAGACCGGTTCCTTCTAATATTATGTAAACCTCTTCATCGTTTCCATGCTTATGGAGTCCAATTGAGGTGTTCGGTGGTAAAATATTATAATGGAAATATCGAACTCCGGAATGAAATTCCTCTCCGGAAAATAATCCTATATGCTGTAAGCTTCCTTTACCGTCATGGCAATTCGGCAACTCAGTTAGTACTGCATCCATGTAATTTTTTATTCTCATTTATCTGGTCTCCTTTAATGCGTAATATATGTATGATTTTGACTTATTTATAACATAGAGCCCATTTTCTTTACCAAGTGCTATATATTCAAAATTACCGATTATTTATATGACTGTGAAATAACATCTGCATTTCATCATCCAATAGCTATGTTACCGGGTCACCGGTTGCTTGGGGTAGCTTCCAAGGCTTACAGGAATAAATTCTCAGCAAGCCTCGGTTGCATAAATGAAATCGGAAATTAGGTGTAAGCAATCATTATTTAGTACGTTTTCTTTGTAGATAATACCATATTCCGGCAGTAGCCGCCAGTAAAATGATAACTACTACAACAATTACGATAGGTTTGTTATTTTTATCTTTTGTTATTTCCATTTCCTTATCCTCCGATATATTCAAGCTTTCTTTATTATCCTCTTCATGAATTGCCGTATCCAGCGCCAATACTGTTTTTAATTGATTCAGTATAGCAAGGCACTCTTCCTGTGATGCCTCCGTATTATTCAGAAGAAGGTTCGCCAGTTCTTTTACTTCGTCATAATTTTCGTAAGATTCCTCTGTGTATAGCTCTTTTAGAGGATTTTTTTCCATCTCAGCATTTATTGCGGTCTTCACTTCTGCAGAGGAATTAAACATGATGTATAGTTGCTCCCGGTGATAATATTTTTCCTGTGCGAGTGGTTTATCACCCTGAACAAACCCAATCAGAATTACCTGATCATCGTTATATTCACCGATATCAAAGATAAACTGCTTCGTATCCTGCGCAGGAATGGTAAAATCAACCTGTGTGAAGGTATTCACCAGTGTTATTTCACCGTTACTGATATCATAAACCTTGGCTACAAGCTCTCCGGACACATCACTTGAAGTGTGGTTAATTCCATAGCCATAGAAACCGGTGCCATGGGTAAGGATATGATCCAAGGTTACAGGGTAATCATTGGCGAAACCAACGACATTGACACCCTGTGATTCTTTTCCGTTATCCAATACTGTCTTCACTGCAATATAGTAAAATTCTCCATTGTTTAATCCTGTAATGGTACATTCCTGAATACCAGGATTTATGGTAAGTTCCTTGGTTTCCCCCGTATTCACGGAAGTGTAGATTACTTTAATATCTGACAGACCCGAGACTTCGGGGTCCTTCCAGGTAGCTGTTATCTGTTGATCACCCGGCTGCAAAATCGGGTCAGAAACATTTGCTATTGTTATGGACTCCCCTTTTGATAAGGTAAGCATCTCTTCCTTGGTTAACTCATAATTAAATAGCTTTGCTTCATCAATCCAGCCGTTAAAATAATTCGGAAAACTTGGTTCGTTGATATCACTGCAACCGAAACGCAAGCCTGAGCCGTTCAAACCGATCGGACCTTTGAAATAATTACCCGCATAAGCATCATTACTTACCTGGACTCCATCCACATAAATTCTTACAATTCCATCGCCGCCTTTTTCTTCATTCTTCCAGGTAAAGCCGACCTGATGCCAAGCCTGTGCCTGAAAGCCCATCGTGGAGATTGCTGTTGTTTTCAGCGTTGTGCCATTCGCATTCTTTGCTGATTGGATTTCTAACTGAAGCTGACTACCATTCAGCAGAATAAACGAGAAGCCCGGATTGTTCGTTCCGTTACCACCTTTATTTAATATGTTGGCATGGCCTCCGCCTGCAAAATTTACCCAAGAGGAAAATGAAATCTCATCCGTCATTTGGAAGGAATCATTATTACTTACCTCAACAAAGGTTCCGTTCGAGTATCGGATGGAGCTACCGGACTTTCCGTTAGCATCCCATACACTCGAGTTTGTTGTAATTAAAGCGCCATGATTGAAATTGCCGGAGGAATCCTTTACTTTTGCTCCTTCGCCTTCATCAAAGGACCATTCACCCACCATAGCCATTTCAGGATGCTTGGGGGTCGGAGCTCCGACAGGGCGGGGAAGGTTATCCGGATCAAGCTTCGGCAGCGGTGCTACCCAATTCGGATCAAAGGTAACGGACTGTTCCTTTCCGTCATAGGAAACCGATACCTGATATTCCTCGGACACATCAATGCCAAACCCATAATTCTTTTCCACAAATACAATGTTAAAGGTTCTGTCCTTAAGCATTCCGTCAAAGGAGCCTGAACGTTCCTTGATGGTAAGCTTCTTCTCATCCTCATTCCATTCAAAAGGTATTACGGAAAATGCACCATTTTCATAATTGTAATTATTACCCTCATCCTCATATAGTTCAAAAGAGCCGTCAGCTCCCATATAAATGCGGACTTCGGTTGGATCACTTGCTTCGGTCGCGTACTGTATAAATGGGCCCATAGGAACAATGGAGCCAGCTCTTACGAATACCGGAATCTGTTTAATTGGTGCCGCAACGGTTCTAGTCTCACCCTTACTTTCAAACTTTTCACCGGTCCAGAAATTAAACCAGGTACCGCTCGGGAAATATACTTCTCTTTCCAGTGCTCCCGGAGTGTAGACCGGGCAAACCATAAAGGCTGGTCCGAACATAAACTGATCACTGATCGTGGCTGCCTTGGGATCCTCCATAAAATCAAAGGTCATGGCTCTGACCATGGTATAATCCTTCTGGGTTACCTGACCTGCCAAAGCATAGATATAGGGAATCAATCGCTCCCTTAAATTA
>JARBTJ010000001.1 GCA_029240245.1 Herbinix sp.
AATGCACTGGAAAATGCCATTACCGCAGCCGCACAAGTGGAGGAGGAAAAGCTTCGTAAGGTCTATATCCATGCCATTGTCAATGGTGACAGGTTGGTTGTTTCTACGGAAAATGTTTATGTGGGAAAAGTTGAAATGGAAGGCGAATTGCCGAAATCAAAGAGTAAAGAAGCCGGACACGGCTTCGGAATCAAGAGTATGGTCGCCATTGTGGAACGCCATGGCGGCTTATATTCCTTTGAAACGGAGGGAGGGGTATTCGTCCTGCGGCTTTTGCTGCCGCTGGGTAAAGAGACCTTATGTATGTAACAAAATGGCTCTTATCCAGCAGTTGCCCTAATTTCTTGATTATTAATCTGTTCTTGATTCTAATAGAATGCAATGATACTATAATATGGAAATAGATGAACACAATAATGCACTTTAATACGAAGGGATAAGTATGAGCATAGTCGGATCTATATCATCAGATATTCAAAAGCTGTTGAATATTAATTTTGAATATGATAACAATATATATTTAGGTTCTACCAATATAACACATATACAATCATCCCACCCAAATGATTATGCAAAATTATAAAGAAACTATAAAAACCGTATACTATTATGAATAGAATCTGAGGACGGAACGGGCAGGCGTCGCCCTGGTTGGAGATGTAGGATTGTCACCCTACCTATTCTATTCAAATTTTTTAAGCAGATAACTTAGGTTATCTGCTTTTTTAATTTTCAACAAATACCTGTTCTGATACACGAAAATCTGTGATGTTGTCTGTCGTTGAGTTTCAGTAGCATACCACATAGAAGAGACAGTATGACATCATCGTGGAACATACCCCGGAAATCTATCAGATTTTAATTTTTTAAAGACAGATATAACTCTTTCATGACTGTTTCCAGGAGAGTAAACTTTATGATATTCTAATACAAAATCATTCTTTTCGGCTTCTTTTTTTAGTGCGTCCATTCCACAATAAAATCCAGCACAAGAAGCTAATTTCATATATTCCTCTTTGGAAAATTCAATATGACCTAATGTCTGTCTAATCCGAATGGTCGGATCATTTCTTGATACATTAATGAATTTTCCTCCAACTTTTAATATCCTGCTAATTTCAACAAGGATTCTGTTAACTTCTCTAGCCTCATCCAATCCATAATGTGAACATACAACGTCAATACTGTCATTTTTTATGGGGAGAAACCAGAAGTTAGCAACCATAGAATCAATTTGTTCTTCAAGCTTTAGATACTTTGCAATCCCAATAGCATTTGCTGCACATGCATAATCTATATCGATACTGATTAACTTTCCAGCACCAAGACCGGAATTAGTAACGCCACAGGTACCAAACCCTGCTCCGGTTGCCAATTCTACTATTATACCGGACTTACTCTCAGTCACAAGCTCTCCGTAATCCATTAGATGACAAGCCCATTTATTGATCATTTCCTCAGCCATCTCAATTCTTTTCTTACCAATTTTAGAAGTTGCATATGTTATACCATCACAAAGTGTTGATGATGGAATTAGGGAAATATTATTCATTCACCTGATCTTTATCAAGTTTTGCATACCATGAGAGTCTCTGGTTTTCAGGTATTATTGAATATTCCTCATATGCTCTAACAATGCCTTCTTTTCCATATTGATGAAGAATATATTTATCTAGTTCATCTTTTAATAACCCGTAATTCCAGTTGTGTTTTTCTCCTATTTCATTAAATATTTCATTCATTCGATGCTTAAATATAATATCTAAAATATTATTATTATAATCAGCCACTTGATCATGCCGCAGTAAAATAGGAATCTCATTGATAATATTGAAGATATCTGTCGGATCATTGCCTTTTAGCTGACCACATAATAGTACATTTTCAGAAATATTCGTCAGAAGTAATGGATCTCCTGTTTCAGGTGAGATCAGATAATCCAGTAAATACTTATTCATATAAATCCTCCTTTTATTTCATTATTCTACCTTAACAATAAAAGGAATAAATTAACAGTCTGTTAATAAAATAAAATCTATGTTATAATATATATATGTTAAAATACATAATGCTAACAGGGTCCCAACCTGCTCCACAGGCCGTGGTAACGATTCCAACTTTCCCTAGGTAACAAGAAAAGAGTTCATACTCACGTATGAACTCTTTCTTGTTACAGGGGCAGTAGGATTTGAACCCACGACCTGCGGTTTTGGAGACCGTTATTCTACCAGCTGAACTATACCCCTATTTATGATGCCTTTTTATATTACAATGAATTGTCTTAATTGTCAATATAATTTTAAATTTTTAGGACAAGGAATTTTTATCTAACAGACCAGAAATACCGATAAAACCACCTAATCTGACTGTATTCATATCCTATTTATCAAGTCCCAACACAAACTCATAGCTCCGCTAGCAGAAACTCTGCACAGGCCACGGATTGATTCACACTACTACTTATCGTAGTAACGGAGTTTTTCATGACCTCGGCGATTTCACGTTGGTCGGTGACTTCCTGCTCCAAGGTATGCGCTATTTCATTCGCAGTTTTAGCAGTGTCGAGAATTCGATAGAATAAACAGCCAGCCTCCTCCAAAAGTGTCGCAATCGCTTCCACATCCGCTTTGTTCGGATGCTCAGATATCTTTCTGCAATTGTCAAGCAGTCTAAGGATCAACTTATTTCCTTCTGTGGATAAGTTCAATGCCTTATCTGAGATATTGATGGCATCAAATGTACTTTTTTCAAGAATCAATTGTGAGTTTTCCCACTGCTCCATGATGCATACAACTTCCATCATACATTCCTGTGCAGAGGCGATTGACTTTAATCTTTCGTATATTGTTTCTTTCATATTTTCCCCCTACGTCGTATTCTTGGAAATTTGTCTGAATAATGACTCTCCTCTTTCCAAAATACTAACGAATCAACAAACCCATTACCTCTTGAATATTCTTTACTCCAATCAATTTAATTCCTGTTGCTTTACAATGTTCTTTATTAGCCTGCGGCAGAATACATACATCAAAACCCATTTTTGCAGCTTCCGCAACTCTTTGGTCAGCCATATTGACTGCCCTGATTTCACCTGTCAATCCCACTTCCCCAAATAAAGTGGTCTTATTACTCAGTGCAACACTTTTGTAGCTTGATAAGATGGCAGTAATCACTGCCAAATCCAGTGCCGGTTCTGTAATTCGCATCCCTCCGGCTACATTAACATAAGCATCGCAATCCGATATTTGAATCCCCAGACGTTTTTCAAGTACTGCCATTAGTAGGTTTACCCGGTTGTAATCAGTTCCTGCTGATGTTCTTCTTGGCATATTGAAATTAGTTCGGCATACCAGCGCTTGTACCTCCACCAAGATCGGTCTTGTCCCTTCTATGGAGGCAGAAACCACCGAGCCCGGTTCTCCTTCCGGTCTGCCCTTTAACATGAATTCGGAAGGGTTTTTTACTTCTGCAAGACCATTACCCTGCATCTCAAATACCCCAATCTCGTTGGTTGAACCAAAACGATTTTTTACAGCCCTTAAAACTCGATAGGAAGCATAATTGTCACCTTCAAAATACAATACCGTATCCACCATATGCTCTAGCACTCTGGGACCTGCAACAACACCCTCCTTTGTTACATGTCCGATAATAAATATTGTAACACCTTCCCCTTTGGCAAGTCGCATCAAAGCTCCTGTTACCTCTCTGACCTGACTAACGCTTCCCGGCGCTGAAGATACTTCCTCTTTAAACATCGTCTGTATGGAATCTATAATAACAATATCCGGCATGTGCTTATGTATCACATCTTCAATAAAATCCAGATTTGTTTCACATAGAAGCAGTAGCTCGCCGTTATAAACGCCGAGCCTTTCTGCTCTCATTTTAATCTGATTAATCGATTCTTCACCGGAGATATATAACACCTTGTTCTTATTTTCAGAGGATGCTTGCTTAACATTCACTCGGTTTACAACCTCACGACACATCTGAAGAAGAAGCGTGGATTTACCGATACCCGGATCGCCACCGACGAGGACTAAGCTTCCCGGTACTATACCACCGCCCAAAACTCGGTCCAGTTCTTCAATTCCGGAGGAATACCTGACTTCTTCTTCTGCCTTTATGTTCGAAATAAGCTCAGGCTCATTCGAACTTTTAGTACCGGTGGATATACTGCTCTTTTTTACAACCGGTTCTTCAACAAAGGTATCCCATTGTCTGCAGCCGGGACATTGTCCCTGCCATTTTGCTGATTCAAAGCCACACTCTTTACAGAAAAAAACGGTCTTATTCTTTGCCATCCTAAAGCTTAACCACCTTTATAAAAGCTTTTTCCTCTTCACGAAGTTCTAAAGAAAATACTAACTTTCCACCTAAATTTGTTTTCATTTTTCCAAGTTGTACATCATCCCTATGAATCTCGTATTCCTTTTCTGCTTCAAGTTCCAATGTGATTTGCGCGGTATCCTGTCCTGCTATTTGAAAGCATACCTGATTTTCTTTGGAATCTAAGTGAAATACAGAGGTACCCGGTACTGATTCAAATACAAACATTCCATTTTTCTCAAGCTTAGTAATTTCATTAAAAGTTTTAACCTTGTATAAATCTCCTTCATGTTCGAAGTCGGATACCTTTGATTTCACATTTAATGTGTAATCTCCAAAGCTTATTGTCCCATCACTTTCTTTGCGTATTAACTCTACAACAACTGCCATTGTATGACCCTCCTAATTGTAATTATAACCTAACTGCGACAGATAACATCTAAATGGAACACTTTCTTACATTATAAACGATATATCGGGCAAATTCTACTATTTCAAATTAAATTTTACTGATTTTTTCCTTAATCACTATTTCATTGTCAAGGTACTCTGCAGCAACCGAATCTCCCTCTTTAATACTGCCTGCTAAAATGGCTTCTGCCAACTTATCCTCAATATTCGTCTGTATTGCACGTCGTAATGGTCTTGCACCGTATTTTTGATCAAAGCCTACCTCCGCCAAGTGTTCCACTACTTCACTACTGATTTCAAGAGAAATATTCATCTGTGACTTACACCTCTTCGCGATGGAGGCAATCATGATGGAAACAATACTCTTGATATTCTCCTTAGTCAATGAATGGAATACAATAATTTCATCGATACGGTTTATGAACTCCGGTTTAAAGATTCTCTTAACCTCATCCATAACCCCTTCCTTCATACGGTTGTAATCTTCTTTTTCATCAATGATGGAAGCAAAACCTAAACGTTTCGGGGATATGATATTCTGGGCTCCAGCATTTGAGGTCATGATAATGATCGTATTTTTAAAGCTTACCCTTCTACCCTGTGCATCCGTAATATGTCCGTCATCCAACACCTGAAGCAGTATATTAAATACATCGGGATGGGCTTTTTCAATTTCATCAAACAATATGACCGAATAAGGATTTTGTCTTACCTTTTCACTTAGCTGACCACCTTCATCATAACCTACATAACCCGGAGGTGATCCAATCAGCTTACTTACACTGTGCTTTTCCATATATTCTGACATATCAACGCGGATAATAGAATTTTCACTACCAAACATAGCCTCCGCAAGGGCCTTGGAAAGTTCGGTCTTTCCAACACCGGTCGGTCCCAGGAATAAGAAAGAACCGGTCGGTCGATTCGGGTCCTTAAGCCCTACCCTTCCACGACGGATGGCTTTAGCGACAGCACCGACTGCCTCTTCCTGGCCTACCACTCTCTGATGGAGTATTTTTTCGAGGTTCTGTAGACGCTCTGTTTCCTCCTCAGCAAGCTTTTTCACCGGAATTTTCGTCCAACTGGCGATGATTTCAGCAATTTCTGCTTCACTGACTACCAGTTGCTTCTCTTGCCTCTGCTTCTCGTCAAGAACCTTTTGCTTTTCTAATTTTTCCTGAGCTGCTTCCTGCTGTTTCTTTAATTCACCGGCTCTCTCATAAGCCTCCTGCTTAATTGCCTTTTCCTTATCATCTTCCAGACGTTTAATTTCCTGTTCTAAGTCCTTAATCTCCGGAGATGAGGTATAAGTGCTTAATCGAACCTTAGAAGCTGCTTCGTCCATTAAATCGATCGCTTTATCCGGTAGGTAGCGGTCATTGATATATCTGCTGGAAAGCTTTACTGCCGCTTCAAGTGCACTGTCTGTGATGCGTACCTGATGATGTGCTTCATATTTATCCCGTAATCCAAATAAAATTTGAATCGCCTCTTCTTCTGATGGTTCATCCACCACTACCGGTTGGAATCTTCTCTCTAAAGCTGCATCCTTTTCAATATATTTACGGTATTCCTCCCTTGTGGTCGCTCCGATAATTTGAAGCTCGCCGCGTGCTAAGGAAGGTTTTAGAATATTGGAAGCATCAATGGCGCCTTCGGCACCGCCGGCTCCAATGATAGTATGAATCTCGTCGATAAATAATAAAACATTACCGTCTGCAATAACCTCACTGATGACCTTTTTAATTCTTTCTTCGAATTCGCCGCGGTATTTGGAGCCTGCTACCATGCCTGATAAATCCAGAGTAACTACTCGTTTTTCCTTAATGGTATCCGGAATATTTCCCTCAACAATCTTGATTGCAAGTCCTTCAGCGATTGCTGTCTTACCAACGCCTGGTTCACCCACAAGACACGGATTATTCTTCGTTCTGCGGCTTAATATCTGAACAACCCGTTGAATTTCATTTTCACGCCCGATCACCGGGTCTAACTTACCTTCCCTTGCATATTCCGTCAAATCACGGCTGTATTGGTCCAGGGTAGGTGTAGCGGAAGGCTTTCCCTTGGTTTTACTTTTCCCTGCAGAATACTCATTTTTTGCTGCACTGAGATCAACTCCGGAAGCTGTAAGTATGTCAATATACACCTTCTGTACGTTAACTCCCAAGGTGTTTAACAAACGGACTGCGATGCAGTCTGTTTCTTTAATTAAAGCAATCAATATATGCTCAGTTCCAACGAGCGGTGCTTTAAATTTCGCAGCCTCTTTATAGCTTTGGTCAAGGATTCGCTTTGATCTCGGAGTAAAGCTGCCTGCATCCATCATTTCAACATTATTATTCGGAGCTATCAGCTGATTCACTAACTCCAAAACCTTTTCCACATTGACACCGTTTTCCTCAAGTACCTTGGAGGCAACCCCTTCCACTTCCATAAGTCCTATTAATAAGTGTTCTGTCCCAATATAGTTATGGGAAAGACGATATGCAACTTCTCTAGCCAGGCCAATTGCCTTTTTTGCATTTTCAGTAAATTTGTCGTACGTCATATTGTATCCTCCATTCTAACTTATCATAATTTTCAAGCTCTGATTGCGGGTTTGAAAATTATGCAAAGAATATATAGCTGTTCTGTTCAGTTAGTAAAATTGGCTCTAAACCTATTTAATAATATATATTTCTACCCTACAAAAATCATTTATCTTGTATAATTGTAGGTAATTCTTTTCTAATATATTCAGCCCTGGACTGATCTCTTGTAGCACTTCCGACATTTTTTCCCAAGGTCCATTGCAGACTTCCGGGCTGAACACCCATCATTAATTTGTGGATATTAAACTCTCTGTTAAAATGAATCAAGCCGCAATCTGCGCCAAATTTTAACTGGGAAAGTAGCGCCATAGCATCCTCCGAGGAAATCTGTCTTGCATATTTTAAAACACCGTAGGAGCGAAAAACCTGATCCTCAATTTCGTCTGTATTAACAGAAAGCATATACTCTCTGCGTTTTCTTTCCTGTTTGATTACCTGGCTGACAATACGGTTCAAATTATCGATGATTTCACGTTCCGAATTTCCCAACGTTTTCTGGTTAGATATCTGGTAAATACTTCCAAGACTTTTTGTTCCTTCACCATAAATACCACGAATGGTGACACCGTACTTTCCTACCTCCTCAATCAGCTTTTGAATCATTCTAGCAGCACTTAACGCCGGTAAAAATACCATACAGGAAGCACGCATTCCGGTGCCGGCATTGGTAGGGCAGGCAGTTAAATAACCATATTTTTCATCATATGCAAAATGAAGTTTGTCATATGCAATATCATCTACTTGATCGGCTTCTTTGAATGCCTGTTCTAAATTCATTCCTCCGACAATTGCCTGTATTCTTAAATGATCCTCTTCATTGATCATAATACTGATGGTTTCATCCTCAGATAAGATAAGACCTGTCGTCTGCTTCTTTTCTGCCAGCAGCGGACTTACGATATGCCGCTCCACCATAGCTGTTTTATCTATTTCACTTAAGGTGCTGATATTGCAGGCATAAAACCTTCGGCCTTCTATTTGTGAAAGCGCAGGTGTAATTTCCTTAACTTCATTTACAAGTGTTATCGCCTGTTCTTCCTCAATTTTTGGAGAAAACGGATATTTCTCGAGATTTCTTGCCAGCCTGACGCGACTGGAGATTACAACATCGCTGTCTGCGGCATTTTCTTCATACCATTTAAGCATTGTTGGTCTCCTCCTTCTTCATCTGTTTGATGATATCCCTGAGCCTTGCAGCCTCTTCAAATTCTTCCTTCTCGATTGCCTCCTGAAGCTTCAGGGAAAGCTTTTCTGCTTCGGTAAAATCCTTTAAGATTCGATCCATCTTGGTGGCATATCCCTTCGGACGCTTTCCGGTATGAACCTCTGCTCCTTGAATCCCTTTTAAGGTTTTTCCTAACTGACTGTTAAAGCTGCGATAACAATTTGAACATCCGAAACGTCCTTTTTGTAAAAATTCCTCGTAGCTGGTCCCACATTTTTCGCATTCAATGTCAGTCTTATTTGTACCTGTTTCCTTGGTCTGACTAGTCGTATAATAATTATCCAATAAAGTAGATAATAAGTCACCAAGAGTTAGCTCGCTGTTTAATAAGGGTTTTTCCATTTGAAAGGATGTGTAATCGGCCGCACATTCTTCACAAAGATGCTGTTCCTTTTTAGAACCATTGATGATTTCGGTATAAAGTATTTTTGCATCTCTCTTTTGGCATCTATCACATAACATAGTAAACTACCCCCTTTCAAATTCATCGAACACTTCATTGATAATCTTATGTGCTTCCTCACAATTAATGTTTTTACAAATTGCTTTCGCAAGCACCACCCTTAGTGCATCTTTCATATCCTCAATTGCCTGCAGTTTATTTAAATCAATAGCAATTACCGCACCTCTTCTGCGGTCCAGCTTCACATAACCTTCCTGCTTCAAAATGGTATATGCTTTATTTACCGTATGCATATTAATTCCGATGATATCTGCTAATTCTCTCACAGAAGGTAGATTATCCCCTTCCTGGATTTTAGAAGTAGCAATACCGTAGATGATTTGATTTCTGAGCTGGATATAGATTGCCTCATCACTATTAAAATCAATTTCGATATACATAGGAAACACCTCATTAATACCAAATTTACGTTATATCTGTTATATCTATAGTATAACAGTATAACTTTATTTGTCAATTATTATTTTATACCGGAAAATCATTTCAATTATCCTAAATCGGAAATCCAATCTTTCTTTGGCTTTCCGGTTTAGGATAACAAATTACAGAAACAGCATTATCTCCTTCTTCTGCGTCCCTTTGATTTCACGTACATACGAATTAAGAATGCGATAAGAATAATATATAATATACTTAATACTGCGATGATAAGAGCCGCTTTATTTAAATTTTTATGATACTCTTCTGATTGCATAATCTCTTCTAAATCCGTTTCATCCGGGCTCTCAAAGCCGCCTGAGCCTTCCGAAACAAAGCGCTGAAGCGTTTTTTCAATTTTGTCATATTGATAAAAGCCTGCTTCATTTTGATCATTGATTGCGTAGATTAAGAGGAAATTACTTGCCATATCATTTTCTGGGTAATAGGCATTGATCGATATATCCGATACTATGATTTTTGATTTAACATAACCAGCCGGAATCTTTACTTCACTGCCAGGTTCATCCAATTTATACTTACCTTCATATAAAGCAAATATAGAACCATTGCTGTTTACCAGTGAAAATGTACTTTTTACCTCCTCGGGGTTTTCAGAAACCTCGTCAGTTTCATCTTCCGGAGCAAATTCTCTGAAAGCATTTATAGTATATTCTATGACAGCTCCCGATTCTGCAAACACAGTAATGATAATTTTATTTTCTCCTTCTTTCAGAAAATCATTACCTGAAATTGAAACTGTCGCATCTTTATCTTCGGTAATTGCATCAATGATCAAACGCTGTGTTTCCGAACCTACCGCTACATTGTATTCAAAAACTTTTTTATCAAAGTCCGGAATTAATTCGGAGGGATTTATTTTTAAGGATTTTAAAAATGCATTTTCCGAAGCCGTCTCAGCAGCCTTTACATGAACGCTTAAATCGGTGCTCGATACAGCCATATCCTCTTCAAATTCGTAATCATATACCATAGCACGGCCGCTTACGGAAATCTTGCAGACTCCCACTTTACGTGCATCAAACTTTAATACATACTGTCTTATGTCTGCTGCCTCCGTTTCATTCATATCGGAAATTTTTAAAAAGCCGCTGTTACCGGATACATAGTCAGAGCTGTAACGGTATTCCAGTATATCTTCATCATAGACTAAGTTTGCCTCTACTCCTCCTGATTGAACATCAGAGGTAACGGTTACGTAGACCTCAATGCTGTCACCCAAAGTAACCTCCGTTGAAGTCGTGGTTATCTCTATTTCAGCACTGGCAGCAAGGCAGGGTTTCGCTGTAAAGAAGCTTCCTGCAAGCAAAAAAAGTAAAATTGCACCTATGTATTTCATCCAATTTTTTTGTTTTTTTTCTCTCATGTCATTCCCTCCAATTTTATCTGATAGCAATATCCGGCCTTCAGGTTGTTCACCCGAGGCCGGATTTATGGCATTTGATTTGTAATTTCGGTTTACCTTACATCATATGCGATACATTGTAATTACTCTCTGAGAATAGTAACCGTGTAGTTTGCAACATCCTGATTTTCTGCAATGACAGGAATTACGATCTCGTTGGTGCCGACATTCAGAGAATAAATACCTCCGCCTCCCAAGGTTGCTTTCTTACTTACTGTTGAAGCCTTTATTTCAACGGCCTCAACCTCATTACTAACAATAAGGTCGTAGTTTCGTTCTGTCTGACTAAACGTAGGTGTAATCGGTATCTCTTTGCCGGAAAGGTCAAGAACTTTCAAGCTCGTTAACCGGTTGTTCGGATTAAACATAGTGGTGGGTCTCGGCTCCGGTTTTGCCGGCATATTTAAATATACCGGTATGGAAAATATAATCGGAGTATCAGAAACATCTCCATAAGCAGAGCATATTTTTTTTCCTTCGGCCCAAGGTGCTTCCACATTCGTCATATATTGATGGAAGTAAGTCGATTTTGGAGTCACATTGAACTTCTGTAAATATACGGTATCCTGTCCTCGATTAATATATGTTCCACCCAGGAAATATGAACCGCCCACGATGGATTTATAAGGATTTGTCCACGGAATTAAGTAAAGCGCATTGTTCGTGGCACTACTCGTACCATTTTTCGCATATCTGAGACCATTGGCAATGGCACCACCTCCGGCACTGTCATTGGCTCCGATGTTGTAGAAATTGTAAAAACCTGCGAAGCTTTCACCGTTATAGGTATAGGTACCGGATACACTGTTGCTTAAGGTCGTTGCTCCTGTAACTACTTCCTGCTTGACTCGAGATGCCAGATGGTAAGGGCTTACCCCGGAGTATAACGCCGCTTGAATAAAGGTTTCGCCGTAGGTATAACTTTGTGTATTACCGTTCTCATCCACAAAAGAATAACTGGATTGGTACATAGCTGTGCCTTTCAAAACATTTTCCACACCGGCAAGGTTTTGATAATCACTCTGATATTTTAATAATTCAAACTGAAAAATCAAATTAGCCGCCAGAAAATTCCTCGGATCCATATAATAACGAATTGCCGCCTCGGATGCTGTTACCCAGGTGGAACCGTCCCAAACAATGAAGGTATCCTTTGACCAGTTGTAGGCTCCGTCAGCCAAAGACTTCCACTCGACCCCTTTTGTGTTCGGTATTGTATTCTTACCGGGGATGCTTTCCTCCCGAATTACGGTTTCCCAATCTAAACCGGTCTGGTAGGCTACAAATTCCCACTTAGGATATTGGGCATGCAGCTGTCTGAGCGGTTCGCGGTAACTCTCCGGAAATGCTAATAATTTTATCTCAAAATCGATATTATCAGGTGCCTCCGTGATCGGGGTCGGTAATGGACTCGGGGTCGGTGTTGGGGTCGGAAGGGTTCCGGTACCCGGCGGCCATGGCATATTGCTGCCATCCGGAGCTTTATCACCGATATAAATATACTCCGCACTTACATAACCGCCATATCCGTTAAAGGTAACATAATACCAGACTGCACCGTTTACGCGCACATTGAAATTTACTGTGACATGTTGACCGTTCATTAACAGGACCGGCTGATTTTGGCTGTCATATAACAGATTATTTGATATTAATATATTTTCTATTACGTTTAAATAAATTGTATTACATACATAACCGTCTCTAGGTGAACTGATATCACTATAAATCTGAATATCCGGAACCTCGAAGATTACAGGAACCGGTGTTATCGTCGGTGCCGGTGTCGGTAATGGTGTTATCGTCGGTGTCGGTGTAGGAGTTAGTGTCGGTGTTGGTGTTATCGTCGGTGTCGGTGACACCGTTATACTGGGAGTCGGAGTTGGTGTTGGTTCCGGCTTCTCGGTCGGTTTCGGCGTAGGTGTCGGTTTCACCGTAGGCTTCGGCGTAGGTGTCTCCGTAGGCGTTGGCTTCGCTGTCACCGTAGGTTTTGGTGTCGGCGTTGGCTTCGCTGTCGGCGTAGGTGTCGGAGTCGCGACCTCCCGGTCCACCAAAAATGTTATCTGTTTTGCCAACACATAACCGGTTTTTTTACTGCCATCATAGGTAAACGATACTTTAAACCATTTGACACTTGCTATGGTTCTTTCGTCTAATACTGATACATTCCTGCCCTTGTTTAAGGAAATCTCTTTCCCCTCGGAATTCTTGAGATAAGAAGCGGCTGTACTTGCACTGGAGTATATTTTTATTTTATTTGCTGCTTCTCCCTTTACGGATGCTGCAAATGAGATTTTTATGTATAAACTGGAAGCATATCCTGTCTTTGTTTTACCACCCGACAAAAAGGATATTGCATACCATTTTGTATTATCAACGGTTATCTCATTGATGATTGTAACACTATTACCTTTCACTAAGCCGGCAAGCTTGGAATAAGTTGTTCCCGGACCGCTACGCACATTGAGTGTCGTTGCTGTCACGGTTGCCTTAATTTCATATTCCTTCATAATCCCCTCGGTTGACGAACCGTTTGGCTTCGGTGTAGGGGTCGGCATCTTTGTAGGAGTCGAAGTAGGCTTTGGAGTTGGCTTAGGAGTAGGTGTCGGAGTGACCGTAGGTTCCGGTGGCTTGACATAATCACTTAGAACATAGCCTTTCACCGTTTTCCCGTTAAAGGTCATTGAAATATAATACCAATCGCCTTCCTCTTCAAGGATATTTACCATCTCACCCTTCTTTAAATATACATAGGTGCCATTTATTTGAGCCTTCGCAGCCGTTGCGGAGGGTTCCACTCTTACATTCAACGTAGAAGCGGTAACCGTTCCTTTCTGGGCTGCATAGGCATGATATGTTGTTTGATAAAAGCTGTTTCCAAGAAACATTGCGACACAAAGGATTATTACCAACCATCTGTTTAAATACCGCTTTCTCATTCAATACCCCTTTCATATACAAAAGCAGAAACTCTAGGATTTCAATTTGTCTATGCGAATACCAAGTTATGATCACATCCTACAATTACTGCTTTATATTATAAAAGAACTATGGCACTTCTGTGGCATTTATTGTTTTTTCTGTTATATGGTGTAATAATGGGGTATATTTTGTATAATTACCTGATAATTGAATAAATTTATAAAATATCAGATCTCGTCAATTGCTTTTCCGATATCCTTTCGCATATATTTATTGTCATAGCCGATCCATCCGGCCGCCTCATAGGCCCTGTTTCTTGCTTCCTTAAGGTCCTTACCTTTCGCGGTAACACCCAGCACACGGCCCCCGTTTGTGACGATATCGTTACCGGACAATTTGGTTCCTGCATGGAATGCGTAATAATTGTCCTTTCCCTTAAAAGCATCCAAGCCATGAATCACAAACCCTTTTTCATAATGCTCCGGATAACCCTCTGAAGCCAGAATTACACAGACCGCTGCGTTATCTTCAAATTCGAGATCTATTTTATCGAGCTGTCCATCGATACATGCTTCGCAAACCTCAAGTAAATCATTCTTCATGCGCGGAAGCACGACCTGAGCCTCAGGATCACCAAATCTGGCATTGTATTCCAACACCTTCGGACCCTCCTTTGTTAACATGAGTCCCACAAATAAAATACCTTTAAATTCTCTTCCCTCCGCTTTCATTGCATCTAAAGTCTGCTGATAGATATATTTCCGGCAGAATTCATCCACTTCCCCGGTATAAAACGGACTTGGTGAAAAAGTTCCCATACCGCCGGTATTTAGACCCTCGTCGCCGTCTTTAGCCCGTTTGTGGTCCTGCGCACTTGTCATGGTAACTATATGACTTCCATCACAAAAGGCCAATACGGATACTTCCCTGCCTGTCATAAATTCTTCTACGACCAGCCTGTCTCCGGCAGCACCAAACTGTTTATCCTCCATAATTGCTTTCACACCATCTGCCGCTTCATCAAAATGAGTGCATATCAATACGCCTTTTCCCAGAGCAAGTCCATCCGCTTTTAATACAATCGGATAGTTACTGTTCTTTAGATACTCAATTGCCTCCTTCGAATTCTCAAAGGTTTCATAAGTCGCTGTCGGTATCTGATATTTTTTCATCAATTCCTTGGAAAACGCTTTAGAACCTTCGATGATCGCAGCATTTTTTCTAGGTCCGAATACGCGTAACCCCTTTTCTTCAAACACATCAACTACTCCTGCAACCAGTGGGTCGTCCGGACCAACAATTGTTAAATCAATCCCTTCTTTAACAGCAAAATCAGCAAGTTTTTCATGCTCGTTTACCGGGATAGCAACACATTGAGCACACTCTGCTATTCCCGCATTTCCCGGAGCACAATAGAGCCTACTAAGCTTTGGACTTAAGGCAACCTTTCTTGCAATTGCATGTTCTCTTCCGCCGCCTCCGATTATTAAAACCTTCATCTTTTTACCCTCCATTTACTTGTCAGATACAACAATTTTCACCCTTTGTGAGAAATTGCTGTCATGAATTAGACAAAAAACAGAAAGCTTAATCCACATAAGCCATCTGTTTCTTGATTCTGTCTCTATTTTTTAATTCGTACCCTATTATGATCAATGATAAGCTGATCCTCCGCAATCAGTCGAACCGCTTCCGGAAGAAGAAGCCATTCCGCTTCCTCCATAACCCGTCTTTGCAGAATTTCTGCAGTATCATCCTCATGAACCATAACCGGCTTTTGCAGGATGATAGGACCGGTATCGGTGCCTTCATCAACAAAATGTACTGTAGCTCCTGTAACCTTGACCCCTCGTTCCAGTACTGCTTCATGGACCTTCAGCCCATAATAGCCCATACCACAAAAGGATGGGATTAAGGACGGATGTATATTAATAATCCGATTCCGGTAATTTTTAATAACACATTCCGGAATAATCATTAAACATCCGGCCAGTACAATTAAATCAACGTGATAACGATCAATCAGTTTTAAAAGGGCTACATTAAATTCTTCTATCGTTGCATAGTCTTTCTTTGAAATAGCTGCTGCATCAACCTGATATTTTCTGGCCCGCTCCAAAGCATAAGCATTCTTATTATTGCTGATCACAACCTCTATCTTGACCGAGGGGAGTTTATTTTGTTCCATCTGATCCAACAGGGCTTGCAGATTGGTTCCTCCACCCGATACAAGGACAGCCAGTTTTAGCATAAAGTGACTCCCTTCGAACCGCTTTTTACTTCACCGACGATGTAAGCCTTTTCACCTGCTGCTTCGATTAAAGCAACCGCTGTATCAGCATCCTTTTTATCTACTGCAATTAACATACCAATTCCCATGTTGTACGTATTATACATAATCTGTTCCTCAATATCTCCGTCTTTTGATAACATACCAAAAATAGGAGGAATCGGATAACTGTTTTTATTAACAAAAGCGTGAATACCCTCCGGAAGCATTCTGGGAATATTCTCATAAAAGCCACCACCGGTAATATGGCTGCAGGCTTTCACCGTAACATTACCGTTCTTTAAGCCTTTCAATGCATTCACATAAATCTTAGTAGGGGTAATCAAGGTTTCTCCCAGCGACTTACCTAAGGATTCATAATAGGTATCCAGGGTTTCTCTCTGCATACGGAATACCTTACGAACCAAAGAATAACCATTGCTGTGGATACCGGAGGAGGCGATTCCGATAAGAACATCACCCTGCTTTAAATTTGCACCGGTAACCAAATGCTTTTGATCAATAATACCAACCGCAAAACCTGCCAGATCGTATTCATCAATCGGATAAAAACCAGGCATTTCCGCAGTCTCACCACCGATCAGTGCGGCACCTGCCTGTTTACAGCCTTCTGCCACACCCTTTACTATGGATGCAATTTTCTCAGGCTCATTTTTTCCGCAGGCGATATAATCAAGGAAAAATAAAGGTTCCGCTCCCGCACATGCAATGTCATTTACACACATGGCAACACAATCGATACCTATGGTATCATGCTTATCCATTAAAAATGCAATTTTTAGCTTTGTTCCGACGCCGTCGGTTCCGGAAACCAGTGTGGGTTGCTCCATATTCTTAAAGCTTCCCAAAGAAAAGGCGCCAGAAAAACCGCCAATATCGGACAACACTTCCTTACGCATGGTACCACTGATATGTTCTTTCATTAAATCCACTGCTTTATATCCTGCCTCAATATCTACTCCAGCTTTTTTATAATCCATTCGAAATTCCTCCCAATAAGGATATGACAGCCATCGTTGCTGCAAAGTTATCCAGTCATCATTTCTGACATTTATGCTCACATTTTAGCATATCCGGACCTGTTTGTCCTTAATTTTCGTCCGATAATTTCTTATGTAATTTATTAGAACCTCTAATAACAAGCCAGTGATATATAAGTGTACATTATTTGAAACTGATTACTCCCGTATACCTGACTATAATCTATGAAACTGTTTCGCTCCCCAGTGAATCAGAATGCGATACAAAACAACATTTACCGCTGCCATAAATCCGATATAGATTAAATAAGCTAGATTAGCAGACGGAACAACAACCATTAGTGCAATAAGCAGAGCGGAAATGCCCATTCCGGTGAACACAGCAATCATTGCAGCAGCACTCTGCTTAATCACTACGGTTTCTGTCATCCAGGTAAAATTCGGAAACTTCAAGTTAATCACAAGACCAAATAGTGATATAAATATGGATACTAAAATTGTTATTAATACCGTCAAAAGAGTAAGAAATACTCCTAACTCCAATACAAACCCCATCAAGATAACATCTGCAAGAGCCGGGGCTGTCACCGTCAAATTGACAGCTATCTTAGCAAAAAATATGGATTTCGCTGTTACCGGAAGTGATTTGATAATCCAGAGGCTCTTTCCCTCCAGAGAGATGGAAGCCGCGGTAGTGTAGCAGGTTACCAGACAGAAGGTAATAAAAACAGGAACTCCCATTTTTAGAAGACCTGCTCCATCAACCTGACCCATTAACTTCTCTATATCAACAAAGCAGAGAACAATGGCTCCTATTGTAAGCATCACGATACCAAAGCCTGTATTAAGTACATACAGAGGTGAAGAAAAATATCTCTTGATTTCTTTAAAATACAAGGCTTTTAAAGGTGAGGATTGCCTTAGCTCTCCTAGTTTATATTTCGACCTGGACTTACCGGTCATGATGATTGTATTCATTTTCTTAAAGATCTTTGCAACCAGAAGAGAATAAAGAATAAAACATAACGCGGATATTCCAATGAAGGATGCAAAAGCAGTGATATCATATTCTGTGATTGCTCTACTGTACATTTCTGCCGGAGGATAGATATTATTCACCCTGTCAGTTAATGCCTTACTTATGTCCACCAGCTCCTGTCCCGTATCGCCCATAGTGAAGGACATACCCATGATAGCAACCATCAAACCTAAGGAGAATACAATACTGATCAAATTACTGTATCGAAATCTCGATGCTGCATAGGCAATAATGGTTCCTAGAACGGATGCGACCACAATCGGAATAAGCGGTAAAAATAACAGTGTGAAGATACCAATGATGTAAAAACTTGCTTCGGGCTTTGCCAGAATCGCATAGACACCCATTGCAGGAATCATTACTATGCACACAAATATCATATTTAATAAATATAACAAAAGTAATCGACTGGCTACCACGCTCATCGTCCTTACCGGTAAAGACATAACCAAATCATAATCCTTAAAACCAAAAACCGTTCCCTTTATCTTAAAGGTTGTAGTAAACAACACGATAATACTGGTAACCGCCATCAAAAGCGCCGGAAGGACATCAATGCTGTTAAACATCATTAGGCCTTTTCCGACCATATAACTGTAAAAAAAGGATACTCCGCCAAGCACGAGTACGAAAAATACCAAACCTCCCAATAAAGCTTTCGGTTTTCTCTTCCGGTTGTTACCAATGGACAGTATTTCAACCAGCTGCGTTCCTATTTGCACCTTAACTAAACTCAATATTTTTTTCATTTTGCCCACACCCTTTCTGATTTTTTATTTATTGCTCATTCAGCAACTCCATAAAAACATCCTCAAGGCTGTTGTTTCCTTTTACCTCATGGGTAGGTCCGCAGGCAACTAATTTTCCATTCTTAATGATGGCAATCTTATTGCAAAGTTTTTCAGCCACTTCAAGAACATGGGTCGAGAAAAAGATTGCACTTCCACCCTTACATAATTCAGCCATAGTGGCCTTTAAAATATGAGCAGCTTTTGGATCGAGTCCAACAAAGGGTTCATCCAAAATAAGAAGCTTGGGTCTGTGGATGAGCGCTGCAATAACCGCAAGCTTTTGCTTCATACCATGGGAATAAGAGGATATACTGTCCCCCAAATTTGACGTCAGTTCAAATGCATCTGCATATTTTTCAATTAATGTTTCCCGGTCAAATTTATTCACTTCATAAATATCACCAATAAAATTTAAATATCCTATCCCTGATAAATGTTCATACAAATCCGGATTGTCCGGAATATATGCCGTAATCTTCTTGCAGGAAACCGGATCTTTCTTGATTGATATTCCATCAATTGTAATGTCCCCTTCATCAAAATCAAGTACGCCTGCTATGGAGCGTATCGTGGTTGTCTTTCCGGCTCCGTTATGACCGATAAATCCAAATATTTCACCGGAGTTCACCTCCAGACTCAGGTTATCCACCGCTTTCTTACCGCCCTTGTAGCTTTTTGATAAATTACTTATTTTTAGCATAAGCCCCTCCCTTGATGCCGCTTCCTGGCGGCATAATTGTATACTCAGTCCTTAATCCCTTTAAATTATTTCTTAATTCTGATCAAAAGCCTCATTTAACAATGTTGCTCCCTCAAGCACAAATCTTGTATTCTTTATAATCGGAATTTCATTTCCGTCTATGGTATATACGGTTATTTCCTCAATTTCATCATATGGCAAGGTAATATCGGTATGACAATTATAATATGCCTTTTCCGGTTGGGATTTTCTTAAGATAGAAACCTCGTTGTCCCTGGCTACAATTTCCTTGCCGTCCGGGTTATAAGTTTTCACATCCTCACTCATCTTATAGCAGGTGTCACCGATCGCAAAATGAGGACCGGTCTTTTCCGCTATTAAAACCGGAAGTCTTGAGGCAATATCATATTTCCTACCCATCATATATGCGGTTGTGTTCGTGCCGATGGCAAATTCGCCAAGTGGCAGTGAATCATGATTAAATAACAGATTTTCTTTAATATAGCTACGGCTCTTTTCCGTCTCTGTAAAGTTACTGCAGGAATATTTCGTAACCATACCATCTTCAAAGATAAGTTCCAGATCACGATATTCCAGATCCTTTAAATAAATTCTCGGAACATGCAGTACACCGTTGGTACCCTTTAATACCGGTGATGTAAATACTTCACCAACCGGTATATTAACATCCGCCAGACAGTTTTCGAATAAAGTTTCCTTTTCCCTGTCTGTTAAGGTATGCAAATTCACCTTAATATCGGTATGATTTTTTCCGGTTCCTTTAATTCTTACATAATCGCCCTGATCCAGCGCATCAATGATGGCTTGTTGGATTTCACGGTAAAGACCGCTGTCCAGTGTATTTACCGTAACTGTTTCCCTAAAGATTGCCTCGAAATCCTTTCCGATTTCAGGAATCGGATAGGAAATGATTGTAAAGGAGGTCTCTCCGGTTTTTAAATATTGTTGCTTTATGAAGTTATCCTCACGGTAATAATCCACGTATAATTTCTGCTGACGCTTATCCAGGCGTACCGCTTCCTTGGTATCCTCCGGAGCAAAAAGCTCTTCCCCGAATACTTCAATTAAAGCCGGGCCTGCATATAGCTCCGCCTTCTCCTTATATTGCTCGAAGGAGGCCTTTAGGCAAGTAAGCTTTCTTTCTTTAAATTTCTTATCCCAGAACAATCCAATATCAAAGCGGTGATCATATTCATACTGCTTATTTGGGCTGGTAGCATGATAACCAACCTTTAAATGCTGCATTTTATTTATCGCATTATAAGCCGCCCGGTAAATGGTGGGCTCTAAGCCCATCGCCTCAAAATTGAGGATTGCATAACGAACCATACGTTCAAAACCCAACTGGTATCTTATATTAACATATTTCTTTTTACTTAAATCAAGATTATTGGCAATAAAGCCGATGCGATACCCCTCTGTATAAGTATCCGCCATTGCTTTTACACTTTCCTCCGGAAGGGAATTGATATATTCCGCTGTCCTTAATTCATTTTCAGAAATATAATCCCCAAAACGGTAAAGATACCTTACATCGTTTAAATCCGACTCCATAATGATATCCTTTGCAAAGGATAGTTCTGTATCAATCAGCTCTCTGGTACGAACGAGCAGGAGTTTGTCACAATAATCATTCATAAAATCATAAATGGCTCTTTTGATATCCTTGTAGGTATACTCATCCTCTTCTTCCAGGTAATTATAGATTTCAATCAGCAGTTCCAGATAAATGGTAAGCTCCTCATAACGGCTCTCATAAGCATAGATAATAATACTGCGTAACTCCGTATACAAGAAAGCCAACAGCCTGCCATACTTGCTTCCCAGCCTGTCACAGGCAAAAGCAGGATTTGCATAGCTGACGAAGTAGTTATCACCCTCAATATCCTCATAAAGGGTACGGTTAAGTGCTTTTAATTCGTGTAAGGAAAGTTTATTAAGCTCCTCCTTCTCCACCATTTCTACCACATTCTTCACGAGAAGAACAAAGGCTGACATTCTGCGAAAATAATCCAGAAAGGAGCCCTTAACTGTAGTTTCCTTCTCCATTAATACGATGCGCTCCATCGCAAGCTCATATCGTTCCCGGATGGCCTCATTTTCTTCCTTGAACAATTCATTGTATTTCATGCTAACCTCCATCTGCGCATCCTGGTTTCCCTAAGATATCACGCATTCAAATGGTAACAGAACCTTTGGTTATGTACCAGCTTTCTATTAACATATATTTCACTATTGATTGATCAGATTTCCATTTGCTACATGCTTATTAATAATACCCAGTTCGTATTCCCATAATGCTTCCGAACCCTCATGGGTTTTCTCATTTCTTTTCAATACCTGGGAGAGGGTAACTCCATGCTCCTTCCATGATTTCCCATCACTTCCGGCATTCAGCAGCAATGGCAGCATCTTGTCCAACGTATTGGCAAATTTTGCTTCGGGTGTACTACCCTCCTCAAATTCATCCCAAAGAGAACGGATCTCTGCTGCCTGATCCTCCGGCAGAAGATGAAAAATACGGTCCGCAGCCTTACGCTCCCGATCTCTTTTCGAAACATTGGCAAGCTCGTCATAGGCATAGGTATCTCCTGCATCAATTTCAACCAAATCATGTATTAAAACCATCGTAATTGTTTTCACCACATTAATTTTCTCATTGGCATGCTCACTTAGAATTGCACACATAAGTGCCAAATGCCAGGAATGGTCTGCATCGTTCTCCCTGCGGCTACCGTCCATCAGATAATTCTGTCTGATAATACTTTTTAACTTATCTACTTCTAAAATAAAATTCATTTGTTGATCCAGTCGCTCCATGTCATCCTCCAAATCCCAAAATATAGATGATAAGTAAAAATACCGTCATACATCCATTGAGTAAGGCACCTACCATTGGGAACCGGTAAAAAATATCCTTTTGCTTAAAAGCTTTATAGGAAAGGACAAAACCGAACACTGCCAGGGGAAACAGACATATTCCTATGACGCCCAGAAGAAATCCTCCATTCCCATGTAATGTCCCGGATATTACACTGATGGTAAGAAAGGTTAAAACTACTATGATTCCAATGAGTGCGGAACATATTCCAAGCTTCGTATGCCTTCTCCCGGAAAAGTGAATCATATCCTTGTTTCTTTTCAATAGCTTCATGTTCCCCTCCTTTTCTGTTTTCTCTTACGGAATATACAAATCACGCCGTTGCCGATGGCAAAGAACAGATAACCGATAATTCCTCCTATACTGTTTAAAAAAATATCGTCCACATCAAAAATACCTACTCGAAAGGCTAACTGCAGGCATTCCACCATCAGGCTAAAAAAAATGCTCAAAAAAGCAATCTTAAAAAAACTACGCAACTTATTGTTTAACAACGGTAACATAAAACCAAAAGGCGCAAAAGCAAGTATATTTCCCATAATATTAACAACAAAGCTCTCAAAACCAATTCTTTCACGATATTTGATAAAACGCTTGATTTCCTTTAAAAATTCAAGATTATAACGGTAATTTTCAGAAATAGAATCCCTTCCATAACGTTCACTGAAAAACAAAAAATAAAACAAAAGAATGATATATAAATAAAAGAAAAGCCATCCGACTTTTGTATATCCATTTTTACTTTGCTTTTTCAAATCATTTCTCCATATCCTATATTTTCTAATTAGATTTTCCCCGGAATACGAAAATATACACATTTAGCTTTGCTAAACCCATGTAAACATAATTATAAATCAAATCCAAATCCTAGTAAAGCAAAGATTGGAATAAAAGGAATTTAAAAGTTGAATAATACCAATAACGATGTCACCCCATATTTCCAAGGTTTATATTTTATTATAAAATGAACCTTTAAGATTTTTCTAATATGAGTTACTAAATCAAAGAAGGATGTATAACAACGAAAATAATTCAATAAAATAGCTCGGCATATTTACGAGATATCTGCTAACGTTTATAATATAGCTATTCTCAGTTACATTAATTTACCATATTACTGACTGAGCTATGCTTAAAAATGCATTCCTGTATTAAATTGAGTTTTACTAAATCAAGAAACAGAAAGGATTTCTGGTAAACAACGATGAAAACATTTGAAGAGTTATACTGGGAAGTATTAGTCCGTACCCTGATGGAAAAGGACGATAGTTTTTTAAATAAGATGGAATTGTATGATACCCATCAGCTGGACTGTCTTCTTCATCCCGAAAAGCATCCTCCTGTTTTACATGTAGGAGAATGCGGATGTGATGATAGTGATCCAAACTGCGTGAAGGTATGCCCCTTCCATGCAATTCATCCCGGTGAATCCGGCGAAATCATCATTGATGAAAATCTATGTGTCGGCTGCTCTATTTGTATCCAGGAGTGCCGTGCTCGTAATTTAAAGGCCGGCAAGGATGTTATCCCTGCCCTTCAAGCCGTCCGCTCTCATAAAGGACCCGTTTATGCCCTTGTCGCTCCGGCCTTTTTAGGACAATTCAGCAGTGATGTTACCCCAGGGAAGCTTAGAAACGCTTTAAAACAGATCGGTTTTGACGGTATGATCGAGGTTGCCTTATTTGCAGATATACTTACACTGAAGGAAGCCCTCGAATTTGATACTAATATCAAAACAGAGACGGACTATCAGCTGACCAGCTGCTGTTGCCCTGTCTGGATATCCATGATCCGAAAAATATATCATGAACTTATGCCGCATATCCCACCGGCAGTTTCTCCAATGATAGCCAGCGGCCGTGCTGTTAAGGTGCTCCACCCGGATGCTTTGACCATCTTTATCGGGCCCTGTCTTGCAAAGAAAGCGGAAGCGAAAGAAAAGGATATTGCAGGTGCCGTTGACTTTGTATTAACCTTCCAAGAAATTAAAGACATTTTAGAAGTCATGAAAATTGATCCTGCTGCCATGGAGGAAAGCGAAAAAGATCACTCTTCCCGTGCCGGAAGGATTTATGCTCATACCGGAGGCGTTAGTGAGGCCGTGGAAATTACCTTAAAACAGATTAATCCAAACCGCAAAATCTCAATCCGTACACAGCAGGCGGATGGAGTGCCGGCCTGCCGCGCAATGATTAATGATTTGGTGAACGGTAAAACAGATGCGAATTTCTATGAAGGAATGGGCTGTGTCGGTGGCTGTGTCGGCGGCCCGAAGGTTCTCATCCCTCACGAACTCGGCCGGCTAAATGTTGAGGAATACGGTGCCTCCGCTACCTATCCGACACCGATCGATAACCCTTATGTAATAGAATTACTGCACCGATTGGGCTTTGACACCATTGAAAGCCTGCTGGAGAAAAGCGACATCTTCACCCGAACCTTTGAATAGGTGAATATGCTTTTGCGGGATGATTCACGCTAACAGCCATTCCGTCGCGAGGTATCAATTGTACCGATTTAAGCCAATTAAAAACCAGGCACTGCAACCGGTAATTACTTTAATCGGTTGTAGTGCCTGGTTTTCATAATTGTTGTCCGGCTGTACTTACTCTATTTTTATTCCATGCCGATTAATTTATCGCTGCCCATAATGTGCTGCACCAGCCAGTCATTAAGAAAGTCAAGCACATCTAATATGATCTGCTTTTGATTTTCATCCACATTGCTTAAATCATATTCGTTCATTTTCTCAATAAAATCATTATGAGAAGTTTTCTGTGAAAATAGTTTCTTATAACGGATTTCCATCATGTATTCTTCCTCATGTTGAAAGTGGGTAGCCGCATATTCCTTTAATTCATTTAGAATCTCAACGATATAGTCAAACTTATCCGGTATAAAATCATCCATCAAGGTCATATAAGCTTTGTCTGCAATTTCAAATAATTTCTGATGCTCCAGATCAATTAGTTCAATTCCGGTTTTAAATTCATCTTTAAATTGATACATACGTTAACCTCCTATTTGGTAAGTGCTCTCAAAACGATATGAAACCGTTCTGAGAGCACTTCCTCTCATCTTAAATTATGATAGGCGTTTGCGAAACAATATAGTTTTTGCTATTTTGAGTTTCGCAATTGCCTTTAAATTATGATTGGATCAGGTTTTATCTGACTGGTTTTAGTAAGCCGCAAATACATAGGTTACTGGAAGAGGCATGGTTGGATTGCCGCTGGTATCGGTAATGTTATTCGCAAGCACCTCAATCTTTAAATAGGTACCATTGGCCGGTATACTATCCAGCATAATATTAGCACTGTTTCCTGATATCGTAACCACATTGGAATATAGCACATTCTGGTTATTATATAGGGATACCCGTACGGTCATCGTTCCCTGAATCTGTTCGCTGAAGTTCAAGCGTATGGTATTCCTTGTATTTTTATCATATACCACCGGCTCCATAAAATAAGGTCTCTTATTGTCCTTCAACTCAACCATTCTAGTAAATTGTATGATTTCTGTATGACTTCCGTTATAACCCTTTACTCCGGTAATTGTAATCGGTCGCTCAAGCGTCAAGTCTATTGCTCCATCCGCTACTGTAAGCATTACTGTAGCACCGCTTGCTGTATTGTTTGTTACCTGAGCCGCCAGGATAGTCACACCTGGAATATTGTAGTTGCTTACCTTTTGAGCGGAAGCGAGATCAAGCTTGTTCGCAAATTCCAGGTAAATCTGGCTTAAGTTTGTGGAAGATTGTACAATCATAAACGGTCCCGGAAGTTCACCAGTTGTTCCGTTCATATTACTGAGGGTGATGGTTCTTGTAGTACTCATGTTCTTGAAATTATCCGATACAAAGCCCTGTTCCAGGGTAAAAGTATAATTACCAAGTAAAGTCATATTGTTTAGCTTAAGCTTAATTACCTTATTATCCGTACTAAGAAGCTTGGAATAGGTAATATTCGTTCCTGACTGTATATCATCCGTTGCTGTTACCAGTATAGTGCTGAAAATACCGGTATTTGCTTTTAAGTTAACCTCTTCATTATAATTTAAGGTTAATGTGCTTGTTGCAGCATCAAACTCATAGGAATACAGAGCAGGACTTGTCTTTTCGGTAGTAAAGTCGACACTGACATTTCTCATGGAATTAGCTGAGGTATCCTGAGGAAGTACGTTATAACTGTTCCAGAAGCCGATGGAGATTGCTTTGCTTCCGGTAAATAGCGCCTCAAGATCGGAAATTGTATAATTTACTCTCTTGTTGTTTGTCGTATCTGGGGTACCCATAAATGTACTGCCATTGATATTGATCCATCCTGCATATGAGATTGGACGGTCAAAGAAAGCTGAAACAGTATAATAAGAGGTTCTTACTACCGAGATCAGTCTTGCCTGAGCCTTAGGAGTATTATCGGTAGACAGAATCACGGTTAAGGTATAGCTGGCAGGTACGTTTCCGTTCATATCCTTAATTCCGGACATTGTAACGGAGAAGGCCTTTCCAAAATCACCGCTAACGATTCTAGATAAATTAATCGTAAGTGACTGTTTATCTTCACTGACAATATAATTTAATTTATTATTCAAAATGCTGATTGTACTCAAATCCACACTTTGTGTAGATGGAAGTACCTGAGCATTGGAAACTTTAAAATTAGTAAAGTCGATTGGTTCTGTAAATCTTATGGTTTCTACCATACCGGTATCATCTAAAGTAACGCTCTCTACTGCCGGCGGAATCGTATCAATAAATGTCAATTGTTTGTAATACTGATCAATTGCAATTCCACCTATTGTTTTAATATTACTTGTAAAATTAATACCATAGTCACCATCAAAGGAATTCGCGCAGGTGATAACCATTGTTTTCATATCAGCGGACAAGCTTGCAGTAAAAGCACCGAGGTCCTTAGCCATAACCCCTTTGGCATCCTTCCGTGTAGTGATTTCAATAGTGTTTAACAGTTTACCTGCTGCATCTATTACTGTATTTTTATCTATTGGACTATCAAAGATGACCTTTAATTCAGTAGAGCTGACAATTTCTGCTGAGCCTACACTTGCAGAAGGTCCTACCACCTCGATTATAATGGCATCATTTACTATGCTGTTACTTATATCTTCTTCGCTTGTAGTTTTTGCTGCTGTTGCAACAAGAATTACTTTCCCCACCTTGGTTGCTGTTATAATGCCACTTTCGGTATCTTCTATGCGGATACATGCGTCATCACCTCCGCCGATAGACCAATAAGTCTTGTCGGAGGAATTAGAAGGTACAATATCCCTGTTAAAATTAAATTTCTCACCCAAAAGCAGAACGTGTGCTCCGTTTACTTCGGTAGCATTATTAATTTTAACTTCAGAAGCAGGTATCGTAACTGTTATTTTACAGGACAGGGTCTTTGAGCCTCCTGTAGCATAGGTCACTTTACATTTAATGGTTGCTGTTCCCTTATTCACTGCAGTAACCAACCCTTTACTAGATACCGTCGCCACCTTCGAATCCGTTGATGACCACTTGTAAGTGCTTCCTTTGAGCATATCCTTAATTTCTAGTTGATAGGCTTCATTATTACCGACAATTTCAACCGTACTTTGTGTAAATGTCGGAGTCGCCGCACTTGCCACTGCCTTGCTCTGATTCCATAATAGCGGAAGCATTATAACAAAGGCTAGTACAAGAGCACATTTTTTGCCTTGACTCATCTTCATATTTCCTTTCCCTCCTAAGTTCTCCCATCACACTACCCGAAAACAGCTTGTGAAGAACTGTTCCCATAGAGTGACTTTCATCAGTTTGCATTTTGAATAGTCTTGCGGCAATCTACCTGGAGAAATTGCCAATATTTCTACTATATATAGTATCATAGCAATAACTTTTTGTCAAAATCTTGTCCATTTGTTTAAATTTTTCTTACATCCCTACAATTTCCGTTTTATGTATTTCATTATATTACAAGTGCCGGAAATATCTCTATGTAAGCAGATACCTCCGGCACTTTATTTATAAATTAACAAAATTCAATATATTTTCTTCGTTTCATAAGCAGGTCTTTTTACAAAAACGCGGTCGCGTGACATTACCTGCCGGTAAACGTGCTCAACTTGATATGCAAATTCCTGTGTGGAATATCTTCCGACCATCTGAATGGCATTCCCGCAATAATCGGTATCGTTATTTAAAAACAGTACCTGGTCAAGTCCATGATAAAGCCCTTCTTTATCCGTAAAGGTATAACCATTATGACCCTGCTGCAAAATATCAACCAGGCACTGGTCCTCTCTAGCCACAACCGGTAATCCGGAAGCCAGAGCTTCAATATAAGTCAGACCCTGTGTTTCACTTCTGGATGCACTGACAAAGACATCACCCAGACGATAAAACAACCCGATTTTATCCCAGGGCTGAGCACCCGTAAATATAAACCGGTCAGCGATATGAAGCACTTTGGTTAGTGTCTCCAACTTCTCGAGTGCAGGACCACTTCCCACAACAACAAACTTCACATTTGCGTGAACCTTCATATATTCCGGCATAGCATTGACGATCTCCTCCAAATTTTTTTCGGGAGATACACGTCCGATATATAAAAGCACTTTGTCCTCCGGATGTATTCCATACTTTTTCTTTAACGCATTCACTTCCTCCGCGGAATACTGCTTTGGATCAAACTTGCGGAGATTGATTCCGGTAGGCACAACCGAAATATCCTTATGCACGCTATACCTCATAAGAAGTTCTTTTGTCTTTTCCGTCGGAACGATTACCTGTTCCGCCGTATTGCAGGCAACCTTGGAATATGTCCTGGCAAATGCCTTCGCTCTGCGATCCAGTGCCTTCACATGGGTAAGATAATGTGTGTAATCCTCATAGATTGTATGGTAGGTATGAACAATGGGAAGCTTCAGCTCTCTTGCCATGATTCGTCCGAATATACCCAGTGAAAATTCCGTATGGGTGTGTATTATATCCAAATTTAATTTTTTAATCACCTGGGCTAATTTCGGCTGATAGAAAAGACCCACTCTCCGTTCCGTAATAAAGATAAACGGAATACTTGGTACGCGAAAAACATTATGCTCATATTCCGGTGCTCCCGGTGTTGTGGTAGTAAAAACATATACATTATGGCGTCTGTTTTCCAGCTCATTTTTTAACGTATAAACGGAAGTAGCAACCCCATTAATCTCCGGATAATAGGTTTCCGTAAATAAAGCAATATTCAAAGCACTCCCTGCCTTTCCCTCATCCACTTAAAATCCTTTTAACTTATTTCATCATAAAATATTTACCTTGAAAAGTAAAGTTATTTTAACTATGTTGCCTTATATGGTTGAAAACTACCAATATTTACTTATTTATATAATTTTTACTTTATTTTTTGTCAATATCGAATTATAATTATATAATAGTATATAATTATATTTATCATAATAGAAAGGACGACTTAGCATATGAAAAAGCTTGGTAAATTTATATTTGGTACCCTCTCAGTAGCAACTGTTGCAGCTGGGGCCTATTATCTTTATAAGAACTATATAAAGAAGGATTCTTCCGATGATTTTGACGATTTTGAAGATGACTTTGAAGATTTTGACACGGAGGATGACGATAAGGAAGGCAGAGAATACGTGTCAATTAATATAACCCCGGATGAGTCTGCAGATGAAGATCCCTTTACAGTAGCATCGGAAGGCTCTGATGAGGAAGCTTAATTAACCTTATGGTTTAATCCATTCGGTTATGTAAACGAAGTGTTCCTGTTTCCGGTAATTAAAAGGTTCTTATGAAATCTTGGTTTTGTGATTTCATAGGAACCCTTTTCATATTGTTATTATGTCATTTATATGGGATTAATATTCCGTTATATCTGGACGCCGAATAGATACATGCTTATCTGCTATTCTCTATAAAAAATTGGTCCAAATCTGCCTGCAGCATTTTATAATCTGTGGGATGATAGATTGTTTCCTTCACTTCCTCTGCCCCGGCAAATCTAACCGTCACAGTTTCACCAACGGAAATGGTATAGGATGCTTCTCCTTGTTCCGGGCTTATGAAGTCCACGGTATAGTTTGGATTAACCGCACCATCTGTTGCATAGGTATAGGTATGCTTTTCCATCATCGTATAAAAACCTTCTATTTTTTTCTGATCAGTTATTGCTATTTCTTTTACTTCTGACTTATTGATGATCGATATTGATTCTAACTGCTCGGGCGTAAGAATACAAATTTCCAAAAAGGTTAGCAGTTGATTTCCATTTTCATCCATAACAACACTCTCATAATTCCGGTCCGTTCCGGCTCCCTCTTCCGGAACAAGTGAACTAGCTGCCGGTGCCTCGGATTCCTCCTTCTCATCATACAGGGATGAGAACTCCGCACTTTTACCGGTTATCGTATATTCTGCTATATCGGCGGCCGAATCAGCTACCTCAGGCTGCGTATCGGAGACTGTTCCGTCATCCGTATTGTTCTCTGCCAGGGCTGTATAATTATCATCATTGGCTTCCGATTCCTGAGTGCCGGACGCATCACCCTTGTCGTAGTCCGGTGATACCAAACTATTATCCATATCCATCTTATTAATACCGGAAAAGCTTTTCATAACCTGATAACCGGCTAAAACGACCAGACAGGCGGCCGCAACACCCGCTATTCCTCTTACGTAACGGTTCCAAGAGATTACTTTTTTCTTAACCTTTTTTGAATCTATATCCTCTGCTGTTATATTGTTTATATCAGCTGGTTGCTTTTTGATAGCCTCCAGTGTTCTATTAATTAAATCCTCCGATACACTGATCCCATTGAAATCCAGAGAAGTGTTCAGATGTGATTTGATATTCAGATCATCGTTATTCTTTTTACCATTATTGTTATCCTTTATACTCATCTGAAATCCTCCCTTCTAATATCTTCTTCAGCTTTTCTCTTGCCCTTGACAGCCGGCTTTTCGCAGTCCCCTCGGCAATGTTTAAAACGGCCGCTGCTTCCGTAATTGTCATATCCTGAAAATAGACACAGAGTACAACATCCTTATACTTCGCCGGCAGGGAAAGAACTGTCTTTTTGATTAGTTCCTTCGTATCCTGCTTTTCTACATCATCATAATCGGATTCACTGATAATAGAATCCTCCTGGTATTCCGTCATCGGAACGACCCGTCTGTTCCAAGCACTTTTTAAGTAGTCCTTGCAGGTATTAATCGTTATACGAATAATCCAGGTTTTAATGCTTGAATTTCCTTCAAAGGTGGAAAGTTTTTGATTCACCTTGATAAACACATCTTGGAAAATATCTTCTGCCGTATGCATATCCTTAACATACATATATGCGGTACGCAAAACGTCGTTACCGTATTGTCTCATTAAGGTTTCTATATCATAAGCAGGCAATTTTCCAAAGAGGTCATGCCCAGTTTCTTTCTGCATCCTGTTACCCCCTATACTTTACCCATTTTTCGTCTTTTTCCATTCGTCCAAAATTTTGTATATTATAGTATACACTTATTTCTTGGACAATGTAAATAATAAAATGGATGCAGAAGGAACCAATCATCCTTTCTTACCAATTAGACGCTGCTATTATTCTTATGGTTCCAAAAAAAAAACTGTTAAATGATAAGTAATTTTTGCTAATTACTTACCGCTTAACAGTATTCACTCCATGGATATTAATTATTTCTACATTAATTTCCATTTTCAACCACGAATATTCTAACACACTTATTAAGATTCGACCATCCATTTTGCTTATTCATCATGGCTCTTTCTCTCATAAGTCATACGGTACAAACCAGCATAGATACCGTTTGTGCTTAACAATTGCTCATGGGTTCCGGTTTCCTTAATGCCTTCCTCTGTTAAAACCAGTATCTTTTTCGCATTTTTAATCGTAGAAAGCCGGTGTGCAATTACGAAGGTGGTTCGGTTTTTAGCAAGCTTTTCTAAGGATTCCTGCACTACCTTCTCACTCTCATTATCCAGTGCGGAAGTAGCTTCATCAAAGATTAAAATAGGTGGATTTTTAAGAAATACTCTGGCAATACTTAACCGCTGCTTCTGTCCTCCGGACAGTTTTATCCCTCTCTGTCCTATATAGGTGTGATAACCGTTCGGCAGACCCATAATAAAATCATGGGCATTTGCTTCTTTGGCAGCTTGTATGATTTCGTCCTCGGTAGCAGTCGTTCTTCCGTAGCGGATATTATCCATAACAGTCCCTGCAAAAAGATAAACATCCTGCTGAACGATACCGATATTATCCCGTAAGGATTTCAACCTAATATCTTTGATATCAATTCCGTCCACCGTGATGCTTCCCGCCGAAACCTCATAAAAACGTGGGATCAAACTACACATAGTGGTTTTACCGACACCGGAGGAACCTACCAGCGCCATATAATCACCGGCTTCCACCAATAGATTAATATCCCGGAAGACATCATTGCTGGTATCATTATATTTAAAGGCAACGCCCTGAAATGCAATTTCTCCCCTTACAGCCTTCAATTCAACCGCTCCAGGCTTATCCGTAATGTCCGGATCGATTTGTAGTATTTCATAAAACCGGTCAAAGCCGGTCATACCATTTTGAAATTGCTCCGTAAAGTTAATCAGCTTTTTGACCGGATCAAAGAGATTATTTATGTATAATAAAAAGGTAAGCAAGTCACTGACATCAATAATTTCCTTGGCGATTAAAAATCCGCCGCTTGTAATGACCGCGATATTAATTAAACTGGTAAACAAACTCAGTCCGGAGTGAAAGCCCGCCATGTTAAAATAACTATTTCGTTTGCTTTCCACGAATCTGCCATTGCCTTCATGAAACTTTTCGATTTCTACGGCTTCATTGGCAAATGATTTTACCACACGGATTCCGGAAAGATTATCCTCAATCTGGGCATTGATTTCAGCTATTCTTTCCCTGTTCTTTTTAAATGCCCTGCTCATCCTTTTTCTCATGAAGTTTGCAAAGAGTACCATAAATGGCAGGAAAGCAAATATGATGAGTGTTAAGGGTAGATTGATACGGACCAGTATAATAAATGCACCTACAAGCTTTATAATCGATATTACGATATCTTCAGGTCCATGATGGCACAATTCGGTGATATCGAATAAGTCATTCGTTATTCTTGACATCAGCTGGCCGGTCTTCTGGTTATCAAAGAAATTAAAGGATAGCTTTTGAAAATGTCCAAAAATTTCATTTCGCATATCATATTCCATCTTTGCTCCCATGATATGCCCTTTATAGGATATAAAATAATTACTGATATATTCTAAAATGGCTAGACCAAGCATCAAAAACATGAGCTGAAGTATTACCGGAATTGCTTTTGATATTTCAGTAACAGAAAGTACATCATTGGTAATATAGCGGACAATCATCGGGTAAACCAAGGAAATTGCTGCGGCGATAATCGCGAAAAACATATCAGCAAAAAAAAGCTTCCGATATGGCTTATAATAGGATATAAATTTTTGTGTTTTTTTACTCATTCCATAACCCCCATTGAAAAGGAGTCCCCATAAATTCATGGTAAATTAAACTCCAATTGATTTAATAACATTGACTAAGTTTTTGATCGGTTAAGAGATAGTAAGAGGCTGGGTACCGATTGGACCCCAATCAATACCCGGCCTGTTATGCTACATAGTTTATTGTACGTAAGAAGTTGTAATGAAACTATAAGATGCGAATGAAAGAAGCTTTCGAATTATCTTATGGAAAGTCGTACGGAAGCATCATATAAAAATTGGTCAATATCTTTTGTCATAGCTAAGGCTTCCTGAATATCAAAATCCACAATTTTGCCTTCTTTATATGCTACAATTCGGTTGGATGCTCCGTTGTGCAATAAGTCTACTGCATAGCAACCCATAGCGGAGGCATAAACTCTGTCAATTGCTGTGGGACTGCCGCCACGCTGAGCATGACCTATAATGGTAGCTCTGGTCTCCATACCGGTAGCCGCCTGGATTCTCTTCGCCATACCGTTTGAATCGCCGACACCTTCTGCATTGATGATAATATAATGCTTTTTGCCTTTTTGTCTTTTTTCGATAATACTGTTAATGATGCGCTGTTCGTCATAATCATAACGCTCAACGATCAATATTTCCTCTGCACCATTCGCAATACCGGACCACAATGCGATAAAGCCTGCGTTTCTGCCCATTACTTCGATGATACTGCATCTTTCATGGGAAGTTGAAGTATCTCTTACCTTATCAATGGTCTGCATTGCTGTGTTAACAGCCGTATCAAAGCCGATGGTATAATCGGTACAGGCAATATCTAAATCAATCGTACCGGGAAGACCGACTGTATTGATTCCTCTTTTTGCTAAGGCTGCGGCTCCTTTAAAGGATCCGTCACCACCAATAACTACCAAACCGTCAATACCATGTTTTCTGCATATTTCAGCACCTTGGTCCTGTACTTCGGATTTGGAGAATTCAGGCAAACGTGCTGTATAAAGAACGGTTCCGCCTCTTTGTATAATATCGGATACGCTTCTGGAATCCATATCAATAATGTCTTCCTCCATTAAGCCTAAATATCCTCTTCTGATACCTTTTACATTTATTCCAGCACCTAATGCTGTTCTGACAACTGCTCTGATCGCAGCATTCATTCCCGGCGCATCTCCGCCGCTTGTTAAAACGCCTAAAGTTTTAACTTGACTTCCCATTCTAATAACCTCCACTTAATCTTTCATCTAGAGTCTAGTGTATTCTAATCTATTTTCTTTATATTTTCAATACTCTTTTCCGTAATTCGTATATTTTCGTCAAAATATACTGATTTTAGCTTCTGCAGCAGCTCTTTATCGGCTTTTACACATCTGCTTTTCGGTAATTTTTTCATACATTTCTCTTCTTCACAGTAAATTATAACCGTATCATTGCCATCATAGCCATTTAAAATCGAGTATAATGTCTGCTCATTCATTTGAAATTCTTTCAAATTAGGATATTTGATCCAAAGCTCCTGTGGTATACTATCAAAATGAATTACCTCCTGACAGATTAACTTAGCTGCTTTTTCTTCTTCCACTGTAACCTTACCACGGATGAACACCTTCTGGTCTATTTCAAGATAAGTCTTAAATTTCTCAAAGTCCTTGGGAAATACGATAATTTCAACAACACCGAATAAGTCTTCCAAAATCAAAAAAGCCATCATACTATTGTTTCTGGTCGTCTTTATCGTTTTTGCGGTAATCATTCCGCCAAGAATATGCGTCTCTTGGTCGGAAACCTTTGGTTTATCGGTCTCTTCGTCAATCACAAAATCATTGGAATATGCGGTTACATTTTTCTTAATTCTTCCCTCATATGCCTCCAAAGGATGTCCGCTCACATAGATACCGAGAACTTCTTTTTCAAAGGCTAATAATTGGTCTTCACTATATTCGCTTACCTCCGGCATAGAGATTTCATAACCCTGCTTATCTTCCTCCCCGGCAAAATCAAACAGAGTCATCTGTCCGGTCAGAGTTTTTTTCTTCTCTGCTGCAATCTGATCCAGTATCTGAACATAGCTTAACATAAGCTGCCTGCGATTTTGATGAAGGTTACTGAAAACTCCTGCTTTAATAAAGCTTTCAATTGTTCGCTTGTTCACCTCTTTACCGGATAAACGTGTTCCAAAGTCCACTAAATTAAGATATGCACCATGTTCCTCACGTTCTGCAACAATCGCATCTATTACCGGCCTTCCGATGCCTTTGATAGCAGACAGGGCATAACGGATCGCATTACCGGCAACCGTAAATACCGTTTCTCCTTCATTAATATCGGGGGGTAATATTTCGATGCCCATTTGCCTGCAGGTATATATATATTCCGATACCTTTCCCGGATTATCTATGACAGAGGTCATGAGCGCGGCCATAAATTCCACCGGATAATAGCATTTTAAATAAGCTGTCTCATAGGATATTACCGCATAAGCTGCGGCATGTGATTTATTAAAGGCATATTTTGCAAAATCCATCATTTCATCAAAGATATGATTTGCAACCTTCTCAGGAATACCGTTTTTCACACAACCGGGAACACCTTCCTCGGCATTTCCGTATACAAAGGTCTGCCGCTCCTTAATCATAACGGATTCTTTCTTCTTAGACATGGCACGGCGAACTAAATCGCTGCGGCCATAGCTGTAGCCCGCAAGATCCCTTACGATCTGCATAACCTGTTCCTGATATACGATGCAGCCATAGGTAGGAGCAAGAATCGGTTCCAACTGCTGACATTCATACATGATTTGTCCGGCTTCGTTCTTCCCTTTGACGTATTTCGGTATGAAATCCATGGGCCCAGGACGATATAGTGCAATTCCCGCTATGACATCCTCAAGATTTCGGGGCTTTAATTCTTTCATAAAGCTCTTCATTCCGGCACTTTCTAACTGAAAAATGCCTTCTGTCTTACCCGATGCGATTAATTCATATACCCTGTTATCATTATAATCTATCTTCTTTATATCAATTCTATTCATAGAGGTGCGGTTCTTATTGATTAATGCAACCGCATTCTGAATCACCGTCAAGGTTCTCAGTCCCAAAAAATCCATTTTCAACAGTCCAAGCTCTTCTAAGGTGGTCATGGTAAACTGTGTGGTTATGGAATCATCGGAGGAACGGGACAGCGGAACATACTCGTCAATACTGGACTTACCGATAACTACACCTGCTGCATGCATCGAAGTATGTCTGGGCAGTCCCTCCAGACGCTTTGACATATCGATTAAATATTTCACATCCGGATCACTTTCATAGAGGCGTTTTAAATCTGGATTTTGAACCAATGCCTTTTCTATCGTGATACCTAATTCCGTCGGTATCATTTTGGCAACGATATCAACCTGGGCATAGGGCAAATCGAGCGCTCTTCCGACATCGCGGATAACAGCCCTTGCCGCCATCGTACCAAAGGTTACTATCTGCACCACCTTATCCTTGCCATATTTTGCTGTAACATAATCGATAACCTCCTGCCTGCGTTCAAAACAGAAGTCGATATCAATATCCGGCATGGTTAACCGCTCCGGATTTAAAAACCGCTCAAACAGTAAATGATAGGGGAGTGGGTCTATATCCGTTATCTCAAGAGCATAGGATGCCACAGAACCGGCAGCGCTACCTCTTCCCGGACCCACCATGATACCATGATCCTTTGCGTACTTAATAAAATCCCATACAATCAGAAAATAATCCACAAAGCCCATGTTTTTAATCGTTTCCAATTCAAAATTAAGTCTCTGCCAAAGTTCGTCGCTAATGTCACTGTAACGCCTCAGCATACCCTCACGGCATAACTGATATAAATATTCATAAGCCGTGTAACCCTCCGGAACCGGATATACAGGCAACTTATACTCTCCAAAGGTAATGGATACATTACAGCGTTCTGCGATATCATAGGTATTTTCCAGTGCTTCCTTCGCATAGGGAAAGATCGTTAGCATTTCTTCCGGTGATTTTAAATAATACTGTCCCCCCTCATAACGCATCCGATTTTCGTCCGATACCTTCTTTTGGGTCTGGATACAGAGCAAAATATCATGAGGGTCCGCATCCTCTGCGTATGTATAATGAACGTCATTCGTTGCCACCAGCGGTATTCCGGTTTCGCCAGAAAGCCTTAAAAGTGCCTGATTCACTGTTTTTTGCTCCGGCATGCCGTGATCCTGCAGCTCAAGAAAGAAATTATTCTCGCCGAAAATATTCTTTAATTTCAAAGCGGAATTCTTTGCTTCGGCATAAAAACCCTTTCGGATATTGGAAGCTACCTCACCACCGAGGCAGGCACTCAGGGCGATGATACCCTCTTTATATTGTGACAATATTTCATAATCAATTCTGGGTTTATAATAAAAGCCCTCCAAAAAGCCTTTGGATACAATCTTCATAAGATTCTGGTAACCGATATTATTTTCGGCAAGAAGGACGAGATGATGATAACGTTCTTCCGAAGCTCCCGGTTCCCGATCAAATCTGGAATTTGGTGCCACATAGACTTCACATCCGATCACGGGTTTTATTCCTTCCGCGAGACAGGCTTTATAAAAGTCGATCACACCGTACATTACACCATGGTCCGTGATGGCAATACTCTTCATTCCCAGTTCTTTTGCACGCAGAACCATTTCTTTTATTTTACCGGAACCGTCTAGCAAGCTGTATTCTGTATGTAAGTGTAAATGTGCAAAATTCATATCCATCCTCCTTCCTGTTTTTTACTGTTATATCTTTAACCCTATATGACTTTATAAACCCTATACTATATTATCGCTTGTATTTTAAATTATTGGTTAAAGTGTTAAAAACACCCTCGGTGTTTTCGTGCTACAATATACTGATATGTAAACTTGCTTTCATATCCGTATATTGTTAGCATAAAAAGTGCGCAGCGCTTTTTACATATTAGCCATTATTATTAAATATCATAAGCTCCTCAGACACCTATATCATAATTCAAAATTGAATGGTAGTAAGTGACCGAAACGTTTCACTTATCCGTGTTTGTATATCTATTTATTATATATCAAATAACCGGATATGTCATCCTATAAGATAGAAATCCAAATCATTCCAACCCCCAACATAAACCGGGAAAAGAACTCATCGCATGTACCTTTATATCCCTCCCTCCTGCCATATGGCACATACTCTTTTCCTTTTTTGTAAATCAATCATTTCAAGCCTCGGGGGAATTTTAGTTTTCATGAATTAAAATGAGGAATCCTCTCAAAGTTGCCTTCGAATTTAGATTCCTCATTTTTGTTATGGCTGACAGCCTTTTATTATTACCATTTTCTCGGCGGACGGTCCGGATCCATTATTTCAACCGGATCAAACAAATCCACCAATCGTTCCGGGAACTGTATCATAGCCTGGCCATCGAGCGGTCTTCTCGTCATTCTGACGTAATCCTCTTTCAAATGCATCCAAGGCTGTTTATCAACGCCGCAGAAGAAATTAAAGCCTGCTCCCTTAGCAAATAAATACTTATCACTCTTATAATGTCCCATTGTAGTTTCAAAATCCACGCCATAAGGGAAGATGTAAATATCAGTCGGCCCAATTAAAGGTGCAACCTCATCCAGCCAACGGTTGGTATCTCTTTCAAAATGCTCATAGGTGATAATCTGAGCATTCTTATGACCCCATCCATGGCAGGCAAATTCCCAGCCCTCTGCCTTCAAGGCTTCAGCAACTACCTTTACTCTTTCCTGATCCTCCTCATAGGTAGGGGAAGTCGGATCATCGGTTCGGTATCCCATTGCTCCTTCATATCCGGTTAAAGCTATAATACCCTTTGCTCCCTTATAAGAGAAGTCGGGATGTTCCTCGACAAAAGCATCGATTATCGGAACCATATCAAAAGCTCCGGTCACCACACTACCATCCTCCATAATCATTTCACAGGTAGGCTTTCCGTTTTCATCGAGTACGATTCGGGATGCAAATCCGTCTCCACCCATATACTCATAATAATTTACATCGTCCTGGGATAATACAAACGGTTTCTTTCCTTTCGGAAGAAGCAGCTGATCGTTCGGTTCATATACCACCGATCCGTCTTCCTTCGTTACCTCTTTCATAACATCATGGATGCTGATTAAAACATAACCGTCCTCATACATTTTCTGAATTATTTTTTCGAACTCTGGAATTGTGGTCATATACATGTTATACCCGGTTTCCTCAAAATCACCGTCAAATGCCTTGGAATTATCTGCAATCAGGGAATGGAAGAATATATGGTTAAACTGGGTTACGGAGGTATAGGAACCGCCATATAATAACAGTTCGCTTTTTTTCGTTTCATAACCTTCAATTGCTGATTTTAAAACGGAATATACTTCATAACTGCCTTCCGCGCCTTGATATGTTTTAATCATCTCAATCGCACCATCATAATCATAACTAAGAACTAATTTGTCTGCTTCAGCGATAAGATCTTTTCTTGCCTGCTCATCCTTTTTAATTCTTTCCTGTTCCTCGTCTGCAGCAATTTCCTCCGGCGTTCTGTCATCTGCCTGATCTGTTTCACCACCGGTTTGCGCATTATCCCCATCCTTAGTTTCGTCTGCTTCGTCCTGAGTATTAGGTTTATCACCCACACTTGGGGTTTTCTCCTTTGCAATAAATAATTGATATGCTCCAAAAAGGGCGAGCAAAACAATTAATTCTACGGATATGATCCAAAATAACTTTTTTGAATTTCTATTTTTGGGTTTCTTTTGGTAATAATTTTGATTCATATGGTACCTCTTTCATTGTATAGATTGTTAAACTGCAATATCTGGCAGAGCTTACAGACAAGCCTCTTTCTTATCGCTAGTATAACACATCCTGATAAAATATTCCTTACAAATTTATTAATTTTCAAAAAAGGGCCCAGATTTTCATCCGTGCCCTTTGGTATTATTTACTGCTTAAATATTTTTCAATATTATCAATCGCTGATTTCTCATCAGCTCCATCCGCAGTAACAGTTACTACCTCACCGGATGATATCCCCAAACTCATCATCCCCATGATACTTTTTGCATTCACACGTTTTTCATTACTTACTACGTAAATGCTGCATTCATACTGGCTTGCCACTTGAACTAGTAGCGCAACAGGCCTTGCTTCCAAACCGGTAGGAATTTTAATTACTATTTCCTTCGTTATCATGACTATTTTCCTCCTTATGCTCCCGTATATGATCTGCTATCATACTTAATTTACGTAATCTATGATTAACACCGGATTTACCTATGGCTGGTAGCAACATTGCTCCCAGTTCCTTAAGTGACGCCTCCGGATGTTGTATCCTCAATTTGGCAACTTCTTCCAAGCCTTCCGCCAAATCTCCAAAACCAACACTATCTCTAATATAAATAATGTCCTCAATCTGCTTCGTTGATGCATTCACCGTCTTACTAATATTTGCCGCTTCACAATTCACCTGTCGGTTAATGGAATTACGCATTTCTTTTAAAATTCGGACATTTTCTAAATTCATCAAAGCCACATGTGCTTCCATAACATTTAACAGATCGACAATCTGGGAGCCTTCTTTGATATAAACCACATAACTTTTTTTACGCATGACTACCTTCGCATCAATCGAAAAGCTCTGTATGATATTTTTCAACTGCTCTGCTTTCTCCATTTCATCCGCTACAATTTCCAAATGATACGATTTCTTCGGATTACTCATGGAGCCTGATGACAAAAATGCGCCACGGATAAATGCACGTTTACAACAGGCGTTCTGCACGATTAGGGAATCTGCAGTTTTGATTGCATGGCTTACCATGCTTTCTTGATCCGCAGTTTTCTTCATATAATATGATTTTGTCCGGTCAAAGGTTCTTTCGAATGGCAGCTTCGTCGCCTGCATAATCTTAAAAACTGTTTCCGGATCTTTAATTATCAAGGTATAAATACGGTTCTTATTTAATTGAAAATTTGTTTTGATAGACATATCAATATTAATATTAAATGTTTTTCGAATTAAAGTAAAGTATTTTCTTGCTACTACCAGATTTTCTGTCTGTAACTTCAAGAAATAATTTGATTTCGAACCAATAATATGTCCGCTATAAGACAATATAGCAGCCAACTCTGCCAATCCACAGTGCCTTGCATTGCTCGTCTGCAATGAAAGCTCTTCTTTTACATCTTTTGAAAATGACATATGATCACCCTATCCTAAATGCCATCGCATCTCATCTATTGATGAACCTTCATCTGTTCTATGTTCATGATAATTCGTTGCGTTTCTTAACTGCATCTTACGTCTTTGTGGAAATCCTTATAAGGAATCCTTCTCTATATCCCTATGCTCTACCTTTAATCCATATTCCAAACCTTGAAGCTTTTTGGACAATTCATTTACCAACGTTACTGATCGGTGTTTGCCTCCGGTACAACCAATGCTGATTACCAGTTGATTCTTTCCCTCAGAAATATAGTAGGGGATTAAAAATGCAACCATATCCTGCAGCTTATTTAAAAATATGACCGCCGCCTCGGAGGACATGACATATTGATTTACCTTGTCATCATTTCCCGTCTTTACCTTGAGTTCCGGTATATAATATGGGTTTGGAAGGAACCGGACATCAAAAACCAGGTCAGAATCCACGGGGATTCCGTATTTAAAGCCAAAGGATAATATAGTAATAAAGAAATTGCTGAATTTTTCATTGTCGATATAAATCTTATTAATCTGGGTCTTAAGCTCCCGAATTAATAGATGACTGGTGTCAATAATGACATCTGCTTTCTTGCGTAGGAAATTTAGCTGTTCCCGTTCCAGCTCAATCCCTTTATCAACTCTTCCTTCCCCGGACAAGGGATGGTTTCTTCTGGTTTCTTTATAACGTTTCACCAGTACCTCCGGTGCACAGTCCAAGAAAAGAATTTCATAACAAAAGCCTGTCCGCTTCATATCAGCCAGAACAGAATCCAATTCCTTAAGGGCCTGGCCGCTTCGGATATCCAGTCCAAGTGCAACCTTTTTCTGGTTGCCCTGATCAATTAATTTGATAAATTTTTTAACTAATTGAATCGGCAGGTTATCCACGCAGAAGTAACCTGCGTCCTCCAACATCTTCAATACGGAAGTCTTTCCTGCTCCAGACATACCGGTAACTATTACAAACCTCATATATTCCTCAAGCCTTTCTAAGAGCACCTTGTCTTTTACGTGTAAGCTTATATTTTAAATGAATTATTAAATTCCCCTAAATATTTGATCTCGGGTTCCAGTGTTACACCGAATTTTTGATTCACAGTATCAATGACATCATGAACTACGGATAAGAATTCTAAGGCGGAAGCATTTCCTTTATTGATTACAAAGCCGCAATGTTTTTCTGAGACGGCAGCATCACCCACCTGATAGCCGCGCAGTCCGGCATCATTGATTAATTTACCGGCGAAATATCCAACCGGCCTCTTAAAGGTACTGCCGGCGCTGTACTGCTCCAAGGGTTGTTTTTCCCGCCTTTGCGAATTCAGCTCCTGGATTCGGTCCATTATTTTCTGTTTGTCACCTTTTACGAGTTTCATTTCCGCTTCCAAAAGAATCAATTTATGCTTTTGTAGTATACTGCTTCGATACCCAAGCTCCAGCTCATCCTTTGTCAGATCAATGATCGTTCCCTCATGATCCATCACTTTCACTCCGGTAAGGCACTGCTTCATCTCTCCGTCGTATGCTCCGGCATTCATTGTAACCGCACCGCCTAACGTTCCGGGAATCCCGGCTGCAAATTCAAAGCCAGTGAAACTATGGGCAGCTATTTCATTCGCAAGCTTGGATAATAACACGCCAGCTTGCGCAATTACTGTGCCGTCTTCACGAATACTGATCCCCGAATAATTATCACCGAGCTTTACGATCAGCCCCCGGTAACCCAAATCGGATACCAGCAGGTTACTTCCGTTACCCATAATATAGTAGGGCATTTTCACTCGTTTGCACAGAGATAACACCGCTCCTATTTCCTCAGCAGTAGAAGGAGTTACAAAATAATCCGCTTCCCCACCGATATGAAGGGATGTATGATTCTTTAAAGCTTCTCTAATTCTGACTTGATCCTTTGGTAATATCCGAATTAGTTCCTGCATGAAATGATTCTCCAAGTCTATCCTCCTATAGCCAGATACCTGATGCAATTCCGGTTTATTTCTTATTCATGTATCCGTAATGTTCCTACCGTTTAATAAAACTTATTCCCTGTTTATCATTTTGATGCAAGTATCATTCTTGCTGAACCATATATTCCTGCATCATTTCCCAGGATTGCCAGCTTAAACACTTTATTTTTTAAGGACTGCATAACAAATTCATTATAATATTTCTCGGTTTTTTCAATTAGGATTTCCCCTGCTTTAGAAACTCCGCCGCCAATGATAAAGGCTTCCGGATCTATCACCTGAGCCACATGTGCAAGCGCAACGCCAAGATAATAACAAGCCTGATCCACCGCTTTCATAGACAGCTCATCGCCCGCTTTCGCACAATCAAAGACGGTCTTTGCTGAAAATTCGTCTATATTACGCAGCTGTGAGGGCTCCTCCGAAGCTTTTAAGAGTCTCTTAGCCAATCTTACTATACCGGTCGCTGAAGCATACTGCTCAAGGCAACCATGCTTTTTGCAACCGCAGGCTTCCGTTTCGTCTTTATTTACAAAAATATGTCCGATCTCACCCGCTGCACCTTTTGTCCCTGCAATAATGGTACCATTATAAATAATACCTCCGCCGACACCGGTTCCTAACGTTACAAGTACAACATTTTCATAATCCTTACCGCTGCCCTGCCATTGCTCACCCAGTGCAGCTACGTTAGCATCATTTCCTGCCTTTGTTTTAAGACCGGTCAGCATTGTCATTTCTTCCTCGATATTGAAATGTCCAAGGCCAATATTAACTATTTCCTGAACCTCACCGTTTTCTTTTACCGGTCCGGGTATTCCTACACCGACTCCGACAACCTGATTCCTATCCAATTGATATTCTTTCATTTTGTTTTTAATAAATTCCGCTGAATCTATAATAATATCTTTTCCGTTTTCGGTTCTTCTGGTTGCAAACTCCCATTTATTAATTAATTTCCCTTCCACCGTAAAAAGACCCACTTTTACTGCAGTACCACCAATATCAATTCCAAAACACACCTGATCCATAATATCCTCCATTATAAAATACTTATGATTTGATTTACATAGAAAAAAGCGCTTGTCCTCCAGTAGCACATCTCTTATTGACCATCGCCCTTTTTAATGCTGTTTGTCACACGGTTATATAATTCCTGTGCAGCATTATAACCCATCTTCTTCTGACGGTAATTAACCGCAGCTGATTCGCAGATGATGGCAAGATTTCTGCCCGGACGGATCGGAATCGAATGACATACCACTCGGTTTCCTAAAAATTCAATATACTGCTCCTCCAAGCCGAGTCTGTCGTATTGTTTTTCCTTATTCCATTCCTCTAATTTAATTACAAGGTCAATTGCCTGCGTATTCTTTACACTTTCGACACCAAACAGAGTTTTCACATCGATGATGCCGATACCGCGCAACTCAATAAAATGTCTGGTAATATCCGGTGATGTTCCGATTAAGGTATCATCGCTTACCTTTTTTATTTCAACAACATCATCTGTTACGAGACGATGTCCTCTCTTAATTAATTCCAGGGCTGCTTCACTCTTACCGATACCGCTTTCACCCATAATTAATATACCTTCCCCGTATACATCCACTAAGCCGCCATGGATTGTTATTCTGGGTGCCAGTTCCACATTCAACCACCGAATAACTTCAGCCATAAAAGAAGAGGTAGTTTTTGTAGTTTTTAGAATCGGTATTCCTTTCACCGTGGCCAAGTGAATAATGTCATCACTGATCTCCATATTCCGGCTAAATACGATACAGGGAACCTTATAATCCATCAAACGGCTTAAGATCTGAAGTCCATGCTCTTTATCCAGCTGCTGCATATAAGCATGCTCTACATTACCAATCACCTGTACGCGTTCGGAATCGAAATGATCAAAGAAGCCTGCCAGCTGTAATGCCGGTCGGTTCACGTCCGGCTGTGAAATCTTAATATTATTAATATCTATCTCCGGAGTACAATTTTCTAACTTCATCTTTTCAATCAAAGCTGCCAACCCAACTGTATACATATTTACCTCCATTTTTGTGCCGGGGCACACATTTCATCAAACTGTTCCTTCAATACAATAACCATATCATCGTAAGCTTTTCTTTCAGCCTTACTCCACTTGTCTGATATATTCTAACACATTTGGTAGTTTACTGTAAATGCTTATTCCTGCACCGGTTTATGAAAAAATTCATACACTACCTGAGCCGATGCTTTATTCATAGCAGGTACCTTTTGAATTTCATCCACCTCAGCCGCCTGAATTGCTTCTAAGGATTTAAAATACTTCATTAATGCTCTACGTCTGGTCGGCCCTACTCCCTTGATGTCATCTAAAATGGAATGAACCTGATTTTTCTGGCGTAGAGAACGGTGATATTCAATCGCAAAACGATGCGTTTCATCCTGGATTCTCGTAATCAGCTTAAAAAGCTCACTGCTCTTGTCAATCGGAAGTTCCTCATTGTTATAATATAATCCTCTGGTGCGATGGTTATCGTCCTTCACCATACCACAGACAGCGATATGCATTTTTAACTCAGAAAGAACCTTTAAGGCAATTCCAACCTGGCCTTTACCGCCGTCCATTAAGATGAGATCCGGATATTTTGTAAAACTTCCAAGGGATTCGTCCAGATTTCTCTCCTTCATTTCCTGCATTTCTTTCTGTCCATGCGTAAATCTTCTTGTCAGCATCTCATGCATAGAGGCATAATCATCCGGTCCTTTGATTGACTTTATTTTGAATTTACGGTAATCCGCTTTTTTCGGCTTACCCTTTTCATAAACAACCATGGAACCTACGGATTCAAATCCGGCTGTATTGGATATATCGAAGGATTCGATTCGGTCAATGAGTGGAAGGTTCAAATATTCGGAGAGTTCCTTTAAGGCCCCGGTGGTTTTCGCTTCCTCCCGTTTCATCTTGTCCATATCCTGACTAAGTACCAGAAGTGCATTTTTTCTCGCTAGCTCTACTAACTTTTCTTTCTCGCCCTTTTTTGGAACCTTTATATGGACTTTTTGTCCTCGTTTTGCACTCAGCCATTCCCCAAGAAGCTCCTCCTCCTCTGTTTCCGTACCGATAAAGATTTCTTTCGGTATGTAGGGAGTTCCTGCGTAAAACTGTTTCAGAAAGCTTGACATTACCTGCCCATCCGATTCCCCCTCGACTCCGCTCACATGAAAATGATCTCTGCCGATTAATTTACCTGCACGGATAAAGAAGGTCTGTACCACTGCCTCATCCTTATCCCTTGCAAAGGCTATGATATCCCGGTCAACCTGATCGGTATTCGTAATTTTCTGTTTATTAACAATCTGCTTCACACTGCCAAGCAGATCCCGATACTCTGCTGCCCTCTCAAACTCCATGTTCTCGGAGGCTTGACTCATTTTTGCTTCCAACATTTTCACAACATTGGAGTAATTACCGCTTAAGAATTCTATCACCTCATCGATATTGGAACGATAATTCCCCTCAGAGATGAATCCCTGGCAAGGTGCATCACACTGACCCATATGATAATACAGGCAAGGCCGCTCCTTTCCTATATCCTTCGGGAGATTCCGATTGCAGGTTCTGACCTTATAGATTTTTCGAAGTAATTCTATGATATCCTTCACTGAGGTGACACTGGTATAGGGTCCGAAATATTTCGACTTATCCTTTTTCATTTCCCTGGAAAAAAGTACCCTGGGATAGGCTTCATTGGTAGTAACACGGATATACGGATAGGACTTATCATCCTTAAGCATTGTATTGTATTTCGGGCGATGTTCTTTGATGAAATTACATTCCAAAACCAGAGCCTCAAGTTCAGAATCCGTTATAATATATTCAAAATGGTCAATCCGCTCCACCATTTGCTTGATTTTAGGTGATAGATTCCGGCTGTTCTGAAAATATTGTCTTACCCGATTCTTTAAGATGATCGCCTTACCTACATAAATAATCGTATCTTTACTGTCCCTCATAATATAAACTCCGGGTTTTGCCGGAAGTTTTTTTAATTCTTCTTCTATATCAAACATACATGACTCCCATCTGTGGCAAATCCTTAAGATGTTAATTGCTGAAATCAATGAAATCATTCTAAAATTATTGGTACAATGTTAAATACATCAAATTATATTATCATATAATTCAAGCTTTTTCAATCCTTCCTGCAAAGGAAGCCACCCGTATATTAATAGTCTATCGATAAAAGCTTTCATGGAAAGCTATGATGGATAGTGAAATACAATACCCATTAGGAAATCCTCGATAGGAACCTGCTTTATGCAAAATTAGTTTATACTGTGCGCAATTAATACAAAATATGAGTTTCGCAAACACCTATCATATTATATATATAAAGCGGAGGCTTTACGCCTCCGCTCATCTTATATTAATTTAACATATCCTTTTACTGTTCCGTTTTTTCCGGTCCCGGTTTTTCTGATTCTGATACTTCTAGTCCCTGTTGTTTAAGTTCCGGTTTTTTAAGTTCAAATTTTTCTAGTTCAAATTTTTCTAGATTCGGTTTTTCAAGTTCCGACTTTTCTGTTTCAGGTTTATCATGTTCTGACTTTTCAATTCCGGGTTTCTCAAGTTCCGGCTTTTTTGTTTCTAGCTTTTCAATTTCAGGCTTTTCCTGTGGCTTAACTTCCTCCACACCCTTTATCTCACGATAAATCTTCATGAATTCCTCGCCTGTAATTGTTTCCTTCGTAATCAAGTAATCTGCGATCCTATCAAGAACATCACGGTTTTCAGCTAATAATTTCTCGGCTTTTTCATTACATTCCTTAAGAATTTTCATAACTTCCTGATCAATTTCTGCTGCCGTATTATCCGCACAGTTTAATACCGACCTGCCGTCAAGATATTTGTTTTCCACGGATTCAAGCCCTATCATACCGAATTTATCAGACATACCGTATTGGGTTACCATCGCTCTCGCGAGTGAGGTCGCTTTCTCAATATCATTGGAAGCACCGGTGGTAATGGAGTTAAATACGGTCTTTTCTGCTGCACGACCTCCGTAAAGAGTTACGATTCGGGTAAGAATCTCATCCTTACTCATTAAATATTTCTCTTCTTCCGGCACATGCATTACATAACCTAAGGCTCCCATGGTTCTCGGCACGATGGTAATCTTCTGAACCGGATCTGCATGCTTTTCTAAGGCAGTTACAAGCGCATGACCGACCTCATGGTAAGCAACTATCTTCTTTTCTTCTTTACTTAAGATACGATCCTTCTTTTCCTTACCGGCAATAACAACTTCCACAGATTCAAACAAATCATCCTGGGTAACCACGGTTCTACCCTTCTTTACAGCTAAAATGGCAGCTTCATTAATCATATTGGCAAGGTCGGAACCTACCGCACCACTGGTCGCTCTTGCAATTGCTTCTAAATCAACGGAATCATGCATTAATACATTTTTCGCATGTACCTTTAAAATGTCTACTCTACCTTTTAAGTCTGGTTTATCAACAATAATCCGGCGGTCAAAACGTCCCGGACGGAGTAACGCTTTATCCAGAACCTCAGGACGGTTTGTTGCACCTAAAATTACGAGACCCTTTGAGGAATCAAAACCATCCATATTCGATAGCAACTGGTTAAGGGTTTGCTCCCTTTCGTCATTTCCTCCACCATAATGGGAATCCCTGCTCTTACCGATTGCATCAATCTCATCGATAAAGATAATACAAGGTGCCTGCTGCTGTGCCTGTTTAAACAAATCCCTTACACGGGAAGCACCGACTCCGACAAACATTTCTACGAAATCCGAACCTGACAAAGAGAAGAACGGTACATTTGCTTCCCCGGCGACTGCCTTAGCAAGTAAAGTCTTACCGGTTCCCGGCGGTCCAACAAGTAGGGCTCCCTTCGGAAGCTTTGCACCGATTCGGGTGTACTTCGTGGGATTGTGAAGAAAGTCTACTATTTCAGTAACGGACTCCTTCGCTTCCTCCTGACCTGCTACATCCTTAAAGGTTACGCCGGTTTGCTTTTCCACATATACCTTAGCATTACTCTTTCCGACACCCATAACACCGCCGCTGTTCTTCGAGATTGCCTTAAACAGAAACCACATAACAATATAGATGAGAACAAAGGGTAATACCAGTGAAATAATCGTATCTAGAATAGAAGAACGGTTATCCGGCACCTCAGCACCGAATTCTATATGTTTTTCCTTCAATTTACCGATCAATTCCAAGTCATTGTAAAAATAACCTGTATAATATGTGATATCAAATGCTTTGTTTGGTTGCACCTTAGGTACGATCGAAAGTCGGTTATCCACTTTTAATTCTACGGACTCAATTTCGTTGTTATCAATCATATCATAAAACTTATCATAGCTGATCTCAATATTGGTACTTTCTTTCAGCTGTTCTGAAAATAGGGTAAACATATACCAAATTACCAAGGATGCAATCAGTATGATGATGATTGTAACCCGATTCGGCATATTACCTTTATTTTGCTTGTTATTTTTATTATCCATCCAATCCTCCTGTCATCGAACGAAAATACTCATCATGAATTTTTATATATAATTCGAATTATTCATTCCTCATTATACCATTTCCAAGATATATTCCATTATAATAATAGTCTAACCATAAATCAATAAAATTGTTCTTAAAATTCTGTGACTAATGTGTGTTTAAAAGTACGGAGTTAAACACAAAATACTATCAAACCCAATTTAATAATAAGTTTGAACATGATTAAAGTGTAAAAAGTGCTACGCACATTTCCATAATATATTAATATGCAAGCAAACCGCAATAACAATATATAGTATCGACTTTGCATTTTATGTTACTGTCAAATTATAGATGTATTTGACTTGTACCTTTATATGTAGTATACTTTTAGGATAATTTATTTAATATACCAGCAAGGGAGCCGGTAATGGTTAAAGGTCCACCAAAAGAACCGTAAGGCTATCCCTACCCCAAAATGCCTTAGACCATTCGTTCTTAGCAAATGGGATAGGCTTTTTTATTGCGTAGAAATATAGGAGGAAATTTTATGGCAGTGAAATATGTGTTTGTAACCGGCGGGGTTGTGTCCGGCTTAGGAAAGGGCATTACCGCCGCGTCTTTAGGTCGTCTGTTAAAAGCTCGTGGTTACCATGTTACAATGCAGAAATTTGACCCATACATCAATATTGATCCCGGTACTATGAACCCCATCCAGCACGGTGAAGTATTCGTAACGGATGATGGTGCAGAAACCGATCTTGATTTGGGCCATTACGAAAGATTTATCGATGAAAGTCTTGATAAAAAATCAAATGTAACCACCGGTAAAATTTATTGGTCGGTATTATCAAAGGAAAGACGCGGCGATTTCGGGGGAGGAACTGTTCAGGTAATTCCTCATATAACTAATGAGATCAAGAGCCGTTTTTATAGAAATGATCAAAGTAAGGATACTCACATTGCTATTATTGAAGTTGGCGGTACTGTCGGGGATATCGAGAGTCAGCCCTTCCTGGAAGCAATCCGTCAGTTCCGTCAGGATATCGGCGACCACAATGCAATTTTAATTCATGTTACCTTGATTCCATATATTAAGGCCTCCGGTGAAATGAAAACGAAGCCTACGCAGGCCAGTGTTAAGGAATTACAGGGGATGGGAATTCGTCCCGACATCATTGTCTGCCGTACGGAGCACCCCCTGGAAACAGGGATAAAAGACAAAATAGCTCTCTTTTGTAATGTTCCGAGCTCAAATGTAATGCAGAACCTCGATGTGGATTATCTCTATGAGGCACCACTTGCCCTGGAAAAGGAAAAGCTTGCGGATGTCACTCTTTCCTGCCTGCAATTACCCTGTGCAAAACCTGATTTAACCGATTGGGAAGAAATGGTAAATGCACTTAGAAATCCTACCGAAGAGGTTACCATCGCTTTGGTCGGCAAATACACCCAGCTTCATGATGCCTACATCAGCGTTGTAGAATCCTTAAAGCACGGCGCAGTTGCACACCGGGTATCGATTAATATCAAATGGATTCCCTCTGAGACAGTGACTCAGGAAAACGCAGCCGAATTACTTCGGGATGTGAGCGGCATCCTAATACCGGGTGGTTTTGGTGACCGCGGTATTGAAGGTAAAATAAATGCCATCCACTATGCCCGTGAAAACAAAATCCCATTTTTGGGATTATGTCTTGGCATGCAGCTGGCACTTGTAGAATTTGCAAGAAATGTCCTTGGATTTCAGGATGCACACAGCGTAGAGCTGGATCCTTCTACAACCCACCCGATCATCAATTTAATGCCGGAACAGAACGGTATCGAGGATATTGGAGGTACTTTAAGGCTCGGTTCTTATCCATGTGTATTGGAAGAATCCAGTATTGCATATGAGCTATACGGCGAAAAAATAATTCATGAAAGACATCGCCATCGTTATGAAGTAAATAATTACTACCGCAATGATTTTATCAACCACGGCATAGCACTTTCCGGATTATCACCGGACGGACGCATTGTAGAAATGATTGAATTAAACGGTCATCCCTGGTTTTTAGCTACCCAGGCACATCCGGAGTTTAAATCCAGACCAAACAAGCCACATCCGTTATTCCGCGGTTTCGTCGGAGCTGCTCTTGCCTTTCGTAAAGAAAACAGATGATATAAAAATTAAAAAGGAACCAAGCAGGATAAACATATCTGCAAGGTTAAAGACAATGTTTTTCAACTTTTTATAATTAAAGCTGAAATAGTCAACCACATAGCCGCGGTTAAATCGGTCAGAAACATTGCTGATAGCGCCGCCTACACATAAAGCTAACCCTAATTTATATAATTTGTTGCCCTTTTTCGGGAGTGCAACGGTAAACAGGAGAAGGAGAAGACCTAAGAAGATACCTGTTATGGTCTTAACCATCTCCTTTTTATCTTCCAAGAAATTCAACATCATTCCTCGGTTATAATGTTTCTTAACAATGATTTTTCCATTCAGAATTTCCTGTTGTTTACCAAACTCTTTGTGATCTTCAATGTAATCCTTAACTTTTGTTTCAAGTAATACAACACCTGCTGCAATCAACAGATACAGCATATTTTACTCCTCCTTCACATATCCCTTCTTATTATCCTTAGTCATGACTTTGCAAGATGCGTTTACATATATTATAATTATTTTCCTGGATTTGTCCAGAGTATCAACAAATTTCCATTGCTCCAGACCAGGGAATAAATGTTTCCATCATTTGCTTTAGTTCTTTTTTCCTTATATTCATAAAAGAAGGATAATGAATAAGGAACGCTTCCTCCTCTGTTAAATGCTGTATACGTTCTTTGATCAACTCCATATCCGGATCGAAAATGATATGGGTGTGCTCCTGCGTGATTAACTCCTTCAAATCAGTAAATGCGCAGGCAAGCTGGATAACATTACCATCTGCCTCGTATACGTAAAGCTCTGCTTCCGGTGCCAGCTCCTGCAACTGTCTGATATGATATCCCATTCCAAAACCATAAAGGATATACTTCTTTTTCTCATTGCTTAACCAATGCTTAGCAAGCAAAAAGGCCTCATTCTGAATGCGGCTGTTCGTGTGAAAATAAAAGCTTGCCCCTTCATTCTGAGCTGCCAATGTCATTAATCCGCTGGAGGTAAATTCCACACGGTACCCACTCTCCATCAATTCTGAAGGCTTAATCGGCTCCAACAGTTGTTTAGCAGCGCCTTCACATCTTTGAGAAAGTAATTGAATATTCTCAGTATAATGCTCTTCCTCAAATAGGATCTCTTCCCTGCTGACAATCAGTTCCTGAACTCCGCATAGAAAACTTAATAGCTGTAGCTCCAGTAAATCCGCGAGTAAAATAAAATCTTTATTCTTCATTGCTTCCAGGATTCCGGAAAGCATCTCAATTACGGATTCGGTAGCAGCCAGATTAAAATAATTCCGATCCGTGATAATTGCCTCTATGACAATTTTCATTTCATCAATAAAATCTGTTACAATGCTCAGGGCCTTGTCGTATTGTTGCTGTCGAAAATAAAAGACAGCTTTGTCTGTCTCCTTGCATATTCTAATATTATGACCAAAGATACTCTTAATATTATCTGTCAATTAATCACCCCATATATTCGTTCTATCAATATTCATATTGTTTTAAACATTTCCTCCTGCTGCAGATCCAAGAAAGCGGTGACACTCGACCAGTCATATTTACACTTAATCGCCGTTATCATAAATATTAGGTTCACAGTCCACTTTTAATGCGATATCTAAATTGAGCCGAAGGTTTATGAAGGAAACGCATCGTTTGCAGGTTTACAAATGTGCGTTTCCTTCTAACACCTTGTCTAATTTTCTGAGGCTTCTTATCCTGTCAGGCAGTTTATTTAATCTTATCTGCTGTAATTAAAATACTCCGATATTTAACGATATATTCCGATTCATTGATTTCATATACCGTTATATATTTACCTGCGGTTACCGTAATGTCCTTCCCGGATTCAAAGGCAAGACCGGTACTGAATTTATCCTGCGTAACTTTATCCTTAACTTCGGCATCTGTGATTGCATAAACCCATTTATTTTTAGTTCCCAAAGAACTGGCGATCGTGATTGCCGTTGTTCCTGCCGCTGTACCTTTACCCGAACTGGCCGTCAAATTATAAGCCGGTGTCGGATTTAAAATAGAAATCTTAATGGAGGTTTTATCTACCGTACCATTTTCAAATGCAATCGACAATGCCTTATTGTAGGTGACTGAAAATGTTTTTAAGGAACTTTCCTTTAGCGTTACCGTCAAAATCTGTATCTTGCTATTTTTCGGGTCCGGAGCTGTCTGAGTTTCGAATTCCACTTCCCTTGTTCCTATCTTAATACTCTTAATTTTCGTTTCAAAGGGTTTCTTATCTGCTTCGTTCAGCTTTACATTAAAGGTAATGGAACCGGAATAACCTTTGACAAAGTCTAAGCTTTGTTTTGTTAATGCAGGCATGGAAGGATAATTAATCAAATGTGTTTCATAGGTGGACGCCAGTGCGTATGCTACTGCAGCGGTTGTCTTGGTCGCCTGTTGCGATCTTCTTTCCTTCTGCCTGATATATAGGGTACCACCGTCAACCGCCTTACTGGCAAGGATTTTTACCTCTGTACTTTTCGTTATGGAGGTCCAGGATACTCTTGTAAGATCAAATTTATCCCCTGGCTTGACTACGCAATATTCGTAGGGTAAAGTAGCAGATGCGGAGGGTATTGTAACATTCAAATTCTTGTTACCGGTGTATGTAATAAAGATGTTCTCATCTTCCGGTTTCTCCTCCTCAGGTACTTCACCCTCGATTACAGTACCGTCTACGATTCGCTGCTTGTCCAGTAGAATTTCCGTTATCTTTGACGCAGCCAGTTTAGAGGTAGCATAACTACGGATTTCAATTAACACAGGTTTGAATACTTTACTTTCTATCGTACCATCCGTTCCGTTATTTACTATCTCGGCAAGCGGGATGGATTTTACAGATCGGTCCGTTACCTTCTTCCAGGTTGTCGGTTTCTCATCCGATAAATCACCGTCATTGTCTTTATCAAGGGTAATCCGGTATTCCTTTCCGTATTTAATATCCGCGGAAAATTCTTCACCGTCGATACCTACCACCATCGGAGAAGCCTTCTTAGCTATCTTTAGCTTTACTTCGCCACTGGCACGATTTCCTTTGGTTCCGTCCGGATAGTTAGCCCCAACTGTAATATCATTGACCGCTTTTATGCGAAATACCAGATAGGTTCCTTTAATCTGATATTTTTCTAACTGGGCAACCGTCAGTTCATCAATATCCTTCCATTTCCCTTCATCGCCCTTCTTCCATTCCAAATCTGTATAATTAATGGGATCTTCTGCTGTTCCTGCAGTAGTCATAATGTTCAGTAGCGATGCAATCGTATCTGATTTGGATAAATTATTAATATTTAAATATCCGATGGATACATCAAAGGATCTGGTTCGTTCCATAATCACAACTCTGGACTGGGTACTATGATCAATACCTTTGATTTTAATGATATTTTCTGCCGCCGGTGAAAGCCACGAAATATCTATGGAAGTGGTAGCTGCCAGTGATCCGTCCGGATTGCGGTCCGCATCTACAATATCCCAATTGCCCTTCGCTGCTTCCGTATCCGTTGCAAATAAGATTTTGGTATTTCCGTTATTATTTATAATAATATTATTATCTTCGTAATCAACTGTTGCAACCGTGATGGCCGTTGCTGCATTTGCCACAGATATGTCAATCATACCGTAAAAAACAAAAGCCATCATCATTGCCATGAATCCTCGTAACATAATTTTTTTCGAATAACTTATGTCATTTTTCATTTGTTGACCTCCTAAAATTTATGCAGAATAAAGTACTTTGCAATATGCAATTTGTTTCATTTGCACAACGCACCTCATAAATTGTACAATACAGAATCAATTTATAGGGTTTGTTGCTATTCATTTATTATAACATATTTAATATCGGTCATAATATCTTTTTTCTTAAGATTTCTCGCAAAAGATTTCATCAATATTCTATAAATTCCGTTATTAATACGTAATTCTCCATTTATGAAAAGGGTATATCCAGTGGTAGTATGTCTCATCCTTTTCTCTGGTCCAGGTGAATACACTAGTAAGTAATCAATCCATATAACTTCTACTTGGTTCTATGCACAATTTGATACAATTAATATAGAAAAGACCCTTTTGAGGGTCTTTATATACTTAAATCGATGTTATTTCCTATATGAGGATGAACTGACCTCTCCATCATCATGGTATTCTGCCGAAGCATATTTATCATATCCATCATTTGTGCTTCTCCAGTATCAAGTACCTTATTCATGACCGAAATTCCAGCCTGCTGAGATACTTCCTCCTGACTTAGCAGGATTGACAAGGCTGCTATATCCACTTCATCAGCTCCAATCTTTGTTAGAAAGGGTCAGGGATTTCTCCCTGACCCTTAATATGAATTTGAATAATAATTACTGTAATAACTGAAGAACAGCCTGAGGTTTCTGGTTCGCCTGAGCAAGCATTGCCTGTGAAGCCTGAGCTAAGATAGACTGCTTGGTCTGCTCCATCATCTCTTTCGCCATATCTACGTCACGAACACGAGATTCAGCAGCTGTTAAGTTTTCAGAAGAGGTTCCCAAATTGTTAATAGTGTGCTCCAAACGATTTTGATAAGCACCTAATTTAGAACGCTCCTGTGAAACTGTTTTAATAGCTTCATCGATAACCGTTACTGCATCCGTTGCTTTTGCAGCACTTGACATATCTAAAGCATATTCTGTTCCAGCTGTAACATCCTTAGTAATTTGATTGTCTGCTCCTGTAGCAAATTCTGCATTTCCTGCTCCAGCATCAGCATCTCCAGCAGCAGTTGTGCTTGCAATACCAAGTGCAACTGCACGCATATCATTAATATTTAATGACATTTGTTGGTCATTGTTGGCACCAATTTGGAACGTTAAGGTACCATTCGTACCATTCGAACCTTCTGTTACCGGAGTAATCGTTGGGCTTACGCCTGTTTTAAATGCAATATTCCCGTCTCCAGCTTGGCCATCGTATTCTCCACCAGCGGTTGCAGCAATCGTTAAAGTTTCAGAACCATCAGAAGTGAATGTAAATTCACTGATAGAAAGACTTGGGTCTGCACCGCGCATTGCTTCTAACTGAGCCTTAATACGATCACCTAAATCATTAGGATTCGTTGTTCCTGCAGCAATTGTAATTGTTGTACCACTGAATCCATCAGCTGTACCTGCATCATTGTTTGCAGTCGCTGTAAAATCGATAGTATAATCTGTTCCACCAATTGTTATAACTGTATCTCCAGTTTCACCAGCTACAATGTTAGAAAAATCAAAACTAACACTTTCTTGAGTTGCACCAAGAGAACCTGCGCCTTTCGCATCACCATTGATTAGCTTTTTAGTGTTGAATTCAGTATTATTACCGATTCTATTGATTTCTTCAGTTAACTGATTAACTTCTTTTTGAATTTCTGAACGATCATCTGCTGTGTTAGTATCATTTGATGCTTGTACACCAAGCTCACGCATACGTTGTAAAATTGAATGTGTTTCATTTAAAGCACCTTCAGCAGTTTGAATCATAGAAATACCATCTTGAGCGTTACGAGAAGCTTGATCCAAGCCACGAATCTGACCGCGCATTTTTTCGGAAATAGCAAGACCTGCTGCATCATCTCCAGCTTTGTTAATTCTAAGACCGGATGAAAGTTTCTCCATAGCGTTTGACTGAGATTTGTTAGCTGCGCCTAATTGACGATATGTATTCAGTGCTGCAATATTGTGATTAATTACCATAATCATTACCTCCATGTGTTTTTAATTTGGTTCACATCCATATGAACCATATATTTATAAATAAAATTTACATTGTTATTCTCATCGGCCGTACGCTCCTATGAAGTCCCTCCGTAAATTTTATTTACTTATCTTATATATCGGTATAATACAAAAATACTTTATAGCATTTTTAAATTTTTTATTTCTTTTTGTCAAAAAAATAAGATTCCTGTTGGTTTTGGTTTGCCATGTTTTTATAGTAGCTGGTTGCAGTCTGACTGTTTAACTTTACATTTTTTATACCTTTACGTTTCGTCTGTAAGTAGGCTTCAAATTTTGCTTTATTACGTCTTTCAGTCACTTGTAATTGTACACCACGGTCAATTACCTCTTTAATCAGCTCCTGCAGCTTCTTGATTTCAGACTGATGATTCTTTTGATTTATGGTGAATTCATCTTTAATCCGTTGATAGATTTGCTCAAAACCCTCATCCAGCTGAAGGATTGTTTTTATTAAATTATCTTTTTCATCGATAATCCTGTTGAAGCTATCGTCATTCATATCATCATTAATCTGAGCTTCTTGTTGGTTGGAAAGATCAATTAATTGATCCAATACACCTCTTTTTTTAACTAAGGATGCTTCCAGCAAAACAATATAAGTCTCCATCTGATTCGTCTGTTCCATATAATGAGTCTCCCTCCAACATGCTGCTAGGCTTCTGTTACGGTATTATACTGCCTTCATAACCTCTTTCCAGGTATCACGTAATTCCCTTATGAAACCTAACGCTTCTTCGAGAATCCCGGTATCCTTTTGCATATTTGCGTCTACTAATCTTCGATATATATATACATACATGAGATCCAAATCCTCAGCAATTCGATACTTAACATCCAGTGTAGCCCTCAATTCCATTATAATATTTTCTGCCTTAATTATATTTAGATTTGCCTTTTGTAAATCCTTCTTTTCAATTGCCATAATTGCGATATTACAAAACTTGATTGCTCCGTCATAAAGCATTAATGTAAGCTCCGCAGGTGAAGCCGTCATAATTTTGTTGTCCTGATAGGTTGCTGCTGCATTCACTGCCATACATATTACCTCATTTCTATTGTTTTATGGATGTAAATTATGAGTTTGTGTTCATACCCAGAATGGAAGCAATCGATGAACTTTGTGTATTTAACTTTGACATCATAGATTCCATAGCTGTAAATTGTTTATAATATCGGCTTTCCATAGCCTGAAGACGTCCCTCTAATTTACTTAGATCTTCTTTGTAATCAGTTATTTTGTTGTTGATTTCTTTATCGTTGTAAAGAGTTAGCGCACTATTTAACGATGTGCTCTTCATCTCCTCTGTCAAGGTTCCATATAATTCGGACGCCAGACTTGAAAATACCTTCATAACAGCGTCAGGATTTTCAGAAATAGCCTTCATCAATTTTTCCTCACCAGAAGCCACTAATGCGTCGTCTTTATCCCCATTAATATGTAATAATCCTTCTTCTTTATAATCAACGGAGGTGATTCCAAAGCTTGCCAACGAATATTTTTTTCCATCAACCTCAACACCCTTACTTAAGGTTGTTCTCATTGTATTCATAAGGGACCCTAACGTATTATCTCTTCGAAGCAGGGAATCCTTAATTCTCTTTTCCCACTTTTCAACCTGATCATCTGTCATCGCTTCCCGCTCTTCATCCGTCAATGGTTCATAGCCCTTCGCAGCCTCGGTGTTATATGCACCATTCATCTCTTTCAGGACCTCGTTATAGGATTTGACAAAGCCTTTCACCATATCATAAACCGCCTGGGTATCCCTTGTAATCCCTACACTGATTACCTCATCTGTCGATTCGTCGGTAACACCTTTTACCGTTATACTTAAACCATTTGCTGTGATTGTATTTGAGGAGCTTCTTATTCTAGCCCCATTGTAAATAATCACCGCATCCGAAGGATCGATAACAGATACGTTTGCAGCCACCGTTATCTCAGCTGTTCCATTTTCTGTGTCCACCGACTTTGATATCTCACTGAGTCCTAATTTTTGTAGTTCCACCGGATTACCCGGATCAGCGGATTCAATGGAAAATGCATTTTCTATGCCGCCTTGTTTTGAACTAATAAAAAATCTTTTCTGCGTCACATCAAAGGAAGCATTTAAACCGGCATTTTGTAAGGAGCTAACAACATCTCCGATGGTTGTTTCTGCTTTTATTTCCAGTGCTACTTCGTTCTTCCCAGCCTTGATGTTGATGGTGGAGCCTACGGAATCACTCATATCCATATCAACAAGCTTAGTGCTATAACTTAAATTTTCCTGATCAATTTGAGAACCGGTGATAAACTGGGCACTGGCCGTTGATAAAACCTGAACGGTATGAGCACCTTCAGGAACAGAATTACTCGCTTTAACTTCAACCTTATCTTCATTAGAGGAGGTAGCCTTTTTAATATTAAAATTACCCTGCATTCTAATTTTTGATAACTCGCCGGTATACAATGCATAGATTTTAGTGTTTAATTCTTTCCACTTATCCCTTTTCCATTCCATTTTCGTAATATTCTTATTAATTTTATCCGTTTTTAGACGCTGTGCCGACATTAATTCTTTTACAATATTTTCTGTATCCAGCCCAGATGCCATACCTGACATTCGTATTGGCATATTTATACCCCCTTATCTTTTTTCATCAAAGAGCAGTCCTGCGAACTCCCATAATTTTTGAACCAATTCCAGGGTTTCTTCCGGTGGAATCTCTCTGATCACTTCTTCTGTATCACTATCTATCACTTTAATTGCCACTCGATTGATGTCTTCATAATACTTAAATTCACATTTTGTTCTTGTAAATTTCAGCTTATTGTTTGCTTTATTAATTTCAGTTTTTAAATAGTTTTCGATTGCCGCCTTATCTTTCTGTTCGTTATGCTTCTTTCCGTCATTCTGCTTACTGTCGCTTTGATTTCCATTCGTTGAAGTCTCCAAAACTGGCTTCTGCGTTAAATTAACATTGGGTATCTGACCCGCCAAGTTAATATTTACCAACTTCTGATCCGGATTTACATCGCGATAACTTGAACCGGATATTCCATCTACTGCCATATTAATACACCTCCATGTGTTAGGTTAATCAACCATAACAAATTTTATATGTTTGAAATTCGCCATCCTTGACTGTCATATGATTTGTATCATTCTCTAATCTTTGTATCGGTTTATTATCGTGAAAAGTTTATAGCTTTAGTAACAATAATTAAATTTAATGCTCGCACTTCACATATAAAGTTATATTTGAATAGATAAAGATTAACCTATACAGTCACAGAATAAAAAGCCTTCAAAATTTAATTTGGTATGTAATAACACATATCAACATAAACTTCGAAAGCTCATTCACTTCATTCAAATTAATTTTTATTCTTATTGAAATAACTTCTTCAACACATCATCCGTCACAGTCGCTTCAGCCGCTTCTTTGTTGGACTGCTCGATCTGCAGATAGATTTCCTTGCGGTAGATCGGTACGGATTTCGGGGCACTGATACCTATTTTTACCTGATCACCCTTTACTTCTAATATGGTAATCTCAATTTCATTACCTATAATAATCGATTCATTCGTTCTTCTTGACAGGGCTAACATTTATCTGCCCTCCTTTGCCGCCTTAAGCGCTTTCAATTTTTCATAAAAATAATGTTTCACTTCATAATCAGAATTCTCAACGATAATCTGGGTACCCATTCTCGATTCGGAATTTATAATAAATGGAGCCTTTAAATTAACGGATATTTTATCAATATCTGCAGGCACTGTCATGGATACCAATACAACCACATTTTCTTCATTAATATTGCCGAGAGGTTTTAAAAGTTCATCCTCAATCTCAGGATTATAATCCTCCTTAACCAGGAATGGGCTGATGACCGGAATCGCAAGTGCCGGCTCCTCGATGCATTGAAGCCAGGATATATCCGAACGCTCACCCTCATCATTATCATATAGCAGAGTATAATTTGTAAAGCCCTCAAAGCCTAAAATTCCACCGTCAAAACGGATAATTTTACTATCGTCTAAATCTATTTCACCAAAATGCTTTGTCCTAAGCAGCATACCTTCGCCTTCCCTTCTTATAATCCCCGTATTCATTTTTAAATATTTATACCTTTATTATACATGAATAGTTAAAACTCTGCACTCTATTTTACAGAAAATCCAACAAGGTATTCTTAACCACCTTTGCGGCAGCCGACAAAGATGCCTTATAAATCGTCTCTGCAGAATTGTATTTGATTACGGTATCAACAAGATCCACGTCTTCATTTTTTGTGAGAAGATCCTCAAAATCCACTTTTTGGCTGGACAAACGGTTCTCGGTAAGCTCTAATCTCACATATCTGCTTCCCAGATCCGCAACCGCCGTATTAACCCTGTCCTGTTCGGATAAAGAACTCGATATTCCCTTTTCGAATGCTTTCTGCATAAGATCCTTTTTTAACACCAGCTCAGTATCCAGCTGCTCTAACATTCGTTCATAACGCTGCCTCTGCGTATCGGATAAGGAATTATCCTCTAGACGTTTTTTTACATCGCCTATTGTCTTTTCAGTAGCCTTAACTTCATCGACACTATTTAAGATATCATCAATATCTCTGCCTATCTTATGGGATATGGCATCCGCACCTTCCGTGTTAATCGTTAACTTCTGGTTATAGTTAATTTCATACTGAATCTGTTGTGTAGTTTTTTCAAAGTTCACCGGTTCAATCTCCGGTTTGTCCGTATCTGTCCTAGTGCAATTAAAGTAATGTTCCGGTCTTAAATCTCCATTCGCGAACTCATTTTTATTATAATCGAACTCTATCTTGTCTGCCGTCCGCAGTTCTTCATAAAGATCCTTACCCAGTATGATTTCACCAGTCTCGTAGATGAAATGTGCTTTATCCGGAGCTGGTTTGTAGGCATTCTCATCAGAAACCGATAGTTTTGTAATACCCGTAATGGGTGACTGCTCCACCGGCTCCTGACCCGCAATCGATTTGGAATAGCGGATGTTTTCAATCGGTGTATTGCTCAAATTATCATAGGACAATTGAATACGGTAGGTATCTGTCGAACTCGGCGCAGTATTAAAGGTCACTGCCGGATTATCAAAATCCTCCAACTCATAGCCTCCGGTAACTATACTGTCAATCTTAATCTGAGTACCCTTAATGCTTTCCGTAATTTTATAATTAAGGTTTTTCGTGTCTTCGGTAAATATTAAGGAGCTATCCGTTTTAAAGCCGGTGAATACATATCTTCCGGCATAATTCGTATTACCCTCCTGATATATCTGGTTTTTTAACTGTTCTAAATTCTGCACTACCGATTCCCGGTCCTCTGCAGTCAGAGTATCAGTACTCCCCTGTATACAGTAGGTATTAATACCTTTTAATGCCTTGTTCACTGTTGAAAGAGCACTTTCCGTCACATCCATCCAGGACTTGGCATCCGGAATGTTCTTTTCGTAATATTGCTCTATCTCCGATAAATTTGTTCTCAGCTTCAGGGCACGCACGGTAATAATCGGATCATCCGACGGCCTTTGAATTTTTTTACCGGTCGAATATTGCTGCTCCAGCAAAGTCATATTGACCTTATTTTTATTGATGTTATTCATCATATTATTTGACATCATCTTGTTTGTAATTCTCATCGTACCACCATGCCTTTCCGGAAGTGAGTATATTTTTATTGGCAGTTATGTATGTGCCGCGAATGACTTCCCTTTTTATGCGCCCATATAATTAATGAGCTTATCATAAATTTCATCCATGACTGTTATTATTTTTGCCGACAGATTATAAGCATTTTGAAATCGAACCAGGTTCATTGCTTCTTCATCAATATCGACTCCCGAAACTGTCAGACGCTGGTTTTGGATTGCTTTTAAAATATTATCCTGACTATCTGCAAAATTTAATGCTTTTTTTGTATCTATACCGATTTCAGCAACCATAGTTTGGAAATATCCATCCGGTGTTCCTTGTTTAAACAGAGACTTGTTGTCCTTTAGTGCAATTAGTTCATCAATAATATCATTATCTTCCGAACCGCTTGTGATATTTTTAGCTGCTGCCAAACGACCCGGATCGCTGATGAGTGCGCTGTTGATTGTAAAATTTTCGGCTGTCATAAAATAATAGGAACCATATAAAGGCTGGTTTGATGGTATTTCCTCATAAAAACCTCCGGTTTGTGAATTAAAGGAGGAAAAATCATAATATTCATAATCATCAGAATCCTTAAGTGGACCAAAGGTATAATCCCTGCCGTTTACCTTATTGGCAGCACTAAAGAAATCCATACCCGCATTACCCTTTAAATCGCTACCTGTTCGGTGAATATCATTAAATGCCTTTGCATAGGTTCTGATAAATTCATTCATCTGCCCCATGTAATACGGTATTCCTTTATAATTAATACTCTCCCCGATACTGGCTGTTGCGTTTTCCGCATCCGTAATCAAGGGTTCCTCCAGTTCAAAGGTATAAATAAAATTTCCGCTTTCCTGGTCCTTCGTTACTTCAAAACCTGTATAGGAATATTCATGATTACCAATGGTTATGCTTCCTACCTCGGGAATGTTCATTTTTTCGACACTATTGATATTGGTATCCGTGATGGAAACATAAGAATCACCGGCAACCGCATCTACTGTACCGGTTAAATTAAAATTGTTATTACCATCCCTGACTTCATAAAGCGCTTGAAGGGCTCCACCCATGGATGCGCTATGAAGATCAAAGGTTTGTCCATTTGACCATAAAACATCATAAAGACCGTCAATATCATTCTGGTTTGCTTTTTCAGCCCTTGGTACGGTCTTAAGATAATTATAGCTTCCGCCATCCACAAGGGTCTGCCCGTCTATTTTAATCGTGTAGCTAGTCACACCGATACCGGCTCCTACCTTTTTCTCATCCACGGATATATTAACAATTTCCGATAGTTCGTCCACCAATAGAGCTCTTTGATCACGAAGATCGTTTGCTGCTCCTGCATTTACCTCTAAGGTATTAATCTGCTTTGTGAGTGCAGCTATCTGTTGCGCCGTTGAATTCACCTGATCGACCTTATTGCGGATTTCAAAGTTACATTCTGCCTGCGTACTCTTTAAACTTTCAGATATGGTATTAAAATACTCCGTTAAGCTTTTACCGTAATTAACCACCTGTGTCCGCACCGTCAAACTGGCCGGATTTTTTGTTAGCTCTTGTAGACTGTCATACATTGAATTAAAGGTGGTTGTAAAACCTTTTACACTCACCTCATTGAAATAGTTTTCTATTTCATTCATATAATAGGCTTTGTTATTATACTCTCCAAACATTGTACTGTTCTTCCAGTATTTAATATCATAATATTCATCACGGAGCTGAACTACTCCGGTAACGCTTACACCGGTTCCAGCCATACCATAAGTACTGTTAACCTGCAGTGCTCTGCCTGCCTGTTGGTTCATTACCTGTCTCGTATAGCCTTCCGTATCCGTATTGGTAATATTATGAGCAGTTACATCAAGGGCTGACTGATAGGCATACAACCCAGTTTGTCCAATATTTAGTCCGAAAAATGTTGATCCCATAGTTTAGCACCTCTTTCGCTCAGAATAGTTCCTGTTGCGGGTTTTGTATCTCCGATTTCATTCTGTAAACAAATCAATGTCATTATGATAAATTCATAATAACATGCTCCAGCATTTCACTGATTACATTCACGTATCTTGCTGCCGCATTATATGCATGCTGGTATTTAATTAAGTTGGTAAGCTCCTCATCCGAGGAAACACCGGTTACTGCAATTCTCTGATTATCAATGCTTTCTACCATGGAAGCCTGATTTGTACTGATGGTATTTAACTGTTCACCACGGTTCGCTATTTCTGATATAAAGGCATTGTAATAATCATCAAAGTTATTGCGTGTTAAGGTGTTAGGGGATAACGTGGAAAATGGTTTCTGCCAATCTGTCAGCAGCTTTTCGGCTGCCTTAATATCAAAATCACCCGACCCCGTATTACTGGATAACGCAATTAAGGAGTAATTCTGTAATATTTTTTTATTTACTTCGATCTCTCCTACAGTAAATAATGAATAATTATCTTCGGGATTCTCCTCATTATATACTCTGGCGGTAATCGTCTCGCGCAGCCCCTGGGCATTAATTATTTCAATATCCTGTGGTTCACTATAACGAGGTGTGGACTTTCTGTCAAACAGTGCTTCCCCTGCTGTATGTTTCGGATCCATACCTACCGGGGCATTTTCCTCATCCAGAATCTTGATTTTTGTGCCATCGGATAGAGTTACCTCTTTGTTAGGACTTAATATATTATTAATTGTCGACACAATTCCGTGAATTAACTGATCAAACTGCGCCTGTACCGTGGTAATTACGGATGCTTCGATTTTATTGTTATAGTCTCGAACAGCAAGGTTATAGGCTGCATCGGTTTCATACTGTTCCCTCAAAGGAATATCTGTATATTTAGCCTGCTTCTGGCCTCTTGACATTAATAGACCTTTTAGTGATCCAACATCGGTATTCTCAATAGAGGAGGGTATTCGATCCAGTTGAAATACATCCACATTGCCATGATGTGTCCAGACAGGTTTTAGCATTTCAGAGGTACTGTCGATTCTTACAGTATCAATATGAAATACCGAATCTTCATTCACAAAGGGAACGCCCTCCAGATTTACATTAACTATACCGCTTGTATTTTCCTTATAGGTTATGGCTGCCATTCTGGATAATTCATCCAAAAGTACATTCCGCTGGTCCCTTAAATCATTCGCTTTCTCCACACCGGTACTTTCATAATGTCTTATCTTTATGTTCAAATCCTTTATGTTATCACCAATTTCATTGATACGCTTTACCTGATTAACAATCTGTGTATTTAAGTTAATCTGGTAATCCTTCAATTGGTTTGATATATTCTCTGCTCGTTCTGTAAAGGTGACTGCGGTCTGGATTAAGGATGCCCTCGCCACAATACTATCCGGTTCCTTCGCAAGCTCCTGCAGCGATATCCAAAATTCCTTTAAGGTATTTTGAAAGGCTACACCCTCTAATTCACCGAACAGTCCTTCTGTCTCTTCCACCGCCAGATACTGTGCCTCATAAAAAGCCTGGCGGCCGACCTCCTCACGATATGCCTGATCTAAAAAGGTGTCGCGGATCTGTTTTACGGTTGCAAAATCAGCTCCAAGACCCTTTTGAAATGTGGTCATATGGGAGCTGCCGGATTTTATGTATTGAAAATCGGTGATAACCGCTTGCTGCCTGACAAAGCCCTTGGTATCTACATTGGCCAAATTATGGGAAGTAGTATTCAAAGCAGCCTGACTGACATTCAGACCGGAAACACCTATATATAAACCACTTAGTGAACTCATGAAATCACCCGACCTTACTCTTACTGCTTTGCGTCGAACATCCCTGTCCTTTGCATCTGTACATCATATCTCGATGCACTTTTTGTGTAAGTATTGTTCCCCGGCGACATCCTTGTGCTTTGAATAAAATTCATATTGAATTCTATCATTTCTAGGGATTCTTGTATTAACGATTTGTTACGATTATTAATATCAACTAATCTTTGAATAGTTCTTTTCAGATTATCATGTAAGACGGATAGAGCCTTCTGCTCGTTCGGCTGCTTCTCCAATAAATGTATCAAAGTTTTCAAATCCATTGGATCGTTCTTACGATTAATTACAGTTTTAATATTAGAAATTATCTCTTCTCTCTTATGCTCCAGAGTGTTGACCCGGTCAATCGCCGTTTGTTCCTTTTGTGTAATCAATTGAAGTGACGCCAGATCATTATTTACAATAATCTGGGTTTTTTCATTGGCAATCGGAATCAGCAGCTGATATATCTCATATTCTTTCTCTAAGGTGCTGATCAATTCATCAATTAAACTTGCCACAGTCTCCCTCTTTCCTATACAGGCAGTCAGTTACGCCTTTTCATCAAAATAGCTTTCGATTAATTTATCAGCTACTTCTTCTGTGTTTATATTGTAAGTACCTGCCTCCATACGCTGTTTAATTTCATTTACACGATCCTGTCTGATATCCGGAGTACGTGAAACGATTTGACGAGCAACCTGGTAATCCTTACCTGTTTGTGAAATTTCAAGCATATCACTAAAACTACTGCCTGTTGCTTTTGCAGTACTTTTTACCTTGCTTGTATTGTATAATTGACTTACTTTATTGAATGCATCGATGCGCATCCTATTCACCACCATTCTAAATCTTAAACTAATGTTATGAAACTCTCTATAATATTTATCGGACGTTTTAGTATTTACATTATAGTATTTTAAAATATTCTATAAGATTTTATTTACAATAATCATCAGTATTCCTCTTAATCAGACGGAGTATAACAACCACCCGGCAAAATAATATATCGTAATATTTCTCAGCTACATATTACGCAAAAAGGGATGCCACAAAACGTTTCGTTTCGGACATCCCTTTCATTCGTATTAGAACATTTATTTCATCTTTTCTTTGACAGCCTTAATGGCTTCCTGAAGCTGATTGTCTTTTTCAATCGGAATTGTTATCTCTTTTTTCAATTCGTCTAAAAGCTCCACCTCGACATCCGGATTTATTCCGGTTCCATGAATATTACGTCCCTTAGGCGTATAATATTTCGATATGGTCAATTTCACTGCTGTTCCATCTGACAAAGGTATTACCTTTTGCACGATACCTTTTCCGAAACTTGTTGTTCCGACCAGAGTTCCGATTTCGTAATCCTGCACCGCTCCGGCAAATATCTCAGAAGCACTTGCACTATTGCCATTAATGATTACCGATAAAGGAACATTCAGTTTCTTGTTATCAATCGCATTGTCTTCCTCGCGTGTACCGTACTTATCCTCTGTATATACGATCAAGCCCTTCGGCAGAAGACGATCGAGCATTTTAACTACTGAATTTAATAGTCCGCCGGGATTATTCCTTAAATCAACTACGAGCCCCTTCATACCCGAAGCTTCCAAATCATCGACTGCTTTTATGAACTGAGAAACTGTTATTTCATCAAATTCCGAAATAATAATGTACCCGATTTTGCCATCCAACATCTGATATTCAATCGTTGGCACTTCTATTTGCTGTCTTTTCACCGTAAATTCCAAGGGTTCTATTTTCCCTTCTCTCATGACGGTTATATGAACCTCAGTCCCTTCCACACCCTTCATACGACTTACCACTTCGGTCAAATCAGTGCCTGTAACTTCTTCGCTTTCCACCTTGTAAATAATGTCTCCGGGCAGTAATCCTACATTATAGGCAGGACCCTCTTTAAATGGCTTCACTATGGTTATGATACCCGTTTTTACATCCTGACTGACATATGCACCGATACCACAGTATACCCCTGACGAACTCTCCATCAGTGCTTCATATTCCTCTGCCGTATAATAAGTGGAATAGGGATCTTCCAGAGTTCTTATTAACCCCTTATAAATGCCATCCGCAAATGCATTCTGATCCACTTCCTCCAAATAGTAATTATCAACCAGCATCTCCAGGAAAGCTAATTTATTAACAATATCATCAAATGGCTTTTCATCCTTTGTAGTGTTGTCATCCTCCTGTGTTTCCATCTGGCTGTCAATGTCATTATCTGCCGCTTTACCGTCCACGTAAATATAGACAGCCCCGATAATCGTGAATAATAACAATGCTCCGCATAATCCCGAAAGTAATCCTGTCAAAAAATTATTCTTCATATCATCCTCCGATCTACCCGATGTCACACCCCGTCTAATCAGCTATGCCTGTTATCGTGGTTTGATGGTGTTTGTGCAAATCCTATTGCATCTGTACAATTCTAAGGCTGTTGCTTAATAACCCTTATTCTATAGTCATTATGCAACAGCCACAGAATTCATGACAAATAAATTGGTAAACCAATTAATTAATAATCCAGTTGCTCCATATATTTCATGTATTTTACTACCATTAGGGCAATTTTAAAGGTAATGGCATCTTCAAATACACGAAGATCTAAATTAGTACTCTTTTGCAGTTTATCCAGTCTGTATACCAGGGTATTACGATGGATATATAGCTGTCTTGAAGTTTCGGATACATTTAAACTATTTTCGAAGAACTTATTAATGGTTGTTAATGTCTCTTCATCAAAGTCATCCGGTGATTTTCCATCAAATATCTCCTTGATAAACATCTTACACAGTGGCATCGGCAACTGATAAATCAAACGACCTATTCCCAAGTTATTATATGCTACAACATTACGACCACTGTAAAAAATCTTACCGACATCAAGCGCCATCTTAGCTTCTTTATAGGATCTGGATACATCCTTAATCTCATTGATAATGGTACCATATGCAACATGTACCTTAGTCATCGCTTCCGTATTTAGCATATCCAAAATTACCTTAGCGGTTTTATTTAAGTCCTCATAGGTTTCACTCTGCTTCACTTCTTTCACAAGAATAATATTTTTCTCATCCACAGCAGTAATAAAGTCCTTCGCTTTTCCTGCAAACAGGCTTCGTACAGTTTCTAGCGCATTGGCATCCTTCTCATTCTTTGTCTCAATGATATAGACAACACGTCTCGCCTCCGTATCGATATGAAGCTTCTTTGCACGGTTGTAAATGTCAACCAACAGCAGATTATCAAGAAGTAAATTCTTAATAAAATTATCCTTGTCGTATCTTTCCTTGTATGCCACCAGAAGATTTTGAATTTGGAAGGATGCAATCTTTCCAACCATAAATACATCCTCGCTGTCACCTCTTGCCAGAATCACATATTCCAACTGGTGCTCATCAAATACCTTAAAAAATTGATAACCCTGAATTGCCTGACTATCAGCCGGTGAAGAAACAAATGCCAATACAGCATTTTCATATTGTTCCGCATTGTCTATCGTTGTGGCCAGAACCTTACCTTCTGTATCCATAACACAAATATCTATGCGGGTGATTCCTTTTAGTCCATCGATGGTACTTTGAAGAATTTGATTAGAAATCATATTTACACTTCCTTTTCTATATTATATTTCTATTTTTCCTTAAAATTCATATTTACGAAACTTATTTTAACACTGTTTTCGTCAGAAGTAAACTAAAAACATAAAATGTACACAAATATTTTCGTATAATTGTATCAAATTTTACATATGCAACATTAGTTTATTAATCATACTTATTACCCGATTCATGATAAAAGGCTTGCATTCCTTATAAATCAGGAGCTTTCTAGACCTGAATGGTAAGATCGTGTGCCCACTGGGCACACTACAAAAAACCCACTGCAGAAAAGCAATGGGTTTTTGAATTTATTAATTGACTGATTAGTTTGTGATAACCTGCTCAGTTTCTTTGTCAAATACATGCATCTTAGACATATCAAAAGCAATCTTTAAGGTGTCATCAGGTCTTGCTGTTGTACGAGGATTAACACGTGCGGTAATCTCTAAGCTTTCATCAACAGTGAAGTATAAGAATACTTCTGCACCTAATAATTCGTAAACTCTTACAGTAGCTTCGATAATGGCATCAGGAGCATTGCTGATGAACATTTCTTCATCATGAATATCTTCCGGACGAATACCAATTACAACAGTTTTATCAACATAGCCACCATCAATTACCTTCTTAGCTTTTGCTTCAGGAAGCTTTAAGGTGAAGTTTGAGAAGTTAACAAATACGTCATTACCCTTCTTGGTACCAGTTGCATCTGTAAAGTTCATTTGAGGTGATCCCATGAAACCAGCTACGAATAAGTTCTGAGGTCTGTCATACAGGTTCTGAGGTGTATCAACCTGCTGGATAAAACCATCTTTCATAACAACGATTCTGGTACCAAGAGTCATAGCCTCTGTCTGATCATGTGTTACATAGATAATTGTTGTCTGTAATCTCTGATGTAACTTTGAGATCTCGATACGCATCTGTACTCTTAATTTAGCATCAAGGTTTGATAAAGGCTCATCCATAAGGAATACCTTAGGATTACGAACAATCGCACGACCCATAGCAACACGCTGTCTCTGACCACCGGACAAAGCCTTCGGTTTACGTTCTAATAAGTGTTCAATATCAAGAACTTTTGCTGCTTCGTGAACATATTTTTCAATCTGATCCTTGGGAACTTTTCTAAGCTTCAAACCAAATGCCATGTTATCATATACTGACATATGCGGATACAAAGCGTAGTTCTGGAATACCATCGCAATATCTCTATCCTTAGGCTCTACATCGTTTACTAACTTATCGTCGATCCATAATTCACCTTGAGAAATCTCCTCAAGTCCTGCGATCATACGAAGGGTTGTTGATTTACCGCAACCAGAAGGCCCTACGAAGATGATAAATTCTCTATCTGCTATTTCAAGATTAAAATCTTTTACAGCGATAACTCCGTTAGGATATTGTTTGCTTATGTTCTTTAATGATAAACTTGCCATTTTATATCCTCCTAAATTCTCTACAATGCGTTACTCTTGTACTATTCATATAACTGTATGATACACTATTTCCTATTTTTGTACCATATCCCATTTTAACAAAATAGGTTTTGCCCTTTTGTATAATTTGTATACCCAAAATGAAAATAAGTACTTTTACCGATAATCCGAAGAAGATTTGATTTAATTACTGTCTATATTCAATAAAACCTTCCCCCATAACCTCTCTGACATCACTAATTATAACAAATGATTTTGAATCTATTTTCTGAGCTATTTCTAATATTTTTATAATCTCTTTCTTCGATACCACGCAAAACAGCATTTTTCGATCTTTATTCGAGTACATTCCTGTTGCGTTAAGGCCGGTCACTCCACGGTCCAGAGTATGCAGAATTTCTTCCGCAATTCGACTGTACTCATCCGATATGATAAACGCCATTTTAGCAAACTTCAGGCCCTCCAGGATACCATCCGATACCTTAGCCGTGATATATACTGCGATTATCGCATAAAGTGCGTTGCCAATACCAAATACCAATGCACCAATGACTATGATTGCTCCATCAACAAAGGTCAGTATCTGAGGTATGGATATGTGTCTCCTAAATTTCTGGATAATGATCGCCATAAGATCCGTACCACCGGTAGAAGAAGAAGCCGAAAAAATCATACCCAAACCCACCCCTGCGATAACGCCACCAAAGATGGAAGCCAGCAGCATGTCATCAAATTTAAGATCAAATATGGGAATAATCATTAAAGAAGCTATATATACAGCGGTTCCTATAAATGCATTAATGATAAATTTTTTTCCTTTTATAAAAACTGCTGCCACAAACAAAGGAACATTGCAGATTAAGTTAAATAACCATATTGGAAAACCACCTTCAAGGAGAGGTTCCGTCAATTTTTTTACCACAATACCAAGTCCGGAGATGCCTCCCGTTACAAGACCCATCGGTTCAAACACTAAATTGACCGATAGTGCCATCAAAATTGCTCCGACAAGTATAATGATATATTTTCTAAGTACTAATAATCTTTTATTAATTGTTTTTTTACCGGCCATATGAGCTCCCTAAGCTTTTCCAATAGTTTAACAGAATTTTACTGCAATTTTATAGTATACATTACTTGAACGCTTTATTCATCTTATTCCTATGTTCTGCCTCAGTACCCAAGCAATCTATTGTCGGTCCGTTGCTTCAAGGCATTCTTTCAGCTGTTGCTCAGCCTTATCTGTATCAATGCTATAAGCGCTGTTACTGTCGGTCCCTCTTATCATTTCAAAATAGACATCCAACAACGTAGTTTTACTATAACTTTCTAAATAATTCATTTTTCCGGTCAATGACAGGTTGGATTGTAAGAACGGATATATTTCCTCCAGATAATTGCTAATTGCCTGCATTGAAGTAAGTGTACTTAAAAATGTCCGATATTCCTCTGAAAATATCTCTTTGGGAAGTGTTCCCTTCTGACCCGCCTTCAGATTCTCCGTGCCAAAAACAGTAATATATAATTCCTTTGGAATCACCGTATAATAGCTGATCTTTATTTTTAATAAATCCTCCATAAGCAATACTCCGTAATCATAAACCGCATCCTGATCAAAATATTTTGTGATGTTTGATAGCTTTATTACCTGCGGTACGGACGGATTTACGGTAATCAGCCGGCGATATAAAATGTCCGTCATGGTAAACTGTGTTTTCACAGGGATTGTTATGTAACTAAGTTTTTTATTTTTACAATGAAAAATCTCTAAAAGAATCTTATCAATTTTACCGGTTTGATTATCGATACAATAAATCAGATTTCTGGATACATCATCGACACTGGCTTCGTTTATACCCTCTTCTTTTATGATTTCTTCTTTATTTCTGCTTTCATCCTCACTTATGGAATAAGCTTCCACTATGTCTGTATCGGAAACCTTTAAATACCGTATGACCGCCCGGTAACTCAACACCCCTGCACCAAGTAAAATCAATACAATAAATATCGATTTTACAAAGCTTCTTATAAAAGTTCTTGCTGCTCTCTTTTTCAAGCCTTTCACCTCGTATTTTCAACTAATTTTACCATATCGGTCTCTGTTAATCAACTTATCTTTCATTGGGAATGGGTGTATGATATAATCATTCATAAAATATCCATTTGGGTAAATATTATTAAATCAGATACTATTTTATTAAGGCAATTGCGAAACTCAAAATCTGTATTAAACTATATTGTTTCGCAAACACCTAACTATTTTATTGGTTGAAAGGTGGTATTTATGAGCAGAAAAACGGTTTTGGTAACCGGCTCTTCCAGAGGAATCGGAAAGGCGATTGCCGTGAAATTTGCCAAGAAGGGTTATGATGTGATCATCAATTGTGCTCATCAGGAGGAGCTTCTTCAAAAGACAAAGGCTGAAATTGAAGCTTATCAGGTTTCCTGCCATGCATTTGTCGGGGATATGAGCAGATACGAAACTGCGAAGGAGCTCTTTGACCAGATTAAAAAATTATTCAACAACGTAGATGTCCTTGTTAATAATGCAGGGATTTCCTATATCGGTCTTTTCACTGATATGACACCTGCCGATTGGGATAAGGTAATATCCACCAATTTAACCTCCGTATTTAATTGCTGCTCCTTAGCTGTCCCTGACATGGTGAGGAAAAAGTATGGGAAAATCATCAACATTTCATCTGTTTGGGGAAATGTCGGGGCCTCCTGCGAAGTGGCATATTCCGCCTCAAAGGGCGGCATGAATGCCTTTACAAAAGCTCTGGCAAAGGAACTGGCTCCGAGCAATATTCAGGTAAATGCGGTTGCCTGCGGTGCGATCGATACTGAGATGAATCATTTCTTAGGGGATGACGAGTTATTGCAGTTGATTGAAGAAATACCGGCAAACCGGTTAGGTCGTGCCGATGAAGTTGCAGATCTTGTTTATCATCTGGCCTATAAAAACGAATATTTAACCGGGCAGATTATCAGCCTGGATGGAGGCTGGATTTAGTTGCTTATTAAACCGTTAAAATACCGCCACAAGCTTGTCTAGCTTTGCGGCGGTATTTTAAGTTGTCCGGACGGACTATATCGAATATGCCAAGGATATTGGGGGGTAACCTGGCTGAGGATTAACGTTTTATTTGGAATTTCATAATTAAATCCTGTAAATTTTGTGCCAGCGTAGAAAGATCTTCACTCGCGCCCGCAATTTCTACAACCGTAGCGGTCTGTTCTTCCATGGAAGCTGTAACTTCCTCCGTAGCAGCGGAATATTCCTCTACAATTGATGAAATATTCAAAAAAGTCTCTATGATATCGTTTTTCATCTTATCCATCGCTTCGCCCGAAACATTCATACGCTCCACCGTACTTACCGAATCCCTCATGGCCTGTGCAATTAGCAAATATTTATTCTTATTGTTTTCCACACTGTCTGCCTGTTCTTTTGTAATGTCGGATACTCGTTCCATTGTTTTCACCGCATTCAATGCGTTGTTCTGCAATTCCTCAACAATATACTTTATTTCTTTCGTGGAGACAGAGGATTGCTCTGCTAATTTTTTAATTTGTTCTGCCACCACAGTGAAGCCCCTTCCGGCTTCTCCTGCTCTGGCAGCTTCAATTGATGCGTTTAATGCCAGTAGGTTGGTCTGTTGTGCTATGGAGGCTATTACGCTGCTCGCTTGTTCTATTTTTTCTGAGCTGTCCTTCGTCTTAATGATTACATCGAATATTTCCTTGGTGGCTACCATACTCTCACCAGTAATCTTTGTAAGCTCATCTATCTCATGAAGGCCTTCTTCTACAACCGAGGTAACCTTATTCGTAGCGGTGTTTAATTCCTTGCGGTATCCAAAATCCTTTTCAATTGCTTCCCCTAGCAAGGAAGCCTTTAAGGAGCCTTCTTCCGTATCCTTCGCTTGATCGGAAGCGCTTTTTGCTATCTGCTGTATCGTCAAAGATATTTCTTCCGCTGCCGATGCAGATTGCTCAGAAGCGGCGGTCAACTCCTCGGAGGAAGCCGCTACCAGCTCGGAGGAGTTATGAATATCTCCAATAATTTGCCTGAGCTTATCTGTAACCACCTGCATTGCCTTAGACAAGGTACCTATTTCATCTTTTCTTATTAAATATTTATGGGGAATATCCTGAGTAATATCCAAGGCGGCGATTCTCTCCGAATGCTTTACGGACTGAATAATCGGGTTTACCAGAGAATTCCCGATGAATAGTGCAAGGGCTACCCCTGCTGCCATTAGAAAGAGTGCAACAAATAAGATAATTCTCTGTAAAGGCCCGACGGCTGATAGAACTTCACTTTTGTCAGCTGTAATAACTAAATACCAGTCGCTGCCCTCCACCGGTGTATAGCCGGCATAAAGCACTTTCCCATCAAATTCATATTCCCTGACACCTGTTTTCTCAGCGATGATATGCTCAAACAGTGTTGCTACTGACTGCAGGGATTTATCTTCTATTGATGCCTTCAACGGATTCCATTGCTCAAATACCTTTTCCCTATCCGGATGAGCAATCATTGTTCCGCTGCTATTTATCATGTAAGCGTAGCCACTTTCACCAAGACCAGCATCCTCAATGATACTGCTTAGGGCATCTCCATCCCTGCGTCCCACTAAGGCACCAACGATCTTCCCATCCTTTTTAATAGGAGTGGCATACATAAGAACTAAAGAATTTGTCACCCGGCTGATTAGCAAATCAGATACATTTGTTTCACCTGCCAAAGCCTTCTTAACATATTCACGGTCACCCAGCTGATTCGTACTTCCATCTGTGTAGGAGACAGATCCATCCAGCTGAAGCACTCCGATATCCAGAAAACCCGTGGTTTCTAACTGTTGTTTCAGTATCGGCTGCTGATCCTCCCAAACCATACTTTGCATATCGGGATTGGAAGCCAGCACCTCCATGGTGGTCTTTTGAGTAACAATGCGGCTTTCGGATAATCTCGCTGTATCATATGCCATGGTTGCCAAAGCTTTTTCCGATTCATCTTGGAGCGCTTTACTTGATACCTGTACCGAAACAGTTCCTAAAAAAATCGATAGAAGTAAAATTAATGCAGTAAAATACAATAACAATTTCGTTTTAACACTATTCATTCAATTCTCCTTCCACATTTTCCTAGTCGTTATGACCAATGCCATTCCCTTTTATCAATTTAACTTCAATTTCTTCTACCGGAAGCGGTTTACTAAACAGATAGCCTTGCCCCAGATGGCATCCAAGCTTTTTCAAGTATAGTAGTTGTTCCGTAGTTTCTATCCCTTCTGCTACCACAACAAGATTTAAGGTTTTCGCCATTGCTATGATTGACCTTACTAAGTTTTGTCTCCTGCAAACATTAACCAGGTCATCAATAAACACTTTATCTATTTTTAATTTATCCAGTTCAAACAGATCCAGTTGCCCCAAGGATGAAAATCCCGTTCCGAAATCATCCATGGATATTCGAAGCCCAAGCTTCTTAATCCTTCGTAAATTTTTGATAATGGTTGGCAAATCGCCAGAAGTAACACTTTCTGTAATCTCTAATTCTATGAGGTTAGGGTCGATTTGGTACTTTTTCATGATTTTTATCAATTTATTTGAAAAGCCCATCTGTTCCAATTGTTTTACCGATATATTCACAGCAACCGGGACAACCAAATATTTCGAATTCTGCCATAACTTTATCTGTCGACAGACGTGTTCAAATACCCAATCTCCTATTTCAATGATTAAGCCTGTCTTTTCCGCTATGGGTATAAACTTATTCGGTGAAATCATTCCTAACTTTGTATTGTTCCAGCGAAGTAATGCTTCCAGTCCTATGATTTTTCCATCGGTTATATCAAAAATCGGTTGATAATAAATGGATAACTCATTTTTTGTTATCGCTCTTACCAAATGGTTAGCCAAAAAAAACTTCATTTCTATTTCCTTCGACATTTCAACGGAATAAAAACATATTTTATCTTCCATGCGTTCCTTTGCTCTGGTCATTGCGATATCAGCATAACGGATTAGGGTTTCTGCCTCGGTGGCATGACTCGGAAACGTGCTGATACCGATATTCGCATATACATGTATGACGGTTCCATCTATTGTAAAGGGTCTCCGAATACTAATTAACAATTTTTTAGCAAAGGTTTCCACATCCATGTCTTTGATTTTAAACAATATTGCAAAAACATCACCGCTGAACCTGGATAACAGATTTTCCTTATTCATCATTAATTGAAGTCTCTTGGACAACTTTAAAAGGATTTTATCACCGATTAAATGCCCCAGAGAATCATTCATATCTTTAAAGCTCGCTAAGTTAATAATAATTACTGCAAATTTATCTGTATCCCTTCCATTGGTCTGTATACGTTGGTCAAGCTTCTCAATAAAATAATTCCGGTTATAAAGGCCGGTCAGGGAATCCTTCTGCTGAAGATCGCACATTCTGCGGTCTATCTTCTTTTTCTCGGATAAGTCCTTGAAGATACCGACATAATGAGTAACCTCATTTTTTTCATTTATAATACCCTTAATCGTCAGCCATTCCGAATAGATATCACCTCTTTTATTCTTATTCCATATTTCATTACTCCATTTGGATTTTGTTTTTAACTGCTCCCACATGTTTTTATAAAATTCTGCATCATGTATTCCGGATTTTAAAATACTGGTTTTCTTGCCTGAAATTTCTGCAGTGGTATAACCGGTAATATCCGTAAATGCCTTATTCACCCACTCTATACAACCACTCGTGTCTGTAATGACGACCCCTTCCGAATTGTTCTCTAATATCTTTCGGAACAAAAGAAGCTGCTTCTCATAGGCTTTCTTCCGGAAAATATCAATGTATATAACATAAACTCCAATCACTTCCTGATGGCTGATGACGGGATATCCCAAAATCTCAACTTCGATTAATTTACCGTCCTTGCGCTTTCGTATCCCCTCCTGCTTCACAATATCGCCATGATATACCAAATGAAGATTCGTATCAATCTGCTCTTTGCTTTGATCTGTTGATACAATCTGGTTGATCGACTGTCCGATCACATCCCTTTCCGGATATAAGAAAAGCTTAGTAAAGTTATGATTCACATTTCTTATCTTTTGCTCTTTATCTAAAATCGCTACTGCATAGGGCGAATGTATGAACAAATTATCAAACATTAACTTTTGCTTTAGCTTTTCGGAAACATCATGAATAAAAGATACTAGGAGTTTTTTGCTTCTTAAATCAATCGGAAAACTGTAAACCTCAACTTCCCTTAGTTCGTTATTTGCTAATCGATGGGTAAATTGAAAATAGTTCCGCTTTTCTCTTTGCGCACGGTTGATTTCTTTCTTAACTTGTTCCTCGCTTAATATATTAATATCTTGTATCCGCATCGACACTAACTTGCTTTTATGATAGCCATAATATTTGACCGCTGCCTTATTCCCTTCTACGATAGCTCCGTTTGCAGGATCAATGAGCAGAATAATACTGTTACCGTTATCAAATATCACACGATACAAATCTTCCTTACTATCAAATTCCCCGGAAAGATTATTTATGGCCTTTAAATCGTCATTGTTATTACTCATCGATTTATTCATTCTGATATCCTCATATCAACCGTTCAACATCGTACAGTTCCAAAATTTATTCCACAGATGATCCAACTCTGAGCCGGATAATCTAATGTTTGATAAAATCATATCTGTGACATGCAGATTAACAAACTTTCTATACTCTCGAAGGTATTCCTTTAGACTTCTGTTATCATAAAGCAATTTATTATCCATGCATTGTTTTATTATCACCTGGATTAGCTCATTTTCCTGGTTTGTCCAGTATTTATATTTTTCGACTATAACCACAGCAATCTCTTCCGGTGGAAACAAATGATACCGAAGTAAAAATTTAAACTTAATCATATCACGAATATTATACTCAATCGTATTTTTAAACAAATGATATAATTTTGTATCAGGTGCCGTCTTCTCGGCTAATTCCGGTATATTCCGCATGCATTCGAGTTCTTCACTCCATATGTCATCATAGATAGAAAAAAACAATTCCTGTTTTGACTTATAATAAAAATACATAGAAGCCGCTTTAATATCCACTCTGCTGCAGATATCCCTTATATTGGTTGCCTCATATCCACGTTCTAAGAATAACTTAAATGCGGTATATCTAATCTTATCGTTCGTTGTATTCATCTTATCCGTTGGTTACCCCCGTTGGTTCCCGCCATTCATTTACCTAACGCTTGTTAGGTAAATTATAGCATAATATCCCATATGTTGCAATATATTTTATTTTTTTTGAAGATATGCCAAAAAATGACAGCATCAGGATAAAATGCTGTCATCTTTTATTATAATTTAAGATAATATTCTAAAATGCTGTAAAAATGATCTACTTCAAACGGCTTTGCGATATAGTCATTCATTCCGGCCAAAATGCATTTGTCTTTGTCCTCACGCATAGCATACGCGGTAATCGCAATGATTGGAATCCCATTTTCTCCGGTAAATTCTCTGCGGATTATCTCCGTCGTATCAAATCCATCCAGTTCCGGCAGCTGAATATCCATCAGGATTAAATCCACCTTGTTATTCTTCAATATCTCCAGGGCTTCCTTTCCATTATAAGCCGACAAATAATGATATCCCTTTCGTGTAATTAAGCTCTCCAATACTTCCTGGCTGTATAGATTGTCCTCAACACATAGCACCGTTTTCTCCGGTTTTACCTCTTTCTCATGATCTTTATTAATATAATCTTTGGAGCTACCCACTTCCGGCTTTTGCTTTTGAAATTCACAGCAAAATATAAATGTACTGCCTTCACCGACTTTACTTTCAAAAGTGATATCACCCTGCATCAAAAATGACAATTTCTTTGCTATCGCAAGCCCCAGGCCAGCTCCCGCATATTTCTTCTTATAGGATAAATCACCCTGACTGAAATTATTAAATATCTTATCTTTAAAACTGTCTTCGATTCCAATCCCGGAATCCTTGATGCGAAATTCAATTCTTACCATATTATCATCTTCAGAAGCTTTTTTGATCCGAAAGGAAACAAATCCTTGCTCTGTAAATTTGATTGCATTATAAATTATATTTGTTAATATCTGTTTTAACCTGATTTCGTCTCCTATAACAGGGAAGTGTATCTCCGGATCCAGGTAATAGCTTGTTTCCAAGCCTTTCGAATTACCGATCACCATAAGATTATTGTATAAGTTATTGACCGTTTCCCTTAAATCAAATGGCTCTTGATTAATATGAATCGTTCCCGATTCAATTTTTGAGATATCAAGTATGTCATTAATGATTGCCATTAATGTATCCGATGAATCTTTTAGTATCTGCAGATATTTACTCTGTTCTTTGCTGATGCTTGAAAGCTGGAAAAGCTGCACGATACCATTGATGGCATTCATGGGTGTCCGTAGCTCATGACTGATATTAGCCAAAAATACCGATTTAGCGTTATTGGCGTTTTCTGCCTCGCGCCTTAATAGCTCCAACTGTTCACATTGTTCCTGCAATTTAAGTTCAATCCTCTTACGATCCGATATTTCCTCATTCGTACCAACCATCCTAAGAGGCTTACCGTCTTTTGTCCACTCAATAATTTTACCCTTAGTCCTAATCCATTTATACTCGCCACTTTTGCATTTCATACGGTATTCAATAACATATTCTTCTCCATTTAAATGCTTATGATATTGATTAAATATCTTTGTTATATCCTCCGGATGGAGCAGGCTTTTATATTTTTCAATACTGTCTAAGATATTATCCTCGCCATAACCCAGAATTTCTTTCCAGCTGTTATGATGAACAATCGTTTTCGCCTGCAAATCCTCATCCCAGATCCCAAACCGTCCGCCCTCCAGGGCAAGTCTTGCACGTTCTTCATAATCCTTTAATTTTTTAGCCATTTCTTTCTTTTCTGAGATGTCCTTATATATTCCTATGCCTCCGGCAAACATTCCATCCAAATCAAAAATCGGTGCAAGTGACATCGAAATATCCACCAGTCTGCCATCCTTATGAATTCTTAAGGTTTCCAGATCAAATATGACATTTCCCTCTTGAAGCCTTTTAATGTTTTGTTCAAACTCATCTAATTTGTCTTCAGGTATAATAGTACGAATATTTTTTCCGATAATCTCTTCTTTATGATAGCCAAGCTTAGACTCTGCGCCTTTATTCCATAGCGATATATCAAAATCCTTTGTCAAACCCACTAAGGTATCATCAAAAATGTCCTGAGCTGCAGAAAACATAGTTGCGGTATTCGATAGTTTCTCCAACTGCGTATTGTCGCTTATGATGCTGATTACAAATTTTCTGCAATCCTCTTTTCCATAGATTGACCTGACCTTAACCGGTAATTTATAACCGTCTTTTGTGTAATGATAGGTACAAAATTCGATCCCCTTTTCGAAAGCTTCCTCCAGTTGCCTTTTTGAATTATCCAACTTGTCATAATTACGCAGTTCAAAGACACTCATATTGGTTAAATCCTCATAGGAATATCCATAAACTGCAACTGCTCTCTTATTTCCGTATGTAATATTACCTTTCTCATCAACGATCAAAATGATGTCCATTAAATTATCCAGGTAATTGATATTAGTGCAATTTTGTTGACGCACTAATACTTCACCCTGTTTAAAATAGGTACAATGGAGATATTTTTCATTCAGCCAATGGATTTGCATCACAAACACCTGATTGTAACTATTTATTGTTTCTATCGCCACCTTATAATTCTTGTCCGATGTCACAAAATTTTCGAGTAATTTTTTTATAGCCGGGCATCTTAAGTTACCGTTTTGTTCGGATATCAAACATAAATCCGGATCAGACCTATAGTAGTCATTCATAAATAATACAGGAAAATCAATAGCCTTCTGATTCGCATCATACACAGGCTCATATATGCAGATTCCGCTATCAACACAATTATAATAAGCCAATTCTTCTTTTGTTAAATTCAACATGATAAACCTCCTGTATTTCCTTATGAATTCTCTTATTCAACAATTATGAAACGATCTTGTATTTGCTATTATACTCACAACACATACCATTCCTGTGTACATCGCTACCAATAAGCTCAACTTTTACTCCGGGATAATATAAGATGTTTGTGCATTTCATTTCGATTGTGAATTTTGCAACTGATTAATACTCTTATTGTAGCGTATCCAACTTTTCATGTCTATATCTATCATGATATCTTTCCACGCAAGGCCTGGATGATCGCTCAATTATGCCGGAAAATGATTTATTCTAACTCGGTATTCAAGATCAGGATTAACCTTCCTCAACCCCTACAATCAAATAAGAATCTGTGGTTAGTATAAATTAACTACCAAGAGAGAACTGTTCCTCCCAGAAATTAATTATATAAAACAACAGATCCTTATCGAATTTCGCTTTAATTGTGTCTAATTATTGGAAAATAAGCACTTTATAGACCTTAGCCTAAAATCCAAATAGAATTATAAAAATCAATATAAGGAAGGATAACGGAAATGCAATTTGTAATGGGATAACAAAACCACCCTCCTTACCGGCACGTTTCCTTTTCATACTGATTAGCCCCAGCGCCACAGTAATTGCCAGAAAACCGAATACGATTCCCTCCACCAAAATGCTATACCCAGCTCCTGTAATACCATGCATTATATATAACACGCTCATTAAGGAGTACAAAATATCCACCAAGAAAATCAATCGCATCCAACGGTTTTGCATTTCATACAGTGATTGTTTATCGGTATAGATCTTTGCCTCCTGTTCCTCCATATCCTCCCGGTAAGGCTTTCTAAAATAATGCCATCCATTAAAAGTTGAATTGATATATTCCCATCCCTGCTCCTCAAAGATTTCGCGGTAGCGAATGGGATCTATTCTTGTATTATAATCCAGTTGATAAATATATCGGACATTAGAATTTTTTATAAATTTCGAGTGAAAGCAACCGCCCTTAATTAGCTGCAGTCCATTCTTAGATGCCGCATTTAAATCCTGCTCTTCCTTATCATATTCCCAAGCAGCATACACATCGTATTTTGTAACGATATGACTCATAATAATCCTCCTCTGATCACAATCTCAGATCCGTCTATTAACCTCTTCAGCCTCTTTATTTCCTCTTCCAGTACGGTTTTACCAAGTGGTGTCAGTTCATAGAGACGTTTTCTCTTGTCATCGGGATTTTGACTTAGTTTTTCCCGTATCCATTCTTTGTTCATCATACTACTGGTTGCACCGTACATCGTTCCCGATCCGATTACAACCTGCCCGCCTGATAATTTTTCGGTATCCTGCATGATACCATAGCCATGGTTCGGCTTGTTATAAAGGCAAAGCAGGATGTAATAATAACTCTCCGTCAGTGGTTCATTCCTTATTTTCACTATAACGCTCCTCCTTCACAAGCATCTTTTCTTTTGCCAATTGCAGCATGCTTATAATAATGAGTATCGATGCTGTCAAGGACACCAGGATGCTGATAACGTCTGGAACTCTGACCATATATCGATTCGTTAATACAAGTGCGCTATTTAACAGCAATCCAAGAGACAATAAAGGTAAATATCTGCCGAAGGACTGCAGATTTTTCTGACATGTTTTCATTCTATGACCTCCAATAACAATATTTATTTGTCAACGCTTATAACTGCAAATGTTAAATCACTCGCTTGTGATGCCGATCTTATCTTAGCAATACGCGGCACTTAACCTATCAACGTTTCCTGTATTACAGTGTAATATTTCGTTAGTATCTATGGTACAGTTTCGTATGACTCTTATATATTGATGCAGTTTTGAATTACATTGTTAAAAATCACTGTTTAATAGGTCGACACGCAATATGTCGCTTCTCAATATGTCGCTTCTCAATATGTCGCAAGGTGATATATATTTGTTTATATCGTATCACGACATATGTCGTCTGTCAACATATTTTTTCCAAATTTAACTACATAACAACTTTGATATAATCCCATATTAAAAAGCCCTACCTTAAACGACTTTTATGAACTCATTCCGCATATTAATTATCATGATTCGAAAACGAACAAACCTGTCTTGAAAAAGACAATTTTAACGCTTGCAACTGATGGTAGCCATGACTATTATGAAATTATATGCTCAGGCAATTGCGAAACTCATATTCTGTATTAATTGCGCACACAACATATACTACTCCGGAGCGGAAGTTAAGCTCGTAGGAAGCGTTGGAGCGGAGGAATAGTATGTGTTGTGTGTGCAATAGCAAAAATTATACCGTTTCGCAATGGCTTAAATTATATGCTTACAGAAAGGAGCGTAAAGGATGCATTTTGAGTTGAGGCCTATGATCGTTCTGATAAAACCGGGTACACGGGTAGACCGCTTTTTCGATATACAATTTGGTAGTACGTTATTTACTTACAGGAAGATATTTTCCATGTTGCTTCCGCTTGTACTGGATCAGCTTTTTATAAATTTGATTATGATTTTGACCACTGCGATGATCAGTTCCTCCAGTGAAGAATCCGTTACAGCGGTGAGTCTGGTAAGTCCCTTATATATGATGATTTTTGCTATATTTAATGCTATATCGATTGGTGGGACGGTTATCGTTGCACAGTATATGGGCAGAGGGGACCAGGAAAAGGTACGCATCGCCTCCGGGCAGGTCATGCTGGCAACTGCCACTGTGGCCATCCTATCCTGTATGATACTTGTCCTGTTTGCAGGACGACTGGTTAATATAATGTTTGCTTCAGCCGATCCTGTCGTAATCGAAAAAGCTCACGGTTATCTGATCGGAGTTGCAATTTCCCAGATATTTCTTGCTGTTTATCTCGGTGCATTTGCAGTATTTCGTGGTATCGGAGAAGCAAAAATATGTTTAAAGCTTACCATTATCATCAACTTGATTCATTTATTTGCTAGTATGTTATTTATAAATGTAATGCATCTTGATATTTTTGGAACAACGCTTTCACTAAACATTGCACGAATCATAGGTGGCGGGGTAGCTGTCTGGCTGTTGATGCGAAAAAAAAGTATGGTGCAAGTCCGCCTCCGGCATATATTTCGTATCGACCGGACGGTTTTAAAATCAGTTTTTAATCTTGGAGCTCCCTTTGCTTTGGAGCAGATGTTCTTTAATGGAGGTAGCATGCTGGTCCAAATCTATATAGTGCCGTTAGGGACCATCAGCGTAGCTGCCAATGCACTAACCAACTCCGCCTTCTCGATTTTGTATGCCGCAGGCCTAGCTGTGGGTACACTTGCTACTACTGTGGTCGGACAGTGTATCGGAGCCGGTAATAAGAAGCTTGCAAGACGGTACGGAATGAAAATGATTTACCTTTCCACCGTGATCACACTTCTTTCCATTGCAATATTACTTCCTTTTATGCCAATCATTTTAAAGCTTTATGATGCCAGAGAGGATACACTTTCCCTCCTATACAAGCTGCTGTTTACAGCGATTATTCCTATGCCGCTCTTCTGGTCCGTATCCAATGTGATGCCCTGCGTCCTGCGTTCTGCGGGTGATTCCACCTATACCTCCGTGGTTTCATTAATAACCATGTGGCTTATTCGTGTAGGCCTTGGCTATATCTTTACCATACCGCTTGGCTTTGGCGTACAGGGTGTATGGATATGTATGGGCATCGAGTGGGCAGTACGAACTGTAATATTCTACCTTCGTTACCGCTCCGAGGTATGGCTGACCAAGAAAACGATTGAATAAAAAATTCATGGATTGTTCAATAATCATAAAACCTCCGTGATTCCCAAATAAATTGATGGAGGAATCACGGAGGCATGTAAACTATAATTGCATAATATAGATAACTTTGCTATTTATGTTCGGATCAATCATTATCGTCCATATCGTTATCAAGACACTTTTCAGGGTCTAATTTGATTAGTTCCCAATTACCATCATCTTTTTTTCTGTACTGCGCAATTTCAATATCAGTATCATTGGTCAATTGGAAAAATTCAATCATATAGTCATATCCATCGGTTCCTTGAAAGAGTATTTTCTTAACATAACCCTCCTGCTGCATCGGATATTTTTCCTTTATGAGTGAGCACCAATTTCCATATCGGATGGCAACGTTCATTTGTGCATCATAAGCCCACCCATGGTACGGTGCGCAAAGATAATTCTCCCCATGATACTCGATACTGTCTATTTCATACCTGTTTCCTTCCTTAACAAGATCAATAAATCCATAATAATAGGCAAAATAAGCCACATCCTTATCAGAGCCTTCAATTGTCTCTATTTCTATGAAATATCGTTTCGTATCGGATGCTTCGCCAAAGACAGGTACTTCTTTGTATTTCAGGAGATTGATATGCAGTATATTGAGAAAGGAATCCAGATATTGCTCATAGGTGGTTTTATTCCGATAACCAGAGGACAAGAAATGATAAGCTGTCGGATACGGTGTTTTGCTCCTTCCAAGGGTACCGCAGCCCGCATTCTTTCCCTTCTGCCAATTGGCAGCTTCCCGCAGTACGCTAAAATAATTGATAATCGTCTCTTGTGGTGTCTCCATAAAATACTCCGGTAGGACAATTTCAGATACCTTTTTGTCAAAATAATTTTCTGTAAATAATCGCGAAAAATTTCGGTTGTTTAATACCGGTAAATCGGATGGTCTAAAATACTCCTCCACCTCTTCATTGACGGTAATGATATTATTTTCCTCAGACTCCTCCGTATGTTTGAAAAATCTTCCCCCCATAACCATTTTGGTATGATCCATTAAGCCTCTTATCGAATGCAATACTATGTAACCCGCAATCATAATAAATATTGCTGCTATCATAAATAGGAGCCGTTTTCTATGACCGATGATTGATTTCAATAAAATCCCGTCCTCAAAACCCTTTACTAATATATATCGGTATTCATAGAATTTCAGAATTCATATGTGGGGGAATTCTTCTATGTTAATATACTTATGCTTTCGATTTGATGTCACGCTGCTTGCAGACATTGTTCGCCAAAGCGCGTTTGTCTTCGCTCACTTGCTTACGCACAAATGGAAAGCTGCAACAGGTCAACAACCTTTGCAGCTCATTTGAAAATAGATTCATAATTATTATATCATATCCCGTACCTTTGAAGCTGCCTCCTGATCAAAAACAGCAACCGCTCCGGATAACAGCTTAATTACTGTAGCGGGTAACTCTTCTTTCGGGCGGCTTAAGAAGATCTCGGATATCATGTCTGCTTTGTCCTTACCACTAGCATATAGTATCACTTTCTTCGAATCAAATAAATGCCGGATTCCAAGTGTAATACCACTCTTTTCGGCTTGGCCGTCCCAATTTATTTTGACCAGCTTCGTATAACAATCAAAATCTTCTCCCGGAAGGTTCAAACCTATCTCACCCCGGTCCCCTACCTCCATAAGCAGAAAGTCTATTCCGCCCTTTTGTCTTATAACCTCGTCCGTCCTTTTGCACATTTCTTCGATATCATCCGTATGCTTCTTGAATGATATCACCTGTGATTTATGGATATTCAAAGGTTGATATAAATACTGTTCCAGAAATGCATTACATCCATTTGTTTCGCTACCTGCATCAATCCACTCATATAACGATATAAAATGCGCTTTATCAAAACTTACCTTTTGTGTATCAGCCATCTCTTTTAATATCTCATAGGTTCTGACCGCTCTCATATCTGCCGTTACACAAATCAATGCCTCCGGCTTATCATTTACGACATCAACAAGTTGATTTGCTATCCATCGTGACATTTCTTCATAATCATCACACACGACTGTTTTTGGTAATCTAAGCGGAAATTTGGCACCTAATTTTTCTGCTATCTCCTCCATGCAATTTACCATTTCACAGTCTTTACGGCTTTTCTCGATACAAGCCATGCAATTGCCGTGAATTTTACATATGACATAAGGGCATCTGCAATTTCTATTTACCATGCAATTACTCCTTTCGTACCTTTATTTATCTAATTGTTTTAGCACTCTTCCGACAGGATTGAATCGTTCATAAAATTGTTCGTAGAAATCATGAGCGGCATTATATTTTGTTACATAAAAACTGTTTAGCAGGTACATATTCAATTGCTTGACCAAACTCTCATCCTGCATGTTACTCCTAACAATGTTTTCCGCATCTTTTAATAAATAATGCCAGTCGATTAAATATTGTGTGTTCTTCTCCAGATCAGGTGTATCGATCCAATTACTTATTATCATTTTTGTTTTCGAAGCATTTTGACATTCATTCAACTGTAAAATATATTTAAAATTGTGGTTCTCATAATACCTACCCAGAGGGAAAATCCTGCAGATTCCGGGCCGGGACGCATGGATGCTGCATTTACCCGTCTGATTTAGAAATGCACATTGTTCGGTTTGGTCATTCATCTTTAGATTGGGTAGTATGATGCCATCCACCATGTTTAGTTCAATTTTATCAACCAGCAATTCCACAAAGGTATTGCCAAGATTCGTTGAAAATCGGTAAATATCAAAGGGGTCTAATATAATAGAATTACCCATACCATGGCAGCAACCGGCAGCACCCTTGCAGCCATTACAGCTTACTTCCACCAGGTCATCACTATCATATAATGTTCCGTCGGATATGTCCTCCAGACTACAGTTTCGTTTCATTATGTTTCCTCACTTGTTATGTATGTGGTTGTTGTATCGATATTCTTATTCTTGTTTATTATAGCATAACAAAAGATAACTTCAATGGAATTAAAAGTATGGGTATAAATTCATTGAAATAAGACGCAAAAAATGTTATGCTACCTACGGTAAACAAAAGAAATATAAATCAATTGTAAAATGACAATTGAGGATATAATATAAGAAAGAGCTTTTTATAAGCTCTTTTTTCGTGATAAAGAGAGGTAATAATATGATAAAAGTGGATAACTTATCCTACTCATTTCCGCAAAAAAACCTATATAATAAAATATCTTTCACATTAGAAGATGGTCAACACTGTGCTTTTATCGGAGCAAGCGGAAGCGGAAAAAGTACATTGATTGATATGATTATGGATCCGGAAAGATATATGTACGATGGAACGTTAGAGATAACCCCGGGTTGTAGAATTGGATATGTAAGTCAGTTCTCCCGGCTGGACAAAACAAAGGAAATTACAGTTTTCGAATATATCGGGGAGGAATTTATTAAGCTGCAAAACGAGATAACCTCCATTTGTACCGAGATGGAAACAGCTTCTGATCTTGATTCCTTGCTGGAAAAGTACCAACGAGCTCTGGATGCATTTCATGCGATTGGCGGGGAGGATTTTGAAAGTAACATTAATAAGAAGCTTAGTCTGGCAAACCTCAGTAAGCATGAGGATTTATTGGTATCCAATCTTAGTGGTGGTGAATTCAAGCTTATTCAAGTTATTAGAGAAATGTTAACTGGTCCGGACTTATTGGTAATGGATGAACCTGATGTGTTCTTAGATTTTGAAAACCTGAATTCATTAAAAAATCTAATTAATTCACACAAGGGAATATTGTTAGTTATAACCCACAACAGATATCTACTCAATCATTGCTTTAATAAAATTTTGCACCTTGAAAACACGGAGCTCCAAGAGTTTAATGGAAGCTATGTTGATTATAACTTCTCGTTACTTCAAAGAAAAATTGAGTTACAAGAGCTTGCTGCAGCGGACACTGAGGAAATTGAGCGAAATGAGCACTTGATTGATAAACTAAGATTTGTCGCATCTTATCATACAGAGGCTTCAAGAGGAAAATCTCTTCATGCCAGAGTTAAAATCGTAGAAAGATTAGAGGCACGTAGAATCAAAGCACCCTTCGTAGATATTAAGCAACCGGAAATAAGTTTATTGGTAGATCATGAAATTGAAGAAACCACTGTTCTTAACGTCAATAACTACGGTGCTGCCTTTGATGATGTTCTTTTAGAAGATGTTAACTTTGAATTAAAATCAACGGATAAAGTAGCTCTGATCGGACCAAATGGCACCGGGAAAACGACTTTACTCCGAGACATCTTTAAAAATAATCATCCTACCATTGAGATTAATAATAACGTACGCATGGCTTTTTTATCTCAGCTTCAAGGTGAAATGTTAAATGAGTCGAATACCATACTAGAAGAGTTCTTCGATGCAGGGTTTCAATCCTATCAACAGATAATATCACATCTTTTAAACTATGGTTTCGAGGAAGAAGCTTTGAATCAAAAGATAGGATCATTATCCGGCGGAGAAAAAAATATTCTTCAATTGGCTAAAATATCTGCCAGTAAAGCAAACCTGTTGCTTCTTGATGAACCTACAAGTCATCTAGATACCTATTCTCAAATCGCACTGGAAAATGCAATAGCAAATTATAAAGGTGCGATTCTAATGATTTCACATGATTTCTATTCTATCGTTAATTGTATGGATTATGTTTTGATCATTGAGGATAAGACAATCAGAAAAATGAGTATACGAAAATTCAGAAAGATGATTTATACAAAGCATTTTGACAGAGATTATTTAGAAATAGAACAGAAGAAAAAAGCAGTAGAAACAAAAATAGAATTAGCTTTAAAGGATACTGATTTTGCTCTTGCAAAAGATTTATCTGAGGAGTTAGAAGCACTGATTAAATTACTTTAATTCGTGTGTTCTTAGCCACGGTAAAATAAGTAGATAAGGGTTAAATGGAGGTACCGTTTGTATTATGTACCATCCTGACAGATTGAATCATTAAAGTTATAACAGCATATTTCAACCTACTCCCTCACGAGCATGGTCTCATTCTTATTCACGACATAATGATATTTCCCTTCCGATCATCAACTCGGTCTTTGATAGTAACGGTATGAAGGCTCAAAGTATTCTCGAAAATAGAATAAGCATCCATGCGACTGGTACCGTAAGTCTTGGTAACTGCCACTGAATGCTTATCTATTGATTTGATCTCTATATACCTTTCCATTGTATATTTGCTTAAATGAAGTTGGATTACAGAATTGTAATACTAACTTCACATTGCCCTTGCTCTACGTGGTGTATTAAGTAATTCATAAATGAACTTCTCGTAGTCCTCAACCTCAATCCATATGGTTCCGATTCGCACATCAATCTCCGAAGCGTCCAGATTCGTAGGTTGAACCTGCTCCAGTGCCTTTGCATTAACTCCAAACAATCCGGATTCGTTTCGGAATAATCTTTGGCAACCCGTAACTTATCCCTCACATTAACAATCTTATTATGCTATTAACTCAACACTTAATACGAATTTAGCGACACCGATGCCAGATTGCGGATGCCTTAATGCTTGGTGGTAAGTTTATAAAATAAAAGTACATTTCAAAATCATACGAAATAATTAAAAAAATTTCTATACATGCAATAAATTTACTCTATTTCTTACTCTAATAGATATAAAAACAGAAAGGATACTGTTGATGAAGTTACAGGAAGAAAAGTTTATAATTGAATTTGATAATATCAAACAACAGTTATATCGTTTTGCATACCTTTATCTAAAGAGTGATGCCTCTGCTTTGGAAGCAGTAGATGAAACTGTATATTTGGCATACATAAATATCAAAAAACTAAGAAAGTCTGAATATTTTAAGACATGGATAACGAGAATTTTGATTAATGTCTGTAAGAAAGAATTAAGCCGTACTAAAAGAATGATTCCGATAGATAATTTACCAGAACAGTCTCACGTAGAATTTGATTCGTTACCGCTTAAGGATGCAATAGATAATCTACCGGTAGAGTTGAAAATTATAATTTATCTCAGATATTTTAATTATTATACATTGGTTGAAACTGCTGAGATTTTAAAACTTCCACAGGGTACTGTAGCTACAAGGCAACGTAAAGCTTTATCCTTGTTAAAATTAGAATTGGAGGTAGATTAAATGAATCGTAATGATGAATTTATCAAACTAAAACAGGAATTGGAACAAGCACCGCTTGATCTTGAGTACAGCGCTACGAAAGCAATTACGAAAGCTAAGAGAAAAAAGAGAGCATCCATCTTATGGAAGACGCCTTTGGTTTCATTTTGTTCCATGACAATAATTTTTGCATTATTAGTAAATCTATTTCCTGCTGTGGCTCTTGCTATGAGCAATGTACCAATACTAAAGAACTTAGTTAGTGCCGTTGCCTTTGATCCTAGTCTTAAACTTGCAGTCGAAAATGACTATTATCAAATGATCGGAGAAAGCCAGACAAAAGAGGATGTTACAGTTAATGTCGAATACTTAATATTTGATGCTGGGCATATATCACTTTTTTTTCGTGTTGACGCGCCTGTAAAATCCGGATTATGGAGATATGATTTCACTGACTCAGGGAAAATACCTTTTACAGCAGCTGTTTTTACAAACAATTTATATAATGTCGGGGAGCTAGAGGAAGTACAGATGGATTTTGTAGAAACCGAGAAAATCCCTGAAAAAATCGTATTTACAGTAACAATTAATAAAGATGATCAATTTCAAACTCAAAAAGATACCATAGCCGAAGACAAAACTGCTGATGGAACCAATATAATTACTCCTTCGACTGGTTTTTTTAAATCTGGTACAGATTATACCTTCCGGTTTGTAATATACCCGGATCAAAAATTTACTAAAATAATAAAATCGATTCCGATTAGCCAATGGATTGAAATCAAAGATCAGAAAATTTATCTTGTGCGCCTTGATATTTTCCCTACTCATACAAGGTTATATCTTGAGTATGATGATACGAATAGTGCTATCATCAATGGTATAGATATATACTTTAAAGATAAGCAAGGAAATGTCTATGTTCCGAAAAAAAATGGGGTCACCGCTATCGGATATGAAAATTCCAATGATATAAGATCCCTGAATTTCGAGAGCAGTTTCTTCAAGGATTTCGACCAATTAACTATGTTTATTAATGGTATCTCATTAACAGAGAAAGATAAATTATACGGTGAAATTGACTTTGAACATAAAACTATTGAAAATATACCCCCTGGTGTTTTTATAGATAAAATGGAATTAAATGATTCTACTTTGAGTCTTACTATAGGTGCCCCTACTGATAAACCGGATAAATACAGTGAACTAATATCTTCTCTATATTACGATATTAATGGAATTTCTTATAATATTAGTTCAAGTATCACAAGCTTTAGAGAGGGTAATGAATCAATCTTTTATTCAGAATATAAGATTAATAATTATCAAGATAAAAAATTCAAAATTCAGTGGATCTATTCTTTGGAACAAACTTTAGAAGAACCAATCATAATAAATATAAAGTAACTCAACTTTTCCGGCTTAAATTCATGTATACAGAAAACCTCCCTAGTAATCCGAAATTGCTTTCGAATTAACCTGGGAGGTTTTAAGCATTCTTGAATTGTAATAAACCAGTATTGAAAATGTTTGATTATCTCTCAGGAGATTTCAAACATCCTATAACTACTGCTTAAATTTCAATTTTATGAGGCAGGTAATCCAGTGTGTTTATTCGTTTAATTCCGTCATAATCAGCAATGATGTGCAGGACTTGGTAAAGGCAATTAACCTAAATTAATCCCACAATACAAGTTTCATTCAAAATGGAACTTGAAAAACGTAAAGAGAGCAAAATGAAGAATTTAAATTTTCCTAGAATTTGAGTGCCAATTATATGCCTGTTAATCATCGTTAAACTATATGTGCTTAATAATGCTATCCGGCTGAAACGGTTTCGCCACAAAAGCATCTGCTTGAAGATCCAATGCTCTTCGCACATTTTCTTCCATACATTGTGCTGAAAGCATAATCACTTTAACTTCAGGGTGACTTTTCTTTATCTGTTCAAGCGTTTCCAGACCATTTATGCCCGGCATCTTTATATCTAGAATACACACGTCAATTTGCTCATCATCAAGCATTCTGAGTGCCAATAATCCATTCTCCGCTTGAACAACCGAATGCCCTGACTTTTCCAGCATATCGTTCAACATCATTCGCATAAAGTCTGAATCATCAACTATCAAAACCCTTTTCCGTGTTCCGTCACTACTTGGTTCAAAACTATCAAATATGCTGTCAATCTGACTTTGATTTAGCAAAGCGCTTGTATCAATAACCTTGGCCATTGCCAAAAAAGAGGCTTCATCCATGGTAATCGTTCCTGGATTCTCACAACCTAATAACTTATCAGCAGATATGCATAATGTTTTCACTAACAACGGTACCATTGCAATATCAGGATAAGATATTCCACACTCCCATCTCGAAACTGCCTGTGGGCTTACATGCAACTTAGCCGCAAATTCTTCTTGCGTTAAGCTCATAAATGTACGACGATTTTTGATTATATTTCCAATATCCATAGAGTTTCATCTCCTATCTTATTTGTCATATTAAGGCGATTGCGAAACACATATACTGTATTAATTGCGCACACAACATATACTACTTAGGAGCGGAAGTTAAGCCCATAGGAAACGCTTAAGCGGAGGAATAGTATGTGTTGTGTGTGCAATAGCAAAATCTATATTGTTTCGCAAACGCCTTTTGTCTTTATTATATCTGGAAAAATGAGGCTAGTCACTCAATTGACAATTGAACGCTCTGATTATTCCCTTTAGAAAAAGGTTCGTTAAATCCGGTAATAATAATGCAATAATTCCCTGATGATTTATCTACTTAATTGCATTTGATTTCTACTTTAATTGGATTGCTCAAGTCCACAGAAGGGGCATAAATCCACTCAATAAGGTAGTTATTTTCTTCAAAATTCGGTATCTCAAAATCCTCATAATGGAGGGTGACATCATCATTTGAATGCCAAAAAATGTTGTTCAGGTAATACGTGTTTCCATTAATATCGGAAAATCTCATTGATGCTGCCTGAGCATATGCATCATTATGCTGAACGGACAGAGTCTTTTCCAAAGAAACTGCAAGGGTACCATCACCACCCAATACCATAGATGAAACACGAACACCTTCCGGTATGTTTTCTATACTACGATTTTTAAAGCTGATGATACCTTTCTGCGAATCCTTATCCATAAAAGCAACTGATGTTATTACAGCTGTTATTGACTTGGCTTTCGCAAAATATGGGCTTTCATACCATCTCTCGAGAACCTCCCCATTATGAGATGTCATTCCATCTCCAAGTGCAGGAAAGGAATTACCCTTTTCATCATATAGAGTGATTTGAATGTCATTGAGTAGAGCCGAATTATTGCCATCTGTACTGAAATAGAGTTTTGATTTCGTGGGATATACCGCAAGCTTGTCAAGAATGATTGTCTGCCCATTGATCTCCAATGTCTTATTAATAGGATATGAGTCAACTACGGTTGCATAATAGCTGTCAGGATATAAAGTGAATTGTATACTTGCAACTACGGTTGAAAAGCTTTCCTGGTTATCATTCCAACTTAAAAAATTGATGGGAAATTCAAAGGATTTCGGGATTTCTGTATTATCATTAAGATCCATTCGAAATTCATACAAATTCTTAACATTAGTCTCACTCAATCCACCACTTCCCGTCAGTACGTTCCCATTGGAATCTAAACGGTCATCAATTGTAAAAAATATAGAATCATGATTATCCGCAATGCGAGGTGTGTCACATTCAAAGAATACGGAGATACTTCCGGCATCCACTACCATATAGTATACTTTAGCACTATAACCATGATCCGACGCACTTACACCGACATACTGAGCATATTCATTATTAAGGCAGGCTTTCATACTTGGGTCATAAGTTACTGCAGCCACAAGCTCACGCAATCCGGGAATGCTTCTCATGGCATAAGCAGTAGCTGGGAAAAGATTTATGGTTCCGACAAAAATTAGAAATACAGCAGCAACTGAGGCGATTGTATTTATCCAAACAATATGTTTGTGTTTGGCTGTTAACGGTTTAATTGAGGTCTCTAAACTTTCGTCGAGAAATTGATCTTCTATCAAATTCATGCTTTCAAATAATTTGTCTCCATTCATATTATGATTCCCTCCTGAGCTAAATATTTTTGAAATTTATTTCGGGTACGTAGTAAGCGCATCTTTACTGCACTTTCTTTTAAGCCGAATTGTTTGGCAAGCGCCTTGATTGTTGCTGCCTGCCAATATCGTTTCACAAACAAGATTCGTTCATTTGAAACTAAGGATGCCATAAATCCATTAATTAAAATTTTTAGTTCGGCGTCTCCATATTCATCATTTTTGTTCGGCATGCATTGTTCTAATTCCGTCCAAATATCATTTAATTCACAGTGCTTTCTTTCTTCCCGTGCGCTTCGATAACGGTCAATCGCAAGATTACGACTAATACGCGCAGCATATGCTTTTAATGAGGAAGGAGATTGCGGAGGAATCGTATTCCACAGTTTTAAATAAGTGTCGTGGGCACATTCTTCTGCATCACATTGATTACCTGTAATATTAAATGCAATGCTCATAAGAAGCGAATGATACTTGCCTTTCATTTCTGAAATTGCCTGTTCGCTTCGTTCGCAAAATAAGCCAATCATTTCAAAATCATCCATTCTGTGTTCCTTTCATCTATGTAAGGCCTTCAATTATTAAGACGCAGAATTTGTCTGCTACGTCACATATATTAAAAAAAATAATTAACTAATAATTACTAAAATCATAAATAATAATAAATAAAAGTTGAATGACTGAATAATAAACAATAAAAAAAGCACCTGGTCCATCTATACGGAAACAGTCTGCTCGAAAATTCTTATTTATTTTCCATACTCTCGATTTTATATTATATCAAATTGTTCTAATAACTTCCACCATGTTCTGCCATTACATCTAAAATAGCCTCGGATTTTGAGTCTGAGGCTACCTTATACTATCTCTGCAAATCTCTATCAGTATCCTATATCTATACTGAAAAATGTCATATATAAACCTTTGATATTTTTTTGCACAACTGTTGCACACAGAGTAATTTCCAGTACGTTTGACAACATTGCACAACATCTGTAGCCCCTTGTAAAATCGTGTGAAACCGGGCTTTTCCTGATAAATGCGTTGACCGCTTTTTATCTCTTTGATATCTGAATAAAACTGTAAAACCGCATGGATGCTGGCTTGTTTGGTAGTGATATTAGTTACGTGTGTTTTACTCGGGACATTTCTGGATTTCTTAATACACTACTCTCCTGAGAAATATTCCAATAATTCCTTGTACCGATCTTGCGCTGAATAGCAAGTTTCTATAAGATATCCTCTTTCTTCCGAAAATTCCTTTAATCCCCTATAATAAAATATTTTATGTTGCTCATCAATAATAAACGGATCTATCCCATTCTTCAAACACTCTTTAAAAATAATTATTCTCCCAACTCTTCCATTTCCATCTTGAAAAGGATGAATGATTTCAAAGTTATAATGAAATTCTATAATATCCTCAAAAGTCACTTTTGAAATTTGATTATAATTAATAAGCAATTTTGTCATTTCACCTTTTACTTTTGAAGGCACAACTGTTTTTTGATCCCCAACCATATTTGGTTTCCTTTTATAATCACCCACATTAAACCATTCTTTTCTACTATCTGAAGTATTATTTTTCAAAAATTTATGGAATTCTTTTATAATATCTTCCGATAACTTTTGATCTGCTATATCTAGCATGTAGTCAAAGCACTGAAAATGATTTATTGTTTCCACAATATCATCAACTGAAGCCGTTTCACCTTTCTCAATAGCGATTGTATTCGTTTCATAAATATCTCTGGTCTGATCTTCTGATAGTTTACTACCTTCAATACGATTTGAATTATATGTTAGTTTAACTTGTGTTTGATGATACAATCCACCCTTTAACTTCATTCCTTTTTCTTCTCTAAGTAAATTAAGTAAGCGATTATCAGTAGTGTTACACATCTCCATAATATCACCCGGTTGGCAATTTAATGTTTTGCATATATCATCAATAATTTTTATTGATACATTTTCATTCTTTGAAAGTTTTGCCATTGTAGTTGATGACATTCCTATACGCTTCTGTAGCTCGGTCTTGGTAATATTTTTTTCTGAAAGTAATTGAAATAGCTTTGTATACTGAATAGGCATATAATCACACTCCTTTTCATTAGTATATCATAATTCTTTACTATTATAAAGCTAATTCATTTATTCTTTACATTTATAAATCTAATTCATTTTTCTTTATATTTATAAAGCTACTTCATTTTTCTTTACAGTTATAAACTTCATTTTTATGTACACAAAAAAACCTCCCAAGGCAAAATGTCCTGAGAGGTTCTGAATTGTTTTGAGTTGTTCTGAGATCCTGCGTTGCTGAAATGCCTATCTCTTTGAGAAAGTTTGGAGATCTTGAGAAGCCCGGAAACAAAGGGTTTGTTGTAATCATTGTTGCAAACGAGTTTCATACCCACGACGTTTTATTACGTCTCAGGACGTTGAATACTGTTAACAAAAATTCTTACTACGTAACTTGATACTTTAAAAACTATTTACTCATACCATCATAATGGGTCCACATGCGCACAATCTTAATGGTACCTTCATATTCCGTATTGTCAATCTCTATTTTATCACCGTACACTTGATAAACTAATCTATGCTTAATGTTAATTCTTCTTGAATAAAATCCATCTAGATTGCCAACCAATCCTTCATATGGGGGTGGATTCTTAAATGGATCATTTCTAATAATTTCAATCAACTCTTTTGCCTTAATTGAAAGGCCTGCTGCCTTCAGATTTTTGATATCCTTTGCCGCCTGTTTTGTATATAGGATTTGATACACTTACCATTCCACCTCATCTTCTGCTAAGCAATCATCAATCGGTGTTTTGCCACCTTCCACAATAGATTCTGTCAAACCCGGCACCGACATCAGGTATAATGTTTCCTGTACCGCATTCCAATCATCTTCAGATAAAATAACTGCATTTTTCCCTCGACTATTTGTAATGGTAATAGCAGAATTATTAGCATTCACATCTGATATAAGTTGATATAAATTCTCTCTGGCTTTTGTTGCACTTATCGCAGTCATATAATCATCTCCTCTTTTTTCTTAATTATAGCGTACGTTTTAGCGTACGTCAATGTTTATATATTATTTTATGCAAATCGTCAAAAAAAATTCATTGTACCAAAATAATGCTAAAAACCTCCCAAGACAAATGTCCTGAGAGGTTCTGAATTGTTTTGAGTTGTAATACGGTGTTGTGGATTGTAATTTCTATCTCTTTGAGAACCGTTTGAGAGCTTGAAAGGCCCGGAAATATAAGGTTTATTGAACTCGTTGTTGCAAACACATTTCACACCCACGACGGCTTATATAATTAAGCCACTTTACTATAATCAATAATTGAAATTTCCTGCATCAACTTCTTTGCTTGTTCAACAATATCTTCTAGATGCTTTACAACATCAGCTGTATTAACAGCTCGGAAGTGGCTTGTCAACTTCATACAATTTAATTGTTTCACCTGTATTAATGTACTGCCTTATATCATCAACCTTTATACCTCGTTCTACCAACCGATCTTTCGTATGCTTTGTAATAGCTTTATGCTCAAGTATATTTATTTCAGTAAAATCCGTAACCTGATACAAGCACTCTTCCCACTAACACACTCCATTCACATATAGCGTTTCATCCCAGTCTTAAAATACTCTAAGGCCTTTAGTTTTTTAACACGTCGCAATTTGATCTTGCACACATCACATATCTGTTCTAATCCAGACTCTACAATAACATTAGTAACCTGTATTTCCTTTGGTGCTCCATAGGCAAATATAAAGCCGACTATTTCTTCTGCTAATTCCACGATCGGATCTGTTCCAGGTTCCTTCATTTCGCATTTGATAATCATTTCTGATTTTGCATCTGCGATTAAGCACATTACCGGATTGGCCGGACGATCATACTTTTTATCACCAACAGACACTCCCATAGGTGAAATATCAACTTCTAAATACATTTTTCCCTTTGGCACATTAGCCAACTCTTGCAATAATTCATCGTCTGATATAATCAGATTACCAAACTGAAATGCAGTAAATGGCAATGGTTTTTCACCAAAACTCCAAGTTTTTTTATTTTTATTAATATTTCCATTATCAAAACTAACTGCTATTCCAGCTTCTACATAGTATTTCAATGCACGTTCCAAATCATTCATATACTCTGTCATTCGCTGCACTTCATCAAAACTTAAATTAAATGGATAATAACCCGGCTCAAATGACAGAAAATACAACCATTGATTTTTTCCACGGTATTTATATCCCAATTCCTTAATAACATTTCTTTGCTTATCAGTTAATTCTTCACGATTACCCCAATAGCAGGTTTAATTTTTCTGATTAAACATCACATATTCATTTGATAAATTTAACCGTTGCTGCATTGTTAACATTAAATACTGATTAAACGCCTCATATCCTTCATAGACTGCAATTCCATAACATTCTCCACCACGACCAAGAATACTGTAAAATACCGTCTCTTCTTCTTTCCCGCATTGAATCCCAATCAAATCCATATCCCACAAATATTCCCATGGCTTCATTTGTTGAATTCGTGTAGTAACTTCATACAAAGACTTCCAATCTTCAATACTTGCCTCTTTTCTCATTGTTCAACCTCTTCTAATTTTGTATATTACTCAAATGGAAGTAACACAACTGCTATAGACAGCACACTCTCACTAGTTGGTGCAATCATACCAATCTTCCTATATGTCAATCTTTAATGTAAGTATATCACAGTTGTCAAAAAAAACATCCCAAGACAGAAATTGTCCTGAGATGTTGTCGACTGTTTTGAAACGTCCTGAAATGCTCTGAGAGGTAATGACTATCTCTTTGTCAACCGTTTGAGAGCTTGAAAAGCCCAGATATATAGGGTTTGTAGTATTTATTGTTGCACACTTGTTTCACACCCACGACGTTTTATTACGTCTCAGGACGTTTCTTATTCAGACACTTTTATTTTTTGATGAAAAGTGTGGTGCGAGTCTTATGAGAATTTGAAGTGTAAAAAGCGCTCACATTAGCTAACTTTAAGCCCTATCTATTCCTTGTTTTGTGCAAATATTTTATTCTATTTCTGTTCTACGCATGAGATAACGTTGGAAATATACACCTCTTTTGTTCAAACGAATCAAAACCTTTACCTTTTACGAATAATGTTGTATTTTTTTTGCATAGCTTCTCAACTTGATATCCTTGATTACTTAACGGTGTAAACCCATGTATCACTTTGTTAATATTTTCTCCGAATGCTTCAATAATAATATCCACATCTACTACTTTTTCCGAAAAAATATTATGTAAAATCAGTTTATCTTCATTAATTTCTGCAATTACATAGGCACTTTCGCCTTCAACATAATAAACATTGCTTTGCATAAATTGTGTAACATAAAACATAATTAATTCAATATTATTTTTCATTTCAAACGCACAGTTGTTTACAGAGTTTTCTATTGCTTTCTCTAATAATGACCAGTTTTCTTTGTTATTCATTTGAATTTGTCGAACCTGCTTGTCACTCGCCATGCCGACTTCCTTAAATTTATTAGATATTACTTTGAAATACTGATATTCTGTACTTATTTTATATCCAAACTTGGGATAAAACTCCAAAACACTGTCATTGGCAAAAAGATAAATACCATCAACAGTATCATAATAGTCCTTATCAATCTCCAGCATGATTGTTTTTATAAATCCCATCTTGCGATATTTTTTATCTGTCATAACTGTACCAAGCTGCAAATACTTTTCACTTTTTCCGTTGGATATAAACTCCATTTTATTTACAGAAACATTCGCCACAACTTTATTGTCGATCACTATAGAATATGGATTATATTTATCTGTCCAATAGCCATTTTTATACCAGTCTTCAAAATTGATACCAAAGGTATCATTTGCCAACTCATTAAAGCTATTTCTTAAAAACTCATCATCTCTGTAACTTTTTCTTAAGTCAAATTGTTCTATCACTATAACTCTCCCTTTATTTCAATATTTATTTTATGTTCTTGTTTTTCTTCTGACACGACAATAATACCCGCCTTTTCCAATCCTTTGACCCCTGATCTAGTAAGATTTAATATCTCTGAGACTACTTTATCAATTCGTACTTTCAGTGCATAACTGTTGTTAACTACTAATAAATCACCTTCATGAAAAAATTGATCTGTTTCAACCAGCATATCATTTTTCCTATTAATAATATACTTAATATTTGACCAATCCACTTCTACTCTATTTCTGGCAAAAAACTGACTGTCGGTTCCATACCCAAACGCTAATTTGCTAGAATTTCTTAAGTATCCCTTGTATTCTTCTTTCACTAGGGACTCTGGTCTACATCTTTCATATACTGTCAAATTATTAGTATGTTTACATTTTATACATTGGTAAATCAACCATACATCTATTTTATTTCCATTTGCATTTACACGAAAGCTGTTTGTGTTATGAAATGCTGTTTTGCATCCACATCCCGAACAGTTTCTTAATATCTTAAAGGATTCCTCTGGAATTATTGTATATTCTATTTTTCTTAAATAGCTCATTTTGCATCTCCTTAACGATTAATAAATGGATTTGCAAAGTGCTATTACATAATCATTTAATTTTTATTTGCAATAGCCTTTGCTATGCAAAACAAACAGGTGTAGTCATAAAATATTCCTCCTAAAATAAATTGCTTATTTAAGTTTAGAAGATATTACATTTAATTTCTACCTTAAATATTTTTCTAAAAAAAAATGAGCCAATTACAATTTGGAATCAGCTCAATAAAACAGTATTCATTTCATTTTTCGTAAAATACGTTGAATGCTTTTCTCAGATAAAAAATACTTAATTGATAAAGCTTGAACTTTATAGCCATTTTGAAAGTCAGTAAATATCTGAATATTTCTTTTTTCCAACTCTTTCCGTATCAAAGTTTTATTACCCCATTCTTTTCTTTGATTTTCTTTCCTGGGAATATAAATATTTTCTCCATCCACATATTTTTGTATTAACTCTATTATTTCCATTGGCAGAATCTCTTCTGCTTTTCTATAGCCCATAATTGCCTCCTAAATTTTTAATCCTTTAGGTTAGCAATAGCTATAACAAATTTCATATTAAAAATTGCAATAGCTAGTGCTATGCAAAAATAACTAATTTTCTCATATAATAGAATCCTCCTATAACAATATTCGAACAATTGATAATGCTTTATTTTCCTTAATATCTTATCCATTATAATATCAAGGTAAATGCTCTTCACAATATTATACCAAAAATATCCACAATTTCATAGCATAAATCATTTTAGTCTTTGTCTCTTGTCTAATAAATCATATAAAGACATTTCGATTATTAAATTCTAACCGACTGCTTATCATCATCTAAAACAGCCCCAGATTTTACAATCTGAGGCTACACACTTATCTACGCAAATCCCTATCAGGCTTCCTAATATGCTTCTCCAACACCTCCACACTTCCCTGTATCTGATCCAGTGTTCCAACCCGATTTTCTGAACTAATTTCCCCTTTCAAATTTTCCACTCGATAAATTGCCTTTGTCTCTATATTCCGAAATGCCTCCAGCTTATAACTATATCCATCCGGATCTTCCCGAAATACCGGAGCCACTTCTCCTTTACTTGTATTCCATCTCATTAATCGTGGGAACCAGCAGAAACCTTCCTGAACCATTTATATGCCTGTATTGGATCTAGGATGATTAGCTTCGCCTTTGTCTCAATAATTGCTTGCTCCAATCGTTCATCACTCATGGTCAGTTCCTTTTCCGATTCATCAATCACTCGGATTTTGGAACAATCGGCTCCTGCCTGTTCCAATCGAGGCTTAATCGTATCTTCAAGCCCGTCCTCTGCTGTCTGATAGATTACTGACATTGGCTCATAAGGAATATCATCCGTACAGGGAAGTGCTAACCCATTACTAAGTAGTGCTGCTATCTTAAGTATTAAGGTTGTCTTTCCTTCCCCCGGATCTCCTTCAATTACGGTAATCTTTCCAAATGGAATATATGGATACCATAGCCAGCTGACTTCTTTGGATATCACATCCTCCATATGGATTAATTTTAATTCTGTCTTTGTTTCATTCATCGTTACTTCCTCCTGTTATCTGTCCAAATGTTCTGTTTGTCAGTAGCAGGAGCTAATGATATAATCATACTTGTGAGATAGATAATCAGTAGCTCCGCTACAATTATCTTCTAGTCCTGACCCTGCACGGTGTCATTCATGATTAGCAATATCCATTTTTACTACGGTATTATTCTGCATTGCAGATTTTACAAATAAATATACGAAAGGAATGGTGCGAATGAAGTTACCAAATGGCTACGGAAGTGTAACAAAGCTTTCCGGAAAACGCCGCAATCCTTACGCTGTCAAAAAATCCGTTGGATGGCATTATGACAAAGCAAAGGATAAACAAGTAAGGGATTACATTATTATCGGGTATGCCCCAACCAAGGCGGAGGGACTACAGATGCTTGCCGACTATAATAAGAATCCTTTTGATCTCAAAGCAGCAAAGATGACCTTTTCAGATGTTTACAAAGAATGGTCAAAGCGGAAATATGCATCAGTATCAGAATCTAATGTAAAGGGCTATATTGCATCCTATAAGGCTTGTAGTTCACTTTACTACAAAGTATTTAAGGATTTGAAACTGGTTGACTTGCAGGAAGTCATTGATACCTGTGGAAAGAATTTTCCAACCTTAAAGAAAATAAAAGTCCTCTTTAATCAACTGTATGACTTTGCATTAAAAAACGATATTTGTAACAAGGATTATTCTTCTTTTGTAGATATTCTTCAATACAAAGATCGTAATCCAAACAAGTATGATCGCAATAAATTTGACAAAGAAGAGATTACTCGAATCTGGGAACAGAAAGAGGACAAGTATTAGTTCTTCCCTTTTATCAGTCATGGTTTGATTCTTTACCTGACTGTGAATACCTGCTTCATACAGAAGACGGTAAGCACTTTAAGTACCGAAACTATTATGACTGCTACTTCCAACCATTGATGGAACAACTAAAGATTGATCGTACACCTCACTGTTGTAGACATACCTGTATATCTATGTTAGCAGAAGTTGGTGTGGATCAGACGATTATCAAGAAGATTGTAGGGCACTCTGGAGCAATGACACTCACAGAGAAGGTTTATACTCACTTTGATATAAAGGAGCTAGTCGATGCGATTAATAGAATCTAAGTTACAATCGGTGCTATTCGCAGACTACAAAGCAGTCTTGCTCATTACGCGCTGTCGCGCTATAACATCCAGAAAATACATTTCGATTGGTGCAAGCACCAACTCAATGTATTTCCAGTCTGTTGCACCGCTTGTAGGAACACGAAAAAAGGACACTTTCCAATGAATTGCTTCACTGAAAAATGTCCTATAATTATTACTGTTATTTTTGTTGCACACCTGTTGCACACCTGTTGCACACCTGTGCAAACCTGTTGCACACGGAGTAATTTCCGATGCATTTGACAACATCCCACAACGTCTGTAACCCTTGTAAAATCGGGCTTTTCTTGATAAATGCGTTGACCGCGTTTTATCTCTTTGAGAACTGTTTGAGAACTGCAGAACCGCATGAATGCTGAATTCTTTGGTGGTAGTGTTAGTTACGTGTGTTTTACCCACGACGTTTCATAACGTCTCAGGACCTTTCTATTTGACTTAAACTACAAATTTTTATCTTCAATTAAATCTTTCAATTCTTCCTTACTTGGTAAAACTGTCTGGTACTTACTTGCAAATATCTGATTGTTATCTTTTGGCAATGTCATTTCTACAATTGCATCTTTTTTGTCTTTACATATTATGATCCCAATTGTAGGATTCTCTTCTTCTAATTTCACTTTACGATCATAATAATTTACATACATTTGCATCTGCCCCAAGTCTTGATGCTTCAACTGTCCAATTTTCAAATCAAATAACACAAAACTTCGTAGAATTCTATTATAGAATACCAGATCAACACGATAGTGTTCTTCTTCAAAAGTATATCTAACTTGTCTACCTACAAAGGTAAATCCACGTCCTAATTCCAGTAAAAATTTTTGTAAATTGTCAATAATGCGATTTTCTAACTCTGTCTCCGAATATGTGACTAATTCCGGTAATCCTGTAAACTCTAATACATATGGATCTTTAAAAATATCTTGTGGATTTTCAATAAGTTGCCCTTCCAAAGCCAATTTCATCACTTCATCCTTATCTCTACTCAAAACAAGACGTTCATACAACGAACTGCTAACCTGCCTTACCAATTCACTTTTACTCCAGCCATTTCGATATGTCTCAATCTCATAAAAATGTCTCTCATCAACATCCGAAATACGCATTAGTACAAGATAATGCGACCAGCTCAAATAAAATTTTCTACCTTCTATTGTTTTTGGCAATTTATCAGATTGGGGAAACGCTGTTTCCCCAATTGTATCTTTGGAAAAAACTTTGTAAAAACGACGCATAAGTTTCAAATTATCAAGAGAAAAACCTTAACCAAACTCTTCTGTTAATCGACTGGATAAAGTATGCAGTATATATTTACCATACTCAGCTCTTTCTTTACCATACTGCTCTTCTTCAACAATCATGCGTCCAGCTTCATAATAGGAATATACCATCGTCATGTTAACAGCAGTTACAAGATTTTTCTTTGCACTCTTGAATAAATCAACTACTTCACTTATGAATTTTTCATCTTTGATTTCGTCCATATAACTCCTTTCCAGCAGAATAACCACTTTCTCCTACAAATATTGATTTCGTTGCCTATATGCTTCATAAATCATAACTGTAGCAGCACATCCCAATTCTTCGCTGTATAGAAATGATTCAATCTCCTATTCATTACGGATAGCTTCATTAATATTTCGCACCCCTTCGATAATAAACTCGTTATACTTGAACCGTTTATTTATATTTGTCTTAAGAACAACAAGTTTCTGAAACACATTATTTCTCGCAATTATTTTCTCAGCATTTGTCATGCTATTTCCTCCAAAATCAATCATATCAATTTATATATCTCAAATTTTCTTTTACCAATTATGTTCTTTTCGCATCTTTTCCATTCGTTATTATTAACCTTTTCATGCTTATCCATTGAAATTGCTAGAACTGTACTCGGATTTGCTATTTTTGATAATTGTTTCATCATAACGTAAATTCCTGATTCATGTTCACCTTTCCAATCCACCAGATTACCATATGGCACATCGGTTATGATAATATCAATTTTTTTATCTATGTTCAGTGGTATCGTACAATCAGCCTCAAAAATATCAATATTAATTTCATGCTTAATAACGTCTTTGATTCTTTTTGCACTTTCCAATGCCTCACTATGAGATGCCTTGCTATATAACTGCAACATTCCTTCTATTTCGTCTATTCGCTTTTTTAGTCCAGCTTGTGATAACAAATCGGTATTTTTCTTTGCATACTCTATCATTCGCTTATCTATATCACTACCGAGAATGTCAGCAATCACTTCATTATTGCACAACCCCAATACGGTTAGTGAATATCCACCCCCGCAACAAGGATCATAAACTGTCAAGTCACTTTTATTTTCACAATAATAAATGCACCTTCTAAAAATCTCATTTATAAGCCTTACAGGGAAATTAGGTATTCCACGATTTCCGTATAAAACTCTTCCGCTTGAGTAATCTTCAAAATTATCATTCTCACAAAACTTATATTCCACTTTTTAGCCATCCTCTGTCTATCATAATATTCTTTACTATATCCGCATATTCTAAGTTGCACCATACAATAGTATAGTAGCTCGTTTTCCCCACTCTTTTTAAAGCACTATATCGGTGATTTCCATCCGTTAACACCAAATCTATTCCATCAAATTGAGCAATAAGGGGCGGCATGTCCCAACCCTGTAACTTGTGCATAATTTTTTCCACTTTATAATTATAATACTTTAATTCATTCTCATCCAAAATATCTTTTTCAATTCGCACTGTTTTAATCTCACCGAGCGGAATACAAATAGGGCTAAAATATTTCCTATCCTCTAATAGCAATCCATCTGCTAAAGCAAAATTTGGATTTGGCATATCTCCAAACTCAGCACGCAAAAACATCTGAATCCATTCATCTAGTTTTCCATTTTGATAATATATAAGTGCCTCACTAAGGGTAAACTCCATTATTCATCAAACCTCTTCATTCAGTCAAATTTTTCATACGTATTTAGTATATCAAACAATACCAATTACTTCTACATCATTTTGTTTTATAGTAAAAGTAGCCTCAGTTTTTTTATTCCAAGGCTACATACTTTACCTCCTTAAACCCCTATCAGTCTTCTTTATCTGCTTCTCCAGCACTTCTACACCTTCCTGTATCTGCTCCAACGTCCCAATTCGCTTCTCTGAACAAATCTCATCTTTCAAGTTTTCTGTACTGTAAATCGCCTTAGTCTCAATATTCCGAAACGCTTCCAGCTTGTAATTATATCCTCCAGGATCATCCCGAAATACTGGAGCCACTTCTCCTTTGCTTGTATTCCATCTCATCAGTCGAGGGAACCAGCAGAAACCTTCCTGCACCATTTCCTTAAAGGATAATAACAATTGTCCCAGTGCTGATAGGAAACTCCGAAAAGAATTACCTGCTATAATGTTTTCTCCCCTTTCCACTGTATTTGCAAATTCCTCTATGTCAGGTTGTAGTGGTAAATATGACTGAATCATTTGCTTCACAACATCCAGTAATTCTAGAAAAGCACTCTTTTGCTTTAATTCTTCATCTGCAATTTCCAGTACCAGCCTCTTGCTTTCCAGTTGACTATCCAGTGTTTCAACCATTTTCTTTTTATCTGTCAGATCTGATTGAATTTCTTCATCCATTTCATCATACCGGAGTTTCAAATAGGTTAATTTCTGTCTGGCTGAATCTACAGAAGTTTCTAGCAATTGCTTTTTCGATTCCACTTTATGAAGATTTTGAAGCTCCTGCTGTACTTTGTACTCTGCTACCGATAAATCATGATTCCTGCCTTTTTTCTTATCCCCTAACATTTCATGGATGTTAAATCGAAAACTGGATCTGGCTTCTTCCCGAAGCTTATCTTGTAGTACAACCGACAGGTTCGATGGTGTAAATACATTCCGCTTTGACACCTTCTTCGACAACCCTTTCTTTGTCCCACTCCATACCGGAACTCCTACTACATGCATATGTGGACTAGCTTCATCAAAATGAATTACGGCATTTGCAACCTTAAAATCTGGTAAATACTCTTGTAATCTGGAAAGTACATATCGGTAAACATTGTACATTCTTTCTTTACTGTCTTCATGCTCTTCCCAGAATTGCTTGTCTCCACATTGAAAAATAATTTCCACCGCCATATCTTGATCCAGTTTTGCAACATGTTCAAAATAATCGTTTATTCTTCTTTCTGGTCGCTTTTGCTTCTCGTTGTATTCTCGGACGGCATCGTCAAATTCTTGTTGGTAAATATTTCTCACATTCTGATATAAATTCTCCGTTCCTTCTAGTAGTATAATATTTTCAGAACTGTAACCATCAGATTTGTATTTACGAAGATTATGCTTTGCCACTCCTTGTAATTTACTCTTACTTGTAATTGCACTCTTACCATTGCTGATATGTGCTGAATAGGAAACACTACCCATAGATGTTCTCCTCCTTTATCTGTTGTTCCATCGGAGAAGTGCTTGTTATCATCTTAGCTTTGCCGAAGATGATAACCCCATAGCAGTTTTGGCAAACCAAAACGGCGGGGGCTCTCCGAGGGTTATATTTCTACCCGTAAGAGTTTAACAATCTGTTTCTATAGGTTTTCAAATTCTAAACTCTTTTCAAGAATTTAGAAGCTGCTTTTCCAAGAAGATAAATTGTTAAATTCTTTTCTCCGGCATAATCCATATCCAATATTGCTTACCGTCTGTCTGTTTTCTTTTATCAGCAATAATTCCAAGTTTCTTCTTTGCTGCCAACAGCGTGTTTCTCTTAATACCTTGCTTAGCTGCTTCTTCCTCTATTAGCTTTGAAGAAACTTCCGTATAACTTTTGAAGTATTCCGTGATAAATGAAATTGCCACATCAAATTTTTTCTTTCCTCTTCCCTCCTGTCCACCAAGTAATTCATCAATTGTTATGTCATATGGACCAATACATTCAAATCCATTTGCTTCTGAAAATTCAAACCCGATGGAATCACCCGCCGGTGCAAGACTCGATTTATCCTGCTCCATAATTCTGATATTCGGTTTATCTTTAAGTCTTGCTACCAACAATACGCTTCTAGCTGTTGCCTGAATATCAATGGAACCAAGTCCTCTATACGTTGATTTTGTACCAGATGCTTTATTCATATGACCGATGAGAATAATTGCACATTGATATTTTTCAGCAATCATACCCAATCGCTTTAATACAGGTCTTATTTCATTTGCTCTATGCATATCTACTGTCGCACCGATATACGCTTGTATTGGATCTAATATAATGAGGCCTTTGTTTCAATGATTGCCTGTTCCAACCGCTCATCGCTCATAGTAAGCTCTTTCTCCGATTCATCAATCACCCGAACTTTCGTACAATCAGCTCCTGCTTGCTCAAGTCTTGGTTTAATTGTATCTTCTAAGCCATCCTCTGCTGTCTGATAAATAACCGCCATTGGTTCATAAGGAATATCATCTGCACAAGGTAGTGGTAACCCTTTACTAAGAAGTGCTGCTATATTTAGTATTAGGGTTGTTTTCCCCTCACCCGGATCTCCTTCAATAATGGTTATCTTTCCAAATGGTATATATGGATACCACAACCAATTAACTTCTTTGGATACTACGTCTTCCATGTGTATTAGCTTTAATTCTGTTTTCTGCTCGTTCATTACTACTTCCTCCTGTTATCTGTTCAAATGTTCTGTTTGTCAGTAGCAGGAGCTTCTGATATAATCATATTTGCGAGATAAGATAATCAGTAGCTCTGCTACAATTATCTTTAAGTCCTTTCCATTACTGGTTAGGACTTTTTCTTTGTGTTACCCATTGTCATCACCTTCTTTCATTATTCACTTCTACACTGCCATTTCTACTGGTCTGAAATAGCCGGTCTCTTCCCACACCTTACGGTCTGGACAGTAATAGTTGAATTCATTTGAATTTTCAAGTTTAAGTGCACATCCAAACTTTAGAATTCCTTGTTGTAACCCTACCCTTACATATTGAGCATCTTTCCCAATCGCCTTTGCTATTTCTGCAATCGGAACATTTCTTCCAGTAAATGGCGGGAGTTCAACTTGATAAAAAATCTCCGCCATAGGCTTCACCTCCTATTTAGTTATTAGAGCATTTCTTGCTCTGTTCATATTTTGCATTATACAGACCTTTTAATGCTCTGTCAATAGATTATAATTTAATGTTTACTTTTCGTTTTTAGTATGTTATATTCTTTCTATAGTGATAAACCAGAACGTACGTATCAATAATCGCTATATGCCCCAGTGTGGCGGAATGGAGGTTAAATATGACTACAGGTAAAAAGATTAAGTTAATTCGGACTTTTCGTGGATTAACACAGAAAGAGCTTGGAGACAAAGCAGGAATTCATGAAGTTGCTATTCGTAAATATGAATTAGGAAAGAACATACCTAAACCAGACCAGTTACGCAAAATAGCAGATTCCCTCAATGTAAATGTCAATTCTTTGGCTGAATTTGATATTCAGGCAGATGGTGATGTATTACCTTTACTATTTGCTATTGATGAAGTATTTGATGTGAAACTAAAGGACTTGAATGGTGAACCGGGAATTTTCTTTGAGGACAAGAGCCTTATTCAGTTTTTAAAGGACTGGCAGGCAATGAAAGAATTATTAGATTCTGGAAGTCAGACAATGGATAATTATGATATCTGGAAGACAATCCGACCAAGCGTTACCAAAGTCATACATGAATAATGAATGCAGTTTTTACTCCAGTAATACTCTGCATTGCAGATTTTACAAATAGATTTTATGAAAGGAATGATGTTTATTGAAACTTCCTAACGGATTCGGTACAGTTTACAAACTATCCGGGAAGCGACGAAAGCCTTATATCGTCAAGAAGACTGTTGGCTGGCATTATGACAAGGAAAAGGACAAGCAAGTTCAGGATTATATTACCATTGGATACGCCACCACCAGAGCAGAGGGTTTGCAGATGTTGGCAGATTATAATAATAATCCATACGACCTTGAAGCCTCCAAAATCTCTTTTGCTGAAGTATACGAAAAATGGTCAGCAGAAAAATATCCAACTGTATCCAAATCAAATGTACACGGATATATCGCCGCATATAATTTGTGTAATAGTTTGGATAATAAAATTTTCAAAGATATAAAACTTTTTGATTTACAGCATGTCGTAGATATCTGCGGCAAGAACTATCCTACAATGAGAAAGTTAAAGGTTTTATTTAACCAGTTATATGATTATGCGTTAAAGAATGATATCTGTAACAAAAATTATTCAGAATTCGTAGACATAATCAGATACAAGGATCGCAATCCAAATAAATACGAGCGAAAGAAGTTCTCGAAAGAGGAAACTATCCGTTTGTGGGAATTAAAAGATGATAAGTATTATCAAATTGTCCTAATGCTCATATACAATGGACTTCGAATTTTAGAATTTTTAGATTTGAAGAAAGAAAATGTTCATCTTGAAGAACAGTACTTCGATATTATTGACAGTAAAACAGAAAATGGTATCCGTAAGGTTCCAATTGCTGACAAAGTACTTCTCTTTTACAAAACATGGTTTGATTCTGCACCCAATAGCGAGTACCTGCTTCATACAGAGGATAACAAACACTTTCTCTATCGCAATTACTACGACAGCTATTTTACACCTCTTATGCAGAACCTGGATATTGAAAAGACTCCACACTGTTGCCGACATACTTGTATATCCATGCTTGCTGAGGCAGGAATCGACCAGACAATGATTAAGAAGATCGTCGGACATTCTGGTGCTATGACACTAACAGAAAAAGTCTATACCCACTTTGATGTACAGGAACTAGTGAAGGCAATCAATAAAATTTAATCCTACAACGCAAGTTCAGACAGTGGCACTTGAAAATCATTAAGGAGCGCAAACATGAATAATATCAGTATTCTAAAAGCTTTGTCATTCATAGAACACTATGACAACAAAAAAGGATGTCCTAGACACCAGATGGCATCTAAAACATCCTATATTTTTGTTAGTTACTTGTTAGTTGTGTGTTAGTTACCGCAACAAATCCACACCTTTTCACGACATTCCAGAACTTCAAGAAGCCAGTAAATATGCGGTTTTGCACGATTCCATATACGGCACAGACTATCTCTTTGAAAACTGTGGAGCACGACGAGCTGCTTTTAAGCCGTACTTCTTTCTTTCCTTCATTCTTGGATCTCTTGTTAAGAAACCAGCTTTCTTAAGTGCCGGACGGTAGTCAGCGTCTGCATGTAATAATGCTCTGGAAATACCGTGTCTGATTGCACCAGCCTGACCAGTGAAGCCGCCGCCTTTTACGTTTACTAAAACGTCAAATTTGTCAGCTGTCTCTGTAATTGCTAGCGGTTGACGAACGATTAATTTCAAGGTCTCTAAACCAAAATAATTGTCCATATCTCTTTTATTTATAGTAACTTTACCTGTACCGGGTACTAAGTATACTCTAGCAATACTGCTTTTTCTTCTACCGGTTCCGTAATATCTTGCCTTAGCCAATGTTATTTCCTCCCTCTCAATTAATATTTAATCTCTAATACTTCCGGTTTCTGTGCAGCATGATTGTGCTCAGGTCCCGCAAATACGTGTAATTTTGTAATCATGGATCTTCCCAAAGGTCCCTTTGGAAGCATTCCTTCTACTGCATGGATAATAACCTGGGTAGGCTTTTTCGCCATCATTTCAGCCAAAGTAGTTTCTCTCATACCGCCCGGGAAATCGGAGTGGTTATAATAGATCTTTTGCTGCATTTTCTTTCCTGTAACCTTAATCTTATCTGCGTTAACAACGATTACATAATCACCTGTATCAATATGAGGTGTGTAAGTCGGTTTATTTTTACCTCTTAATATTTTTGCAATCTCCGAAGTGAGACGGCCTAATGTATGTCCAGATGCATCAACTACATACCATTTCTTCTCTATTGTTGCCGGACTAGCCATAAAACTTTTCATCGGTTTACCTCCTTATGAAAATGTGTTCTTCAATATTGTTCTAATTTCATAACAACAGAATGAATTGCACTCACACATGATAAATTAGCATGCTAATTCACCTGTCATGTATTCACCAGTTATGAATAAATGACTCTTTCAAGTCATATAAAAATTTCATTCACGATCTCAAATACTATTACCGGGGCTTTGGTTCAAGTATTCTCACGTCACGATTCATAATTATATAATATGTTGCCGGGTGTGTCAAGCAGTTTCCAAAAAGTATTCCTCTATTTACTACAGATTTACTACAGAATTTCCGTTTTTCCATCGAAGAGACTCTCAAATTAACGCTTCTTCATCTTTTGAATGATAAAATACATCAAAATACCTGCTGCAAGAATCACTGCTGCCATCACAGCAACTATTACAATTTTGGTCTTGTTATCTTTTGTTTTTACCTGAAGCTGACTCATGCAGGTTCTTAATAGTTCCTCCTGCTCTGTAAGCTCTTCCTGATTGAGCGCCTCACTCATAACCACCTTAGCCTTTTGAATCGATTCCTGAAGGCTTATAAAGGATTCAGGAGTGTACTTCTCCGGTACATTGGCTTCCGCTTCTGTGATTAAATCATTTAAACCACTTTCTTCTAAAATGATTTCCTCATAAGGCATAATTATGTATGTTTCATCTTTTTTTGTCTCAAAGCGAAAGGTTTCCTCATCATATCCGTCCAGGCTACTTTTTGTAGTTTTTATTACCCAGCCCTTTGAATTTCGTACTATGATTCCTTCCTTCCACGGAGCTACGATGGTACAATCCCAACCCAATTTACTTTTTAGTGATAATTCGGTTACTGCTGCCGCTTCACTGTCATATCCCGCGGATACGATAAAGCCGTTTTTCGCTTTCAACCCCGCAAAGGAAGCATTTTTATCTGACAGCTAATTAGGAAAAATTTCAATCATATCATTCTCACTGTTTAACAGCATCTGATTGACCGCTTCCATTTTCAACTGTTACGGCATTTTTTGCCTCCGCACCTAGAATTATGGTAGACATAGCAGCTTCCGAGATATATCCTTCCGGCTGTCTCGTGTCCTTGGTACGTCTGGTAACTACCACTCTGTCGTCATGTATCACGGCACTGGTGGGATAAGTTTGATTATCCGCCTTTGCCCAGATTTGTACTTCAAGGTCAACCGGCTGGCCAACCTAGGACTTAAGCTCGGTGACCAGAATATTCCTATCTGTTGACAGCCAGGTTTTCATTTCTAGTAAGGCATCCGCAATTACTGTCTGTGTTGATATTTCAGCGTTTTAGATATCCTGCTTCTCATACAGTGCATTTTTCGGTTCTTTATTCGCCTGAGCATCTACAGGCCCTCGTCAACAGTACCTTCCGTGCCGGCAGCAAAAACTTAAAGGTAGCATTATTACAAATCTCTTCTGCATTGGCTTGCGAACTACTAAACGTAGGACACAATTTCTTCGAAATAAAAAAATCCGACTTAAGTTTCCCCAAGCCGGATTACATTTCGATATTAACTTAATTTATACATCCTCTCAAATTCTTTGAGTCACCTATTAAATTTCTTCTGCAAATTCGACTCCTTCTAAAGAGCAGATTTTTGCTACAACATCCAGACGCATCTTCTTTTCCTTCAAATGAAGGGTCATGATTGCCGCTATAGTGGCACCGGATACATAGGATGGCTTAACGATTTCAATGGAGTCTATTTGGATGCTGTAGGCCTTAATTGCGTCCAGTATTGTAGTAATGGAGGCTGAATTCCCGAATTCTATATAAATATCCAGAATTTTAGATTTTGACAGCATAAAATTATCTAATCGATGTAGAACTATGGTAGTAAAAGCGATTAGAATACAGGAGAATATGGCCGCCTTATAAAAGCCAATTCCAATGGCCAGACCCATGCAGGCAGTTGCCCATAGGCCGGCTGCTGTGGTAAGTCCTTTCACCTGATGCCTTCCGGTAACAATAATTGTTCCCGCACCCAGAAAACCGATACCTGAAATCACCTGTGCGGCCATTCGCGTCGGATCACCGATATTAAATTCCTGAAATGCATATTGGTTTGTCATGATTGCTAAAGTAGAACCCAGACAAACCAGAATATGGGTACGTAATCCAGCCGGCCGCCCTGCTCTTCCTCGTTCCAGGCCGATGGCTCCGCCCAGAATTACCGCCAACGACAAACGCAAAACCACTGTGGTATCATTAATTGTTGTAATATTATCAAAAAAATCAAACATACTTGCACCCCTAAATTATTAATTATCCTATCGCGTAACTTTATACATCCATACTTCTTCTGAATCGTAAATGTATACTATAGCAGTAATAAATGCACGTTCCGAATAAACTACAACGCATAATCGATGGAAACCAGGGTTAAACCCTCCGGAAGCGCCGTTGGTCCGCCAAGACTTCGGTCACAGCCCTTAAGTATTTCCTGCACTCTAGCCGGTGGATAGGCTCCTCTTCCAACCTCAATTAAGGTTCCGGCGATAATCCGAACCATATTATAAAGAAAACCACTGCCGGTTACACGAATAGTAATCAAATCTCCGACCTTGGTAACATCAAGCCCATAAATCGTCCGGACAGTATCCGTAACCTGCGTTTTTACGGAGCAAAAGCTTTTAAAATCATGTTCGCCTACCAGATAAGCACAAGCTTCCTGCATTGCCTCCGGATTTAATTCATAATAAATAAAATTAGAATACAACCGCTCGGTGGGAAGTGCAATCCGTCGGTTTAGGATACGGTATTCATAAGTTTTTCTGCAGCATACTTTTCTTGGATGGAAATCAGCGGCTACCTCGGCGGAGCTTTGTACCCGGATATCCTCAGGCAGCCGTTGATTTACGGCCAGGCATATCTTCTCTGCCGGTATTCTGTTGTCGGTATCAAATACAGCCACATTGCCATAAGCATGAACCCCGGAATCTGTTCTGCTGGCACCGATTACTGTAATTTCTTCTCCCAAAAGTTCCGTCAGTGCTTTATTAAGAACAGCTTCCACGGTTATTTGCTTCGGCTGCAACTGCCAGCCGCAGTATCTGGTACCGTCATATGCTATTACAAGTTTTATTCGCTTCATACGTTTACTCCGTGAACTTACAAGATTGTTTTCTCCAATACTTTGACAGTAATAACGGAGGCTATATAAATTAGCAACATCAGATATCCGAAATAATCTCTTTTCCAATATTTTAACGGCTTCATTTTCGTACGACCTTCACCGCCACGGTAGCATCTTGCTTCCATCGCCATAGCAAGATCATTCGCCCTTCGAAAGGCTGATACAAATAGGGGAACCAGCAGAGGAATCAGGCTCTTGGCTCGTTTTAGCACACCACCGGATTCAAAGTCTGCACCTCTTGCCATCTGTGCCCTCATTATTTTATCGGTTTCCTCCAAAAGAATGGGAATAAAACGCAGTGCAATGGACATCATCATTGAGATCTCATGTACCGGAACCTTAATATGACGCAGTGGCCATAATAATCTTTCCAAACCATCTGTCAATTGATTTGGCGTTGTTGTTAATGTCATCAGAGAGGACCCTAAAATCAGGCAAATAAGACGGATTCCCATAAAGCCAGCTGATTTTAATCCTTCCGCTGTAATTCTAATGACTCCCCATTTGAAAAGCTCCGTTTCTCCCTGGGTGAAAAACAAATTAAAAAACAGCATAAATAATAAAATTACAATAATCGACTTTAAACCCTTCATGATAAAACGAAAGGGCACCTTCGACAGCTTTATCATTGAGAATAAAAATAAGATTACTGCGATATAGCCGTAAAAGGTATCAAATAAGAACAATGATACGATATACAGGAAGGTACCTGTTAGCTTAACTCTCGGATCTAGCCGATGAATTATGGAATTCGTAGGATAATATTGTCCTATGGTAATATCTCTGATCATAATGTACTCTCTTTCCCGGTAAGACCAAATAACCTTACTATCTCTTGCTGTGCTTCCCCTATGGTTGTTACATCCGTAGGCACAGCATAACCTTTTTCTTTTAATGCATTCATAACATAAGTCACCTGAGGAGCAGCAAGTTGCATATCCTCCAGCTCCTTATACCGTGAAAATACTTCTTTTGTCGTATGACTCATCACAAGCTCGCCCTGGTTCATTACTAACAAACGATCGGCGTACTTAGCTACATCCTCCATACTGTGTGTAACTAAAATAATTGTGATGCCGCTTTCCTTATGGAGCAGTGCGATCTGATCAAGGATATCATCCCTGCCCTTCGGATCTAAGCCTGCGGTTGGCTCATCCAATATAAGTACCTCCGGCTTCATAGCCAGAACACCGGCAATAGCTACTCTGCGCTTTTGTCCGCCAGACAATTCAAACGGGGAGGCGTCTAATAAATCATCTCCGATTCCAACCATTTTAAGGGCTTCATAGGTTCTCATTTCTATTACTAATTTTTCTAAACCGAGATTTGTCGGACCAAACATAACATCCTTAAATACGGTCGTCTCAAACAACTGGTGTTCCGGATACTGAAATACCAGCCCCACTTTGCTTCTTAATTTTTTCATACTATATTTAGGCTCATAAATATCCTCACCATTAAAATATATATGGCCGCTGGTTGCCTTTACGAGTCCGTTCATATGTTGTATCAGGGTGGATTTTCCGGAGCCGGTATGTCCAATCAACCCAATGAATTCACCTTTATTTATGGTAAAATTAATGTCCTTAATGGCGTGCCGTTCAAAGGCTGTACCTGGATTATAAACATAATTTATATGATCAAATATTATCTGCAATTATCTCACCTGCTTACTTGAGAAAAGACCTTTATCAAAAGGTTCTCTCAGAATTAATTATAGATATACTGCTTACTTTATACATTTGTAAGCGACTGTATAAATTCTTCCACGGTTAAAATGCCCATTGGAAGATTAATCCCGGACTTTTTCAACTCATGCGCCAATTCCGTCACCTGAGGAACATCCAGGCGGAAACTTTTTAGTTCGTCCACGTGCGAAAATATTTCCCGGGGAGTCCCCTGCATTACTACTTTCCCCCGATTCATAACGATTACCTTATCTGCATACGTGACTTCGTCCATATGGTGCGTAATCAGCAGCACGGTAACCTTCTCTTTTTTATTTAAAGCTCTGACCGTGGAAATAACCTCTTTACGCCCATTCGGATCCAGCATAGCAGTCGGTTCATCCAATACGATACATTCCGGTTTCATGGCCATGATTCCGGCAATGGCTACTCTTTGCTTCTGCCCTCCGGAAAGCTTATTCGGGGATAGGTTACGAAATTCAAGCATTCCGACCGCTTTAAGGCTTTCCTCTACCCGCTTCCATATTTCTTCGGTCTCGATTCCCATGTTTTCCGGACCAAACCCTACGTCCTCTTCTACCACGGTAGCAATAATCTGGTTATCCGGATTTTGAAATACCATTCCAGCCGTCTGCCTGATTTCCCAGACATTCTCTTCCTCCTTGGTATTCAATCCATTGACCCAGATGCTGCCCTCCGTTGGATATAAAATAGCATTGATATGTTTCGCCAGTGTAGACTTACCGGAACCATTTGCTCCAAGAATCGCTATGAATTCACCCTTTTGTACACTAAGACTGATATTATCAATTGCCTTGTTAATCGACTCGACATCACCATTCTCATCGCGTCTGATATATTCAAATGAAAGGTCTTCCACCTTAATCATATCCATGCTGTTTCCTCATTTCCAAACGATACTTTTCCTCTTATTAAATCAATCCTTATATTACACAAGATTATACAGCAAAATCGTATAAAAACAATACTAAATTTTAAACACGCGCCAGAAGACGTAATACGGAATAAATTAGATCGAATAAATTAAATTATGCTCTTTAAAATCAACTTTAAAAATAACGTATTCTTATTTCCTACAAACACATTACAATAACATTATCCCAAACCAATATGTACCCTATTCCAAGCTCGTAATTGTGTCCATTTCAACTCTTTTCGTTTCTCCTTGGCGGAATATATCCATTTTATCTATTTAATGTCTTAAAATCGATTACGCGATGGTCCTATGGCTTTTGCCTACCCCTATTAGTTATGATAGTACTCCACAGTTGCGAATGAAGTTATTTTACCTAATGCAGAACAGAACAACCGAGTATCCTTATACTTAGTTTATATAAACCTATATTAAAAAGGAGACGGTACCTTTGCAAGTACAACGTCCCCTTCTATTTTTGACAAGCGCATTATGTTCATAATCACTTGTATGTCTTTTACTAAACCAGCTCGATTAATACTTCCATAGCTGCATCGCCTTTACGAGGTCCAATCTTTACGATTCTTGTGTAACCACCGTTACGGTTTACATACTTAGGTGCAATTTCATCGAATAACTTATCAGATAAGTTAATTTCCTTTGTGTTTCTTTTCTTGCCTGCATTTTCCTTCGGCACTTCAGTAACAGGGTAAAGGTATTTCATCATCTGCTTTCTTGCGTGAAGACGAGTAGCATTATCTTTCTTAACTGTCTTCTCAACATTATCATAAACAGTAACTTTTTTACCGTTTACAACTTCCTTTACTCTTTTACCTTCTTTATCCTTACGAGCAACTTTAGCTGTTACAGTTACCGTCTGGAAATTATCTTTTTCCTTAACAGCAAGTGCGATCATGCCTTCAGCAATGCCACGAATCTCTTTCGCCTTGGACTCGGTAGTAACAATTTTACCGTTATATAATAAATTTGTCACCTGGTTTCTTAGCAAAGCTTTTCTCTGGCTTGAAGTTCTTCCAAGCTTTCTATAACCTGCCATTTTATTCCCTCCTTTGAGCTTTTATAAAACGCCTTTTCAAATATCTATTTAGTCATCGCTTTGGTTTAAGGATAACCCAAGCTCTTTTAATTTTGCTAGTACTTCTTCTAACGATTTACGTCCAAGGTTCCTTACCTTCATCATGTCTTCTGCAGTCTTGTTGGTAAGTTCCTCAACCGTATTAATTCCGGCTCTCTTTAAGCAGTTGTAGGAACGAACGGATAACTCCAGTTCGTCTATGTTCATCTCAAGAACCTTTTCTTTCTCGTTGTCTTCTTTTTCTACCATAATCTCAGCAGTTTTTGCATGCTCAGACAGGTCGATAAAGGAATTCAGATGCTCACTTAATACCTTCGCTGCTAAACTTACGGCCTCATCGGGTACAAGCGTTCCGTTGGTATATACATCCAAGGTAAGCTTATCAAAATCAGTGATTTGTCCTACACGGGTATTCTCTACAGAAAGGTTTACACGCTCTACAGGAGTATAAATGGAATCAACCGGAATAACTCCGATTGGCAGATCATCATTTTTATTCTTATCTGCACTTACATATCCTCTTCCATTTGTAATTGTTAATTCCATATAAAGTCTGCTGTCTGCACCACCGCATAAGGTAGCAATCACCTGATCGGGATTGAGTATTTCAATATCCGGGTCAGCCTGAATATCCCCTGCTGTCACTACAACTTCACCTTCCACCTCGATATATGCGGTTTTGGGTTCATTCGTATCGCTTGTGTTCTTGATTGCTAAGCTTTTTATATTCATGATGATTTCGGTAACATCCTCCTTAACTCCAGGAATTACACTGAACTCATGAACAACACCGTCAATCTTAATTTGACTTACAGCAGAGCCCGGCAAGGATGATAGCATAATTCTTCTAAGAGAATTACCTAAGGTTGTGCCATAGCCTCTCTCTAAGGGTTCCACTACAAAACGACCAAACTTTTTATCTTCGGATATTTCTGCAATCTCTATTTTGGGTTTTTCAAAATCAAACACAACAGGACCCTCCTTCTGGGTATTTTGAGTTGATTAATACTCAATATAATTGAATTTGCATAGCATATTATTAATCATTCCTATATCCATAAGATAAGAAACATATCCCGATCATATAGAATAATAAAAAATATGCGATACGGACTTCTAATTATTTGGAATACAACTCGACAATTAGAACTTCGTTTACCGGAACATCAATCTGGTCTCTTGTAGGAATTTCCTTAACAACACCTGTAAAAGCTTCATGATTTGCCTCAAGCCATGCAGGTACAGTCCTTCCGTCCGTAACCTCAAAGATATCCTTATATCTCTGTGTATTTTTAAATTTCTCTTTGATTTCGATCTTATCGCCTGCTTTTAATGTATAAGACGGAATGTTTACACAACTTCCGTTAACTAATACATGCTTATGATCAACGACCTGTCTAGCTTCTTTTCTGGTTCTTCCATAGCCTAAACGGAACATAACGTTATCAAGTCTAAGCTCTAAAAGGGAAATTAAGTTCTCACCTGCAGTACCGTTCTTCATTTTCTGTGCTCTAGCAAATAAGTTTCTGAAAGGCTGCTCTAACATGCCATAGATAAACTTTGCTTTTTGCTTTTCTCTTAACTGGTTACCATATTCACTTGTCTTTTTGCCAGCTCTTCTAAATGCTCTGTTCGATTTCTTATCGATTCCTAAATAAACGGGCTCCAGACCAAGGGATCTACATTTCTTTAAAACTGGACTCATATCTCTTGCCATATTAATTACCTCCCATCAGACTCTTCTGCGTTTTGGCGGACGGCATCCGTTATGAGGAACCGGAGTTACATCCTTAATGCTGGTTACTTCGATACCGCATGCCTGAAGCGCACGAATTGCTGCTTCTCTTCCTTGACCCGGACCTTTAACCATAACTTCAACTGATTTTAAACCATGTACAAGTGCTGCCTTAGCTGCTGTTTCTGCTGCCATTTGTGCTGCATAAGCTGTTGATTTCCTTGAACCTCTAAAGCCTAATCCACCGGCACTTGCCCAAGAAAGTGCATTACCTTCTGCATCTGTCAGCGTAACAATTGTATTGTTAAAAGATGACTGAATGTGTGCCTGTCCACGATCAACGTTCTTTTTCACACGCTTCTTTGTCACTTTTTTTGCTGCTGTTGTAGCTATTTTCTTAGCCATTTAACAAAACCTCCTATTGGATTATTCGTAGTAGTTGAAAACCCAATCCATGTGCTTCCATCTACAATTGACAAGTGTTCAACCTGCCAATTCAAAATCTATCTTCCTATTTTAATATACTTCGTTGCGGTTCAAAGTTATTTCTTCTTATTAGCAACAGTTCTTCTAGGACCTTTTCTTGTTCTTGCGTTCGTCTTGGTTTTCTGACCGCGAACCGGAAGGCCTTTTCTGTGACGGATTCCTCTATAGCATCCAATTTCCTGTAATCTCTTAATATTAAGTGCGATTTCTCTTCTTAAATCACCCTCAACCTGCTGTGACGCATCGATCACATCACGAATTCTTCCTACTTCATCGTCAGTTAAATCCCTAACACGTGTGTCAGGATTAACATTTGCCTCAGCAAGAATACGATTCGCGCTTACCCTACCGATACCAAAAATATAGGTAAGACCGATTTCTACACGTTTCTCTCTTGGTAAATCTACACCACTGATACGAGCCATGTGCTTATTACACCTCCAAAATTATTGTTGTTTTCAAAGCGATACCGGTTACTCACCTGGCACCGATTTGTCCTAAACCGGAAAAGCACGCATTGCTAGTTTCTCCGATTGGCGGGAGTATCCACAATCATCGAGATCATCGAAATGATTGTTCCCTTTGTCTTCGCGAAAATAATACCGTAATTCCTACTTAAAGCAGTATTACGTCAGCCGCTTTAAATTGTGACAAACAAGACAATCAACTTGTTCACTAAGTCTTTGTGATGACGGCACAGGACTTAAGACAGCTTCTTGACGGCTGAAGGCCGCAAGGCTGCCCACAATATCACAATAATTCCGCTATTTTCATGTTCATTAAGAATTTTTCCATTATTTCATGGTAATCTTCCAAACTCATTCAATGATAGACGGATGATTGTAACACAAAAAGCCAGACCTGGATTATATAAAACAACAGTGAGCCGAAATTGCTCCAACTATTGTATATTAGCCTTGTCTTTGTTTGTGTTTAGGGTTTTCACAGATAACTCTGATACTACCCTTTCTTTTAATGATTTTGCATTTCTCACAAATTGGTTTTACTGATGACCTTACTTTCACAGTAATTCACCCCTTTCAAAAAAGTCCGTTTACTATTATATCATCATAGTGATATATTAGCAAGTAATATTTTTATAGCATATACTAGTAAAAATAGTAAATCTACAGATGAAGTAATTTTTTCTCACCTGTCATGAAACTTACTATGCTTTCATGCAAATTTTAAGGCTATTTATCACGCCAAATGATTCTTCCTTTTGTTAAATCATAAGGGGATAACTCAAGCGTTACCTTATCACCAGGTACGATCTTGATAAAATTCATGCGGAGCTTTCCGCTGATATGTGCTAATACTCTATGTCCATTTTCAAGTTCAACCTGGAACATAGCATTAGGTAATTTTTCAATTACGGTTCCTTCAATTTCTACTACATCGGTTTTTGACATTACTCAACCTCCTTACTGGAATTTCCGCTTTGCAACAATTTCAGTGCCCTCTTAATTTCCTCATTCCTTACTGTCTGGTTTATTACCTTTTCTGCTAAGGAAGCATCAAATTGATCCTGCAAACTGATATGCTTTATTTTTTTCTTTTTCGGACGATCTAAAGTTCTAATTTTACCGTCCACTAAATATACATATTCATTTTCAATATGAAATATTACATACTGTTTACCAAAGTCATGCCCTGCGCTTGATATGGCAAAACTCCCAACTATCTGATTCCCCATATTATTCACCAGGCTTTGTGAGTAGTTCCGGCTCCCCGTCCGTTATGAGAATTGTATTTTCATAATGGGCCGAAAGGGATCCATCCTCTGTAACAACAGTCCAGTCGTCATCTTCCCAATAAACGTCATAACGCCCGGCATTTACCATCGGTTCAATTGCCAGTGTCATTCCGGCTTCTAGCTTAGGCCCTCTGCGTTTTTGGATAAAATTAGGTATCTGCGGTTCTTCATGAAGATTTCTTCCTATTCCATGCCCTACCAAGTCTCTAACTATCGAAAAACCAAAGGATTCGACGTATTTTTGAATTGCCTCGGAAATCTCATGTAAATGATGGCCCACTTTTGCAAACTTTATTCCTTCATAAAAGCTTTGTTCTGTCACTTCTATTAATTGTTTTGCTTCTTTTGTGATCTCACCAACCGCAATTGTTCGTGCAGCATCGGAATGAAATCCTTGATATATAACACCGCAATCCAAACTGACAATATCACCGTTTTTAAGGATACGGTCTTTGATAGGAATACCATGCACTACCTCCTGATTTACTGAAACACAGATGGATGCAGGATACCCGTTATAATTTAGAAAGGAAGGTATACAATCGTAGCTTTTTATTAGCTGTGCACACCTCTTATCAATATCCAGAGTAGATATCCCGGGCTGCACTAATTTCGTCAGTTCTGCCAGAACATTGGACAGGATTCGTCCCGATTCCCGCATTAATTCGATTTCCTTCTCTGATTTTATACTAATTGCCATTCCATACACTTACCTTTCTACTTTGAACCTTTTTGTGATTATTATATTGCATCACAGTATATTTAGGACTCAACAATATTATTAATTTCATTGAAAATTACATCCATATCCTGTGTACCGTCTACTGATTTCAAAATTCCCTTGGTATTATAATAATTAATCAGAGGCTGTGTCTGCTCATGATATACATTTAAACGTTTTTCTACTGTTTCAGGCTTATCATCTTCACGTAAAATCAGCTCTGCGCCACATGTATCACAGATACCTTCTTTTTTCGGAGGAATGGTAACTAAATGATAAGTAGCACCACAGCCAACACATGCTCTTCTTCCTGACATACGTTTAATAATAGAGGAATCAGGTACATCTACATCAATCGCATATTCAACGGCATCTCCGTTCTTTTCCAACGCTGTATCCAATGCTTGTGCCTGTGGAATAGTACGAGGAAAACCATCTAATACATAACCCTTCTCACAGTCGGGATTCTTAAAACGGTCTACTACTAAATCTACTACCAATTCATCCGGAACCAATAAACCCTGGTCCATATAAACCTTAGCTTTCATTCCAAGCTCAGTCCCGTTTTTAATATTGGCACGAAAAATATCGCCTGTAGAAATATGTGGTATGTCATATTTAGCAGCTAATTTCTTAGCCTGAGTTCCCTTACCTGCTCCAGGTGCTCCTAGCATAATAACCTTCATGTCATTTCCTCCTGTTGATTACGAAGTATCTTAGTCTATCATCCTATATTATCATATCCCGTTCTAGCATTATAGCGGATGATACAAAACATACCTATTGTTAGGAGGATAATTTCCTCCTAACAAATAAGCATTGTTTTGCATCATCCGTCATTATATTCCGTAGCGGAATCTTCATTAGTCATTTAGAAATCCTTTGTAGTGGCGAACAAGTAATTGTGATTCAACCTGCTTCAAAGTTTCAATGATAACACCAACAATAATGATGATTGATGTACCGCCGAAGCTTACATTGGCACCAAATGCACCTGAGAAGAATATAGGTATAACGGAAACAATCGTTAAACCGATTGCTCCAAGTAAAATTACATTGTTAAGTACCTTGGTTAAATATTCTGTTGTAGGTTTACCAGGACGAATACCAGGAATAAATCCACCTTGCTTTTTCATGTTATTCGCAACTTCAATCGGATTAAAGGTGATTGATGTATAGAAATAAGCAAAGAAAACAAGTAAAGCAATATAGATTAATAATCCCAAAGAATACTTAAATTCACCCCAACCTTTAAATACCAACCAACTGTCCTGATGCAATACTTTAAGTACCTTAGGCCAGAAATAAGCTCTTGCCGGCTGTACATTAAAGAAAGATGCAACAACAATAGGTAAAGTCATTAAAGAATTGGCAAAAATAACAGGAATAACACCAGCGGTATTAACCTTTAACGGAATATGGGAGGTTTGTCCACCAACCATCTTCCTTCCTTGTACTTTCTTTGCATATTGTACAGGAATCTTTCTCTCTGCATTCTGCAAAAGAATAACAAGCATGATGGTTACAATACACACAGCAACGATTAACACTGCTGCAAAAGCAGCTGTTAGAACAGGTTTTCCATTCATGAATTTATTATACAGGTCAATAAAATCAGCTGGCATTCTAGATACAATATTAATCAATAGAATTATGGAAATACCGTTTCCAACACCATTTTGCGTAATTCTCTCACCTAACCACATTAAGAACATGGCACCAGCAGTAAAGGAAGCTACAATAAGAATTACATTCGTAAAATTAAAACCACCCTCTAAGGCACCAGAACCACCGAAACCGATTGCCATAGCAAGTGACTCAACTACTGCTAGGACAACGGTCAAGTATCTGGTTATATCATTTAATTTCCTTCTACCGTCTTCACCCTCTTTATGAAGCTCTTCCAGTTTAGGAATAGCAATCGTTAAGAGTTGTACGATAATGGAGGATGAAATGTAGGGGGTAATACTCAAAGCAAAAATAGACATTCTAGTAAAGGATCCACCGGTCAAGCTATTAAAGAAATCTAATACATCAGTATCGAACCACTGTCTTGTAACATCATGACTAATAGCAGGAGCTGGGAGCAGAGTTCCCAGTCTTACTATTAACAAAGCTACAGCAGTATAAAACAGTTTATTTCTAATATCCTTAACTTTAAGAGCATTACGGAATGTTTTAAACATTTAGACCACCTCAGCTTTTCCACCAAGAGCCTGTATTTTCTCTACTGCACTAGCACTAAATGCATTAACTTTGACATCAAGCTTCTTAGTTAATTCTCCATTTCCAAGAATCTTTACACCATCTCTTGGGTTTTTAATGATTCCTGCTTCTATTAACGAATCAACTGTAACTATAGCACCATTATCAAATCTATTTAATACATCTACATTAACTGCAACAATTTCCTTAGTGTTTCTGTTAGTGAAACCACGCTTCGGAATTCTTCTGTATAGTGGCATCTGACCGCCTTCGAACCCTACTCTGGGAGCTCCGGAACGAGCCTTTTGTCCTTTATGTCCTTTTCCGGCTGTCTTACCATTACCTGAGCCGTGACCACGTCCTTTTCTGAAATTATCATTCTGCTTGGAACCACATGCCGGTCTCAATTCTGATAGATTCATCTCGTGCACCTCCTTCTTTTAGTAATTATATTTCTTCAACCTTTACTAAGTGCTTCACCTGATCAATCATTCCTCTAACAGCTGCATTGTCCGGCATTTCTACGGTTTTATGAAGCTTTGTTAAACCAAGAGCCTCAACGGTTGCTCTGTGTTTCGGAATGGCACTGATGGTAGATTTCACTAATTCAATTTTTAATTTATTTGCCATTTTGACACCTCCATTATTAATAATCCTTTCGTAAAACAGCTTTATCTTAAAAGCTGTTCTACGGAAATACCACGAAGCTTAGCTACTTCTTCAGGAGTCTTTAACTGGCTTAATCCTTCAATTGTAGCAAGAACTACATTTTGCTTATTGTTGGAACCAAGTGATTTTGTACGGATGTTTTTAAATCCTGCAAGCTCAAGAACGTTACGAGCAGGACCACCTGCGATAACACCGGTACCTTCTGGGGAACGCTTCAGTAATACGGTTGCACTTCCGAATTTACCGATAAAGTCGTGTGGTACACTGCCATTTTCATCAATCGGAAGGCTGATTAATTTCTTAATCGCATCTTCTTTACCCTTACGAATAGCTTCCGGAATTTCAGTTGCTTTACCTAAGCCTGCACCTACGTGTCCGTTCTTATCGCCAACTACTACTAATGCAGTAAATCTGAAATTACGTCCACCTTTAACAACCTTAGTAACACGCTTGATTGATACTACTTTATCTTCTAATTCCAGTTGATTAGCATCAACGATTGTTCGTTTCATGTGTTTTCCTCCTTGCTTAGAATTCCAGACCAGCTTCACGAGCTGCATCTGCCAACGCTTTGATTTTTCCCTGATATATGAAGCCACCTCTATCAAAGACAACAGCCTTAATACCTTTTTCCAATGCTTTCTTTGCAATAACATTTCCTAAGTATGCTGCTGCTGCTACATCGTTGGTTTTCTGAAGCTCAGCCTTAACGCTTTTCTCCAGAGTGGAGGCTGCAACTAAAGTATTTCCTACTGTATCGTCGATAATCTGCGCATACATATGATTGTTGCTTCTAAATACAGCCAAACGCGGTCTCTCAGGAGTACCCGTGAAACGATTACGTAATTTTAAATGTTTTTTAACACGTACTTCAGATCTATTTTCTTTACTAACCATGCTATTTCACTCCTCCTTTATTTCTTACCGGTCTTACCAACCTTGCGTCTAATCACTTCATCAGCATACTTAATTCCTTTACCCTTATACGGTTCAGGCGCTCTCTTTGATCTGATTTCAGCGGCGTATTGGCCAACCTTTTCTTTATCAATACCTTTAACAATAATCTTGTTTTGTCCTTCCATTGCGGACTCAATTCCTTCAGGATCAGTCATAACAACCGGATGTGAATATCCTAATGTTAATGTTAACTCTTTTCCTGCCTTTGCTGCTCTGTAACCAACACCGTTGATTTCCAATGTTTTTTGGTAACCTGCGGTTACACCAGTAACCATGTTAGCGATCAGGGTTCTTGTAAGACCATGTAATGATTTCATTTTCTTTAAATCATTCGGTCTGGTTACAACAACCTCACTTCCCTCAACTTTTATCGTCATTTCTGCCGGTAAAACTCTATCCAGAGTCCCTTTAGGACCCTTCACGGTTATCTTATTATTTTCTGCTATATCTACAGTAACATCTGCAGGTATAGCGATAGGCATTCTTCCTATACGTGACATGCCCGCACCTCCTAATTATTTTATCAGCTTAGTATTAGACATTCCCAGTAGCCATCGGCTTACCAAATGAACGCTAATACCTCACCGCCTACATTTAACTCTCTTGCTTCTTTATCAGTAATAACACCTTTGTTTGTTGATACTATTGCAACACCTAAGCCGCCTAGTACCTTAGGTACCTGATCCTTATTCGCATATACACGAAGGCCTGGTTTAGAAATTCTCTTAAGACCTGTAATGATCTTAACGTTTTTATCTTTACCATATTTTAAAGTAATATGGATTGTTTTAAAGCTTCCAACTTCCTCAATTTCGAATTTCTTGATATAACCTTCCTTTAAAAGGATCTCGGCAATAGCAATTTTCATCTTAGAAGCAGGTACATCTACTGTATCATGTTTTGCAGTGTTTGCATTACGAATTCTTGTAAGCATATCTGCAATGGGA
>JARBTJ010000083.1 GCA_029240245.1 Herbinix sp.
TTTCCAATTGCAACGATTAAAATATCCGCACGTTTTGCAACTTCCTTCAAATTCTTGGTACGGGAATGACAGATAGTAACTGTTGCATTTTCCCTAAGCATTAACAGCGCCATAGGCTTACCAACAATATTACTTCTTCCTATAATAACACATTCCTTACCATCCAGTTCTATACCGGAACGGCTTAGTAATTGTACTATACCGGCGGGGGTACAGGACACGAAGCCCTTCTGTCCAATGCTCAATGCCCCTACGCTTTGTGGGTGGAAACCGTCCACATCCTTAAGGGGAGAGATGGTCTTAATAATGGTATCCTCATCAATATGCTTAGGCAGAGGAAGCTGTACCAGAATTCCGTTAACAGAAGAATCGTTATTTAACTTCTCTACAATTGCGATTAACTCCTCCTGGGTTGTCTCCTCCGGCAGCTCATAAGCCAGGGAACGAATTCCGATGTATTCACAGGCCTTTTTCTTATTACCCACATAGACTGAGGAGGCAGGATCATTGCCAACCTGGATTACTGCCAGAGTAATTTCGATCCCCTGCTGTTTTAGTTCCGCTGCCTTTACCTTTAATTCGTCCTTGATTTCTGCAGATATTCTCTTACCATCAATGATTTGTGCCATTTTCATCTCTCCGTTTCTTAATTCTATTGATTCATTTATATCTCATCTATATTTCATATAAAGTTCATGCAAAAATATTAATGCTTCTATTAAAATATCCTTTATATAACTTCAAACTTGAAATATCATATGTACGAACTATATTCTAATATATTCCTTTTGAGATAACAAGGTCAATTTTCTATGTGATTGATTAAATGATGGAATTTCACCCATTAGTATAGCTAATAATACAAATTGGGGATGCTATTCTGCAAGTTATAATTATCCTTTGGCTATTGGTCCTTCTTTATTCTAAGGGTTCATATAGTAAATTATATCATTGAAGTTCAAGGCAAAAAGCCCTGATAAAGGTTTTCTATCAGAGCTTCAAGTAAGACTTATTACGTAAATCAATTCTTTTGCTATATAATCTCATTGGAAGTAACAACTAAATCAATTTATATCGTAATTATATTAAGTTTTTCAGTATAATTCCTAAACCATTATCAACTACTAACTGAAGTGTCTTGATTTCCTCATTATCCCATGTAGGGAAATAGTCTTCGCCATCCCCCTTTATTGCCAACAAATTACATCCATAGAATAATTTATCATAAATATTTTTGATTATTATTGCTTTACTATCACCTAAGAAGTCATGATTCGTCGATTTAGCCATATCACAGACAATATTCCAAAAATTTATAATCTTTTTGATGCCTCATATTCATAGGCTACCGTAAGCGGTGTGGCTATATTAATCTGGTACTGTTTCAGCCTGTTTAAACCGTCATACGTATAATTTACTATTTTTTCTGTCGGCATCGTGTAAGTGTTAAGCAGGTTGTCGGCTGTATAGGCATAGGAATGCTTTAACGCCTTCTCCCCTACCTTGTTGAGTACCGTTTTTTATTTTTTTGATCCATAAAATAAAATTACACTATTGAAAACAATCTGATATAGGAAGAATTATGGATGTTCCCTTGTTTTTGAATATTCCTCTATAATCTTTTTTGAATAGTATGAAGCTTGTCTTTCCATACCAATATCAGTAAGGTTAATATCATTAATCCATTGAAAATAATGAGTCAATTCGTGTGCTACAGAACCCAAGATCGCAGCAAGTGCACTATCCTCACCCCATGCCTCTATCATAATATACAAATCACCACATGCTATTTTAATATATGGCTCATCAATCTTGTTATATGGTTCAAAAAATATTGCAGAAACATACTCTCCATCAATAGATTTAATGTATTGAGCACTTTTAAAATATATAACTACTCTAATTGGAAAATAGTAATTATTTCTCAACCATTTTCCAAATTCAATACAAGCTCTTCTTACATTTTTATCGACATTGTTTTGAAATCTAAATCTTAAACCACATCGTCTAGTATTAGAGCATATTTCCTTATCATTTTCCCATTTAGAACTCTTCCATATATTCATTAATAAAGGCTTTTTTATGGTCGAATTTATATCATTTAATCCATCACTAATAATCCCGCCCCATCCTGTATCATGTCTTTCTCCAACTGGATAAGGGAATGGATATCGGTTTGATTTAGACGATCCTCCCGGTACGGGAATAATCACTGGTATGAAGCCACTTGAATCCAAATAATTTATAGGATTATTATTACAGTATGCTGAAACTTTCGGATAAGATAGAGAGTTCCCTTCCGTTATCCCAGCCGAAAGTATAGCCGTTATAAATGATAGGATTACCAATCTCATCATAAGTAATTGGTTGTCCGTTATAGGAAGTCAGTTTGTCTTTCCAGTTCGTATCGGCATATTCAAATGCAACTGCATTTAATAAAGTCGCAGGCTCTTCTTCCGGACGAGTATATGCATATTCCTTTATGATTATTATATTGCCGCCAAGGTCATATGCATAGACCTTTGTTTTACCCTGATTTAAATGTCTGCCCTCACCAACTGATCCAACCCATCATACTGATAGGAATTCATTAATTCATAAGTTCCGTCCGACTTCTTCTCTTTGATACTTGTAATGTTACCTACGTTATCGTAGGTGTATCCGGTTCCTTTGTCACCGGCTGTTTCCTGGGATACTTTGGTCGTCTGGTATAGGGTGAGTTTGTAAAGGCTTCTATGGCTGCATCTGAATTGTCAGAGCACCAGTACAGTAACTTTCCCATTAGTGCAAGGTCTTTCTCGCTCTCGCTGATACATTTTTCGCTCTGATACTCTCCATCAAAGAGCCTTGAACACATTATTTGTAATCGCTTGATAAAAATAAGTAAAAACCCGGCTACCATTTTATTGGTTTGCCGGGTTTGATTGATTAATCTTCTATAAGGTATACCATAAATGACTTGGACATTCCTTCTACACATGAATTTACCACTTCTTCTTCCCAAAACGGTAAAATTGTTTCCTTTAAATCCAGAACAATCTCCTCTTTTAACGAAGAATCACCCTTACAAAAATCATTATAATTATTTATTAAAATTACAAATTCTTTCTGTTCTAGCCATTCTAAATCTCTCATCCAGTCAAGATATCTATCCATACTATCTATACAAGAAGTTGGAAATTTAAAGATCCTTTCAATTACAGAAGCATATCCTCCCCAAGTCTGTATTTCTTTCCCGTAAAGTTCCGCTAACAAAATATTTTTATCGGTTTTTAGTTGTTCTTTAATTAAATCAGCATTCTTTGAATCAATATATTCAATACTATTTTTATTTTTTTTAGTCATAACCTAACTCTCCTATTTTATTTTTGTAAAACTTCCATAATGGTCATTTGTATAATATACAGATCCATCACTACCTCTAACAAATCTTTCTGCATCCCTGTTTTGCCCTGCCACTTTATTATTAACATCATATTCTTTATAAGTAATACCTTTTCCAGAAGCATTTCTTGAAGGCAGCTTCCCATCTTTATTTTTAAAAGTTCCTCCTGCTTTTGTACCTGCAGATTGACCAGGTACATTACCATTCCATCCATCTTTACTGTACTTATTAAATGATTTTTGAACATTGTCTGGTAGAGACTTTATCGTCTTACTCGCTCCCTTAGCTACCTTTTTAGCCTTACCTGCTCCTTTCACTGCATCTACAACATCGTCTGCTTTCGATAATGCCTTAGCTCCTTTTGCAACATAGGAGCCTGGAACAAAGGGTACGGCTGCTGCGGCAACATCCCAAGCTAAATAACCTAGATTTCCCCATGTTGGATGCTTATATAAGTCATAAGCGCTCCATCCAATGCTAGCTACATCTATTGCTGTATCAACGATGCTACCTAATGGATCATAATAAGTAACAGGATTATTCGATGCATATCCGAACATGTTATTTTCCATCATGTTGGCATTTCCATTCATATATGCATCTGCATTTAGCATACGGCAAACAGCAGGGTCATAATATCTGCCTAACAGGTAGTACATTCCTACTTCATCATCGTAATAGTAGCTCCTGTACCTGAAAGAATTTAATCTGCCTATATTGGTGGCATTTGTAATCTCATTACCATTACCATCTTTAATAGAAAGTACCTTCCCCCAGGAATCATAGGTGTACAGCACTTTTAATGAACCTAAAGAATCATAGATCTGGGTCACATCACCTCTGGTATTCGTTACGACATAATAGGATATCGCTGTCCCTGCACTATCAACTGTCTGAATTCCTTTTAGTGATCCGTTTGTATCAAAGAAATAATGTAATTCAGTGTTACCCTTTTTCTCATATACAAGTCGCCCGCCTATATATTCATAGGTAGTTTTAACTCCGTTTACCGTCTTTGTTGAACGAATTCCGTTTGCATCATAGGTATAGGATGCAGTAATTCCATTACCGGATAAGGTAGAGAGCTCCCGTCCGTTATCCCAGTCCAAGGTATAGCCGTTATAACTGGTTGGGTTACCGATCTCATCATAGGTGATTGGTTGTCCGTTATAGGAAGTCAGTTTATCTTTCCAGTTCGTATCGATATATTCATACGCAACCGTATTTATTAAATTCGAAGGTTCCTCCTCCGGACGGGTATATCCATATTCCTTTACGCTTATTATATTACCGCCAAGGTCATATGAATAGACCTTTGTTTTACCCTGATTTAAATCGTCTTCCCTCACTAGCTGGTTCAACTCATCATACCGGTAGGAATTCGTTAATTCATAAGTTCCGTTCGTCTTCTTCTCTTTGATACCTGTAATGTTACCTACGTTATCGTAGGTGTAGCTGGATCCTTTGTTACCAACTGTTTCCTGGGATACTTTGTTTGTTTGATAGGTGCTTTTGCCATCTGTATTTCTCTTAGAAGCCTCATATTCATAGGCTACCGTAAGCGGTGTGGCTGTATTAATCTGGTACTGTTTTAACCTGTTTAAGCCGTCATACGTATAGCTTACTGTTTTTTCTGTCGGCATCGTGTAAGTGTTGAGCAAGTTGTCGGCTGTATAGGCATAGGAATGCTTTAATGCCTTCTTCCCTACCTTGTTGATGAACCCGCTTATATTGTCCATGTTATCATAGGCATATTCCAGCAGGTACAGATTTCGTTCATTCCCGATTGCCTTTGAGGTATCCTCCACGCTCTGGCGGACAAGCCTTCCGTTGATATCGAACTCATAATTGTACAGCTGCTTATTCAGGAGGTCCTCGTGCTTTGTTATATTGCCAAGCTTATTGGCATAGGACTGGTATCTGTCTGCACCATTTATGGCCACGTTTGTCACATTCCCGTATTCATCATAGGTGTAGGACGCGGTATCCTGGTTGCCATATAACACACTTTGCAGGCTGCCATTATTGTAGTTGTAGTTATATTCTATGAGTGGCTGGGTTCCTACCTTTACAGCTTTATTATTACCAAACTCATCATAATCAAAATCATAGTAAAATCCGTTATGTGTCAGCTTTTTCAGATAATTATTGCTATACTCGTAACTATTGGTTACAGTCTGTGTACCCTGTGCCGTACTGACCGTTGCACTCACGTTCTTCAACTGGTCGGTATTCTCATAATGGTCATAACTGGTAGTGTTTCCATTTGCATTCTGCACGGATTTTAGCACACCCTTGCTCTGGTCATAGGAATAGGTTGTTGTGTTTCCGTCCTGGTCCGATGTCGTTTCTACATAAGCACCGTCCGGGGTATAGGATGTGCCTGTCTCGATTTTCAGGGTTGCAAGGGAATCATCAGCGTTATTCTGGATCACTGACTTTACTACATTCGCTGTATTTGCACCAGGATTCGTATCCGTAACTTTGTCATAAGTAAATTTGGTAACTACCCCCCTCTGGGTTTTTACCTGGGTCAGGTTATGCTTCTGTGGGTTTGCCGCATCATAGCTGTAGCTTGTCTTATTCCCGTTGGCATCTGTTACCGATGTCATATCGTTTATATTATTATACTCTGCGCCTGTTTTCTGGCTGGTATTCCTTAATTTTTCTTTTGTATTTCCGTTATTGTCATATTGATAGGTACTGTAGCTTGCTACATTGTCCTTCGTAATGGATAAATCATCAAAATATACCGTATTACCCTGGTAGCCGTATCTTGGATAGACGGCAATCTTTGTCGGGGTTTTCACCTCACCGGTTCCGTCACTCAGGTCAATCGTTACCGCCCCGTACTGCCAGCCCACGATGTCATGGTTGAATACGACCGGATCCTTCCATACAGAAGAACCATCTGAATAGGTCACCAAAACAGATATTTTAAACCTTCTGTCTTCACCGGTCGGGCTTGTTGCGTTAAACTCCGGTAAAGAGGATGCCTTTGCCCAGCCGCTGATGACATAGAGGTCACTTTCAGTTCCGGATACTGCTACCTCCTGGCTGATGTATTTATTTTTTGCTTTATCCCCTATCATTCGGAAGGATGTCCCGCCGCTGACATAGGTGGATGTAAAAGGGATATCAGAACTGGCAAGGTCCAGGTCATTTGCTGCATACCCATATAATGCATCCGAATTCTCAAAGCTGGAATTCTCCAGCAGGTTATAGGCATTTGCTGCATTTCCCTCCTCCAGCTGGAGAGCATCAAAGTAAGCACTGCCGTTTGCACTCTTTAAGATCAGGTTCACTGAGATATTTGTCGCATTACTCGGAACCTGGAAGGTTACATTCAGTCTCCTCCAGCCGTTGTTCAGTCCGTTGTTAGTAGCGGAGGTGATAAAGTCGGAATAGAAGGACTTTGCCGTGCCGTCCGGCAGGTAGCAGTAAACCAGGAGTGCCGCACCATAAGAGTCCTGGTTTAGAGGGGTAAAGCCCTCAAGTGTATTGACATAACCCGAAAAGGTATAATATCCACCGGGTTTTACATCTTCACTTGTCAGCATCTGGCGGTAGCGGATATTGCTGCCGGCCGTTGCGGAGGAAACACCGATTTTTAGGGACTTGCCCCCGATGTAGGAATAGGCGGAATTACCGACTGTTTCCGTACAGGTTCCTGTTTTTATCATGTCCCAGTGATCCGTACTTTCCACATTGTGGTTCAGGAGCAGGTTTTCAATACTGGCACCCATTCCATTGCTGTAAGCTACACGGTTAGCCTTTTTGATGGTGGTATCCGTTAACCCGTCTGTAAATTTGATATCCGTGGCATTCAGCTGTTTCCCCCCGGCTTTTGCCTGGGTAGAAATGAGCCGTCCCCAGTCATCAAACTGGCAGGTTGTAACAATGTCATCACCAGAACCATAGGTATCATCAATACCACTGGTTGTAATCTTCGTGGTATTATAATCCGAATAATTGAATCCCATCTTTTGCCCCAGGGAGCTGCCGCCATATTCGGTCGCTGTCTCTACCCTCATTCCCTGGGTCAGATAGGTAAAAGATA
>JARBTJ010000034.1 GCA_029240245.1 Herbinix sp.
ACAATAACAGTCCACACCAAGAAATCCATCGAGGAGTAAAGAAAACACAATAATGTTGAATCTGCCATCCGTAATTGTAAGGATGGATGGCTGACATATAAATAAGTTTTAATTTAGGAAGAGAGGCTGACTTAAAAAGGCTATTTCATAAAATGACCTTTTAAGACGGCTTCCTTTCGTGCGATAGAAGGGAGAATACTAACATGATTTGGGCAAAGGAAGAAACCTTACCAAGAAAAGAGCTGGAGGAGTTGCAGTTAAAAAGACTGCAGGAAACGGTGGCCAGAGTTTATGCGAAAGTTCCTGCTTATCGGGAGCAAATGATAGAAGCAGGAATAACGCCTGAAGATGTGAAAAGTCTGGAGGACTTGAAAAGGCTTCCGTTTACCAATAAGAAGGATTTACGCGATAATTACCCCTTCGGTTTATTTACGGTTCCAAAAAAAGATTTGGTACGTATCCATGCTTCCTCCGGAACCACAGGAAAACCCACGGTAGTAGGATATACAGAGAAGGATCTTAAGACCTGGACCGAATGTGTATCAAGAATTGCAGCCTTAGGCGGAGCCACCAGTGAGGATGTGGCTCAGATCTGCTTTGGCTATGGTATGTTTACAGGAGCGTTAGGTCTTCATTACGGACTTGAAAATCTAGGTGCCACCGTATGTCCTACCTCCTCGGGCAATACTCAGAAACAGATTATGTACATGCAGGACTTTGAAACGACTCTCCTTGTAGCGACTCCCTCCTATGCCTTGCATATTGGTGAAGTAGCAAGACAGATGGGACTAGACCCGTCCAAGGATCTAAAAGTTAAGATAGGTTTATTTGGCGGGGAAGGTATGACGGAACCGATGCGTCAGGAAATGTATAAGATCTGGGGACAGGAAATGAAGGTTACCCAGAATTATGGTATGAGTGAACTGATTGGTCCGGGCGTGTCCGGTGAATGTCTGGAATTATGCGGGATGCATATTAATGAAGATCATTTTATTCCTGAAATCATTAATCCGGATACTGGCGAGATTTTACCTCCGGGGGAAAAGGGTGAGCTGGTCATCACCTGTATTACCAAGGAAGCACTGCCCCTAATTCGTTATCGTACCAAAGATATTTCCAGATTGATGTATGAGCCGTGTAAATGCGGAAGAACCACTGTTAGAATGGAAAACCTCTCGGGGCGTTCCGATGATATGCTTATCATCCGCGGGGTGAATGTGTTCCCGAGCCAGATTGAGGAGGTGCTGTTAAAGGTACCGGAAATCGGTGCACATTATGAAATTATCGTTGATCGAAACAATCATTTGGATACTATGGAAATTAAAGTTGAGCTGGCAGACGAATCATTGCTTGATTCCTATGCAAAACTCGGTGAATTAGAGCATCGGATAAAATCCAATATCAGGGTTGTATTAGGCATTGATGCTGTGATAAAATTAGTAGCACCTAGAAGTTTACAGCGTTTTGAAGGAAAAGCGAAAAGAGTTACGGATTTAAGGAAGAAATAAATCCCTAAAGATTTACAAGGCGTTTGCGAAGCAATATAGTTTTTGTTATGTGCGCATTTAATACAGAATATGAGTTTCGCAATTGCCTATAAAGATTTACATATGAAAGGAGATTTACATAGTGACAGAAAAAGTAATTATGCTTGGTAATGAAGCGTATGCCCGTGGGGCGTATGAAGCGGGCTGCAAGGTGTCTGCCGCATATCCTGGCACTCCAAGTACAGAAATCAGCGAAAATATCGTAAAATATGATGAGATTTATTCCGAATGGTCACCCAATGAAAAGGTGGCAATGGAGGTAGCAATTGGAGCTTCTATCAGCGGCGTGAGGGCACTGGCTTCCATGAAACATGTTGGTCTTAATGTAGCTTCCGATCCTTTATTTACGGTGGCTTATTCCGGTGTAAACGGAGGTTTGGTAGTCATTGTTGCGGATGATCCCGGTTTATACAGCTCGCAGAATGAACAGGATACCAGAGCGGTCGCAAGAGCAGCGAAAGTACCGGTTTTAGAACCGTCGGACAGTGCTGAAGCGAAAGAATTCGTAAAATTTGCTTTTGAATTGAGTGAAAAATATGATACACCGGTTATCGTAAGAAGTACGACAAGACTCTCCCATTCTCAGGGAATGGTAGAATTAAATGATAGAACTGAGATCGAAGATAAACCTTACGTAAGGGATTTTGCAAAAAATGTAATGATGCCTGCTAATGCGAAAGGAAGACATCTGGTGGTAGAAAGCAGGGAAATTGCTCTTACAAAGGATGGATGCGATTTCCCGATTAATCACATTGAATATAATGACAGAAAGATCGGTATCATCACCTCCGGTATCCCTTATCATTATGTAAAGGATGCACTTCCGGAAGCCTCGGTATTAAAACTTGGAATGGTTAATCCTTTACCGAAGCAGTTGATTGAAGAATTTGCAGCAAATGTTGAAAAATTATTTATTGTAGAAGAGCTAGATCCAATTATCGAAGAGCAGGTGAAATCCTGGGGAATACTGGCGATCGGTAAAGAGATTCTCACAGTTCAGGGTGAATACTCGGCTAACTTACTTCGGAAAGCAATTAAGGGAGAAAACATTTATGTTATACCATCTGCCCAGGTTCCGAACCGTCCTCCGATTTTGTGCCCCGGCTGTCCCCATAGGAGCGTATATTCCGTATTAAATAAATTAAAGATTCACGGAGCTGGTGATATCGGCTGTTATACCCTTGGTGCAGTTGCACCGTTGAGTGTAGTAGATACCACAATATGCATGGGTGCAAGTATTTCCTCGTTACATGGAATGGAAAAAGCAAAGGGTAAGGATTATATAAAGAACTGGGTAGCGGTAATCGGTGATTCCACATTTATGCATACCGGTATTAATTCTCTGATCAATATGGTTTATAATAAGGGTACAGGAACCGTAATGATTCTGGATAACTCAACTACAGGAATGACAGGTCATCAGGATCATGCTGCGACAGGTAAAACCTTAAAGGGGGAACCGACCTATTCCGTTGATTTAGAGGAATTATGCAGAGCGGTTGGTGTTAAGCATGTCTATGTCATCAATGCATTTGATACTATGAATTTGGAAAAGGTAGTGAAAGAAGCAGTTGCGATGGATGAGGTTGCAGTTATCATAGCACAATCTCCATGTGTCCTCCTGGATAAGTCTCCGGTTGCTAAGCAGTTTTGTGTCGATACAGATGTCTGCAAGAAATGCGGAATGTGTATGAAACCGGGTTGTCCGGCAATTACCAAAAGGGATGACGGAGCAATTGTAATTAATGATACTATGTGTAATGGTTGCGGATTATGTGAAACATTGTGTAAATTTAACGCAATTAAGCCGGTTCATCTTAGATAACACAGGCAGGTAAATGGAGGTCGTTATGGAAACGAAAAATATTATGATTGTCGGCGTCGGCGGACAGGGAACCCTGCTTACCAGCAGAATCCTTGGAGGTTTGACCATTCATGCGGGATATGACGTTAAACTTTCGGAAGTTCACGGCATGGCTCAACGAGGCGGAAGTGTTGTAACCTTTGTTCGATATGGTGAAAAAGTGTATGAGCCGGTTGTGGAGGAAGGTCAGGCGGATGTTTTAATTGCATTTGAGCGTTTGGAAGCGAAACGATATGCACATTTCTTGAAAAAAGACGGTGTTATTCTAGTCAATGATCAAAAAATTGATCCGATGCCAGTAGTAATCGGAGCTGCCAAGTATCCCGAGAATATTATTGAGGAGCTTGAGAAAAACTATCGAGTTTATAAAGTGAATGCAATGGAAGAGGCCAAAAAGCTCGGTAACAGCAAGGTCTTCAATGTAATTGTTCTTGGTATGGCTGCACAGCATATGGATTTCTCGAAGGAGGACTGGCTGACTGTCATTGAAAGGACAGTTCCTGCAAAGACCGTAGAATTAAATAAAAAGGCATTTGAGGTGGGTTATCACCTGCATAATTAGATTTAGGCGGGTTCGGTAGCTTAATACGAAATTTAGTATTAAATCCTGGTAAGATATCAATAGAATAGTTAATTGTGAAATTCATCTTCTTAATTCATTGAACATACAACATATATTATTCCGACGTGGAAGTAAAGCTCTTGGTTTTTTGGAGCAAAGGAAGAGTGTGTGTTTCGTGTACAATAGCATGAATATTTTTGTTTCACAATCGCCTAAAATAAATATTAAATAAGGAGGTTTTACTATGATCAAACAACTTTCTGTATTCGTTCAAAATGAAATTGGAAGCCTCGCGGGAGTTACAACGGTTTTAAAGGACAATAATATTAACTTAAGGGCTATTGCATCCTTTGATACCCCGGAATTTGCCATATTAAGAATTGTGGTGGATCAACCGGAAAAGGCAAAAAATCTTTTATCGGAAAATGGTTTTGCAGTTAAGATGTCGGAAGCGGTTGCGGTAGAACTTGAAGATAAACCTGGTGAACTCCATGGAATGCTTCAAGAGATCGCTTTGGCTAACCTGGGAGTAAATTATATCTATTCCATCGTTTTAAGAAATGGAAAAGCTCCATTGATGATAGTAAATACCGATAATTTAGAAAAAACAGCAACCGTTTTAAAGGAAAAGGGGTATCGTGTTGCGGAGCAGGGGGATTTGGAAGCATGATTTGGAATGAAGCAAAAGAATGTATGAGCCGGGATGAGATAACTAATCTGCAAAGCGCGAGACTTAGAAAGATGGTAGATCGTGTTTACCATAGTGTAGAATTTTACCGTAAAAAAATGCAGCAGATGGGTATTGAACCTGGAGATATCAAGGGAGTGGAGGATTTACATAAGCTCCCCTTTACTACAAAAAATGATTTGAGGGATAACTATCCGTTTGGATTATTTGCCGTTCCACAGTCAGAAATTGTACGTATTCATGCTTCTTCAGGGACTACCGGTAAAGCAACTGTTGTAGGTTATACCAGAAGAGATATCGAGATTTGGTCAGAATGCGTTGCCAGAGTATTGGCCATGGATGGAGTTGGTCCCCAAGACAAAATTCAAGTGGCATACGGATATGGTTTGTTTACCGGAGGTCTGGGACTTCATTATGGTGCAGAAAATCTGGGGGCTACTGTAATTCCTATGTCAACCGGTAATACACAGAAGCTGATTACTATGATGCAAGATTTCGGTGCAACTGCAATTGCATGCACACCGTCCTATCTGCTACACATTGCTGAAACCTTGGAGGAGGCAGGCCAAATCGGCAATATTAAGCTTAAGGCTGCTATCTGCGGTGCAGAGCCATGGACGGAAAATATGAGAAAAGAAATTGAAGCTAAGCTTAATTTAAAGGCCTATGACATTTACGGCTTAAGTGAAATCATGGGACCCGGCGTTGCCGCAGACTGCGAATACCACAACGGACTTCATGTATATGAAGATCACTTTATTCCAGAAATCATTAATACGGAGACATTGGAACCCTGCAAAGAGGGAGAAATCGGTGAATTGGTATTTACAACGATAACGAAGGAGGCATTGCCTTTATTCCGTTATAGAACCAGGGATTTGACCAGTATCAGCTATGATAAATGCGAATGTGGCAGAACACTTGCCAGAATTTCAAGATTTAAAGGCCGCTCCGATGATATGCTGATTATTCGCGGAGTCAACGTGTTCCCCTCTCAGGTGGAAGCAGCATTACTTGAAATCAGTGAAACAAGTCCTCATTATATGTTGATCGTAGACCGTGTAAATAATCTGGATATATTAGAAGTTCAGGTTGAGGTAGAAGAGAGTTTCTTCTCTGATGAAATCAGGCAGCTGGAAAGTCTGACAAAAAAAATTGCTCATGTTCTTCAGTCCGCACTTGGTTTGTCAGTAAAGGTTACTTTGGTAGAGCCGAAAACGATACAGAGGAGTGAAGGTAAAGCCAAGCGAGTTATAGACAAACGAAAGCTTGTATAGAGATAGAACGCATGGCTTCGCCAAGCGAGTTATAGACAAACGAAAGCTTGTATAGAGATAGAACGCATGGCTTCGCCAAGCGAGTTTCAGACAAACGAAAGCTTGTATAGAGATAGAACGCATGGCTTCGCCAAGCAAGTTTCAGACAAACGAAAGCTTGTATAGAGATAGAACGCATGGCTTTATTTTCCTGCTTTACAAGTATGTGAAGAACGGTATCATATGAAATGATTCATATTTGTCCGACAGTACGCATTTATTATATAGAAGAATAAGGAGGAGGACTATGGTTATTAAGCAATTATCAGTTTTTATTGAGAATAGAAAAGGAAGATTGGAACAAGTAACAGAAGTTTTGTGCGAAAAAAATATCAATATTGTTTCCTTTAGTCTTGCTGACACTTCCGAATACGGAATGCTCAGAATGATTGTATCCAACCCGGAGGAGGGCAGAAAGGTTCTGAAAGAAAAAGGTTTTTCCGCAATGCTTACGGATGTTATTGCTGTAAAAATAGTTCAAGAACCGGGTACATTACATAAAATTTTACAGATTTTGTTTGAAGCTGAATTAAGTGTTGAATATATGTATACCCTGACAACCACCGGTCAAAATACCTCCATTATCATGAAATTATCTGACTTAAAGGAAGCATTAAAGGTATTAGAATTCAACGGATATGAAGTGTATACAGCGTTGGAAGCATATGAAATAACTAATAATGTCGATAAATAATGTTTGACACAATTATTAAAGAGTGTTATGATATGAGTGTTGTCGAAGGTATCGACAATTAAATTATTAATATTTTTTTGGAGGAATTATACATGAACAAAGGTACAGTAAAGTGGTTCAATAACCAAAAAGGATTTGGATTTATCTCTGACGAAAAAGGCAATGATGTATTCGTACATTATTCAGGACTTAACATGGATGGCTTCAAGTCATTAGAAGAAGGCCAGGAAGTTCAGTTCGAAGTAGTTCAGGGTGCTAAAGGTCCTCAGGCAACTAACGTAACAAGATTATAATCAATATTGGGTTTACAGTGTACCTTTTTCTAAACTATAAATTTTGTTTTTTAAAAGAAAAAAGTTTATAAAGAAATAGCTATATTGTTTTAAACGAAATTGATTAAAGGTTATCCTTAAGGAGTATTTCTTAAGGATAACCTTTTTTTGTGAAGGCATTTTCATGAAGATATTTTTAGTGAAGATATACACTGAAACCGTTAAATAACTTTATGATAATATTTCTGAATGATTCTTAACTTTATCAAAAAGATAATAAAGAGGGCGGAATAAAGCCAAAGCAATGGCAAAATTAAAAAAACCATGAGTGATATCAAAGGGAATTCCGCTTACCCAATAAGCAAAGCCCGATGGGATTCCCAATGTGATGAAATATGGAATAGAGCATAAAGCACCAAAACTTAAACCATAAAAGCCATTGATGAAGGCCCAGTAGATGCCGGATTTATTTTTCCTGTACAACATTGTGATTGCAAACAAAACCGTCCAAATATACAAGTAATTGAACCACCATGCCGTAATGCCATAGATGAAGCCTTCTACTATCACAAAAACATAAATAATATAAATTGTTTTTTTTCCAAAAAACAGGGTAAACAATATAATCAGCAGGGATACTAATTCGACATTCGGAAGAAATCCAAGCGCAACCTGGACGACGACCAATAATGCACTCAACATGCCTATCACAGCGATATACTTAATCCTCATAGTTGCCTCCTGTCAAGGGTATCTTAATACCCTACCGTAAGAGTGATTTCATAGTGATCGCCATCAGTAATAGCGATTTGGTCTACACCATAATTAACTGTTTCTCCGCCTTTTGTAATACACCACCATTCCTGATTAGCGTCGTTAACAACACGTCCGTTAACTTCGGTAATATAAAGTCCGAATTCGCTATCGGTACCCTTAATCAAACCTTCGTCCTCCAGTGCCTGACGTAGAAATTCCTCGTTCGTATCCAGGACGAATTCCTCAGTCTCCTGATCGGGAATAACCACATCAACAGTAATTTCTTTTTCTCCGGCCTTTCCCTGAGGCTTCAGTTGCAGATAGATAACTGCCATAGCTGCGATGATTACTACCATTAAAAGAATAGATATCACCGGTTTTACATAATTTTTCTTTTGATTCATTTTTCTTTCTCCTTTTTGTTGTAATAAAAAAATCCTTTACCCACAAACAGGAAAAAGGACAATAAAAATAGACTGACGAATCAGTTACCTTATTGTACCCTTGTCCAAATCCTCGTGGAGCGTTGGTACCGGTTTTAAGCAGGTCTTCTGACTTATGGATCATCACTCTTTTATCATCTTCCCAGACATGTTTGTCCAGTGATTATGTAAGGGAAATTCCCTTATAAAAAAGCTCCTCAATTACAGCGGCGAGACCGTACAGGCTTTGAACCTGTTTCCCTATTATGTTAAATTCCCGGATAATTCAATGCTTTTTCGCATGAATTAAGCAAAGTGAAATTCAACCACTTATAACCTTTGTATTTCGTTGAATACCGATACAGTATATCATCGTCATGAAATCGTGTCAAATAATTGTTCCTGTAAGAAATCACCTGTTCTATTCAGCTTCTATTTGTTCGAAGGAGTAAATGGTAGGATAGAATGGAGTTATAGATTTAAAAGCATCTATCAGGGAAAAGAAGGATTTTTCACAGCAACCATTACTTGATTGATACAGCGAATGAAATCAACATAAATTATAATTGCTATTATTTTGCCTTATGGTATAATTATGATTCGATGGTTCTAATGAAATTTAACTTACGAGGAGTAATAACAATGAAAATGTCAAGTAAATCATTTGGTAAAACCAAATGTGGCGAAGATACTACTCAATTTACAATTGCAAATGAAAATGGCATGAAGGTATCATTTACGGATTTCGGTGCTAATATAGTAAGCATTATTGTTCCTGATTCACAGGGAAAGGCGGCTGATGTAGCACTGGGCTTTGATAATATTGCAGGATATGAAGAAAATCCACCGTTTTTTGGTGCATTTGTCGGAAGACATGCTAACCGGATTGGCGGTGCACGATTTGAAATAAACGGTAAGGTTTATGAACTGGATAAAAATGATGGACAGAATAATCTTCATAGTGGATTTAAAGGTTATCATAAGTTTTTATATGATGCTGAGGTTTATGAAGAGGAGGATATCACCAGCATTGAATTTACCAGACTCAGTCCGCATATGGAACAGGGTTTTCCGGGAAATTTGGATGTCAGTGTTACCTACAGCCTTACAGAAGCAAATGAGCTGATTGTTGAGTATCTGGCTATCTCAGACAGAGATACCATTGTAAATCTTACGAACCACACTTATTTTAATTTATCTGGGCATAATTCCGGGTCCATTTTGGATCATAAGCTGTGGATCAAATCAAATGAATTTACTCCTACTTCCATCGATTTGATACCAACAGGTGAAATCCGGGACGTGACCGGAACTCCAATGGATTTTCGGATTATGAAAAGAATCGGACAGGAGATCGATACAGATTATGAGCCTCTTCGCATCGCCGGAGGATATGACCATAATTATATACTCGACATCAATGGTAATGAGGCAGAGAAGGTCGCAGAAGTGATTGATGAAAAGAGCGGCAGAAAGATGGAGATATTTACTGATATGCCCGGTATGCAGTTTTATTCCGGAAATATGTTGAATCCCGTAAATAACAGTAAGGCTGGGGCAACCTATGAAAAAAGGTATGGTATGTGTTTTGAAACCCAGTTCTTCCCGAATTCCTGTAATATCAATTCCTTTCCTTCCTGTATGCTGAAAGCCGGTAAAGAATTTTATTCGGTAACAATTTATAAATTTTCCACAATTTAATTTGAACGGAAACTTCGAAGTTGTAAATATTTTATGTGTCAAAAGGTGCTACGCACATTTCCGACTATAATATATTTAAGGCGATTACGAAACTCAAAATCTGTATTAATCGCGCACACAACATATACTACTCCGGAGCGGAAGTTAAGCCCGTAGGAAACGCTTAAGCGGAGGAATAGTATGTGTTGTGTGTGCAATAGCAAAAACTATATTGTTTCGCAAATGCCTATATAATATATTGATCTGAAAGAAAGCTTGCAATAGCAATATACTGTAGCTGGAAAGCGCTTAAGGTGCTTTTAACACTTTAATCATAATATTGAATCTGGATTTATTATTAGAATAAAGGATGAATTTATCAAGGGTTTATGAAAAGAACCGGGAAGTTCAATTATTAACCTATATAAAAAACAGCCTCATAATCAATTGCGATTGCAAAGATTACAGAGGCTGTTTTATTCATATCTTACAAGTAATGAGTCATGTGTTATTTATTTGGTACCATAAATTCTGTCACCAGCATCACCGAGACCAGGCAGAATGTAACCATTTTCATTCAAACGTTCATCTAAATTACCGATATATATTTCAACATCCGGATGTGCTTTGCTAAGGCGTTCAACACCTTCCGGAGCAGCAATCAGGCATAAAAAGTGGATTTTGGTGATGCCCCTCTTCTTTAACATTTCGATTGCGGCAACTGCGGATCCACCAGTAGCTAACATGGGATCAACTACAAATATTTCTCTCTCTGAGGCATCAGAGGGAAGTTTACAAAAGTATTCTACCGGTTCTAATGTTTCCTCATTGCGGTATAAACCAATATGTCCTACTTTAGCATTAGGAATCAGGTTCAAGATACCGTCTGCCATATGAAGTCCAGCTCTTAATATCGGAACGATGCAAAGCTTTTTACCTTCGATTTCCCTGGCTATCGTTTTCACGAGGGGAGTTTCAATTTCAATTTCGGTAAGGGGAAGCTTTCTGGTTGCTTCGTAACAGATTAACATTGCTACCTCGGATACCAAATCCCTGAATTCCTTCGTTGATGTGGCTTTACGTCTCATAATCCCCAACTTATGATGAATTAAAGGATGGTCCATGATAGTGATACTTGCCATTATTCTACCTCCTGATATGTTTTCTTATGTTTCATTCTATGATTTTTGCATTAATCATGGAAACAAAATAAATACCTTTGTCCTATCATCGGAATAGAATTGCATTTGTTTCCGTTGATTATTATATGCTCAAATCAACCTTTACTATTATAACAAAAGTTAGAGTCATATAAAAGGTTAAATTTAAGAAATTTTTCAGTTATCACTATTCGAAATTTTTGATCATCTCATACTGGGAAATTAGATTTATTGTTAATATATCTTGTTAAAATTAACATAAAAATACATTTATACTATATTTTAAGGTCTTTTTGTTGATTTTTTGCCTACAATTGTGTAAAATATTGTATGATAAAGTGTTCGCTTAATCATGGGAAGCGCCGAGTTTACATTAATATAAGACATGGGGGTGCTATGGACAAAGTGGAAGATTTTAAGTTAAAGGCATTAGTAGTTGATGACAACGAAGTTAATACTGTGATTTTAGCAAATATGCTGGAGTTGTTTGGGATTCAGGCTGACCAGGTGTTTTCCGGTAAAGAAGCGGTTAATTTATTTAAAAAAAATTATTATGACTTGGTTTTTGTAGACCATGTCATGCCTAATATGGATGGGCTTGAGACAACAGATAAATTGAACCGATGTAAAAAAGAAAAAAATAAGACTGCATTTTTTGCACTGACAGCTCATGTAACGGATGAAATGAAAGTAATTTATAGTGAAAAAGGTGCAGATGGAGTGTTCTCTAAACCTCTGGCACTAACTGATTTGGTGGATGTTCTTAATAAATTATTTCCCCATCTTTCTTTTGATGAAATTATTCATAAACAGGAGAAACCCTATTTGGGCATGGATAAAGAGGAGATCATCAAGTCTTTATTAGAGGAGATACCGGAGATTGATTATATAGCAGGTTTGAAATATGCGATTGGTAATTCAATACAATTTGTACATATCTTAAAAGTTTCACTCCGTGATATGAAATCCTGCAGGAGTTATATAAAAGAGGGATTGAATAAAGAAAATTTGGATGATGTAATTATGGGTGTCCATAATCTGAAAAGCGTCTTGATTAATATTGGTGCTGTTGGATTATTTGAAACGACCAAAGTTATATACCAATTATTGAGAGACGGCCAATATGATCAGATAATTGAAGATTTGATTCATTTGGTCTGTCAAATTAATGATTTCAGCTTCCGTTTGGAAAAAGTGTTAAACCATTATGAAGCAATTAATTATGCGAAGACAAATGTAATGAATACTCAGCTTTGCAGGGTTACGGAATTAGAGTATGTACAATGTCTGACGAATACTTTATATTATATCAAAAGCTATGAATATGATGCGATTATAAAGGAATTGCAATATTTAATCAGAGCCGGACAACCGGAGGATAAGTCAGAATTTATGAAAGCACTCGAAGAGGTAAAGGAATTCGATTATGACAGTGCAATGAATCGAATCAACAAAATAAAAGAAAAGATAGGTTTTTAACCTATCTTTCTTCGGTTTCATTGTATTAGGTAAAATTATATTAATAAAGAGGAGAAGCCCGGTAGAGGGGGGAGGGTAGCTGCCGGGCTTATTTTATGAAAAAAATTATCTAGTAAGCATTATTTAATTTGTTAATCATTTAATATGATTTTATTATAAAAGACATATATGATGATTGTATGGATATATTATGAACAATTTGTTAATAAATCGTTATGAGTGATTTTTGTCGAAGTATAAACGAAAAGGTGAAATTTTGTTTTATTTATAAAATAGATTTATAAGGAAATTATAACAGCAATTGCAGAGTTTTATTTTGTGTCCTCTGCGAATAATAGTATTATAAGTTAATAAATTTCGTTTGGATTATTACAGGATTGATATGAATGTAAAAGGAATTTTGAGAGCAAAATGAATATACTATAATGAAATAGTGTCCATTTTATTCCCTTGATACTCAAAACACTCATATCAATATTTAAATGGCGGATAGGACCTGAGTTTATATTAGGAGAAGGTGATTTTATGTCAAATGTCTTTAAAAAATTAATCAGTAAAGAGCTGGGTGAAGTGAATTATCATCGCTATTCTACCTTTGTTAGGAGAAATATTGAGAGTCGCGCAAGCGACAGTCAAACCATTTATAATGATATGTATGAAAAATTGAAATACAGGGATATCAAAGCTATTACTAAGATGCATAACCGTTTGAATGATACGATGCTTCTAGCCTTCCGAATCAGCAGAAATTTTTTATTTTCCTTTGTGATATATCTGATAGCAACCATTTTTCTGATCGTAAGGGATATCAGTCCGGAAATAACTGTAGTAGCGATAGGCATGGTTAATTTATGTTTTATCTATAAAGCATACGAATTTATTGCCAATAAATTTTGCTATATCGATGCACAGATTGTATTGGTATATAAAACGGTATTAGACCGGATTATATTAAATGAACGACGAACTATGCAGAGAAAGAGTTAATAGTTTATAATCGGTTTTATAGAAAATATTTATACAATTCGGAGACCTCTCATTTTTGAGAGGTTTTTTCTATCGTCTCATTTGATTTATCATTCTGATTCCATAGGCGAGGAATTATATGTGGTTTTGCCTGATATTATATAACAAACAAAGAAACAACACAAAACAAACATAATAAATTATATAAAACAATATAATCACATAAAAATATAGTTGAATTTATTGACATATATAACTGGTATGATATAATGATATTAAATTTTGAACTACCTATCTTTTATAAAAGAGGTGAGACATGAAACATTTATATAATATGGATCTACCGAAAACAGATCGTATTGTTAAACTCATTGATCATTTATTCATAAAAATGCCGGAGGTTGAATCAGCCAGAGCCATTTTGATCACGGAATCTTATAAGGAAACGGAAGGGGAACCAATCATTACCCGCCGTGCGAAAGCCTTTGAACACATTCTGAATCATATCCCGATCACAATTCGTGAGGGAGAACTTATTGTCGGAAGCTCTACCTTGGCTCCAAGAGGCTGTCAGACCTATCCGGAATTTTCGTATGAGTGGCTGGAGGCCGAACTGGATACGCTTGCATCCAGAGGTGCTGATCCATTTTCTGTTTCGGAAAAGGCGAGGGAAGAGTTACGGGAAGTACATAAATACTGGAAGGGTAAGACAACCAGTGATTTAGCAACTGCTTATATGGCTGAGGAAGCAAAAAGAGCAATTGAACATAATATCTTTACTCCGGGTAATTATTTTTACAATGGAGTAGGACATGTGACGGTACAATATGAAAAGGTTCTTTCCATTGGATATGACGGAATTATAAAAGAAGCGGAGGACTTATTAAGCCAGTGTAAGGCATCCGACGCAGATTATGCTAAGAGATCGAGCTTCCTGCAGGCTGTTATACGTAGCTGCAGAGCAGTCATAAATTATGCCGAAAGGTATAGGATATTGGCAAATCAAATGGCGGATGCTTGTGCCGATCCTGTCAGAAAGGCGGAATTACTTCAGATCGCAAGAAATTGTGCTGTGGTTCCGGCAAAGGGAGCAACCACCTTTTACGAGGCTTGTCAGTCCTTCTGGTTTGTTCAGCAGCTGCTTCAGCTGGAATCGAGCGGTCATTCCATATCGCCCGGCCGGTTTGACCAATACATGGATCCATATTATCAGAGGGATATCAGGAATAATACGCTGACGGTGGAATTCGCACAGGAATTACTGGACTCCATCTGGGTGAAATTAAATGACTTAAACAAGTGCCGCGATGCAGACAGTGCAGAAGGCTTTGCTGGTTATAGTCTGTTTCAGAATCTAATTGTTGGAGGACAAAATACAGAAGGTCAGGATGTTACCAATGAATTATCCTTTCTGTGCATTCAAGCCTCCATGCATGTGATGCTTCCGCAGCCCTCCCTATCCGTGCGGGTTTGGAATGGGTCGCCCCATATCTTCTTATTAAAAGCAGCAGAACTCACGAGGTTGGGGATTGGATTGCCTGCTTATTATAATGACGAGGTGATTATACCTGCCTTGATAAACCGAGGGCTTACTCTGGCAGATGCCAGGGATTACAGCATCATCGGATGTGTAGAACCCCAAAAAGCCGGTAAAACCGAAGGCTGGCATGATGCGGCATTCTTTAATATGTGCAGACCGCTTGAACTTGTCTTTTCAAATGGGGTGGACGGGGGAGAGCAGATTAGTATACAGACAGGGAAGGTAGAGGATATGACTACCTTTAAAGAATTCTTTAAGGCCTATCAAGAGCAGATGGAATATAACATAAGCCTACTTGTGAATGCAGATAACGCTATCGATTTAGCACATGCGGAACGCTGTCCGTTGCCGTTTTTATCCTGTATGGTGGAGGATTGCCTGAAGCGGGGAAAGACCGTACAGGAAGGCGGAGCAGTCTATAATTTTACCGGACCGCAGGGCTTCGGAATAGCCAATATGGCAGATTCCCTTTATGCAATTCAAAAGCTGGTGTATGAAGAACGAAAAATCTCCATGAATGAATTAAAGAATGCTCTGGCTGCTAACTTTGGAAAAGGGATTAATAAGGAGCTTGCTTATCATATCACAGAAGAAATAGTAAGAGAGTTCGTACATAGCGGTAAGAATGTAGACAAAGACCAGGTGACGGAGATTATTAAAGCAATTCTGAAGGAAAGTGTTCCGGAAGAAGAAAAGAAAAAGCAGGATGAACTACGTCAGCTGCTGCTTTCGGTCCCCAAGTTTGGCAATGATATTACAGAAGTGGATGAGCTTGCCAGAGATGTAGCTTATGCCTACACCAAACCCATGGAAAAGTATAAAAATCCCAGAGGAGGAAGCTTTCAGGCTGGACTATATCCTGTTTCTGCCAATGTCCCTCTGGGAGCACAGACCGGAGCAACACCGGATGGGCGGTATGCTTATACCCCGGTTGCAGACGGAGTATCTCCATCCGCCGGACGTGATGTAAACGGTCCAACGGCAGCTGCAAATTCAGTTGCAAAATTAGATCATTTTATTGCTTCCAACGGTACCTTGTTTAATCAGAAATTCCATCCGTCAGCGCTTAGCGGCAGAGAAGGTTTAGAAAAATTCATTGCCTTGGTCCGGTCTTTTTTCGACCAAAAGGGGAGCCATATGCAGTTTAACGTTGTCAGCCGGGAAACGCTTCTGGATGCTCAGAAAAATCCGGATTTATATAAGCATCTTGTAGTACGTGTGGCAGGTTACAGTGCATTATTCACAACTCTGTCAAGAGCGCTTCAGGACGATATTATAAATCGCACGGAACAGGGCTTGTAAGAAAGGTCATAGCATGGAATATGAGAATACATTAGGCAGAATCTTTGATATACAACGGTTTTCCATTCATGATGGTCCGGGGATCAGAACCATTGTTTTTCTTAAGGGCTGTATCCTAAGGTGCAGGTGGTGTTGTAATCCGGAATCACAGGAATTAGGAATCCAGACAATGAGAGTTCAAGGTATTAATAAAGTAATCGGCCGAGACATAACAGTGAAAGATACGTTGGAAATAGTAGAGAAGGACAGACCCTATTACCGGCGCTCAGGAGGAGGACTGACCCTATCCGGAGGTGAATGCCTGTTACAGCCCGAATTTGCCCTTGCACTACTATCAGGAGCCAAGCAGGTAGGAATCAATACAGCGATTGAAAGCATGGGTGGTATCCAATATGAGGTTATAGAATCCATTTTGCCTCATCTTGACTATTTTTTGATGGACATTAAGCATACCAATGCAGAAAAGCATCGTGAATTTACCGGTAAAACCAATGAACTGATGCTGGAAAATGCGAAAAAGATAGCTGCATCTGGTCAGACTAATCTGATTATCCGTGTTCCGGTCATTCCCACTTTTAATAACAGCAGGGATGAAATATGTACCATTGCCGAATTTGCCGCAGCATTGCCGGGAGTGAAGCGTATGCACTTACTCCCGTATCATCGGCTGGGTCAGGATAAATATGAAGGGTTGGGACGTGAATATACCATGGATCACATTATTCCTCCTACCAATGAAGAAATGGTATTACTGAAAGAGGCGGCGCAGAAGGCATCCGGTTTAGATTGCCAGATTGGAGGATAGTTATGGAAAATGAGAAGTTTTATAGTACAGAAGATAAATTAAGAATCGTACAGGAGCTTGTTCCGGGTAAACAGATATCTATTGCTCATATCATAGCAAAGCCGGATGATATATTATTTGAAAAATTGGGTCTGAATAGGGCCGGCAGTCTTACCAAATCTGCGATTGGGGTGGTAACAATCAGTCCGGCAGAAACCACGATAATTATAGCGGATATTGCAATGAAGGCCGCCGGTATTGACATTGGTTTTATCGATCGTGTCAGCGGAACCCTAATTGTAACAGGAACCGTATCGGAGACGGAGGCAGCATTGATCGCTTTAGTTACCTACGCCAGGGAAAAGCTTGGTTTTACCGTATGCGATATAACCAGAACATAATTCTAAAAAAACAAATGTATCATGTTGGTAATGTAAAAAATAATAAAATAGACAGTTATTAAATCATATCAGGAGGCTTTTATCATGCAAAACGAATTTGAAATTAAGAAACAAATCTGTGAAATTGGGAAGAGAATTTACAACAAGGGCATGGTTGCAGCAAATGACGGAAACATTTCCGTTAAGTTAAATGACCATGAATTTCTGTGTACACCGACCGGTGTGAGCAAAGGCTTTATGACACCGGAGTTTATCTGCAAGGTGGATGAAAACGGCAAGGTGATTCAAGCGAATTCAGGATATAAACCCTCCTCTGAAATCAAAATGCATATGCGTGTTTATAAAGAAAGACCGGATGTGAAGGCAGTCGTACATGCCCATCCACTGTATGCTACAAGCTTTGCAATCGCTGGAATTCCATTAACCCAGCCGATCATGCCGGAGGCTATTATCACTTTGGGTTGTGTTCCGATTGCTGAATACGGTACACCCTCCACGGAAGAGATTCCGAATGCTGTGTCGAAGTATTTGCAGCATTTTGACGCAGTACTGCTGGAGAACCATGGAGCTCTTTCTTATGCCGACTCCCTATTATCTGCGTATCACAAGATGGAATCTTTGGAGTTTTATGCGCGTTTATTATATCAGTCAAAGCAACTTGGCGGACCCAAGGAATTAACGCCGAAGCAGGTGGAGCGTTTGTACGAAATCCGTAGGGCTTTTGGAATGACAGGTAAGCATCCGGCAGATGTGTGCATCAATAACAAGAATGGTAATGCGAGTTGTCATCTCTGCGGACCGAAAAAGAATAATGTGGACGAAGCCGAGTTAGTAGCTGAGATTACCCGTAAGGTTATGGAACAGCTGGGAATATAGCTGCGGTTCAATCAAGAGAGGTGCCGATGAAGGAAGAGGATATTTCGAAAATAGTGATATCGGTTGTGAGGGAATTAAAAAATAAGCAAAAGATGTCATCAAGTATAGATGAACATCCCGTCTGCTTGGGGAAAGCGCCTAAGATGTCCTTACAGCTGGCGCTGTCCTTAATAGATAAGATAAAATTAAAGGCAGTTGATCAAAATTTACGTGTAGTCATTGCAGTTGTGGATTCAGGAGCCAGACCAGTTGCTGTAGAGTGTATGGATGAAGCTTATCTGGCAAGTTATGACATAGCCTTGAATAAAGCATTTACCTCTGTCAGTCTGCAGATGAGTACCGAGGAATTAGGTAAACTAAGTCAGCCTGGTAATCCGTTGTATGGCATTCAGTATACCAATCACGGACAGATTGTGATCTTTGGGGGCGGTGAACCCTTAGTGATGAATGGAATATTGATAGGCGGCGTTGGTATCAGCGGAGGAACTGCCAAAGAAGACACGGACCTGGCTGCGTATGCAAAGCAAGTATGTAAGGAGGTATCAGAGTGTCTGTAAATGAAAAAATGATTCAGGACATTGTCCAGGAAGTAATGGCAAAGCTTACAATTGTTGCTGCTCCGGTTTGTGGTAGTAGGGGCATATTTAACGATATGAATACAGCCATCACACAAGCAAAAAAAGCGCAGAATTGCATACATAAAATGTCCATGGATCAGAGAGAACAAATCATTAAACGAATTCGTACGAAGACTTTGGAAAATGCCGAAATCTTAGCTCGCATGGGAGTGGATGAAACCGGCATGGGCAATGTCGGCGATAAGATTTTAAAGCACCGTCTGGTAGCCGAAAAAACGCCGGGAACGGAGGATATATCAACCGTAGCCTGGAGCGGTGACCGGGGATTAACTCTGGTAGAAATGGGACCGTTCGGTGTAATCGGTGCGATCACGCCCTGTACCAATCCCAGTGAGACTATCATATGCAATTCCATTGGTATGATCGCCGGCGGAAATACGGTAGTATTTAACCCTCATCCGGCTGCGGTCAAAACCTCCTTATTTGCAGTTAATATGATTAATGAAGCCTCACTGGAAGCCGGAGGTCCGGATAATATTGCATGTACGATAGAGAAACCTACGTTGGAATCTAGTAGCATTATGATGAAGCATGAAGAGATTCAACTGATTGCAGCAACGGGAGGACCCGGCGTTGTGACCGCAGTTCTATCCTCCGGAAAGCGCGGAATCGGAGCCGGTGCTGGTAATCCTCCGGCCCTGGTAGATGAAACGGCAGATATACAGAAAGCTGCGCAGGATATTGTAAATGGCTGTACCTTTGATAATAATCTGCCTTGTATTGCAGAAAAAGAAGTGGTAGCTGTTGAGAGTATCGTAGATCAGTTGATATATTATATGACAGCAGAACAGGGTTGTTATCTGCTGTCTCAAGCTGAATTGAAGCGATTATCCGAGACGGTGATTACGGAAAAAGGGTTAAACCGTCTGTGTGTCGGACGGGATGCGAGGACATTGCTTGGTATGATAGGAGTTACGGTGCCGGGTACCATCCGCTGCATTATTTTCGAGGGAGAAAAGGAACATCCATTAATCTCGGAGGAACTGATGATGCCTATTCTTGGGATTGTGCGCGCTAAGGATTTTAATGATGCTGTTGAAAAAGCAGTATGGCTGGAGCATGGGAACCGACATTCGGCTCATATCCATTCGAAACATATAGATAATATTACTAAATTTGCGAAAGCAATCGACACGGCTATCTTAGTAAAGAATGCGCCTTCCTATGCAGCACTGGGCTTCGGAGGAGAAGGCTTCTGTACCTTTACGATAGCCAGTCGTACGGGTGAAGGACTTACCAGCGCCAGTACATTTACAAAGCGCAGACGCTGTGTTATGTCAGACAGCTTATGCATCCGTTAGACAGGAGGAAAACAAATGGACAGAGATTCAATTAATATTGAAGAAATCGTAAAAAAGGTATTAGCCGGAATGTCGGAGCAAGGCAGCATGACAGTATCTTCTGCACAAGGTGAAATACCAAAAACGGCCAGGGTAGCAATGTTAACCGGCCTCGAAAGCTTTACTATAAAAGAATATCCGATCCCGGAGCTGGGTGATAATGATATTCTGGTGAAGGTGGAAGGCTGCGGCATCTGCGGAACGGACGCCCACGAATATAAAAGAGATCCCTTTGGCTTAATTCCGGTCGTACTTGGTCATGAAGGAACCGGTGAAATTGTCCGTATGGGAAAAAATGTGAGGAAGGATAGTGCAGGAAAAGACTTAAAGGTTGGAGATAAGGTGGTTTCCTGTATGATATTTAAGGATAATCCGGACATAACCATGTTTGACCTAAATAAGCAGAATGTTGGCGGAGCTGATGTTTATGGATTGCTGCCGGATGATAACCTACATTTCAATGGTTGGTTCGCTGATTACATCGTAATCCGTGGGGGCTCCACGATCTTTAACGTAAGTGATTTAGATCTATATTCAAGAATTCTGATCGAACCCTGTGCAGTATTAATCCATGCGGTAGAACGTGCGAAAACAACCGGAATCTTAAGATTTAACAGCAGAGTTGTGGTACAGGGCTGCGGACCCATCGGTTTGATCTGTATTGCAGTTTTGCGTACTATGGGTATCGAGAATATTGTTGCTATTGATGGGGAACAAAATCGTCTGGACTTTGCGTTGGAATTAGGTGCAACAAAGACAGTAAATTTCAAGGAGCATCAGGGACTTGACGCGCTGACTGCTGCAGTGGAGAAATCTTACGGCGGACATTTGGCTGATTTCGCCTTTCAATGTACCGGCTCACCGATGGGACACGCGAATATCTATAAGTTTATTCGTAACGGTGGTGGTCTTTGTGAGCTTGGCTTCTTTATCAATGGAGGTGATGCTACCATTAACCCCCATTTTGATATTTGTGCAAAGGAGATTACAGTGGTGGGTTCATGGGTATATACCCTGAGAGATTATGCCACTACCTTTGATTTCCTAAAGAGAGCAAAAGGCATCGGACTTCCAATCGACAAATTGATTACACATACCTATCCGTTGCAGGAAATCAACGAAGGCCTTCAAACTAATCTCCGTATGGATGGACTAAAGATAGCAATCATTAATAAATAATAGGAGTATAAAGGATGTCGGAAGCGGTTGGATTATTGGAAGTATATGGTTTGGTTGCGGCATTTGCAGCAGCGGATGCGGGTTGCAAGGCAGCCAATGTCCGGATTGAAACCTTTGACAGAAATAAACCTGCAAATGCAGAAAAGTTGGAGGTGCCCTTAATCATTATGGTGAAGTTCCGGGGAAGTGTAGAGGATACGCGTGCGGCACTGGAGGCAGGGGAAGTAGCTGCAAAGCGTATCTCCGGTGTAATAACGAAGCACATCATAGCAAGGCCGGAAGAGGACCTGAATAAATTTTTAAATATCAATGGTTTTGATAAAAATTAAATAAATTACCTTGATAAAAGTGAAACGGGGTTTGGTAATAACGGAATCGGTATTTAAAAAAATTAAAAATATGAAAAATTATATGAGTAAAGGAGATATTTAATATGACACAGCAAGCATTAGGAATGGTAGAAACAAGAGGTTTGACAGCAGCGATTGAGGCGGCAGATGCTATGATTAAGTCAGCAGAAGTTACTTTGGTTGGAACAGAGAAAATCGGTTCCGGATTAGTAACAGTTATGGTACGTGGTGATGTAGGAGCAGTGAAGGCAGCAACGGAGGCTGGTTCTCAGGCAGCAGCAAGACTTGGAGAGTTAGTTGCAGTTCATGTAATTCCCAGACCTCACAGTGATGTTGAGAAAATTCTTCCCACGATCTAATGAATCCCTGTAATGAATGATGCGTAGAAGGAGTTAAGACATGGGAAAATCATATGGTTTTATTGAAATAACCGGTGTAACAGCTGCTATCGATGCGCTGGACCTCATGTGCAAAACGGCGAATGTAGAATTGGTCACCTGGGAAAGAAAGATGGGCGGTCGGCTGGTAACCATGATTGTACAGGGAAGTGTGGCTGACGTTACCCAAGCAGTTGAAACAGTTGTTTCACAGGCAATAAAAAAGCCGGTTGCATATACCGTTATTGCTAGCCCCCATGAGGAAACAATTCGAATGGTGAATTTAAGTGCCAATCGGCTCTTACGGTAGGAGGTTTTAGACGTTGGCTAAAGAAAATAGTTCCGGTAAGGAACGCAAACAAGCAAAAAAAAATCAAACTTTGGATGAAAAGCAGACAGAGATCGAAAATGCAACAGGAAAGATTAAAATAGTTTCAGATAACCCAGTTCAAAATGGGATCATTAAGGAGGAAAAGAAAATGGCACAGGAAGCATTAGGAATGGTAGAAACAAGAGGTTTAGTAGCAGCAATTGAGGCAGCAGACTCCATGTTAAAGGCTGCAAATGTTACATTGGTAGGTACTGAAAAAATCGGGTCCGGTTTGGTAACTGTTATGGTACGCGGTGATGTTGGCGCGGTAAAAGCAGCGGTAGAATCAGGTTCACAAAGTGCAGCAAAGCTTGGTGAGCTTGTTGCAACTCATGTAATTCCAAGACCACACACCGATGTTGAAAAGATTCTTCCGATTTTAAAATAATATGTAATTATTATGTATTTTGAGGGGATGCCAATCCATGAGTTGAGAGTTGTATCTTTACTATAATTGGTAAAAGTGTCAAAAGTACCTTCGGTGCTTTCGTGCTACAATATACTGATATGCAAGTTAGCTTCCATATCAGTATATTGTAGCATATAAAGTGTGTAGCACCTTTTACATTTTTACCAGGATTGATTTTATACTTTTAATAGGAATCATAAGAATAACGACACACATGGGTCATCTCCACATCAAATTAAACAAAGCAGGTGCTTGGATATGCATAATCAAAATATTGAGTTAATTACCCGTATGGTATTGGAAGCTCTTGAAAAAGAAAAGGAAGCCGCCGTTGGCTTTTTAGTTCCGATCGGAGTATCGGCAAGACATATCCATTTAACGCAGGAACACGTTGAGGCTTTATTTGGTGAAGGATATCAGTTAACCATGAAAAAAGAATTGATGGGTGGACAATTTGCATCCAATGAAATGGTTACTCTGGTGGGCCTTAAGCTAAGGGCATTGGAAAATGTCCGCATTTTAGGACCGGTTCGAAGATTTTCACAGGTTGAGATCTCTGAGACAGACGCTATAAAGCTTGGTCTGAATGCACCAATACGCGATTCCGGTGATATCAAAAACAGTGCACCGATTGCAGTGGTTGGTCCGAAAGGAGCAATTTATCTTAAGGAAGGTTGCATCGTAGCGAAAAGACACATACATATGTCACCAAAGGATGCAAGTGCAGCCGGTGTTTGTGACAAGGAAGTCGTATCGGTCAAGTTGGATAACGAAAGAGGAACCATCTTTAATCATGTATTAATTCGGGTAGATGAGAGTTATACCTTGGAAATGCATATTGATACGGACGAAGCGAATGCTTCAAAAATTTCCACCGGTCAGACCGCAGTTATATTAAAATAAAGTATCCTGAAGCAGGAGGCGAAGTAAGTTATGATCATTGGTAAGGTAGTGGGCAGTGTAATTTCCACGAGAAAATGTGAAAATTTAATTGGTAATAAATTCATGGTTGTCGAACCTGTTTCAGGAATGCAAGCTACAGGAAGTGCAGGTAACCTGATTACCGGAACTAACATTGCCGGCAAGTTAATTGCTATAGATAATATTGGGGCGGGTATCGGTGAATATGTCCTGGTAGCTCTTGGCAGTGCAGCACGCATTGGCTGCGGTATGGAAACAGCTCCGATTGATGCAGCTATTGTAGGTATCATAGATAATGGCGAAAGATTGGAGTAAGAGCATTCATGGATATACAACAGTTAAGAAATATTTTGAAGGACAGCGGTATCGTTGGCGCAGGTGGTGCAGGTTTTCCGACTTATGCGAAGCTGGATGAGAGAGTCGATACTATCATATTAAACTGTGCGGAATGCGAACCGTTACTTTATTTACATAGGCAACTTCTGGAGATGCACAGTCTTGAAATTATGAAGGCTTTTGAGCAAATGGCTGTTGCTATGGGTGCCAAGTCAAAGATTATCGCAATCAAAAAGACCTATAAGGATACCTTAGAAGCGGTTCAAAGCTATCAGAATCAATTCGATCATCTTGAGGTATGTGAGCTGGAGGAGGTTTATCCGGCTGGTGACGAGGTTGTACTTATTTATGAAGCTACCGGAAAAGTAATACCGCCAGGAGCTCTTCCTATCGAGAGCGGCATCGCTGTCTTTAATGTTGAGACGGTATATAATAGTTATTGTGCGATTACAAAGGGTGAACCGGTAACGGATAAGTTAATAACGATTACAGGTGAAGTGGAACATCCCTTAACCATCCGGGTTCCTATCGGAATGGAGGTTTCTGAAGCTATTGCATTGGCAGGTAAAACAACAACCGAAGAGCCGTGTTACCTAATGGGGGGGCCTATGATGGGACAGCTTGTCAGCAAAAGGTCTGTGATTACGAAAACCAGCAATTCCATTCTGATCCTTCCGAAGGATCATATTGTTGTTCGAAAAAAAGAAAAAAATAACTCGATCGATTTAAAACGGGCCGCTGCGGCCTGTTGCCAATGCAGCATGTGTACAGATTTATGCCCCAGATATTTGCTGGGTCACCCAATTGAACCGAGTAGCTTTATGCTGGCAGCAACCTGCAAGAATGTTCAAAAAACGGAGGTTTTTATAAACACTTTGTTTTGTTCTTCCTGCGGTCTTTGCGAAATGTATTCCTGCATGCAGGGTCTTTCCCCCAGAACATTGATCACGGAATATAAGTCAGGTCTTCGAAGGGCAGGAGTTCCCACATCAAAAATTGCGGAGTTTAGGCCGGTCGCGAAGGAAATAAAATACCGAAGGGTGCCGATGGAGCGTTTAATATCCAGGCTTGGTTTAAATGCTTATCAAAAGAAAGCACCTCTCATCGAGCAAATGGCACACGCGAGTCGTGTTAAAATTATGATGAGTCAGCATATCGGGGTCCCGGCTTTACCACTGGTAAAAACAGGGGACTATGTACAGAGGGGACAATTGATCGGTGCTCCGGAGCAAGGACTGTGTGTTGGAATGCATGCTTCCATCAGCGGAAAGGTTCTTGAGGCAAATGAGAAATATATAATAATAGTTCATGAGCAGCAGAAGGGACGTGTATCGTATGAGTAAAGCAATCGGTATGGTAGAATATAAGACGGTATCTGCCGGTGTAGCAGCAGCCGATGCTATGGTGAAAGCAACCGAAATTGAAATTGTTGAGGCCCAGACAGTCTGCCCAGGGAAATATATCGTGATTATAACAGGTGATTTGAGTTCTGTAACAGAAGCAGTTGCGGTTGCCAGAAAAAATTATGCAACACAACTGATCGGTGATTTTGTATTAGGGAATCCTCATGAAGCAATCTTTCCTGCAATTTACGGAACAACGAACATCGAAAACATAGATGCACTTGGTATATTAGAAACCTTTGATGCTTCCTCCATTATTGTTGCAGCTGACGCTGCCGCGAAAACAGCAATTGTACAACTCATCGAACTCCGGCTTGCCAGAGGCATGTGCGGCAAATCTTATCTTATGCTGACCGGTGAAGTGGCAGCAGTGGAAGCAGCCATTGAGCGAGCGAAAAAATCAGCCGGTGATAAAGGGATGTATCTTGATTCATCTATAATGGCACATCCGGATCAAAAAATATGCCGTATGATATTGTAAGTAGTGATGGAAAGTTAACTAGCATTGGACTTTTATTTATTTTTCCAATATAATAAGAAAGAATGAAATGCATCAGTTTTTCCCATGTTAATGAAGCGCTTAAGATTTTTCTCTATATAAATAATGAAAACTATATCAATACAACATAAAACAAATATAGAATATAAACGAAACAACATAAAACCTATAATAATATGTGGAATCTAGTTGTATTTTGTATATTAGTATGTTATGATAGAAATACGTGATACGAAAACAAATAATTCATGAATATTACTTGAATCATCAGGGGGCGGTTTTATGCAGAATGAATATGCAATCAGAAAACAAATATGTGAAATAGGAAAACGAATTTATGATAAAGGAATGGTGGCAGCCAACGACGGTAACATTTCCGTTAAGCTGAATGACCATGAGTTTTTATGTACACCAACAGGCGTGAGCAAAGGCTTCATGACGCCGGAATATATCTGCAAGGTGGATGAAAATGGAAAAGTAATTCAAGCAAATCAAGGTTTTAAACCATCATCGGAAATTAAAATGCATATGCGTGTTTACCGCGAACGTCCGGATGTTAAATCCGTTGTACATGCACATCCGCTTTATGCTACCAGCTTTGCCATAGCCGGAATCCCTTTGACACAGCCAATTATGCCGGAAGCTGTTATAACGCTTGGAAGCGTTCCGATTGCCGAATATGGAACACCTTCCACAGAGGAGATACCGGATGCTATTTCAAAGTATCTGCAACATTATGATGCAGTATTGTTAGAAAATCATGGTGCACTCTCTTATGCAGACTCGCTTTTGTCTGCTTACCACAAGATGGAGTCAGTAGAATTTTATGCACGCTTATTGTATCAATCGAAGCAATTAGGCGGTCCGAAGGAATTATCACAACAGCAGGTGGAACAGCTCTATGAAATAAGAAAACAATTTGGTATGACAGGAAAACACCCATCCGAAGCGGTCATGAATTCAAATATTAGTAAAAGCAATTCTTCTTTGGATTTGATAAATATAAATAAGGATACCACAGATAAGACAGCTCTCATCGCTGTTATTACAAAGATGGTGATAGAACAATTAGGGTTATAATTGGAGGTTAGGTATGTTAGCAATTGAAAGACGAAACCAAATCATGGAGAAGCTGCAGGAGGAAAAGAAAGTTTATGTCAGCAGTTTGAGCCAGTTTTATCAAGTATCGGAGGAAACTATTCGAAGAGATTTAGAGAAGCTGGAGAAAGAAGGCTTGGTGACGAAGAGCTACGGAGGAGCAGTATTAAAGGAAAATAATAATATTGACCTTCCCTTTAACGTACGTAAGAATAGAAATGTTGAGGCAAAAATTAAGATAGCAAAACTTTTGGCCATGCATATCTGTGATGGGGATTCACTGATGTTGGATTCCAGCTCAACCGCTGTCTTTGTTGCTAAACATATCAAGGATAAGAAAAACATTACAATCATAACGAATTCCATCGAAATACTGATTGAGTTATCGGATGTGTCCGATTGGCACATTCTTTCGACGGGAGGTGCCCTGAAAGAAAGCTCCCTGGATTTGATTGGCCCAAATTGTAGTAAAACGATTCAATCATATCATGTAAATAAAGCGATTGTCTCCTGTAAAGGAATCGATATCAGAAAGGGCTTAACGGATGCTAACGAAATGCAGGCGGAGGTAAAGAAAGCCATGTTTGAGTCGGCAGAAAAAAGAATACTAGCGATAGACAGTTCCAAATTCGATTGTATTTCCTTTACTAATGTTGGTGAAATGAGTGAGTTATCCTATATCTTTACTGATAAAAAACCGGAGGATAAGTATATACAGTATTTTGATAACATGGGAATAGAATGTATATATCCGGATTAGAAAGGAATATGTATCTAAATAGCTTATTCCCATTGTATAAAGTTTTGTGTACTTAGAGTTGTCTTTTAAAGTACGGATTGGGTAAAAGAATAGAATTTAAAACATACTTCTTACTGTATTGTCGGTAAGAAGTTATTTTATTACTGAAGGTATCTGTATAGTCGGAAAAGATGATAGCGTGGGGAATAATGGCCTAGCCGTACCGATATATTATATTAAGACAACATAAAATAATGGTGAAGTTATGAATAAGATTGAAAAGGTTCAGACGGAGTCGGAGCAGGATGAGCAAAAATTAGTAGATATCTCACTTTTTGTGAAAGTGGGTATCGTTGTTTTGAGCTTTATAGTTTTCATTGGGCTGGCTGTAAAGTTTCTGCCTAATTCCATTTCGGTTTCGAATTTTGCAAGTAAAAGGGATTTGCCTATCTATTGCGTCAATATCGACGATAATAAGGTTGCATTAAGCTTCGACGCAGCCTGGGGGAATGAAGACACGCAAAACATACTGGATATTCTGGCAAAGAACGATGTCAAGGTAACATTTTTTATGACTGGCGAATGGGTACGGAAATACCCCGAAGATGTTAAAGCAATCGCCGCTGCCGGTCATGATCTGGGCAACCACAGCGAAAATCATAAACAGATGTCCCAACTAAGTAAAGAAAAGTGCACAGAGGAGATTATGAAAGCGCATAACCGGGTGAAGGAGCTGACCGGTATCGAAATGAATTTATTCCGACCACCCTATGGCGACTATAATAATACCTTAGTTGGAACAGCAAGGGAATGCGGGTATTATACGATACAATGGGATGTGGATTCCCTGGACTGGAAAGACTACGGCGCAGACAGTATCGTAAAAAAATGTACGGAGCATAAAAATCTCGGTAAAGGCTCAATTATTCTAATGCATAACGGTGCAAAATTTACGCCGGAAGCCCTGCAGCGTGTTATCACAGGACTTAAGGATAAAGGTTTTGAACTGGTACCTATATCTCAGATGATACACAAAGGAGAGTATACGATTGATCATACAGGAAGGCAGTATGCGAAATAGAGTTGAATAGAAATGAGATTAACTGGGGGTTAATAACTGCTCCCAGTTTCTTTTTTTGTAATGGACTCGTATAAATATAAACTTGGTTTTCTACTTCTAATACCTGATAGAAAAGGATGTAGTTTTCTACTTGGCACCATCTTATCGTTTGTGCTTCATATTCCGGTTCGGAGATCTTATTGTCCGTTTCGAAAATTTTTCCTAATGATTTCACCTTGGTTTTGATCTTTGTCAGCAGACCTCCTGCTGAATCCGGCTCACGCTTGAGTTGACATATACGACTATAAATTACCTTCTGTCACATCAGAAGCAGGAAAATATAAAATGTATCCCATTTCGTCATCGTCATCTTCAAAGATAGGCATTTTGTTAAGATTCCATTTCAAACCCTGAATCGTAATATCGTAATCCTTTTGGGCGTGCCATGTGCTGTAAATAGCGTCACCGTGATTTTCTATCGGGTACTTAGGATAATTGAAAGCAACATATTTTGATTGCGGTACACGAAAAATTTCGAATTCACTCAGCAATTCGAGCGGATAATCTTCCTCAACCTCAGCACCGAAACAAAGCCCGCTGTTATCATTTGACGGAAAATATGCACCGCCTATACTGATTACGTTGGATAACGCGCCGATTTTTCTCATAATTCCTTCTCGCTCGCAAACATCATAAAATTTACCAGACGGCAAATTCTCGGTATTCCTCCTCGCGGAAACCCAAATCCTATCAGGCTTCACGATTATCCAGTTATCAACGTTTCCGCGCCTAAACATGCCTTCATCCAAAGCATTATGAGCCGATTGATGTATAAATTGATTAATATGCCAATTTTTAGCGGTAACTTGCTGTTTTGTTTTCCTATATTCTCCGGGATTTAGAGAAAAGTTATCTTTAAATGCCCTCGTGTAGCTTTCCTGTGTCTCATATCCATATTTAAGTGCAATATCAATAACGGGATTGTCGCTGTATTTTAATTCAAACAAGGATTTTGCAAGCTTACTCCAACGTATATACTCACCGACAGTTATTCCGGTTGACATAGAAAAGATACGGTTTAATTGTCTTAATGAATAATTAATTTCTTTCGCTACATCATCGGGGGATACAGCACACTCAATGTTGCTCTTAACGTATTTTTTCGTAGCTTCAACAATTTCTAGATATATATTCAAATACTTCACGTATAATCCAATAATCCTCTTAGAGAGGGTGGTTGGATTATTTTCCTTTCTCCCAACCTTTTTGTTGGGGTAATTTCTATTACTCCGTTATAATGATTAAGCACTGTGGATTTGTATCTATTTAAATACAGCTTTGACTGTTTTGAGGTGACTCAGACCACAGCTTTTCGTCTTCACTGGTAATTAGTTAGTTA
>JARBTJ010000084.1 GCA_029240245.1 Herbinix sp.
CTAGAAAACTAAAATGAGTTTTATGGTTTCTAATTGAAATAAAAGGTTGGATAAAAACGTTGCGCTAAGGAAGGATAAGAAATGGAATTAAAAGTAAAAATTATAGATGCTGTAATTGAGGAATTTAATGAAAAGGGATTAAAATTTACGATGGATGACATCGCAAAACATATAGGAATCAGCAAAAGGACTCTATATACGGTCGTGGAGGATAAGGAAGCCTTATTTGTTGAGGCGGTGGATGATGTATTTGCAGCGATCAAGGAGAGTGAGAGGCAAATAATAGAGGATGGTTCCCTTGATATTCTTGAAAAACTGAAAAGGATTCTCATTGTTTTACCGGAAAAATATAAAACCATTGATTTTCGACAACTCTATGATTTGAAAAGTAAATTTCCAAGAATTTATGCGAAGATTGAGAATCGGCTGGAGACGGATTGGGAACCTACTTATCGATTAATGGAGCAGGCGATGGAGGAGGGTAAAATTCGAAGAATCAGTCTTCCGATCTTCCAGGCCATGATCAGTGGGACGATTGAATATTACTTAAGTCGTAGTGTGTTAATCGACAATAAAATGGACTATGAAGCTGCGTTGGCTCAGATGGTGGATATTATTATGATTGGGATTTGCCAATAGCGATTCTGAAATACCAGTTTCAGAGGAAATAAGAAAGGAGTGTAATGATGAACGAGCATATTAATATGAATAATGATTGGAAGTACAGCCCTACTTTTCAAAAACAAATGACCAATCCTTCCTACGATGAGGCTACGATGGAAACAGTGCGCCTACCACACACCAATGTTATTACACCATATCATTATTTTGATGAGCAAATCTATCAATTTGTCAGTTGTTATCGCAAACGCATCTTTGCAAATGAAGCATGGAAGGAGAAGCAAGTGCTTATCACGTTTGAAGGGGTAGGACATGTGGCTAAGGTCTACCTTAACGAGAAACTGGTAACGACCCATAATGGAGGCTATACTGCATTTACTGCTGATCTGGCTCCTCATTTGATCTTTGGTGAGGATAATGTCCTTGTTGTCGAGGTGGATAGTAGGGAAAGCAGCAATCTTCCTCCCTTTGGTAATGTTATCGATTACCTTACTTATGGAGGAATATACCGAGAAGTATATCTAGATATCAAGGAGGTAATCTCCATTGAAGATGTATTTGTCATGACGAGAGATTTGGATAATGCAAAAGAGCTTAATTCAAAAGAGGTTGAGCTTTGGATTACTCTTCATGGACTCTCCGAAGAGGAGCAAGGACATTCACAACACGCACAAGCAGATCAGGAGAAGCATTCCATACTATCTTATTCCATTTGTGACGCGGCTGGAGGCATGGTATATCAAAATAAATGTTCCATTTCACAGAGGACAACAAAGATTATTTTTTCAGTTACCGGTGTTTTGGATTGGGATATCGAACAGCCAAATTTATATAATCTCGATCTGGAATTATTAGCGGAAGGAAAGCCATCCACACAATTAGACAAAAGTACTATCCGCTTTGGCTTTCGTACGTGTGAGTTTCGGGAGGATGGCTTCTATCTAAATCATAAGAAGCTAAAACTTCTTGGGCTTAACCGTCACCAATGCTATCCCTATGTCGGATATGCAATGCCAAAGCGGATGCAGCTGAGAGATGCTGAAATCTTAAAGCAAGAATTACATGTGAATGCAGTACGGACCTCACATTATCCTCAGTCAAAGCATTTTATTAATCGATGTGATGAGCTTGGATTATTGGTATTTACGGAACTTCCCGGTTGGCAATTTATCGGAGATGAGCGATGGAAGGAAATTGCATGCAATCATGTAAAGGAAATGGTTTTACAATACCGCAATCATCCTTCCATTATCCTCTGGGGTGTTCGGATTAATGAATCTCAGGATGATGATAATTTCTATACCAGGACGAATCAAATAGCACATGAGTTGGACCCGACAAGACAGACCGGTGGGGTTCGTTTCCTAAAGAAAAGCAATTTGTTGGAGGATGTCTATACTTATAATGATTTTCTACATAATGGATTGACAAAGGGTCTGGATAAAAAGAAAAATGTCACTTCAAAGGAAGCCTCCCCTTATCTGGTTACGGAATTTAATGGTCATATGTTTCCGGCAAAGACCTTTGATAGCGAAGAACACCGATTGCAACATGCACTTCGCCACACCTGTGTTTTGGATGCACTATTTGAACAGGAAACGATTGCGGGAGGCTTTGGCTGGTGTATGTTTGATTACAACACCCATAAGGATTTTGGCAGCGGTGATAGGATCTGTTATCACGGCGTTCTGGATATGTTTCGAAATCCCAAACTGGCTGCATCCGTTTATGCCAGCCAAACGGATCATACCGATATCTGTGAAGTCAGTTCCTCCTTGGATATTGGAGATCATCCGGCAGGGAATATCACGGAGGTTTTTGTATTTACAAACGCCGACAGCATTAAGCTTTATAAGAATGATACTTTTATCAAGGAATTTTATCCCAATAAGACCAGGTATCTCCATCTCCCCCATCCGCCGGTTATTATTGATGACTTTGTAGGTAATCTACTGGAGGTTAAGGAGAATTACAGCCGTAAAACAGCAGAAGGAATGAAGGAAATACTCTTTGCCGTTAAGCGATATGGGCAGAATAATCTACCGCTAAAATATAAACTAAAAATGGCTTGGCTAATGCTGAAAGAACATTTGGACATAGCAGAGGGGATGCGACTCTACTACAAATACATCGGAAGTTGGGGAGGTGCCGCTACAACCTTCCGATTTGAAGCAGTTAAAAATTCAGTGGTTACAAAAACAGTGGAAAAGAGACCGGTAAATCAACCCAAGCTGGTTGCGGTTGCCAGTGATACAATACTTTTTGAGGCGGAAACCTATGATGTAGTGGACGTTAGAATTTGTGCAGTAGATGAGAGCGGAAATCAGCTACCTTATTATCAGGAGCCAATTACACTTACTGCTTGGGGAGCAGTAGAATTAATTGGACCTAATCTTATCAGTCTAAAGGGCGGTGCTGCCGGTACATATGTTAAGACAAAGGGGAGGAAAGGGGAAGGCGGACTTCGAATTTATCAAGAAAATATAGGTGAGATAGAGATTAATTTTAGTGTTCAGTAAATAGGGAAAACGATTACGTAGAAAGTAGGAGAAGCGTATGAACTTAACAAATAAAGAAAAAATATCTTATGGGATGGGTGCGGTAGGAAAAGATATGGTCTATTCCATTGTTTCAGGCTTTTTAATGTATTACTATAATACGGTATTAGGGATAAGTGCAACGTTTATCGGTATTTTATTTATGGTAGCAAGAATTCTGGATGCGGTGAATGACCCATTTATGGGTATTATTGTTGAGAAAACAAAAACGCGGCTTGGAAAATTCCGCCCTTGGCTTTTGATTGGTACAATCCTTAGTGCAGTATGTTTATATGGAATGTATGCTGTACCGAGAAATCTTACCGGAACACCGCTATTGATCTATGTATCGGCAGCCTATATCCTTTGGGGAACTACCTATACCTTAATGGATATTCCATATTGGTCCATGATTCCAGCAATAACACAAAATAGTAAGGACAGAGAGAATATATCCGTAATTGCAAGAAGCTGTGCGGGATTAGGCTTCGCCGTACCAACTGCGCTAACCTTGCTTGTGGTACCAATCTTAGGTAGAGGTGATGAACGTTATGGATTTCAAATATTTGCAGGAATAATCGCATTATTTTTTATTGCATCAACCTTGATTACTGTGATGAACGTAAAAGAGAAGACAAGACAGACCATCAAAGCGCCTACGATTAAGGAAATGTTTATAGCATTATTTCAAAATGATCAAGCACTTACTGTTGTCATCACAATAGTAATATTTAATGCCTCCTTATATCTAACTTCGAGTTTAGCAGTTTATTTTTTTAAATATGACATTGGGAATGGTGCATTGTTCGGCTTGTTTGGAATTGTAGGAGGAGCAACGCAGATTTTGTCCATGACATTATTGCCGTTGCTTCGTAAGAAATGGAATCGTATGAGAATCTTTTCCGGTGCAATTGTTATAGCAATTGCCGGCTATGTGCTACTTTTTCTCTTGGGTACGTTACATATCACAAATATAGTGCTCCTTTGTATTGCTGCAATCATTATCTACTTCGGTTTTGGTTTGGCGACGGTGTTGACAACCGTTTTCTTAGCGGATACGGTAGATTATGGGGAGTGGAAGACGAAGCAAAGAAGTGAAAGTGTAATATTTTCTATGCAGACCTTTGTCGTTCAATTAGCATCAGCCATTGCTGTATTCATCGCAGGTGTTGGGTTGGATGTTATTCATTTTGATGTGAATCTTGATAAGCAGACAAGCAGTACATTATTTGGATTGCGTGTATTAATGATTATGATACCTATCCTTGGCATGATACTTTCCATTTTGTTCTTTCGCAAAAATTATAAGCTTTCTGAAAATTACTTAGAAAAGATTATGTCTGAGAAAGAAGAAAACATAATTATTCGTCAAGTTAGTTAATACGTAAGAAATAATTGATAAAATAAAATTGTATTATAAACAGAAGCAGGTTGCAAACAGAAGTCGAAAGGAGAAGTATGATCCGAAGAGATGGAGAATTATTTATATTGGATACACTGGATACTACATACTGTTTTAGGGTAAGACCCTCCGGTCATTTGGAACATCTCTATTATGGAACTAAAATTAATTTGTCCGGTGGATATGAAGCAATCATTGAGAAAACAAAGTTTTTAGGAGGGAACCAGATCGCCTATTCGAAGGATTTCCCTAACCTTGGTCTGGAGGATATCTGTTTAGAAATGTCCTCCTATGGTAAAGGCGATATTCGAGAACCCTTTATAGAGATTACACATGTAGATGGGGCATCTACTTGTGATTTTCTGTTTAAGGAAGCAAGATTATCTACACAGAAAGAACAACTGAAGACATTACCGTCGGCATATAGAAAGAAAGAGGAAACCGATAAGCAAAAGAAGATGGAAAATAATATTTGCTTAGAGATTGAGCTGTTTGATAAGAATTACAAGATAGCCTTACTCCTCATCTATAGCGTATTCTACGAAAGCAATGTAATCACCCGCAGTGCTAAGGTTATCAATTATTCTGATCAAAAGATAACACTGGATCGTATCATGAGTGGCCAATTGGATTTGGACAACAGTGATTATAGATTAAGTACTTTCCACGGAGCGTGGGCAAGGGAAATGAATCGCAGCGATACCATAGTTCATCAAGGAATTTTAATCAATGACACAAAAGCCGGTACCTCCAGCAATCGTAGCAATCCATTTTTCATGTTGAGTGGCTTAGAGACAAACGAAGATCATGGGGACTGCTACGGATTTAATTTGATTTACAGTGGAAACCATTATGCTGCAATAGAAGCGAATAGTATGGGAAAGGTCAGAATTATTCATGGAATCCAACCGGATGGATTTCAATTTTTATTGCTACCTCAGGAGAGTTTTGAAGCACCTGAGGCAGTACTGACTTATTCGGACAAGGGATTTACCGGGATGAGCCATAACATGCACCACTTTATCCGCAATCATATAGTAAGAGGAACGTGGAAGGAAAAAATCCGACCGATTCTGATCAATAGTTGGGAAGCCAATTATTTTAAATTTAATGAAGGAAAACTATTGAAGCAGGCAAAAGCAGCGAAAGAAGTTGGAATTGAACTTTTTGTTTTGGATGATGGATGGTTTGGAAGACGTAATGATGATGCCTCTTCTCTCGGTGACTGGAAAGAAAACAGAGAGAAATTAAGCGGAGGTCTGAAAGGTTTAGCGGATAAAATCACTGCAATCGGAATGGATTTTGGTATCTGGGTGGAGCCGGAGATGGTGAATGAAGATAGTGATTGCTTTCGGCTACATGCTGACTGGGCGGTTCGTATTCCGGGCAAAGCACATTCGCTTGGAAGAAACCAGATGCTGTTAGATCTAACGAGGGAGGAAGTTCGTTCCTACGTGATTGAGGAAATGAGCAGAGTCTTCTCAAGTGCAAATATAACTTATGTAAAATGGGACATGAACCGGATCTTCTCCGATTGTTATTCCCCGTCCCTTGCGGCAGAACGTCAGAAGGAATTTGGACACCGATACCTTATGGGTTTATATCAGGTAATGAATACATTGACAAATCGTTTTCCCAATATACTTTTTGAAAGTTGTGCCTCCGGAGGGAATCGTTTTGACCTGGGTATGCTTTGCTATATGCCTCAAATCTGGGCAAGTGATAATACGGATGCAATTTGCAGGGCACAAATTCAGACGGGTTATAGCTATGGTTATCCGATGTCTGTAATAGGTGCTCATGTATCCAGTTGTCCAAACCATCAGACACTCCGGAATACTTCCATAAACACAAGGTTTGAGGTTGCCGCATTTGGTTTACTTGGTTATGAATGCAACTTAACAGAGTTGCATTCAGAGGAGAAAAAAGAGGTAATTGATCAGATTGCTTTTTATAAAAAACATCGTAATACACTGCAATTTGGAGAGCTCTATCGGATAAAGAATGATGATAAGGGTATTTATCAGTGGTTAACAGTTAGCCAGGATAAGAAAAAGGCGTTAGGATTATACCTTCAAAAAGAAGTGACGCCAAACTATGCTTATGGAAAATTTCAAACAAAAGGATTGGAGTGTGGGACAAAGTACCATTTTACGAACCGACAGCACATCCACAATATTAAAGACTTTGGAGACTTGATTAATTGGATCGCGCCGGTTCATATTAAGAAAGATTCTCTTGCTCATAATATCATTGCCATGGTAAAGAAGATGCCTGGGGAAGTGGAGGATTGCACCGCTTATGGTGATTTGTTTAATCACTGCGGGGTGAAATTAAAACAGAGCTTTCAAGGGACTGGTTACGATGAGGATATCCGATTGTTTCAGGATCATGCTTCCAGGATGTATCTATGGGAGAAAGTTGAATAAAGTATTGACATACGCAAACGATCGTGTTAGAATAAGCGCGTAAAATTAAGAAAAAGAGGTAATAGGAATGATTATAATTGCTTGCTAATCAGACAGCTGAATATGCGACGAATTACAGCCAATACTGGCTATCTTTTGTTGCGAGCAAGAAATTATCATTCCTATTCTCATATATTGTGCAGTATTCGTAAAGCGTTCTAATCCTATTTCGATAGGCATAGGGGTGGCTTATGAAACTTTGATTCTATCATTTTTTTAACTGCAATATTATGACCACAAGAAGGTAATTTCTTGTGGTTTTTTTATTATGCGTTTCGCATAGGAACAGTCTTCTGCGAGGGAAGATTATATTTTCTCGTATAGACTATCGCAGCAAAGAAAAATGAATTATGAAAAACGGTGA
>JARBTJ010000035.1 GCA_029240245.1 Herbinix sp.
TATTTGTCTGTTATAAAGATCACGATCTACTTTTTGTGGAAAAAGAAGGCTGTCAAATACAGACTCAAAACCTCTTAATGAAGCAATTGTTTTTTCTTTTTGTACTTGGGTTTGATATATAGCTGCAGTTGTGTTCTGATAATCTCGAAGCTTATTTGAAAATTCACGAAAAGCTTCTCTTCTTACTTCTGCATTTACCTCATATTCATATACATTTTCATACATGGCATATCCAAGAGGATAAATTTTCCCATCTACTTGAAAGGAAGGAAAGTCCATATCTGCTAATTTGGTCTGCTCATAGATATGGTATGGAGCATTTAATGTATTAGAAAGTGCTGACAATACTCGCTCTACCTCCGGATGCAGTTTATAGGGCTTCTCTCTTTTAATATCTATTAGGAAATGTTTGTTTTCTTTGGAACTATCAATCGCCTTCTGTAATTCATCCTCATTTGCTTCTATAAGTTCGCTTTTGATAAAGCTAAGTCTACTATCAACATCCGCCAGGATATCTCCGGTTTTTAAACTTCTAGCCTGATTCTCATTATTCGAATAATCTACAGAAAATGCCAAGTCTGCATAGGTACCCGTAATATACATTAATCGAACTACTTCCCGATATAAATCTAAACAAGCATTGATATCTTTTGCGGAATTCAATTTTCCTTTATACCCCAACTCAATTTTTGAAGTTAAATTGATCATATTTTCTATCGCTGCTTCAAATTCATCATTCGTCTTAAATATCGAAGTTAAATCCCATGTCAAATTGACATCTACATCTTTTCTTTCTTTAATCACTTTTTCCATATAAACATCCCTTCTTTTGCTTTTTTTTACATTATATACTATTTTGAATAAATTATCTATACTTAGTGTCCGTACATTAGTGTCAACTGCTTAATGGCAAGTCCTCATTCAGTCTTTCTCTAAAGTGATTTCTTGATAATCCGTACGGATAAGTACACCCATTCTTTTAGGTTATTACTGATAATATCTATCCTCTATTGACTATTCCTTTCCCTCTTAATAAATTGCTCCAGCTTTATAATCCTCCGTCATACTCTTATTTGAATAATATAGAATAAAGTCACCGGCATAGAAGTTGAAAGTAACATTTTGATTATCTGTCTTTTGGAGCGGTGGACCTTCCAGACTCCACATGGAACAATGCCCTCTGTTTAGGTGATTGTCCGCATTAATATAACTCAATCTCCTCTGACCGTTCTCATCCACTGTTTCAATCGCAAAATTAACGATAATATATCCATCCTTGAGCCAAAATTCATCCTTATAGTCCACCCCATACTTATCTGCATAATCCATTACATCAAAACCTCTTGCAACCACATGAACATCATTCGGAATATAATACTGTCCATACCATTTCTGCTTTGACATGGATATAAATCTTTCTGTGACTCCACTGTTTCGGACATCTGTGTAGGATGCATAGGATTTTATGGTGTTTGTATAATTCTGATTAGTAAATGTGCGAAATGCCCAGTTCAACCGTATTTGAGAAAAATAAAACATCGGAGAAAATTGGGCTGCAAACTGACTTAAGGATTGATTTCGTAAAACTGCTGTCAGTTTCAATTCATTTTCTGGAATTCCAAGGTATAAATCACCGGTGCGGACACTTTTCAGATTAATCTGATCTAGCGCACTTCCAACCTTTACAAGATGCTTTGATTTTCCGTTAATCTCTTCCGTATAGTATAAATCCACTGCCTTTCGGTTCTTACCGTCCTTATCTATAAAGTAAAAGCTTGGTTTTATGGATACCATACAGGCATCAGAGAATAAGCTTCCAGTGGTCTCTAATGAATACCTTACCATATATCCCGTCTTTAATAATCCTTGGTTTTTATTTTTGGGGTGACTGCCGTTTACTAAAGGAAAGGTGTATTTCATATTACGACCTGTATCATTGCCGTATTGATCGTTAGTGCCTAGGGCATAGGTGTACGAATATCCGTTGCCATAGTTTGATAGCCCGGTTCCATTCGGATATGCAGGATTATCCTTCTTAAAGTTCATAGACTCAGGTACCCGGAAGACTTCCTCCCACCTGGGATAATCGCTAAGATCATACACGGTCAATCCGTATATTCTACCGGATACCTCTACATTTAAGGTGTCTGTTGCAATGTATTTATTGATATCCGTATTTGCATATACCTGAGTTCGCTCAAGGTACGGTATTCCATTGACTGCAACCGTTCGGAAATTAACGGTATATACATCTTCTTTCGTCCACATAGGTAAATAAAACCTTGGAGCTGATCGTCCGATGCTAATCCATGTACCGGCTTTGATATAATTATCATTGGTCCGATTTTTATCCCCTCCCACATCAATGTAAACATCAAATGGAAACTGAATCTGATTTGTTAGAGTACCTCCTGAGGATGCTATATAGGAAGTATTCGGATTACGAAGCGACTTGGAAAAGTCCCTCGTATTATAGCCTTGTTTACCGCTGTGAAACCCTGTATTTGAAATGCTCACAGTAAAATCCGACAAAAAGGGGTCCGGATCTAATACCAACTGCGTACAATTGTCCGTTGGTTTTATCAACTGTACATATTTATCATTATCAGCGTTTATCGATGGAACACATACCACCGGGGTGTGTATCACAACCGGATTCAGACTGCTTATATTGAATACTGGCTTATCCTGCTTCGCAGAGCTTATTTGGGCAAGTGCCGTATATACAATTGTACCGCTGGAAGGATAGGTACCATTCTTTTTGGTCGCTTCAATGATCATGTTTGCTTTATATAATACATTATTGCTGATGTTATTATAACACTGTGGGATAGCCGACATATCAATATATGGTGGTTCTGTTTCCGTTATCATACTACTTATTACCGTGCGACCATGAAAGATTAATGAATCATTTCTTACTTTAGCTTTCCCGGTATATGTCTGTGCGTAATAATTTGCCTCTATAAGAAAATTTTCCATCGGGATATCTGGTTTTCTTGTTGGGTCCTCCGCAGTACTTTCGATTGTGACAGGATCTAGTATAATGCCTCTTGTGACTTCTTCCGGTGGCAGGATATGATACTCCAGATTGCTATTATGATTTACTGATATACTGGGTGGACTATAATATGAGGTATTCGGGGTAATGGTAATAGAACCGTTTGGTAGTGCATAATTTCTCAGCTCTGCATGATCAATCTTATAATACTCCAGATGATCAATTATCCAATAACCGTAACCTCTTGGTACGGTAAAGGATTCTTCCACTGTAACTGTCTCAGTAACCGGTTTTCCTCCCCCGGCACTGTCCGGTGTGGCGGACATCCATTTTAATGTGTAATCTCTTTTCACCGTGACATCATAATACTCAATACCAACCTTCTTCTCAAAAGCATATCCAAGTAAATATTCTTTCGCTATAACTTCTCCAAATATACTCTCTGTTGTCGGAATGCCAAGCTCAGCAACAAATCGTTCCGAGCCCCTAATATCAGCTCTGATACGACCTGTTGTAATTACCTCGGTAAACGGAATCGATACATAATCGTATTCCGGAACCTCAATCGGTGGTATCTCTGGCGTAGGCGTCGGTCCTGCCGTCGGGGTTGGAGTCGGAGGCATGGTTATGGGTGGTGTTACCGATGGTGTTGGGCCGATATTATATATCATACAAAAGGACGCCAAACTACCTTCTTTAGCAATCGGCATGGGGAAATTCACTATATTGGGACCTGTTTTTGGTGAAATGGGTTCTTTTTTGATGTTACCTTTGGAATCCGTATAGGATAGATAGAATTTATTCTGATAAGTATAAGACTTTTGATTGTAAAGAATTGTATTTCTTCTTGTATCGAAGGTATAATTATAATTTGTACCCGCGCTAACTTCTTGGTAATCTTGTAACTCTGCCAGCTTTTTACCCGAGGTATCAACAGCGATTACATTAGCTTTGTAGTTTAATTCTTCCAGTTTAAAATACATATACACTGTCAAGGTAGATTCCAGTTTAGCATCCGGTGCTTTAAATGATACTAAGGTGTCTGGATTTTCTGAGATTTTCTGTAACGTGCTACTCGTTCGTTTTGTGTATTCATAAGTATAGTGGTCGTACTTATAATTCATATGATTCAATGTTAGATTATCATCTGTATTAGGTAGTGAATAATTAAATTGTTCACCGCATATGACAGGAAGCGTATAAACGGTATTCGATATTGTAACACCAGATTCATTCACTGCTCCTGCCAGACTTTTTTTACTTTCGTCTACATATAGAACCTGTACATTATAGACCGCATTCAATTTAAATTCATAATTATAATAACTTTGAATAATTTCTTGTGTTGTTTCACTCCAATATTCAGCTGCTAAGAATTCTTGCATGCCCCAGAGAGGACCTTTTCTTTTACTATCGTTTAAATAGGATTCAAAAATATTATGCATGTAGATGGAGACAGGACCATGATCCTTGATATATTTTCCGGTTACACCAATTTCCGCGGCTGCTGTTACGAAGGAATCCATTGCTATGGTATACGTAGTAACTTTCATACCATCCTCATCAATATAACTTCCACCAACTCTTCCATTCATGTTCGAAAAATCTATCATTGCATTGCTTCCAGATGTAAATTTCTGATATAGATTATACCTTTCTCTCGTCAAACGATAACCAATCGTCCGGTAACGTACAATACCGTCCTTCGCTGGATTATGCTTACCCTCTTGAGTAATGTAATCGTTATTAATAGTTATTGTTCTTTGATAACTATTGCTTACCGGCTTCAACCAATCAGACATTGCAGCATCAGCCTGCTTGATAGGCAGGCTGAGCAAGAAATGAATAATGAATATGATACAAATTAATGTAGATTGTATACACTTAGTAGATGATGATTTATTGCCATGCATTACTCGCTCACCTTCTTACCTCGGTACATAGCATCATCAAATCTTACCATAGAACCACTGATACCATCAGCATAATTGGCAAGAAGTATTTCATAATATCCATCATGCCATTCATTTAAATTGCTTTTGCGCAGATTAACAAAATATTGACTAAATAGAATATTATTATGTGCCCAAGTTTCATTTAAGTCATTAATCTCCATATTTAATGATACTACTGATGATATCACCCTGTATTTTACATGCACTCTCAAGTAATATGTCATGTGAAAATAATATAAGGATGAACCGTCGATATCTACCGAAGCACACTCAACGACTGTTTTATTCTTTTTCATTCCCTGCAGATACTCCTCCATATACTCACGCACCATTTCATCGTTGAATGAGTAGGCATCGTTCGACTCGATCATCATATCAATCCACTCTTCATTCATTGTTCTATAATCCACATTTAGAAGATTGTTCATAAAAATCTTAGCTTCTTCAATCCAGGTATCAAGTCTTTCTTTCTTTATTTCTTTAAAATCACCGTGATATGTTACTTTATCGACATCCTTAGGAGCAGCATAATCTTCAAGGTTGACTAACTCTATTGGCTTTCCATTTTCCCTCCATGTATACCATTCATAATCAAACTTCCAATCATAATATTCATTCGGGAAACTTGCCAATACATAAGGAAAATACTTAGCATACTTCGGCAGTTTCGTCGTCCTAATCAGCTGTCCGTCCGGACTGATCTTCGCCCGTAGGTTCTTATTCTGTAACATCTTTATGCAGCTTAAAGCTCCATCTTTTGTTATCTTACTACTCCCCTTCATTGCTCTATCGGTGGAATAAGTACCATTACTATAACCTTTTATGTATCCCTTTAAGTAGCATTTAACTACGTCAAGACGTTTTGATTCTTTTACTTTATTAATATCAGAGATACGTTTTTCTAAAGCGAGCTGAACTAATTCGGGGTCGAGCTTATCACCGTAAAGGTATTCGTCTGCCCTGTTTAATAATACGGCTGCATCCCCTCTGGTGAGGTAACCGGTATAGGATGAAAAATCATCTTCTTTTATGATCCCCTTCTCAATCAGGGCATTGACATAGCCAGAAAGTTGAGAGCCGGAAACAGAATATATACCGATTTCATCTGCCAGTGCCTTCGAAAAGGCTTCCACTGTAATATAAGTTGTGGCAGCCTCAGTAGCTCTTCCCTCTGGTATTATGATAGTCCCGGCAGTGATAATTATCATAAGTAACAATGCAAATATTATTCTAATAATGTTGTTTTTCATATTATCTCCTTTCCCTATAGGGTTGTTAGTTACCCAAAATCCTCCTATAACCAATGTTTCGGTATCCTGCTACATATCATCTGCTAAGTTTTAATGAAAGTTATCCAGTAATTGCATCATCAATTATTGCACAGCATTATAAACATTTTTTGTATTGCCCCAATGAATTCTATATTTATTCCTAATTGTACCAATTTTTTTATAATTTTACAATTATTTTCATATAGGAAATCATTATTACTTAATAGCATCTATTATCTCAGGTATAACTTAAGCCAACTGAAGCTAATCTCACGGCAAATACTCCGAGGCATGCACCCCAGATTGTCTAAAGCATATCGGACAAGCGTAAGCACCTGCTTCTGCACAGTCTTCTATACGATATAACGGTTCCTCTTTGTAGATAATACCTTCTTTATCCAGTTCCGAACAGTCAGCACGGTGATAAATCAGATACCATTGTTTTTGCTCCAGGATGAATTCATCTCTTTTCGTTACCTTTGCTCCGGCCGAGGCCACACGATTATATATTTCGCCGGAATTACCGTAAGGGTAACCTTGAAATACAACAAACATACTGATATCGTCGAGGTACGGAGCCCATTCCTCCTTCTGTATCACTGGTAAGGAAAAATTATAAGTAATCCCATATTGAAGAGCAATTTTATTATGGTGGCTCGTGTAATAAGCCATACTTTCTTCCATACTGCTAATGATTGTTTGTTTTCTCATGATCTGATACTTTTCATTATCTAATAGAAAACTATCCGCCCTGTTTCTGCGAAAGGTTTCATATTCCGGCTTCGTCTTAAGATCATGATAATCCATACAATATACCGATTTATCTCCCGAAGAATTTAATAATCCTTTATAATCATAGAGTGTTATAACATCCCCTAAAGTAAAAGCATAGATAAAGTCATTGTCTTTATAATAATAGGGATTTTTCTCTGACCACCTTTTTGAAACCTTGGTATAACCATCATTTCCGATATATTCATCACTGTAAAATACGTAATAACCATCTTCCATCGTGATCATGACAACCGGGACATAAAGCATCAATTTTTCCTGAGCGGATTTATCCGACAGAATTCCAAGCGTAGAATGAAGTGAGAGAAAGAAGCTTCTAATCGCAGCATCCTTACTAATAGTAATATTCTGATTGCTATCCACTTCGGCCAGCTTCGTTATTCCATCATCAATCGCAGCATCCAGGCTTTGATCAATTTGTTGTCTATTTTCAATGATAGCCTTTAAATTATTCGTTCTGATATCCAGAATGATAATGCTGCTTATCATAAAAATAACAAATATAATTACATAATGATATAGTTTCACAAATAATCTCTTACCGTCCCTTCATAATTCAAAACATATTTCTTAACATTTTATGATGATGATTATAGATGCACATTACATTCTGATTAAGAAAGCAATTTATAAATGCTTTATCATTACAAAATTAATCTAATTCCCATTGATCAAGAAATCCTTTTCTTACAAATAATACGCTCTCATACGTTCCTGCTTCATTTATTCGTAATCATTATTCCACCAGGGCTGTTTTCTTCCAAACGGTAAGGTAACCTTAAAGCACTTCCATACTCTTTTAATAGCTATTCATTTCTTCCGAATATAGTTTCCGTCCTCACGTATATATCCTCCATAAATCGTCTGGATCAAGCTATCTCCATGATTACCATATATATAAGACATAAGCCTTTTACCCCAGCCTCCTTTCTTATCTTTCGCAGTAACAAGCAGGTAATCACGATCTGTAAAGTTATACGTACCACTACCCTCAAACAGTTCTTTTACTATGTCCTTAGTGTATCTCTTGTCATAATATTCCAGTACATTACCTGTAAAAATCGGTGTCCGCGCCAAACAATAGGGGCAACCCGGATCGCTACCATCCGGATATAACTCGTAATAACGCCTGCAGGTTGGACATAGCTTTAAATTTCGTCTTGTTATTACCGTAAGATAGACATATTTACCTTTATAGCTTATCGTAACGCTCTGAGAACCGATGTATTGCTTGTCCAGGTTATCTACATAGCCGTTGTATAGGTATTCCTTTCGTCCGTCAAAATAAGTAGCTAAGAGAGTAACCCCATTTTCTGAAAGTGTCGTTCCTTTAAAAATAGTTATACTGCCAGTTGACGGTTCTACCACCTCCAGTGTTCTTAACCAAGCCTTACAATAAGGACATCCCGGATCGCTGCCGTCTTCTCTCATGTTGTATGTATGCCCATTAGAGCAGGTTCTACTTCTTAAGATAACATTTACTGTAATATTACAGCTCTTGGTATACGTACTCCCGGACAGAGTAAAGGAGTATACCAGAGTAGCCGTCTTATTCTGACCCGGTGACGCAGTCGAAAATGCTGTTGTACAGGCGACCACTTTCGTTGATCCATCCTCATAGGTAGCTCTTACGGTTGTGATCAGAGGATCATTGGTATAGACCATCTGATTTGGATGTGTGGGGACGATGGAAACCACCTTCTGCGAACAATTTAAATGTTCAGACTGAGGCAAACCACAGGTCAATACCCAGGTATTGGCATTGGTGTGATTACAAAGGACTAACGTATTATAAAATTGGGAAGCCTCATCGTCATAATTCCAGGTGTCAATGTCCAAACTCGAATGCTGATTTACAAACCATTCAAAGCCTCCAACTGTAATTAAGCTCTTTGCTGTAGCAAAATCTATTACACTGGGAAATGCGGGACTGTAATACGAAGATATATTGGTACCGGAATAATGGAATTCCACCTGTCCGTTCACCAGTCTGGCTGTATAGGTTATTCTATAATCCGCATAATAGTCTTGTATTCCGACACCAAATTCATATACCATTGGTATAGCACAATAATTACTGATCCCTTTATTGAAAAATTCTCTGATATCACTCCTTTTATAATAGGGAAGCCCGTATCTTTGCTCGGTAGGCATAAATACAGCATTATGATAGCTATAACATCCCGAAGTATAGGTGGCTCTCGTTTTTATATTCTGTGGGGAAGTCATTACATAGTGTTCCTCCTGTGTAATCCCTGTCTTATCATAATAATCATCCCCATCCACGTCTTTATTATAACCGCAGGAATAACCATAGCTGACATAGGATTCGCCAGCGATCACACTAGTGCTGCGGCAATTCGTACAGATAAGTGTGGTATCATAAAAAATGGGTACATCTTCTTGCAGGGTTGTATTCCAATATGACCGGTAAATTCCTTGATTTCCCTCATGTCCGCACATACGACAGGTGTAGTCCATAGAAACATATTGGTTAAACATAATGCAGGAACTGGTGTGCATATGGGTATGTGTAAAATAAAGTCCTTCCTCGCCCAAATGCCGATGTCCGCCATAGCAAGCCTCAGTATGGATGTGGGAGGGCGAGGCAGGGGTGCTTACAGCGGAGGCTAATACACTTTCATTGGTTTCGGTATTTAGGTGTCCTGTATTAACCGGATCGGATACGGCCGGTACCTGGGTTGATACCGACCGGTAGTTGTAAATGTTCGAGCCGGTGTAGGAGGAATTCTGATGATCGATAATTTCTTGTGCGTTCCGAAAGCGGTATTCCGGCTCATGGAGACACTGCCTGTGTTCTATTTCTATTTCATAAAGCTGATCCGTTAGGGACAACTCCTCAAGGTAGGCATCATACATTTCTTTGCTTACATATCCCTTACTCCTGATGTCATCGACAAAAGCTCTTGTTTCCTCCGTAACAACAGATTGTATTAAGGTCTCCTGTTTTTGTCCAAAGTAAAGGAGTGGGAATAAGAATATCACAAGGATTGCAATGATGATATCTACCATATGTTCATAGGAATCCATGCTATATAACCTCCCCGCCATAGGAATAGGTTTTTTTATAATCCCGATTGGTACCAAAGAACATATTCATTAACTTTGTTCTCATTGAGACATTTCCCGGGATAATCGTAATCGTCAGATAATCTCCCTGCTTAAGGTAATAGGTTCCCTGTGTATAAATAGTTTCTATAATATCCTCTGTATAGGTCATATTATAATAAAAAACTGCCTCTTCGTTATCCATATCTGACGTACAATAAGGGCATCCGGCATCGGTACCGTCTTCATTTAAGTAATACTCATGTCCATTGGGACAAATGATTTTGTGTGGTCCTTTCACCACCTCAATGGTAAGAAGCGTACTAAGCTCCTGATACAATACGAATATTGTCTGTATCCCGATTTTGTTCGGTTGATAACCATTTATCGTCCACCCGGTAAAAATCATTTGTCTGTGTGTATCCTGAAAAAAGAGTGATAGCTGCAGATTCAAATCACTATTATATAACACCCTGGAACCGCCATTTCGTAATGACGCTTCCATCCCAATGATTGTGTAATAGCATACAGGACATCCTTGCGGATGCTCATAAAAGCTGTAATGCAGACCACAGTAAGGGCAATTTATTAAGTCATCCTCGAGTATTGTAACTTGGATGTGATCTTGAGCCGATTTATAATATATCGTAGCAGCAAAGGTACCTGCGATATCTGTCGTTACATCCGTGGACCATCCGGTGACAAGCTGTGTATGCCCATCCCGAAAGGTCGCCATAACCGTGATCGGAAGCTCCCGATGTTTTTCGATAGTAATCGATCTTGGGTTAACAGTGATTGATGTTACGGTATTCTTACATTCGGGGCATCCAGGATCTGAGCCGTCAGGATTCAGCAGATAATTGCTTCCACAAACAGGACACATTTTTTTATTATCTTTCACATGAACCATAATATGATATTGTTTTCCCTGAAAGGTTATGGTTACCTCCTGTTCCCCTAGTAAATCCGGAATGTAATTGCTTGTCCAGCCGGTAATAACCGCCTTATCACCACTTCTGTAGGTAGCTTCTACGGTAATCGGAAGCATTTCCCCCTTTGATACGGTGATATGATCCGGTGTTACGATGATTCCGGTTACGACGGTCTTACAAACCGGGCATCCGTTATCCCTATCATACTCATCCAGCTCATAGGTTGAACCACAGAACGAGCAGGTCTTTAACATTCGGGTAATTACTACAGTAACGGAAGCAGCTTTAGTTATATTATTTTCTTTATAGGAAATAACAACTATCTGCGCTCCTAAGCTGGCTGAGTTTAATCCGTTCACGGTATAACCGGATGATATTACTTTATTGGTGCCATTCTCATAATTCGCCCTTACCGTGAATACCGGTTGCTTATACCTTTCAGTGTTCTGATTCGTTGGGGTTACGGTAAGGCTGCTTAAATTTGGTTTTACAGTAATAATTACGTTTGCGGATTTCGTAATTCCATTCTCCATATAAGAAAATATCACTGTCTTAGTTCCCGGTCCTGTAGTCCATCCGGTTTTGGTATATCCTGAGGTGATCGTCTTTGAGGTTCCGTTATCGTAATAAACCTTTACTGTATAGGTTGGTTCTGTTCCGTTATACACAGTGGTTGCTGAAGGTGTAACGATAAGACCGGATACATTCGGTAGGACAGTAATTGTAATACTGGTTGTAACTGTTCTTTCATTTTCCGTATAAGAAAAATTCACGGTTTTTGTACCGGGACCTGTCGTCCAGCCGGTCTTTGTATACCCTGCTTCTAGGATGTTCGATGTGTTATCCTCATAGGTTAGTGTAACGGTATAAGTTGGTTCTACCCCGTTATATACGGTGGCAGCCGAAGGTATTACAGATATCTTTGTCACATTAGGCTTAACGGTTATTGTAGTACTTGTTGTAACCGTCTTTGCGTTCTCTGTATAAGAAAAGGTCACGGTCTTTACTCCTGGTCCTGTGGTCCAGCCGGTTTTTGTATATCCCGATGATATCATTTTAAACGTTCCGTCTTCATAATGAATTTTAACCGTATAGACAGGCTCTGTTCCGTTATATACGGTGGTTGCAGCTGGTGTAACCGTAAGACCGGATGCATTCGGAAGGACGGTTATGGTAGTGCTTGTACTTACTGTCAAGTTATTCTCTGTATAGGAAAAGGAAACCTGCTTTGTTCCCGGACCGGCCGTCCAGCCGGTCTTTGTATATCCGGCAGTTATCTTTTGGGTTGCATTATTTTCATAGGATAATGTTACGGTATAGGTAGGCTCTGCTCCGTTATATACCGTGGAGGCGGACGGTACTACTACCATGGCGGAAACATTCGGTTTCACGGTAATGGTAACATTCGTTGTAACTGTTTTACCATTTTCCGTATAGGAAAATGTCACTGTCTTACTACCGGGTCCCGTAGTCCAGCCGGTTTTGGTATATCCTGAGGTTATATTTTTTGTAGTATTATCCTCATACGTTAATGTCACTGTATAGGTTGGCTCTGATCCGTTATATAGAGAGCTCGAGGAGGGTATCACTGTTATTTTTGATATATTGGGTTTTACTGTAATGGTAACACTGGCAGTGACAGTCTTTCCATTTTCACTGTAGGAAAATGTCACTGTCTTACTACCGGGTCCCGTAGTCCAGCCGGTCTTAGTAAATCCCGATGTTAATGTTTTAGAGGTTCCATTAGCATAATTTACTTTTACAGTATAGGTAGGCTCCGATCCGTTATATAGGATGGTTGCGGATGGTGTAACCGTTAAAGACTGGGGTAAACTTGTCTCCTTTACTGTAACACTAACCGTACATGTCCTTGTACCATTCGTCCTTGCATTACCCACAAGTCCATTGTAGGTCAGGGTTACCGTCTGTGCACCTACTTGATTAGGGTTATAATTACTCGTACAGTTAACCGCCCCCGTATGTCCGTCCAGATAGGAGGCCGTCGCTGTAGTTGTGATGGCGGCACCTTTATCCACTGTTTGGATAGGCTTCATAGCCGTAATCGAGGTTACGACCTGGTTACATTTTGGTGTGGTATCCTCCGTAGTGATCCCACAGGAAGTAGGCATACTTTTCCAGGTAACACCCATTCTGGTATCTATATCAGGTACAAAAGGAAGTATTGATTTAATTACTTTTGATACAGCTATCTTCTTTTTAATATAATCCGTATCCTTATATTGAAAAAGTGCTGCAACTGCATCTTTTACCCACAAATCACCATCAATATAGATCCCTTCTATATTCGTTGTACAGGTATATTGGAAATAAGTGTAATAAGTATTATGTTCAATGTACCAATTGATTGTATTCTGATTTCTGTCCGTATATCTTCTGACTTCCAGACTATGTTCACCATCTCTGGCATGCACGGTTTCCTCTGTTCGCGTACAGTTATATGTAACACTATAGCGTGCTTCATACATTAGCAAATAATATTGATGTGGCGATACATAATACCCACTTAATAAATCGATACCCGCTTTCGTGTATATCTCTTCATATAGAGTGGCTAATTCAGCAAACGTCTTATTTGTATCACTCTCAGGGTAAATAATTTCGTACCATGTTTGTGCCATAATATCTTTATCATCCGGACTATTCTGAAGATAGGTAGCAATCATTAATTGATCCGGGGATTCTTTCACCCCGATGCTAAGTCGATAGGTGTCTCCTACCCATGACTGCCATTGACGGTATACTTTAATTAAAACCTTTCCGCAGCCATCACACGTCCATCTGCCATCTGCAAAGCCACCAAACTCAGAGCCTAATTTTATCAGTGTTGCTGTATTTGCTCCACAATCACATAAGCTTGGCCCACATCCACTTGCCGCGTGATTATGTCCTGCATAACAATTCGGTGTATGTGTATGAACTGCGAGTGATGTCAGCTCCTCTCCAACGCTTTTGATACCATCTGAGGGAAATGTATTAAAATTAGATGCTTTTCGTAATGTTAAGGTCGGTATATGACTCCCGGCAATTGAATTAGCTAATTCTTTGCCGGAGACCGGATGCGCAGTTTCTATCGCAATATTATAGAGTTCCCCAGTCGCATCAAGTTTTTGCATGAATTCCTCATACATAGGTAAAGAAATCTCGCCCTGATGTCTTGCTTTATCCGCAAATTCGGTTGCATAAGCCCTGACTGCAGCATCCATGGCTTCACTTTGAGATTGTGCTATATATTGAAGAGGAAATAGCACCACTATGAGAACAGCCAAAAGAATGGCTACATATCTTCCTACAACATCCATATCGTATCAGACCACCTCATACTTTTTTAACACGTCTCGAATTAATCCTTGACAAAATCTAACCTCTCCTTTGTAGGGATAATCTTGAAATGCCCTCAGTTTATTATAAATAGGTTCCATATAATTATTATCTAGACAGAAACGATTCCTATAGATTTCAAATGCAAGTTTTACACGAATTACTTGCATATCAGTAGTTGAATGGTTTAAAATATGCTTTGTTTCTTCATATAAAGATAAAATATCCGGTGAAGTTCCATCCGTCATAAGCTTTAGGAATAATCGTTCCAACAAAATTGTATCCTGTAATGCTCTACTTATTTTGTGCATAACCGGTCGGAACAGTTCAAGGCATTCATAGGCCCTCTCCCATTGTCTTAAATCCATGTAGTAATCGACTTCCAGTATTTTATGCCAGCCAATAATCACATTGGTCAGCTCCATGGATTCCGGCATACCAAATATTTCATCTTTGAATTCCTTATAGGACATACCCTTCATAAGTTTTTGCAGGATTGATAATTGTATATAATAGCTTCTTACTGCATCCTTATCCTTTAATAATTCATATAAGTTGGTTCCGTCGTTAATAATTCGTGCTTTTTTATTGATAATTCCATTTATTATGGAAAAACCTATTCCATAAAAGAGATTTAAGTATAAAACGAACCGAAAAGAAATGGAAATCTGCAAAGGGAAAGATAAAATCAGAATGGAACAAACTGCAGATAAAGAATTCAGAATAATACCTCCAAGATTGTATAGCACAAACGGATAAGGACCGGTCTTAATATCTGTTGGGCTCATAAGACACTGGCCCAATGTACCAGCATACTTATATTTACATAGCTTTATTCTTCTGTTTTCTATGATTACCGTAATGTTAAAAATTCGAAAGGAAAGAAAACGATAACCTGTCATCCATCCAAAGATTAGATGACCTGCCTCATGTAAAATGATTTGAAGAAATGCCAGCAGATAAACTCCTGCTAGACACAAAAGGATAAGCCTTAGAAACTCTTTCTTATAATCAGCCTGATTCAAAGATAGCAAGAAACTCAGGTTAGACGCATATAAATACAGCATACAAGTCCATCCTATACCGGTTATTATAATTTATTATTCTTCGAATGCCTCATTCATCATGTAATTATCCACTTATTTCAATTGATTGGAGCTTTTCATCCACTAATTCAGTGAATGGTATGGATAAAATGAAACATACAAATCTTTATTACCTAAATTGATATAACACATTTATGCTTCACTTACGGAATACCGGTATAAGTGACCATTATGATATTTCCCATCGGATCATACAGATAACCCTTGTTGTAATAAGCGGCATTGATTGAATAGCTATTCATCCGGTCAAGGGTATGCTCCGATCTTCGGATGATGGTACCATCGATCATCATATCATAATCCATAGTCTGCAGTAGGGTTGCTATCAGTTTAGACCCGGTTACAATCTCCTGATCCGGCGGATTTGCCTGAGAGTATAAAACATCCTTCCTATTGATTTCTGCTTTTGCCGCATCTATTAATTTGTTATATATACTTAATTCATGGACAAAAACTGCTACTCCTAGGCAAAAAAGCAAACCGGCAAAGACATTATAAATTAACTTGTTTATATGCTCCATAGGTTATTTTTGTGTAAAGCTGATACCGGTAATCAGATTGTTCTCATTTGCAATCAGTTTTCCCAGAAATACATTCGTAGGTTTTATGTACATGGAATGTGTGAAATTGCGAATATTCGGTAAGTTTACTCCGTTCTTATAGGTATTTTCGGATAAAGTGGTTTTTACAGAAACCGTAAATGGTCCTGTTTCTGATGAGGTATAATCCCCCAGATATTTTTTAATGCAGTTAACTACATCACTCCCAAATACTTCCGTATCATCATACTTTTTGATATCACTATCTTTGATATCATTATGTAATTCGGCCATCTGTACAACTGCACTGTTACTGATTTCTTTGGCAGCTTCCGCTGCTCGAAAACCGAGCGATACAAGGATACATGTTGTAAGGACCGCCGCGGCAAATATTAATATTTTTACCGAATCTGTGATATTTCCTGATTTCATAACATCCTTCCTCCATTTCTTCATGACGTTTATGGAAGCTGTTCAAACCATAGTCCAATAATGCGTTCATATTCATCTTTCAGCACACTTCCATAAAACTGTGCACTTTGATTAATGTAAGTTCCATATGCTTTTCTTGTTTCAATATCCGTAATACCCCTACCGGAGAGGGAATATGATTTCCTGTCAAAAACATAGTTATAATCCGTTCTTGTGCCCTCAAGTGTTATGACAATTATCGCAAGATAATCATCCTTCTCTACGGTTCTTTTTATAAATCCGGTTAATTCACTTCCGAGTATGGTACAGCTGTCATATGCGGATTTATCAATATTGTTATAGGATTCCTTCATCGTATCCAGTAAACCGGGGCTTTTCTCAACGGTTCCTTTTTCCTCCATGACAATAGAAAAGCTATTTAGGAAGAGAAGGAACAAAATCAGGATTACACCGGTAGCAAGTAATAATCGTTTAGCATCCTTTTTGTACCTCCATTTCATATTGAATTAATCTTGTTGATCAAATACAATACAAATTACATTATTATTTGGGTCCTTATAGACCGTACCCAGAAATTGTGCACTTGGATTAATGAAATCATCACTGTCCTTATCATCCGGAACTGTTTTTGATATCGTTCCGGTTTCACTGATCGAATGCTCTCCATCTGTTTCTGAATGAAGATAGTTATAATGTTTCCCGGCTGAATTAGCCAAGGTCTTTACAACTATGGATAAGTACTCTTCTTTTTCAATAGTTTTCTTTATCATATTAACTAGTTCACTACCTAAGATGGTACTTCCGTCGTAAATGGATTTATTGATATCCTGGTATTCCGACGACATGGCATTTAATTGACTGGTTCCGGAACTGACGATGGATTTCCCTTCATTGGCTGTCTTAAAGCCAATCGCACACAACACACAAACCACTATGATGGTAGCTGCAAAGATTAAAATTTTTGATGCATCAGACATATAATTTGTTTTCATATAAAATAATCCTCTCAATTTTCATTTTTATTTTTTGTTTTTTTAAGACTTTTACCATCCTAGACTTCTTCTTTCCAGATCTTTTCCATTCTAGATTTATTCCTGTCCAGACTTATTCTTTTAGACTTAGTCCATTCTAGACTTCTTCTTTCAAGACCTTTTCCATTCCAAACTATTTCTATCAAGTCCTTTTCTATTCCAGATTTAATCCTTTCAAGTCCTCTTATTTCAAGACCTTTTCCATTCCAAACTATTTCTATCAAGTCCTTTTCTATTCCAGATTTATTCCTTTCAACTCCTCTTATTTCAAGACCTTTTCCATTCCAGACTATTTCTTTCAAGTCCTCTTCTATTCCAGATTTTTACCATTCAAGATCCCTTCTCTCAAGGCCTTTTCCATTCCAGACTTCTTCTTTCCAGTCCTTTTCTATTCCAGACTTATTCCATTCAAGACCCCTTCTCTCAAGGCCTTTTCCATTCCAGATTTAATCCATTCTAGCCCTTTTGGATTTATCCTTTTATACCTTTTCATTTACCTTTAATTCGATATTTTCCCATTGCATTAAACTTTTTTCATCTCAAACTTTGTCTTTTAAACTATTTTATTAAACTTCAATTCTTATTTTTCATATTCTTAATTATCACCACCACCCCAATATTAACAGTTTCCCAATCACCTTATATTCTTAAAAGCCCAGTGTTGACATACTCTCCCGAAATCCCTCCAGTTCCTTTAAACTAGCATAGAGCAATGGAAGAAGCAGATAGATCGTAACAAGAACCGCCGGAATAAAAGACAAAGGTTTGACTATATCCATTCTTTTATTGATGGAAATTTCATTTTCCTGCTTTCTTCGGTCATGATAATTTTCTCGATCGGAAGCAATATCATCAAAAGCTTTATCAATCGATATCCTATCGCACCTGATTAGATTATCAACTAACCTTCGAAATGGACCGTAGGGTTCTTTCTCTTTCAGATTTAATAATGCCTCTGTTTCTCCACTGTTATAATCATTAATGCATTCCTGAATGGCTGGTTTGAATACAACTGCAAACAGTTCGAGCTGCTCCATCAAATTCTTCACTGTCATGTGATCGATGTACATCATCATATATATAATGGAATGAAATTGATTAATTTCATCCTCCATATTCATATGCAGTAGTCTTTTCTGATATAAAATCAACCAAAACGGAATATAATAAGCGATTCCGGATACAAATATGCAGAACAACAATTCATTCCAATGAAAATATTCCTCCTGGTAATGCTTAATCCTATTTGTAATTTCTAGTGAAAGCTCTTCGGCGAAATGTGAATTATGAATCTGCTTTTCCTTCATTAGCTTCTGTAAAATGAAATCCTGTGTGACTTTTTCCTTCTTTAATTCTCTTACCGTTTGCAGTATGATATCCTCTGCGAGTTCTAATTGCTTTGCGGCGGTAATTGTAGTTATCACCCGAATATTCGTAACTTTATTTAAGATATTCTGCCGATTGTTTATATGAATATAGAATATGAGACCAATGCCAATAAAAAAGGTAATAGTAGCTGCCAGCATTCTCTTTAATAAAAGCTGCCTCGGGGTAATGGTCTCACCTACCCGTTTTAAGGTTTCTTTCAGTCTTAGTGTTTTACTGTAATACTTTTCAAAGTAATTATCTAACGCGTTTTTGATAAAGCGAAGTGATTCTATTCTCTCCAGATACCAATAATTCTTTGGAATAAACCGTTTTATTTCCTTCATGTTATTAATCATAAGATAAACTATAACTGCAGAAAGTAAGATAACTCCGACATAAAGCATTCCGACCTGTCCAAAATAAAAGCGATCCAACTCAGGAACTATCGATAATCCGAAGCTTTGTATGGCATCAATCGGCACACAAACTGCCATTGTCACAAAAACTGTCCCCGAAAATACATGCTTTAACTTTCTTCGTTTTAATATTTCTATATGGATTTCACGTTTTAAATGTTGCAGATTGATCGTGAACAACTGCTGCCCATTTATCTTTTTATCATTAAATTCGATTACGCTAATACAGAGTGCAAGAAATGTCTTTAAGTATTTGTTATTTGCGGCTGCATTATATCGGGACACATCCTCTTTCAAATTGTTGGATAAGGTAATTTCATATAACTTTTGTGCATGAAGCTTCATTTCATAACTGATATCTTCCATTGAAAGCAGGATAGCATCATCTACCATTCGATTGATATGATAATTATGGCGGACATCCGATATGAAATTAGCCATCTCCTCAAGTAGTTTAATTTCCAGATTACTGACCCGGTAATTAATGATTTCATTATTGATAACAAAAATGAGGATGATAGCAAGAATTGAATTATGAAGATTGGGTTTTATGATAAAGATGATAAAGATTTCCAGGCTGCAACAAAACCATGAAAGCAACACAGTATTCATTGTCTTTTCTGCTATTTTTCCAAAATCGCCTGGACATAGAATCTCATAACGTCTACTGATTTTATCAATATATCCTTGTGTAAAAAAGAATTTACTTAGGATCAAATATACCTTTATCCATGGTCTTCTTTTTGCTTTTTTTACGTAAATAGCTGCGCCGGAATTATCTCTTATTCTATCTCTTTGGTCTATGATATGAATCACGCATCCAACGATTGGCAAAACGATAATCAGACAAAGTGCCATTGTTACTATTAGTTTTATTTTCATAGATATCTCCGCTGTCAAAAACCTTTCATTTCATTAGAATTTCCATGACCTTATATTAGAACTTGATTATGAGTGATTCGAATTAAATGCAAGAAAAGCATTCTCATCAGCCTCACAAATATTTTTCAAAATCCGTTTCCTCAATCTCTCACTGAAATTGTTGACCATGATATATTCCCCCTCTTCATACACGATAAGCTTTCTTGTATAAAATGCTCTTTTTCTTGACATTCGTTTTAGACATTCAACGATGCAATCCATAGAATTCTTCGGCCAAAGCTCCTCTCGCGGGAATGGGATAATCTCTGAGATATAACTGATAAAGCGGTGTCCATCCTGGGATTTTTCCCAATGGATATCTAAATGTATAGAGTTGGCTACCTGTTCTTCTGCAATCATTTCATTCGAGAAAGTTCCTGAAGAAAGCACTGCATTCCGAAAGTAATCGATTAAGTCCTCCGTTGTAACGCAGTGGCAGGTACACATGGTTGATTTCGTGCCCGCCTGTGTCAATGTGATAAAAGCATTTGCCAGCTCTGCACTCGCTACCTCACCTAAAATCATAATCGCTGCATCCGTTTTCTTCTGTATATTAATGGAATCGATGAGATCAACCTCATCGGAACCCCGAAAGCAAACTACATTGTACCTCGGATAACTGTTATTTAGCCAAAGCTCAAATTCCTGTTCAGTGGTACGAATCGGATATCTTTGATCTATAAACTGCATCATGGCCTTTAGGGCTGTAGTTTTTCCCGAATTTTGATCTCCGGACAATACAATATTTAAACACCCCTTAACCGCCCATTTTATTAATTCAATTACGATTTCATTCCCTTTGTCCCTAATCAGAGTGTTAAATGTCAAATACTTTGCGCTGTCAAATTTACGAAGAAAAAATGCCCAATGAGTCGTTAGCTTCGGCCTTACCACTACAACTCGGCTACCATCGTACATATAGGTCAGCTTGTATCCGTTCGAGGATGTTAGATGTCCGACATTATCATAACGATACAAATTTTTACAAACACGGATTAGTTCACTGGCAGATTCAAAGCTAAGAAAGGATAAATAAATTGCTTTTCCATGATAAAATATCCATAAGCTGTCATAGGTCATCGGTCTTTTCACACCACCACTTCGAAATACTTCCTCCATGTAGTTATATTGTTCTGTCGCTATCCCCGATACGCCTCCTGAAATCCCGTCCAGATTCATATCCCTGAGTTCATCGGCAATTGAAAAGCCATAAACCTCCTGATAAATGCGCTGTGTGATTATCTCAATTTTATCAATGTAGTGCAGGGGCTCTGAATATAGAAAAAATGCTCTTTCAATATCTTCTTTGCTTATTTCATAATAGGTTCCCAGTTCATTTTCCTTCGGTTGATCAAAGCTGCATAGGTTAACAAGCTCCTCCAAGGCTTGAAATCGGTATTCTTTTTTCTTTAAGAATAAAAGTATTTCAAATTTATCCTGTGTCGAAAGATACTCCGGTTGCTGAAACGGAATTACCCGGTCAATCGTTATTTCATTAATGCCCAGATTATTTTGTAGAAGGTCCTTGATATAATCCTTCACATATTCTTTCTCCCCGATATTCCCCTGCGCGCAGGAGCGAAGTGCGGTGTTAAGTCTTACCTTTTGCTGTTCCCGTTTACGTGACTCTCGTTGATTTAAATAAAGAGCAGTAATATTCTGATTAATGATTTCATTGAATAGTTCGCGAATTCCGGCTTTTAAGCTTGATATAGAAAATCGATCCAAATGATCGCTTTCATCATTCGTTTCATAATCCTTTTTAAAGATAAAATAGATAATAATTAAGACGGATGCTGTTACCAAAGCAATTATAATGGTATTACTATGCGAAAATCCCATTACCTATATCCTCTCCTCCAAAATAGTGTTTTGTCCTGCAAATTTTATAATCTTAGAAGCAGACTTACTCGCTCTTTGAATAAAATAATAATTGGGATCATTTTTACCGCTACCAATATTTTCTCTGAAATAATCTGTCACCCTTCCATCACACTGAGCATCGAGAAATGCAGTGTTATATGGAATTACCCCCGAATTCAATGGGGTTATGAATTTTAAATACCGTCTGCGGATATTATTTATGTTATATTTTGAATTATCATCATAATTACCAAATAAGAAAAAATGCTTGCCAGGTATTTGATTCTCAAAAGTTTGAAAATAGGAATCTATTATTCCGACATTCTGGCTTAGATTGATGACGGTAAGATCTGCTTCTGTAATGATTTTAAAAGATAAGGCATTATTACCTGAGCTTATATCTACGAATAGAAGATCTGTCATTGTTTCGACCGTTCTAAGCAGATTAATTAACACCATATCCATATCAAATTCGAAGGATTCCTTATTGCGTTTACTGGTCCCCGGAAGAAGACTGACATTCATATTCGGAAAGGAAATACAGCAGTTGTCAAGGATTTCTTTATTCAGCTTTGCAGCCTTAAAGCTTCGGATAAGCGCATCCAGACCAACATCCCTAAAAAAATCATTGGAGCTCGTATTCTTTAAGTTACTGCCGACTAAAGGTGCTTCTAAATTGTTGAAGTTAAAATGTGTCTGTGTCAGTAAACTTTTTTTCTTGTAAAATAATCCTGCAATCATAGCCGTAGTTAGTATGTTGCTGGTCGTCCCTGCCTGTCCGTGTATCGGCGACCAAAAAGCAATTATCATGATATCATACTCCCTTCCAAGCCTTACGATAAGCAGCTTTTCTTTGTTTCATATTAATCTCCGGATGCAGTCTGCCTGCTTCATCAATTAAATATCTGCTGCGCAATTTAGAAATATTACGGAATTGGATTTCTTTGTTTTGGTGACAGACTAAGCCATTGAGATGGTCCTTTTCGTCAAGATGAGAAATAGATATGTTTTCAGAAAGAAATTTGATTTCCAAGTGATCAATTAACATTTCGGGTGTAAATTTAGTTTCCACTACATCCTTTATCAGCAAAAATCTTTGGTTTATATGAATAACGTCTGTACAAGAGAAAGCTGGTTTTCTTTCATAATGATAACAATATAAGTCAGTTACCCAAATCAACCGGTTGCAGAGATCAAAATCCTTCTCCGGTTCGAGGAAACCGTAGGAAATCAAAATATCATCATAGGAATCTGCGATTTCCGGAGTGATCACCATTGATGTAAAATCCACTTTACGGTATGTGATGATTGCTGTTTCACAAGAGACTCCCTGCGGCTGAGGGACAGAAAAATAAAGAGCTTTTGTTTCCGAATGGTCAACAATGAGAACTTTCTTTTCAAGCTTATGCAGAATTCGTGACAGATAGAGGATGTTATCAAAATTCTCAACACCGGCATAAGCAACGATATTAATTGCCATATGTAATTTCATCCTTCCCTGCTGCCTCATCTGCATAATAATAGAAATCGAAGTCACTTCCTAATTCACTGTCTGTATCCGTATCAACTCCTTTTCGATCTTCGATAAGCTGATCCGGCAACTCGTTAGGTAAAGGTGTCTTCCTTGTATCCGGCTTTTGAACCGGCTGCTGAGATACTTGCGTTGTCTCATCCTTTGGTAATGATACGGTTCCATTACCATAATAGCTGTCCTGATCGACATCCCATTTAATCTCCGTAACATCCGTGACGAAACTATCTGCCAAACGATTTTCCAATCCTTTTCGGATTTCCCTGTTTAATTCCTGTGAGTACCGCTCTATTACATTTGGATTATTCTCAAGCAGGGTTAATATGGACAGACTCGGCGTATAAGTAACATCGGATGCCTGTTGTATGCTTGGTTCAATATACTTTGTTACAAATAATCTGGAACCCGGATATAATCCTGCATCAACAATGGCTGCGGACATTCTTAATAGCTCTTCTTCCTCCATCCACAAAAAACAGGTCATGGTCTCAGGAAAATATCCTTTTATAACTTTCTTAGACAGAACAACATAGCTTTCACCATTGGGATAAAAAATACGAACATCAACGGTATCATTACTAATGATGTTTGAATTAATGTTAATCACGTTATACTCTGCTTCTCTTAATTCAGAGGATACCAAATTCTCGGTAAACATATTTCGTAACAGCGGGGTACCAGTAGATATATCAATCAAGGCTGCTTTTCCCATATCCTTCTCTGTCAGATAAATGCTCTCCGGAGAGGAAGCATACACCGTTTTTTTCTCTGTATTATCCTCTGTAATTACTTCGCCAGACATAATATCAATTAAAGCTACATATACATTCCGTTGATTCATTTTCATTTCATCATAGGCTTTAATGAGCTTTGCACTATATTCATCCCTGATCTGGCCTGTTAAAAGAATCGCTGTAAATATAGCAGCTGAGCCAATTACAGTAATACAAATAAAAGCAACGATGATATACTGCTTTGTAGTTCTTTTTATGCGTCTTCTTAGATTCATGATACACCTCGGATACAGATATTAATTAGAAGAAAAGATAGAATGATAAGAAAAACCAGAATCAATATATATTGATGTAAAATTTTACTCTTTATGTTCTCCTGCCCAAAAGTAGTAGGTCTTTTTCGTCTTTTCAGACGAAAGGATTCCTGACAACCTATTAAAAACAGTAATATGATGTAAAGAACATATCCGATGAATATTAGGGAAGCTATACGGAATACGGTTATAGCTATATGCCACACCTGCTGATCTCCTTATTCTGATAATTATGAAAATGTTCCGCTCTTTTTATGATCATATGAGCCGCTCTTCTTACTGCATGAATAAAATGGTAATTAGGATTATCCTTATCGCAAATGTAATTTCTCGAAATAAATTCAACAACATTACCGGTTAAAAATGCATTACGATACATTTCATTACTGGGAATCACCGTAATATTGTCATATGGAATATCATATTTCATGGCTATTCTTTTGCTGCTGATATTGGAATGAGCGGTATAGTTACCGACTAGAAAAACTGCTTTGGGAATAAGGGATGAGTAATTGAGGAAGAAATCCTCCAGAAGCATAGCGTTTTGACATAAATTTACTACAATTAAGTCAGCTTCATCAAGAATATTTTTAGAGCTCAGATTATTACGACATGCTGTATCAATGAAGCAAATTTCAGAGTTCTCATCAATCAGCTGTAATAATGTATGAATATCATGGTTTAGTTCATAATCAAATATTTCACTATGTATCACTCTGGTCTGAGGTATATAATACAGGTGCTTAGGAATGATCTCTTTTCGATATTGTGGGATTATATTGGTTTGATAGTCTCCACGATAAATTCGTCGAAGAAGGCCTTCCATACCTCCACCGTCATAATAATTTGTACCAACGGCATGCTGCATTTTAACATTCGAAGTCCCCAGATACGCCTGTCCCAGATTATTCTGGCATAATCTGTTCTCCATAGTGATAACGGTATAGGGAAATCGAATTACACTCGCCACACTGATTGCAGCTAGGTTAGATGTTACTCCACATTTTTCATTTGCATTACTCCAAAATGCTATTTTCACATAGAATACCCCCTTTTTCTATTTTAATATGGGAATCATTAGAACAATAGAACTTTATAAAACAGATTAGTTTTTAGATATGTATATAATAATCCATGAGTCATATTTTGTAAATACTCTATTGTAAAAAATTACTAACAGATTTTTTGTCACTTTTTGTATAATTTATACAAAAAAGCTAAAATCAGCATGAAAGTTATCATATTATTTGTATCTTTCATGCGAATATAGTTAATGTTTCGTTGATGTTTTTTTCTTTCTATTATTCATATAGTTTAATTTCAATATCATTTATACACAACAATACTCGCCTTATTGAAAAATCATGGCTTTTTAATACCAGAGTTCGACTAAGGCATCTTTATCATTATTTGCTATCCGAATAATAACAATAAAAAATAGCTCATATTATATGTAACCTAAGAGAGCTATTTTTATAGAAATCTGATTGATTTATTGATGACGGTTCTCCGTCTGTGTACTGGTGTCCTTTAATCCAAATACATCCCTTGCGCTTTCCGCCTGAGGGTCATGCTTTACATGCTTGGAGTGAAAGGTGCCGTCTTCTTTTTTATGGTTTTTTGTACTTTTTCTTTTCGTGTCAGTCATTTTTCATCCTCCTAGAATTGATTTACATTAGTAGTATGTCGTTTTTCCACCAACTCATGCAAGAGGCCGATACAGAAATCTATCCGATTATTAGACGGTTAATCGATGGTTATGAAACGTTTCTAATACAATCTTCCATAATGATCACCAAATGAACAATAACTTTCATAAAAGCACACAAGTGATACACTTTTTTATTGCCTATTTCAGAATACATTGATACAATTTATTATATAACAAGTACGATATGGGGGAACAAATGAAAAATATCTTTATTAATAACCTTACCAAAAAGCATAAATGGATATCCATCATTTATTTGATCCTAAGGCTGTCCGTCATCTTCATCATGCTCGATGAAATCCGTGATAAAAGCTATGAGAACGTCTTTCTTTGCATATTAACTCTGATTTTATTCACAGTGCCGAGCTTTATTGAGCGAAAAATCCACATTGATATCCCTGATACGATAGAAACGATTATCCTTTTATTTATATTTTCAGCTGAGATTTTAGGTGAAATCCGGGAGTATTATATAATTTTCCCTTACTGGGATACCCTATTACATACGTTAAACGGCTTTTTATCGGCTGCCATCGGCTTTTCCCTGATCGATATTCTCAATAAGCATGAACGCTTTTCAATCTCCATGTCACCGGTTTTTGTTGCCTTGGTTGCCTTTTGCTTTTCCATGACCATTGGTGTGGTATGGGAATTTTTTGAGTATGGGATGGATCAGCTGGTTGGCTCTGATATGCAAAAGGATACGATTATTTCGTCGTTTCGATCCGTATTACTCAATGCAGACGGTAAAAATGTACCCGTCACTGTGAACATTGAGAATCTCACTGTGAATGGTGATACCTGGAACGGTTATATCGATATCGGTCTAATTGATACCATGATGGATCTAGTCGTTAATTTTATCGGTGCCTTTGTATTCTCTATCATTGGGTTTCTCTACATCAAACAAAGAGGGAAAAGTACATTTTTGAAACGGTTTATCCTGAAATTTTATACGGACAAATCCTTATAACATCGATCTATGAGCATTTTATGAAATTCCGGGCGCTATCCTCTGCCAACCGCCTTTTCTATGATAGAAGCATTCGAAAGTAAGCTATCATCGGAGCTGGCGGTCATATAAATACCAAATGGCATTCCATCCCCACATAAGCCACAGGGAATGGTAATTTCTATACTATTTTAATACTCTCTTTAAAAATTCCTTGGTACGTTCCTGCTTCGGTGCATTAAATATCTGCTCCGGTGATCCTTCTTCCGCAATAACACCTTTATCCATGAATACGATCCGGTTCGATACCTCCCCTGCAAACTGCATTTCATGGGTAACTATGAGCATGGTCAGACCACTTTTTGCAAGCTCCTTCATGACAGTCAGTACTTCTCCAACCATTTCCGGGTCAAGTGCTGAAGTAGGCTCATCAAAAAGCATAACATCAGGTTCCATGGAAAGTGCTCTGGCAATAGCTACTCTTTGCTTCTGCCCACCGGAAAGCTGTCTTGGCTTCGCATTAATATATTGGTCCATACCAACTACCTTTAAATATTTCAAAGCAACTTTTTCTGCTTCTTCCTTTGATCTCTTTAACACCTTTATTTGGCCAATCGTGCAATTTTTTAAAACATTATGATTGTTAAACAGATTGAACTGCTGGAACACCATACCAAGCTTCGTACGGTATGCATAAATATTATGATGATCATCTAAAATGTTTTCACCATTATATAAAATCTGACCGCCACTTGGCTTCTCCAATAAATTGATACAACGAAGGAGGGTCGATTTACCGGAGCCGGAGGCACCGATAATACATACTACTTCTCCCTTACCAACTGAAAAATCGATATCCTTTAATATTTCATTTTCCCCAAAGGATTTACTCAAATGTTGAACATCAATTACTTTTTCCACTTAACACCCGCGCCTTTCTTTGTTCATGCTATTTTTACATTAGGCTTGCTTATATATCAACTTATAGAATAATCTCAAAACTTTTTATTGTCATCCTATTTTTTCTTTAACAAATCCTCAGGCTTTGCAACCTGCATTTGGTTTCCTGGAATAATATTAAAGGAATCCGGACCGTCCATTTTCCGTTCAACATGACGCAGAATTCGCGTAACAATCAGTGTCATCGCAAGATACATTAAACAAGTTACAAAATAGGTCTCGAAATACTTAAAGGTATTTCCTGCGATGGATTTTGTTTGGAAAAATAATTCGGTAACTGCAATAACATTTAAAACTGAGGTATCCTTAATATTGATTACGAACTCATTGCCAAGCGCAGGTAAAATATTACGCATTACCTGGGGTAAAATGACATGAAACATGGTTTTCGTATGGTTCATTCCGATCGCATGGGCGGCTTCAAACTGCCCTTTATCGATAGAAATAATACCTCCGCGGATAATCTCCGTCATATATGCACCAGTATTAATCGATACGATAAATACTGCAGCAAAGGTACGATCCATGTCAATTCCCAATGCCATCAGCGATCCGTAATAGATAACAGAAGCCTGTACAATCATAGGTGTACCACGGAAAAACTCTACATAAGCTGATAAAATTGCGTTAATTATTTTTAAAATACCTCTTTTGAATCCGCGTTCCGCAAGGGGAATAGTCCGAATTGTACCAATGATAAAACCAATTACGGTTCCAAATATCGTACCTAGTATGGAGACAAAGAGTGTCATTCCCGCACCACGAAGGAGCATCGGCCAGTATTTTTCAACAATCTTAGCCGCCTGAACTAAAAACTCGATCATCGGATTGAACCAATCCAAAATCTGATCCCAAATCATATACTACACCAAGCCTTTCTTTTCTTCTGTTGATACATCATAACAGAAGCATTTCCATCTCTATTATCATGTATCAATAGAATTCCTATCTTAATAACTATTTCATTTCATAAAATAAATTTACATTCTACAGGATTCTATTTTTTATGAATAAAAATATTTTTAGTCCAAATCTACGTATTTACATGTATTTAAATCAATAATCAATAATTCATCCTACAAGTATAATTAAGAGGCTGCCCAATAATCCCTGGGTTACCGAAACAGCCTCTATACTATTAACTATTCCGCCGCTGGTTGATTCTTAATAGCCGTATCCATAATACTGATGCGTTCTTCTTCCGAAATTCCCGCAAGTATTTCGTTTACTTTTGCTGTTAACTCACTGTCTTTTTTAAGACCAACTGCAATTGCGGTATCATCCTCAGAGGTCTCAAATCCTTCGGCAAATTCAACCATTACAAGATTAGGATTTGCAGCAGAAGCACTAACGCCTTCCGGTCTTTCTGATACATATCCATCGATAGCGCCGGCTTCCAAGGATACTCTCATGGTAGGGAAGTTATCCATTGCAGTTTGTTTTTTCACGCCTTCAATCTGATCAATCACCGTATAATGGAAGGTATTTAATTGTGCCGAAATCTTTGCACCGCTAAAATCCTGAATGGAGGTAGCAGTTTCGAATGCACTACCCTTCTTAACCACCATTACTAAATCTGATTTATAATAATTATCAGAAAAATCAATTTCCACTTTACGGTCAGCAGTTGGTGACATACCTGCGATAATTGCATCAATTTTACCTGAAATTAATGCCGGTATTAAACCGTCCCATTCTGTTTTCACAATTACAAGTTCTTTTCCCAAGCCCTCCGCTATTTTTTTAGCAATTTCAACATCATAGCCACCTGCATATTCTGCAGCGCCATCGTCCAGTTAAACGGAGGATACCCTGCCTCTAAACCAACTTTGAAGGTATTCTCCGCTACCGGCTCCTCTTGATCATCGCCCTCTGCTTGAGAATCGTCTTCATTCTGATTATCATTCTGATCAACCACTGCTCCATCATTATCGCTGCCAGGATTCTGTGTATCTTCCTTGGTTCCACATCCCGCAAGCATTATCATGACAGATAAAACTGCTAAAATAAGTATGGATAATTTCTTTTTCATAACTTAGCACCTCGCCTTTCTTTCTGTAAGTACCTATACTTCAGCTGGATGTATCCCGAAGTATAAATATCTTCTAATATCGTATTATTTTTATTTGATTACGGATCTTTCGTAATCATTCCTACTCCAATCAGTACATATTAAATAAGCTAATTATAGTATTGACCTATTATGTATGCCGCTATCAAAAAAAAGTAAAACTCCGGTTTTTAAACAATCAAAAAACCTGAGGTGACCTCAGGTTTGCTTCTTTGCCCTAAGTCCTCTTCTTTCCCTGATTGAGATAGCACAACTCAATAAACCGGGTAGTTTATTGAGACAGTCCTGCAATTCTTCACTGCAGACCCAGCTAATAACAATGAGTGTGTTATTAGCTTCGGCGATATCTCCTTCTCTGTAGCTTCGTTGCCTCTCTAGCTCTTCTACAGACTGTTAAATATCGCGCCTCTACCTCACCGTGAAAAGTGAGGTCATATGAAATTACGCTTTAAGTTTACATCATAGCACTTTATCTGTCAATTGGATTATAATTTAAAATATCGTAAATATATGATTATTGTTACTATTTTTCATGCACTGTAGAGGCCTCAAACAATATGGTATTTCTTTGAACTATTACTATTCATCGTTCACAGCCACTGCAAGCTGATGGAATGCTTTTTCCAGTATGGAGCGGGGGCAGGCTATATTTACACGTTGAAACCCCCTGCCCTCATTGCCGAACATCGTGCCATGATCCAGCCAAAGCTTGGCCTTCTTCACAATTAAATCATCCAGTTCGTCCTCGGTTAAGTTCAAAGCACCAAAATCCAGCCAAATCAGATAAGTACCCTGCGGTTCTACAAGCTTCACCTTCGGTAAATGTTTTGTAATAAATGCTCTTACGAAACCTAAGTTATCCTCTAGATACCGTTTCAATTCCTCCAGCCACAGTCCTCCACCGGCATAAGCCGCCTGACAGGCAATGAGTCCCATGATATTTAACTGGCTGTATCCGCTTCTTCGTATCTCATCCCTTATTTTGCTACGAATTCCCTTATCAGCAATAAAAATGTTTGAAACCTGTAGTCCGGCTAAATTAAAGGTTTTACTGGGAGCAGTACAAATAATGGAATTGTTTAAAAAATCATCACTAATACTGCCGAAAATGGTATGCTTATGTCCTTGATAGGTAAAATCAGCATGAATTTCATCAGAAATTACAATCACATGATGCTTGATACAGAGGGTACCGATTCGATTCAATTCTTCCCTAGTCCATACTCTGCCTACCGGATTATGGGGGCTGCAAAGGATAAAAAGCTTTACCTTATGTTTTAGAATTTTATCTTCAAAATCCTCAAAATCTATATGATACGCACCATTTTCATAAATTAAAGCATTATTAACTAATTTTCGATTGTTGGCTATTATCGCTTCAGAAAAAGGATAATATACCGGCCGTTGTATCAGCACCGCATCCCCCTCCTGTGTAAGTGCCCGTACCACAGTCGCAATTGCATAGACAACACCAGGAGTCTTTACAAGCCATTCCGGTTCTACCCTCCAATCAAAGTGATCCTTGAACCATTCGTATAGGGTATTAAAATAGCCGGATTTACTCTCCGAATAACCAAAGATACCATGCTGTACCGCCTTCATTAACGCTTCTGTTACTGACGGAGCAGTCTGAAAATCCATATCTGCAACCCAAAGTGGCAATGTATCCTCCGGCTTTCCGCGTTCTATGGCAAAATCATACTTAATAGAATTAGTACCTGTTCTATTTATTATTTCATCAAAATTGTGCTTCATATATCTACTCCTACTTCATAGTCTGCTTAACTCAACGCCTGCGCAAGGTCATCGATAATATCATCAATACTTTCCAGTCCTACTGATAATCTTAGTAATTTATCATTAATCCCTTTCTTCTCCCGTTCCGTCTGATCAACATCTGCATGGGTCTGGAGCATCGGGTACGTAATCAGAGTTTCAACACCTCCAAGGCTTTCCGCATAAAGAGCCAGATTTACACGCTCAAGCATACGAATAGCAGTTTCATTACTGTCAACCTCAAAGGAAATCATAGCCCCAAAACCTCTCGCCTGTTTTATGGAAATATCGTAATCGGGATGTGTGTTAAGTCCGGGGTAAAAAACCTTTTTCACTTTAGGCTGTTCCATTAACCAAATGGCCAATCTGATTGCGTTTTCCTGTTGTTTTTCCATTCGTATGGCAAGAGTTTTAATTCCACGAATAATCAGCCAGCTGTCGAAAGGTGCAAGGCAAGCTCCGATGGTTTTATAAATAAACCTAAGTTTTTCTGATAACTCTGCGGTTCTCACCACCAAAAAGCCGGCTAAGGTATCGTTATGTCCGGACAGGTATTTCGTTCCACTGTGTACCACAATATCTGCACCTAAGTCAATCGGATTCTGAAAATAAGGAGTCAGAAATGTATTATCAACGATTAACAGGAGATTATTTTCTTTTGCAACCTTTGATATAGCGAAAAGATCGGTCACCTGCATCATTGGATTGGAGGGCGTCTCGATAAAAATCGCTTTTGTCTCAGGCTTAATATAGGAATTAACGTTTGATGAATCCATCCGGTCAACAAAGTCAAAGATAATACCGTTCTTTTCAGAAATGGAATGAAAAAGCCTTATTGACCCGCCGTATAAATCCGCAGATGCAATAATATGATCGCCAATACGAAAAAGTTCCATCATTACTGTAATTGCAGCCATTCCGGAGGAAAAAGCAAGAGCGTCCGCACCACCCTCCAGTTTAGCAACTATCTTTTCCAGCTGCTCTCTGGTTGGATTTTGAACACGTGAATAGTCATAACCTGTACTTTGTCCAACTGCAGGATGAACAAAGGTGGCAGTCTGATAGATAGGAACCGTAACGGAACCTGTATTATGGGAAGTGTCGTCACTTCCGTGTATACATAATGTTGAAATGTCCATGCTTAATCCTCCTTGTAATTCCTATAGGTTTAATATGGTTTAAAAGTATAGCTAATATTAGCTCACATGTCAATTTATTTATTTCTGACCTTTTTGTTTATTTATCACCAGATTTATTTTTGCTATTTGTTACCGGATTTAATTTTGTATTTACTGGTTATCATACATTATATTTTATCAGAATTTCATATATTATTTATTACCGAAATTCTTGTAGAATGCATTAATACAATCTCGCACAAGTCTTTTACTTAAATTATATTTGCGAAGACTATTTGATATAATTTGATGTTATTTGATGTCTATTAATATAGTTAAATAAAAAGACTTGTGTCAATATATCGTCGACACAAGTCCATATCATGATGCAATATAACCTTTCACTTATTTCCTCCCATTGACTATAATTAATACTATCGAAGACTAACTTCATGGCTGCGGAATCATTTTCTGTTTGGTAAGTTGCTTCCTCTGTGGTAATCGTATCCTTCGATCTATCTCTGGTTGCAAATTCAGCTTGGAACTCCTGATTAACCTCATAACGAATCAATTCGGTCTTATTCGCATCTGTTAAAACGATAGCATAATAATCACCCTCGCTCCGCTCATAATATAAATGATAGGTAGCTCCGTCTTTTAAGAATATAAATTCATTATTATCAATTTCTTTTCGGAAACTATTCGTATGCATCATATAATCATAACCAGTGATGGGAACCGGTCCTTGCTCCCGATAAAAATAATAGGATTCAAAGACGATATCTCTGTCATCATAGGATGAAAAGCCATAGGTGCTGAGAAAATCATTATTAAGATCCGTTGGAATCCACTCTACATTCCTGGTATCCTCCATTCGAATTAAATAGGTCACGGCTTGAATTAGGATTTCTTTATCCTCCTTCGATAAGTTATTATTAGGCTGTACGGTATTCCCATTCAGCATATCATTTCTAACTAATACATCCTTCAGTCTTGCTGTCTGGTTCATTCTGCTAAGCGTAAATGCATCCACCGGAGGTATGATCGATAACAATGCCAGTACTAACAGTATCGGGGCAATGATACCATTTTTTTGAACCGGTAGAAAACTAAACAAAATTCCGGCTACCGTGGCGAATACACCAAATAAGATCACATAATAGCGTCCATAAGTTACACCCACCTCGCCTATTCTTAACACTGATGATATGGTCTGAAACAGGACAATAGGAACTAGTACTTTGGGAAACACCCTACGGAAACTGCTTGCTACTGCATTCGTAAGCCCAGAAGCCAACAAGTAAACCACAATAACAACAATAGAATACGTTACCAGCATCGGCTCTAGCAGACTATCCGTCCAAAAGCTGCCGGTAATATTCATTACAATATAAAGCAGCAAAATCACTGTATAAACAGCAGTAACAGGAATTACTACGTAGGATAATAAGGTTTCTAAAAATCGTGTTGCTGTCGTAGCTTTTAACAACTTCTCTTCATTAGATTCTGAGACCTTTTTGGGGTACGATTCCTTGGTTTCACTGTTTAATTGATTCTCTTCGCTGTCCTGTAGATTTTCACCTGTACGGTTCTTCTCTTTTCCTGTCGGATAGATAGGTATCAGAGACAGGAAATATAATGGTGCAACTAAAACGAAGATTAGATTCGCCGCATGCTGATAAAGTTTTTCATCCACTTTGGTTATCAAAACATTAATAGCTAGGAAAGTAAGTACAATCCCTAATAACATAACACCAGCAAAGAATGCAGCTACAAAAAACGCCTTAAATGCCACCATAAAGCTTTCATTAAAGTTCCTTTTACTTTTGATCACAGGTATCCAAAGAAAAGCAATCAAGGCTGCAAATAACAGTATGATAGTCCTCAAAGCTACTTTTGTATCCATTTCAGCCTGACCGGATATGATGAAATAATAAATAATTGTTAGAACGGCAGCAATGCCTATGAGTACCAAACGGTGTGATGTTTTTATAAAAAACCGTTCATGTACAGCCTGAGACACTAATCCTAAAAATGCTCCGACTACGAAGGTTACAATCCATTTTGTATAATCATCATCCGAAAATTGAATGGAAAAAGCTATGATCAATGTAGTAACCGTTAAACATAGTGCTGTAAATATATAACGAATTACGGACCAAGATAAGCCGACTAGACTGATTTGAAATTTTCTATTTGATTTCATGTCCATACTCTCCTTTTCTTATATGTAATAATTAGTATCTATTATTATATCACAAATGATTGCTTCTAATTAAAATAATACAAATTTATGAAAATTAAAAATACCTATTGATTTTTCATAAGAAATGCAGTAAAATTTATAAGGTTAAACTTTTATATGGATATATTAACCAAATAAAATTCAAAAGGAGAAAAATATGCAAGAAAAGACACTTAACAAAAAAATTGTACTTGGTTTACAACATGTATTAGCTATGTTTGGTGCCACGGTATTAGTACCCGCATTAACAGGGCTTAGTACCTCAATTACATTATTTAGTGCCGGAGCAGGAACCTTGTTATTTCATTTAATAACGAAGAAAAAGGTCCCTGTTTTTTTAGGCTCTAGTTTTGCATTCATGGGCGGTATTATGGCTGTTATAGGTGAATCCAGGATTGGAGATGCTGATTATTTAGAAAAGCTTGCGTCAGTAAAAGGAGCACTTATTATTGCAGGTCTTATTTATGCTATTTTTTCACTGTTGATAAAACTAGTAGGTTATGAAAAGGTCAATAAGCTATTGCCCCCAATTGTAACAGGACCCATTATCATCGTAATTGGTTTACGTCTCAGTTCAGTTGCTATCAACAGTGCGTTTTATGTACAAAATGATGCCGGTGATAGCGTATTCAGTTTGAAAGCAATATTGGTAACCGTAATTGTTCTTGCTGCAGTAATTTGTATTTCGGTATTTGCGAAAGGAATATATAATTTAATGCCGATCCTTTTCGCTATCATTATCGGATATATTGTATGTATCCCTCTAGGTTTTGTTGATTTAACTCCAGTAAAAGAATCCGAGTTTATCTCTTTAATGGATTCAAATATCCGTGCTCAATTATTCCAGTTACCTGCCTTTAAATTAGATGCTATTTTAGCAATAGCACCAATCGCTTTAGTAACCTTAATTGAACATGTCGGTGACATTACAACAAACAGTGCGGTGGTTGGTAAAAACTTCATGGTAGATCCTGGTATCCATAGAACTATCTTAGGAGATGGTCTTGCAACCTCCTTAGCCGGTTTATTAGGTGGACCTGCTAACACTACTTATGGGGAGAATACCGGTGTACTTGCTGTTACAAAAAATTATGATCCTTCTGTCATCCGAATTGCGGCGTGGGTAGCGATCGTATTAGGTATCATCGGTAAATTCGGTGGTTTTGTAACCAGTATCCCCGGCCCAGTAACCGGTGGTATCAGTATCGTACTTTATGGTATGATATCCTCTGTTGGTGTGCGTATCCTCATTAACTCAAGACTTAACTTTGGTAACAGTAGAAACTTAATGATCGCCGCCTTAATCTTTGTATTAGGAATTGGCTGTAATCAAATCCCTATCACTGATACTGTTACAATTTCCGGTCTTGCTTTAGCGGCTATTGTAGGTATATTATTAGCACTCATACTTCCAACAGGTAAAGATAATGTTATTGAGGAAGAAAAGAATTAATATAAATATAATTAGTATAATGAATCAATAACATACGGTTATTATTATAAACGCCAATTATCAGGTTTGATAGTTGGCGTTATTTTTAAGATTTTCTTTCCATACCTTTTCATAAACACATAAAAGAAATAACAATAAGAAGATCCATACATACTGCATATAATTACCTTATTTTATCTATGAATCCATTAACCAAGAGCCTAATGATTATATAAAACGTGTACACCGAAAATATTCTTCAATTAATAGTGTTATTGATTGGCGACACAAATTTATGTTCTCTTTCGCTGTGGTTTGTAATCCGTAGTTGATAAGAATGCCCGTTTCGTTCCTTTCATATTTTTCGTAGAATGCCTGGCCCTAATCATTGATATATTTTTCATCCTATGGATTGATTGCTAATATGGTATCATCCCATTCCCTTAACAGACTTGTTATGGCGCATTATGCACCCGGCTGGAGCATAATAATAGTCTCCCTCCGGTTTCGTATGAAAGTATATGTAAATAGCCTCGCTAAATGTATATAAAGAGGCAAGTCCTCCAATAAGCTACCGCTTACCACTCATAAACGGTATATCTTAAAATGACTTGCCTCTTATCTATTCATTTATTCTATATCTTATTTCAAACAAGAAAGAAAGTATTATTTAATAACTGCTAAAACAATGAAGTTCAACAGGAACATACCTGCTGCTACCCATAAAACAGGGCTGATTTCTTTGAATTTACCCCTTACAGATTTAATTATGCAATAGAAAATAAATCCGCCTGCAATACCGTAAGAAATGCTGTAGCAAAAAGCCATAAAGATTGCTGCAAAGAATGCAGGAATAGCATCCTCAAGGTCAGTCCAAACAACATCCTTGAAAGAAGCCAACATAAGAACACCAACAGCAATCAATGCCGGAGCGGTAGCCTGTGCGGGAACAATGCCTACAATAGGAGCAAGGAAGATACTTACGATGAATAATAATGCCGTAACTACGGAGGTTAAACCGGTACGTCCGCCTGCTTCAATACCTGCTGCACTTTCAACATAGGTTGTAGTATTGGAGGTACCAAATAAAGCACCAAGGCTGGTTGCGATAGAATCCGCAAATAAAGCCTTGTCCATCTTGGATTTGAAGCCTTTACCTTCCTGAAGAGCCTTCTCATCTGCTTCATCAAAGATACCAGATCTTCTGCCTGTACCGATAAAGGTACCAATGGTATCAAAGGTATCAGATAAGCTGAATGCAAAGATTGTCATTATTACAGTAGGAATTCTGGAAGCATCACCAAACAATGAACCAAGTCCATCCTTACCAAATGCAGCTCCGAAGGTCTGTCCCAAATCACTAAAAACCTCCCCGATACCTGTTGTAGTTCCTGCCTCAGGAATAATAGTAACACCCATCGGAATACCAATAACGGTAGTAGCAATAATACTGATAAAAATTGCACCTTTTACCTTAAGAACCAAAAGAATGAAGGTTAAAGTGATACCAATCATAGCTAATAATACACCAGGTTTATTAAATTCTACCAGTCCCGGCACAATAGCACTATTTGCTATAATACCATGGGTTGCAGGATCAATCAAATCTGTAGGTACTGCCGGAACATAAGTTTTCGGATCTGCAACAAAATTTAAAAGCCCTGCACTTTTCACACCGATATAAGCTATGAATACACCGATACCACCACCAATGGCATGCTGTAAGCTTGCTGGAATGGATTTAATAATTAATTTACGTAGCTTAGTTACTGTTATGAGAATATTGATCATACCACAAATAAACACCATCAATAAGGCTTCCTGCCATTTAAAACCCAAACCAAAGCATACGGTATAAACGAAGAAGGCATTTAATCCCATACCAGGTGCCTGTGCATAAGGAACATTAGCAAACAGACCCATTACTAAGGTACCTACAACGGCTGCTATAATTGTTGCCAAAAATACTGCGTTGAACGGCATTAATACTCCATTTTGAGATAACATGGCTGGATTAACGAAGATAATGTACGCCATCGCAAAGAAGGTGGTAGCACCGGCTATTATTTCTCTCGAAACAGTAGTCCCATGCTGCTTGAGCTTGAAAAACTTTTCCATAAATACTCTCCTTTTGTAAAATGTTTTATTATATAGAAAGAGAAACTTTATCTCTCTTAGTATATACAAAAATAATTTAAAATAAATTAATTGAGATAATTACTTCCCAGGACAAAATCTTCGCTCCTATTATCATATTAATTAAAAAAAATAAGACAAGTAGGAGCGGAGATATTATTCGTATTATTATTGTAAAGGCATTTGCGAATTAATATAGTTTTTGCTATTGCGCACACAACACAGAATATGAGTTTCGTAATTACCTTTTATTTTAATCAAAATGAGGCAACAAGTCAATTCATAATTATGAATTATTATTAATTGTATCTATTTTGTATCTATTTTGTATCTATTTTGCAGCTCTCACTAAGAATTAATATAAGCTATTACATCCAGTATTAAGCTTCGCTCTCTTCTTCCTTTGCATTTTCTTCAATTACCTTCTGCTGAACATCGGAAGGAGCCTGCTCATAGCGGTTGAATTCGTAGGAGAAATCACCGATGCCACCGGTCATGGAACGAAGGTCGGTGGAATATCCGTATAATTCGGAAAGAGGTATATCTGCGACGATTTCCTGTTTTCCTCCTTGAATCGGATTCATACCAAGTACTCTACCGCGGCGTTTGTTTAAGTCACCCATAATATCACCGGTGAATTTATCCGGTACAACGACCTTTAGGGATGCAATTGGTTCCATCAGAACCGGGGAAGCCTCCATAAATCCTTGTTTAAACGCTTGAACCGTTGCCAGCTTAAATGCCATTTCAGAGGAATCTACCGGATGGTAGGAACCGTCAACTAAGGTAGCTTTTAAACCAACCACCGGGTATCCGGCAACCGGACCTTTCAATACGCAATCTGCAACTCCCTTTTCCACAGCAGGGAAGTAATTCCTTGGAACCGCACCACCAAATACCTTTTCTTCAAATACATAAGGAGCTTCCAAATCGCCGGAAGGCTCAAATTCTATATGAACATCACCATATTGACCATGACCACCGGATTGTTTCTTGTGTCTGCCTTGTACTCTGACCTTTTTGCGGATCGTTTCACGGAAAGGTACTCTGGGTTTCATCATTTCTATCTCTACTTTATATTTAGAGAACAGCTTACTTACGGTAACCTCCAATTGTTGGTCGCCTATTCCGTATAACAGTGTCTGCCTATTTTCCTTATCATTTACCATCTTTAAGGTAAGATCCTCATCCATCAGCTTCGCAAGAGCCTGGGAAACCTTATCATCATCACCCTTATTCTTGGTTTTAAAACGCTGATAGGTATATGGTGTAGCTACTTCAATACGATCATAAACGATCGGAATCGCTTTCGTGGAAAGGGTATCACCGGTAACCGTATCTGACAATTTACCGATAGCTCCGATATCTCCAGCATGAAGTTCATTTACTTCAATCTGTTCCTTACCTCTTAAAACATAAAGCCTTGAAATCTTTTCTTCTGTTTCCTTATTAGAATTATAAATTAAGGAATCGGATCTTAATATACCGGAACAAATCTTTATTAATGAGAATTTTCCGATAAAAGGATCGGCAATTGTCTTAAATACTCTTGCTGAAAAAGGCTTCGTTTCATCATAATCCGTAACAAAAACATCTCCCGACTTAACATTCTTACCGGTAACATTTCTCCTCGATGGATCTGGGAAGTATTTTTCTATTGCCTGTAAAAGCATTGTAGTACCCTGCGCATTCACACCCGAGCCCATCATTACCGGAACAACAGAGCCATCTATCACATTATTTCGAAGTGCTGTAGATATTTCCTGCTGTGTAAATTCTTCACCGGCGAAATATTTTTCCATCAATTCATCGCTGGTCTCTGCTACAGCATCAAGCAAAATCTCTCTGAACTTCGAAAGGTTTTCTTTACTATAATCAGGAATTTCACATTCATTATAATTGCTTGCAGTTGTAAATCGTCTGCCTGCCATTTTAACTACATTGACAAAACCAACAAATTTTTCATTTTCCCTGATGGGAATATGAAATGGAGCAATCTTCTTACCATAAAGTTCGGTTAATCTCTCTACTACTTCGCGATAACTTGCGTTATCATCATCCATATCTGTTACAAAGAAAATCCTTGGTAAATGAAATTTCTCACAGAAATCCCAAGCTTTCATCGTACCTACTTCAACACCTGCTTTGGCTGAAATAATAATTACTGCTGCATCAGCTACTGCGAGTGCTTCCTCTACCTCACCGACAAAATCAAAATATCCCGGTGTGTCCAAAAAGTTAATCTTTGTGTCTTCAAATATCATTGGTACTACAGTTGTACTGATGGAGAACAATCTCTTCTGCTCTTCTTTGTCGTAATCACTGATTGTATTTCCCTCTTCCACTCTTCCTTGACGTTTGAGTATCCCTGTTGTATACGCCATGGCTTCGACTAAAGTAGTCTTGCCACAGCTACCGTGGCCTAACAAAACAACATTGCGGATCTTTTCCGAAGTATAAACATTCATACTGACTTCCTCCAATACATTTTATAGTAGTAAGTAGTAGAGTAGTAACAAAGCCTCCTATTATTAAATTGTTCAGAGGTCTATTACTAGTCACTTTATCACAAATACCCAACAGGTTGTCCTGTTTGTACGTACCAATGAATCATGATGCGCTACCTTTTATTATCTGTGATAAATACCTCTTAGTATATTTTACTAGAGGAAGGGAACTTTTACAATAGTTTTATGTAAATATATCCAAAGTTAAATTTCTTTTCCACTTTAAACCGTAACGCTTTAAAGCAATACAGTATTGACACTGAATAATAATCAGAGTATAATGGCAAAACAGGATGCAAACTCTACTCTTAGGTAAGTTCTATCATCCAAAAGACCATAACACTATCATTTTAGAATTGGTAATGTCCAAATAGTGTTTTATTATTATTTCCAACTTATTCAGTAGATTTATCTACTCATATAAAATAAAATCATGTATTTATATACCGGAAAGGACGAATTATTATGATTATTGTAATGAAACCAAAGGCAAAGACAGAATCCATCCAAAGGATTAAAAATATTATCGAGTCAAAAGGATTGGATGCCCACATATCAACCGGTAAAGAAGTTACGATTATCGGAGTGGTTGGCGACAAGACAAAGCTCCAGGACCAAAACTTAGAGATATTTGAGGATGTTGATAAAATTGTGGCTGTAACCGAAAGCTATAAACTAGCAAACAGAAAATTCCACCCGGAACCCTCGAAGGTTAAGGTAGGAAATGTGGTAATCGGTGGTGATTCACTTGTAATAATGTCCGGCCCCTGTGCGGTTGAAAGCAGGGAACAGCTGCTGGAAACGGCTCATGCGATTAAAAAAGCAGGTGCACAAATTCTTCGCGGCGGTGCTTATAAGCCAAGAACCTCTCCATATGCTTTCCAAGGTTTAGAGGAGGAGGGTCTAAAATATATGAAGGACGCCAGAGAGGAAACCGGTCTTCCTGTCATTTGTGAGGTAACCAGTTTGAATGCAATTGAGGCAGCAGTTAAATATGTAGATATGCTTCAGATTGGTGCAAGAAACATGCAAAACTTTTATCTTTTAAAGGAAGCTGGTAAAACGGGTCTTCCGGTGTTATTAAAACGAGGATTGTCTGCTACTATTGATGAATGGTTAAATGCCTCCGAATATATTATTGCCGAAGGCAATCCTAACGTTGTTTTATGCGAAAGAGGCATCCGTACCTTTGAGACAGCAACCAGAAATACATTAGATATCAGCGCAGTTCCTGTGATCAAGGAAAAAAGCCATCTTCCGATTATTGTGGACCCCAGCCATGCAACCGGAGTGCGTGCTTATGTTAAGCCACTCGCATTTAGTTCCGTAGCTGCCGGTGCAGACGGTCTGATGATCGAGACCCATCCGAATCCTTCCTGTGCATTATCGGATGGACCCCAGTCCCTGACCTTTGACCAATTTGAGGACCTCACGAAAGGCTTAAAGCCATTAGCTGAACTCATGGGTAAAAAATATTAAGACTACCAATCAATAAATAAATTTATGTGCCGTTTATCCACGGCAGATCGGAGATAACAATGAACACTTCAGAGAGTGATTTTACAGATGATTTTAAGATAGGTTTTATCGGATTTGGGTTAATCGGCGGCTCCATCGCCCGAGCTTTAAAGAATATCAGTAGACGATATTCTATCATCGCCTATGATTATCATAAGGACTCACCCAGCACCGACTTAAAAGCAGCACTTTCTGACGAAGTTATCGATGAAGTTACCTTTTCCCTTAGTTCCGGGTTACCGGATTGCGATATCATTTTCCTGTGTGCACCTGTCCTGTCGAACATTAAATATTTAAAGGAACTTAAGCCCATCATAAAGCCCACCTGTATTTTAACTGATGTGGGAAGTGTAAAAGGTAATATACATGCTGCTGTAGAGGCGCTTAACCTAAAGAATCAATTTGTCGGCGGTCACCCGATGACGGGTTCAGAAAAAACCGGCTATCTCAACTCCTATGCCATGCTTTTGGAGAACTCCTATTATATATTGACTCCGACCGAGCAAACGCCGGTCATTATGACCCAGACTTTATTTGGCCTTGTAGAAAAGATGGGCTCCATCCCCATCCTTTTAGATGCCAAAGAGCACGATGAAATTACGGCTGCCATTAGCCATGTCCCTCATATCATAGCAGCCCAGCTTGTGAATCTGGTCAAATGTTCGGATGATAAAGCAGAAAAGATGAGATCACTCGCTGCCGGTGGTTTCAAAGATATTACACGTATTGCCTCCTCCTCACCCATCATGTGGCAAAACATCTGTTTGACCAATGCAGATAGTATCAAACGTTTACTGGATCGTTACATACAGTACTTAAGTAACGCCTCGGAGGCCTTAGCTTCTTCGGATGGTGATTACCTATACGAAATGTTTGATATCGCCGGAACATACCGCAATTCAATACCAAATAAATCCGCTGGTTTACTTAAGAAAATCCATGAAATCTATATGGATATCATGGATGAAGCCGGAGCCATTGCAACGATCGCCACTATGCTTGCAAGCAATCAGATCAGCATTAAGAATATCGGAATTATTCATAACCGAGAATTTGAAGAAGGAGTACTGCGAATTGAATTTTATGAGGAAGACGCCTCTGAAAAGGCCACTTCATTATTAAGAAAATACAATTATATGATCTATGAAAGATAATAAAATGCAGGGGAGAATGATGAATGATACTACAAAAAAAAGGTCCCTTAAGGGGTCAGGTGACCGTACCCGGTGATAAATCCATTTCCCATAGAGCTGTCATGTTCGGTGCTTTGGCTAATGGCAGGACGGAGGTTACTAACTTCCTGCAGGGAGCTGACTGCCTCTCTACTATTCGATGCTTCCGACAGCTGGGAATAGAAATCCTCAACCATACTGAACGCGGTCAGGTTACCATATACGGAAAAGGGTTACACGGTTTAAAACAATCGGGTCAGATTCTCGATGCCGGGAACAGCGGTACTACGGTACGTTTAATTTCCGGTATCTTAAGCGGTCAGAACTTCGAGACTTCCATCACCGGAGATGAATCCATCCAAAAAAGGCCGATGGGAAGAATTATGACCCCATTAAAAATGATGGGAGCCGATATAGCAAGCCTTAATGGAAATGACTGCGCTCCTTTAAAGATGAATGGCTCCTCAGTTAAGACCAACCGGCTGCAAGGTATTCATTATACCTCTCCGGTAGCATCTGCTCAGGTCAAATCCTGTATTTTATTAGCCGGTATGTATGCCGATGGAGAAACCTCCGTGACAGAGCCTTCTCTCTCCAGAAATCATACGGAACTTATGTTGTCAGAATTCGGTGCAAAAATCAGTTCGACCGAAAATACTGCATCAATTCAACCGGAACCTAGTTTAACCGGGAGAAAAATCGAAATCCCAGGTGACATATCCTCCGCTGCTTATTTTATAGCTGCCGGATTGATTGTTCCCAATTCCGAAATTCTAATCAAAAATGTAGGAATCAATCCTACCAGAGATGGTATCTTAAGAGTCTGCAGAGAAATGGGCGCGAATATCGCCTTGGAAAATATAAAAGGTACCGGTGGGGAGCCAACCGCTGATATAGTCGTTCGCCACAGCGAGCTTCACGGTATCGAAATCAGTGGAGGCATTATCCCTACGTTGATCGACGAAATTCCGATTATCTCTATTCTTGCCTGCTTTGCCAAAGGACAGACTATAATTAAGGATGCAGCGGAACTTAAAGTCAAGGAATCAAACCGAATCGATGTGATGGCAAAAAATCTATCCCTGATGGGTGCTGATATTACTGCTACTCCGGATGGCCTCATCATTAACGGTGGCAAGCCACTACACGGTGCTTCCATCGAGAGTAAATCGGACCACCGCATCGCTATGTCCTTTGCGATTGCCAGTCAAATGGCGGAGGGTAAAACGGTCATAGAGGATGCAGAATGTGTTGAAATCTCCTATCCGGAGTTTTATATGGATTTAAAAAAGCTAAGCCAATAAAGACCCACGATAAAAGAGATGATTGCGAATTACTGTGTTTATCATTTTAGAGTTTCATCCTACCAAATGATAATCATATACGCAATCATCTCTTTTCTATTAATATCAAGTAGAGGTTTGGGAATATCAAACTTTAAACTGATGCACCGCTTCTTCCAGAGCCTTTGCATTTTCATTCAATTCAACAGAAACTTCTGTCAGGTTTTGTACCGAGGTAACCTGATCCTGTACCGTATTACTTACGGTAAGAGAGGTTGCATAGGTTTCTTCTGAAATTGCGGAGATACTCTCGATAGCATTAAGAGTACCTTCCCTGGAACCTTCCATATTCTGTACATCTTCGCCGATCATTATTACATTTTTCAGCAACTCTTCAACACTTGAATTCATACTATGAAATGCTTCAATGGTGTTATTCGCAGTAATTGCCTGGAGTTCAACGATATCATCCGATTTTTTAGCTATTGTTACTGTATCCAATGTTTGCTGCGTAATCTCCCCGACCACATTTTTTATCTCGCGGGCAGCATTCAGACATTGTTCTGCAAGCTTCCTAATTTCCTCCGCTACGACAGCAAAGCCTCTACCGGCATCACCTGCTCTCGCCGCCTCAATGGAAGCGTTTAGAGATAACAGATTAGTCTGGTCAGCAATTTCATTGATTGTACTGATAATTCTGCTGATGGAATTCGATTTATTTTCGAGTAAGGTTATATTATCCATAACTCTCTTGGTAATCGCAGTTGTTTCTGATGTCTGTTGGGAAAGGTTTTCCATCTTACCAATACCTTGGTTAATCATTGCTTTGGTTTCATCTGCTAAACCTTCCATATTTTTTAAATTGGTATTCACCAGATTTATTTTTTTCGATAGTGTATCCATTTCCAGTGCACAGCTTTGAGAATCCTCTGCCTGTCTACCGATTCCCTGGTCGATCTCGTCAATCGCACTCGAAATATTCGCAGTTGAATCCGATAACAATCCTGAGGAACTTGCCAACCGTTGTGCAGAAGCGGATATTAATGTACTTACACTTTCCACCTTAAGAATTAACTGCTTCATATTATGCAGCGTGTATGAAATTCTATCTGCCAGTACACCAAGCTCATCCTTACGACTCATTTTAAAGTCCGTAGTCAGATCACCTTCAGCAACACGATTTAACAGTTGCATGATTTTTTTAATACCTTTATCTAAATCTACCGATATAAAGGTACCGATGAAAACAGCAATCAAGCAAGCCAAGGTTACAATGAAAACGGTTATATTCTTTATCTCATTTGCCTGCTTCATGATTACGGTCTTAGGTATTAATGCTCCGACATAGAAATTCGTATTCCCCACTTTGCGGTACATGAATCGATAGGTTTTACCTTCATAATTCACATAGTCAGATCCACTTTCATTATCCTTGATTATAGCATTTTTATAAAAGTTTTCATTCTGAAACAAAAAGCCTTCCTTTTGACCACGAAGGACTTCCTTCCCATCACTAGCAATAAATCCGGTAATGCTTCCTTCTCCAAGATCAAGATTATCCAGTATATCACTAACTATTTCCTTATTAATGTCAATTATAAGACATGCCTTTCCATTTTCAATCGAACGAATTAAGGAAACTGCATATTCCGGTTTTAATATTGAATATTTCGCATCAACAGTCGGATGGGATGAAACCCAATACGCCTTCGTTGAGCTATCTGCTAATTGGGAGCCTTCCGCTGTCTCCTTTAACTCCTCAATGAAAATGCCCTTATTCAAGGTAGGTACATTGACTGTAGTTATATATTTATCATCGGTTATGAGATGTATATCCTTTACGAATTGATCTACAACCGTTTCTGCCATAATACTGCTCTTAATTTTGTCATAGGTCAGCGACTCATTAATGGTATCATTCTGATACATATCTAAGATGAAATTTAAAACATTCTCATCCACTGCATATTGCTTCGAGGTTGCATCAATGGATGCAAATCCGAACTCAAGATATTTTACTGCCATTTGGATCGAATTATTTGTGGATAATTCATAATTTGATATCATACCTTCAGAAGCCTTCCGATAAGATATGACACCCAATATTAAAATAAATAATATAGGAATAATGAAGGAAATTATCAGTTTATTCCGTAACGTCAAAAATGTAATAAATGATTTCTTTTTACCCTTTGTATTTTTTTCCGGTTTCCCTTTTTCTTTTGCTATAATTACCGGTTTCTTCTGTTCTTTTACGATAACTGTCGGTTTCTTTTTATCTTTTGCCATATGATTATTAGTTCCCCTCCCAATTTTATATAGCTTATTTAAAGAAAAGGCCATAAAAACTATGTGGTGATTAAGTTTTGCGGAACCTGTAAATCTGCTTTGATCATTCTTTTATTTGTTCTTATTTGTTCTTTTTTTCTTATTCATCTAATTTGCTCTTATTTATTCTTTTTTTTATTCATCTAATTTGTTCTTAATCGTTCTTTTTTCTTATTCATCTAATTTGTTCTTATTCGTTTTATTCGTTCTTATTCGTTTTATTCGTTCTTATTCGTTTTATTCTTTTATTCTTTTTCTTTTCTTCGTTCATATTAGTTTTTATTCGTTCTTACTAATAGTAATTAATAATTCATTGATGAATATAACCACTTGCTAGTAGATATTATCTGTAACTGGAATAAATAGTAATTTTTTTATCTTTATTAAACTCTTCGCCGGAACTACTGTTCCGGCGAAGATAAGGTTTTTATTTTTTACCTTTAAGGAATTCATCAATCTGTTTCTGTGCTTCAGCAACGATTATATCAAGACCTGCTGCCTTTTGGTCTTCAATTAATTTCTGAACAACTTCCTCAGCAGTTCCGTCACCAAGACCTACATCAAGAAGCTTATCCGCATCGGTATAGATTTGATCTCTTCTGGAAACTTCGGTATTCACTGCTGTAATATCAAAGCTGAAACCTTCGAGAGGAGATACTACGTTCTTAGGATTGCCAACTGCAGCTTCTTTTTCTCTTGTCCAGAAGCCTTCGGAATAAGAAGCATCAGGACGCATAAATTGTGGTTTCCAAAGTGCCCAGCGGCCGCCCCATTCCATATAATTGGAGTTGGATGCATTCATGCCTTCCGGGAACACAGCTTCTTCGCCGTTTAACACGTAAGTTTTACCTTCAATACCATAATGAACCATATCGTACAATTTCTGATCTTCTTCCAGCATATTTAAGAACATAAGAGTTCTTTCCGGATTTTCAGAGGTTGCACTGATTGCTACTACGTTTGCAAGAGGTGTTCTGTTTGCAAATAATCCATCCTCATATACATATGCATAATCCCAACGAGCTCCTTCTTCAACCCAAGCTCTGTTCTGATTTGCAAATTCATGAGTACCGAATTTAGAAATCAATAATCCCTGGTTAATTAAATCGTTATGATCTAATTTATCCGTTAAGATGTCCTTCCACATGTATCCGGCATCCTGCCATTTTTCAGCCCATTGAGCTCTTTCTAAATAAGCCTGAGTGGATTCAATCGGGATAACCTTTAATTCAGGATCATTTAAATCTACAGATAAAGAATGTCCAATATCCATTAAATTATATTTAGCTCTGAACATGTCGAAACCACAGTTTTCTACAATCTTCTTATCCGGATATTTTTCCTTCATCTGAGCAAGTAAAGCATCGATATCTTCCACGGTTTCAAAGCTATCCTTATCCACTGTGATACCAGCTTCTTCTACTAAGTCACCTCTCCACTGGAATAATGGTCTGTTATTCATAACCATGGTCCAGGGAACCGCAACGATATGTCCCTTACTCTTAGCAGCTTCAATCGCTCCGCTTTCCTGATATTTTGCGTATAAGGTTGGCGCATATTCCGGTAATAAATCATCCAGAACCATGTATGCATCCTTGCCTACCATCTGGTAATAGCTAAGCCAGTCACCATCAAAGTTCAAATCCCAAACATCACCGGTGGAACCTTTTACTAAAATTTTGTCCTTGTAATCATTACCGGCAATAAACTGAACATCAAAGGTAGCATTTAAGGTATCCTTTGTGTACTCTGCGATTGCATCCCAAACTGCATCTGTTTCGGCTTTCTTATCACCGAAGAAAATGAAATGCAAAGTAACCGGATCAAGTTTTCCCGATGAATTTTGACTGCCACCATCGGAATCGTTCCCACTATCGCCCTCACTCTTAGGGGAACAGCTAACAAGCATTGCACTGATTAATACTAAACATAATACTATTCGTGCAATAAAGGTAAATCTTTTTTTCATAAATCACACTCCCTTTTTTAATATAGTTTTTATCATTACAATCGGAACAAAAAATGTCCCTATGCAATAACCTTTAACCTTTTACCGCGCCAACCATAATACCCTTAATGAAATATCTCTGTAAAAGAGGATATAGTAATATGATGGGCCCGGTTGTGATAATTACCAAAGCCATTTTAATTCCGTCTCCGGGTATCGTAGCCATAAGCTGTTGAATCTGTGGAGAGGATTGCATTGTCTGTAAGAACTGAATGTTGGAAATAATGTTCCTCAGTAACATCTGTAAAGGCTGCATCTCCGATTTTTCAATCAGCATAAGTCCTAGCCACCAGTCATTCCAATACCCTAAAGCAGTAAACAGGGTAACGGTTGCTAATACCGGTTTTGACAATTGCAGATAAATTCGAAGGAATATGGTAATTTCACTTGCCCCGTCGATTTTTGCCGATTCATACATTTCTTCTGGAATTCCCGTAAAATAATTACGAAGCAGGAATATGTACCAGGCACTGCACATACTTGGTATAATCAACGCCCAAATATGATTTTTCAGATGAAGGTAATGGACACACACCATATACCACGGTACCATACCACCACTGAACAGCATCGTTATCAAAACGTATAGATTAATAAATCTACGAAATCTTAATTTCTTTCTGGACAATACATAACCCATCATGGAATTTACAAACAGTGACATCGCTGTTCCAACTACCGTAACAAAAATTGTAACCTTATAACCGCTAATAATTGCTGATCGGTTGATAAACAATGCTTTATAGGCTGCCAGAGTAGGCTTATGCGGAAAAACCCGGATTCCGTAATTTGTTACCTCCGACTGCGTAGTCAGCGAGCCGCCGATAACCATCAAAAATGGGTAAAGACATGCCAATGAAAACAATCCTACAAACAAATAAACCATTAATTTGCCTAATGTTAATTTTCTACTCATACCTATTCCTCCCTCCGCTTAGAATAATGCTGCATCCTTTTCATATCTTCTGACGATTGCATTGCTTGTTATAACCAGTACAAAAGATACTACCGACTGGAAGAAGCCCGTTGCAGAGGAAATTCCGATGTCTCCCGTCATACGCAGAGCACGGTATATGTAAGTATCAAGAACATCAGTCGCAGAATATAAAACAGGCATATCACCGGTAACATTATAGAAGAGTCCGAAATCAGCGTTCATAATTCTTCCGATCGCTAACAAGGTGAGAATTATTACCGTAGGTCGTAATAACGGAAGACTGATATACCACATTTGCTGCCATCTTGAGGCACCGTCTATTTGGGCTGCCTCATAATATGAGGAATCAATTCCGCTTATTGTTGCCAGATATACAACTGCACTATAGCCTGCACCTTTCCATATATTAACGATTAAAAGGATGACCGGCCAATAGCTTGGTTTCATATAAAATTCCACCTTATCAAACCCTAAATTAACAAGGAGCGAATTAATCGTTCCATGGTCATATCCAAAGATGCCGGAAACAAAAATACCTACAACAACTGTTGAGATAAAATAGGGCAAGAAGGTTAAGGACTGCGTTAATTTTTTAAAAAATTTATGTGTAATTTCATTGAAGGCTAATGCAAGTGATAATGCAAAAATTGTTCCCCCAACAATGAATATAAAATTTAAGATCAATGTATTTCGAATTGCACTCGTAGCGGCATCGTTATGATCGAAAATTATCTTAAAGTTTTTATACCAAGGGTCCATCCAATCACTACCGAATATACCTTTTCGAAAATTGAAATTCTTAAATGCAATGACCAATCCGCCCATGGGAAGATAGGCAAACAGAAAAAGCAAAAGCATTGCAGGTAACGCCATTATGTATAATTGCCAACCGGTTTTTAAATCATAAATCAATTTCTTAAATTTATTACTTCTATCCAGCGGCTTTTGCTCTGCCTTTTGTTTATGCAGCTTCACACTAAATCGCCTCCAATTCAATATTGATATATCATATTATAGCAGTGTAGATTTGACAAGTCAATGTTATTTTTATGCAATTCCATTAAAACAAATATTATAAATTCGTATTTATTGTATATTTGTACTCATTTATAACATATTTCATGTTTATATTGGTAATTTAGCATTACTATAGTATCATATTTATCTATTTTATATGTTGTTTTTCATGATATATCATTTTATAGTATATTATAATACATTTATAACAATTATTAATTTTTATGTTGTTTTTTGTCATATGATATATCATCCGAATTTTAATAACGTTTTTATGTTCTGCAGATATATTGCAATTGAATAACTAATATAAAAGATTATGTAATTACATCATGACATATCAATGTACATTTTATTGAATAATCAAACTGACTTTCAATATGTTTGTGGCATCGATATAGTATTTCGCAATTGTACTTGTGGCTGCATAACAAAGGACTAATGTGATCCAAGCTTCCAAGTAAATGTTATTCCAAGCTTTGAAGATATATATCACATTAGCCTTCTTTTTAAGATAATTAAATTGTATGCTAAATACTACTGTAACCTTACTGTATTCTGATAAACTTTTTCTTTCCGATTTTCATTACACCGGCCGTCAATACAAAGTCTAGGTTGGTAATTCGCTCCCCATTCCATTGGACCCCGCCCTGTTTCAACAACCTTCGAAATTCGCTACCGGAGGGCACGAAGCCATTTTCAACAAGAACCGGTATTAAATTCATTAAGGTTCTACAATCGGAGGGAACCTCTAATTCCTGAATCTCATCCGGTATTTCACCCTTTTGAAATACCGTACAGAAGTACTCTTTCGCGGCCTGGACCCCAAAAGGACCATGATATAAACCAGTGATGATTTCTGCCAGTTCAAGCTTGATATCTCTGGGATTTCGCCCTTCCATAAGCTGATTTCTAATTTCCTCAATACGATCCGGATGTTCATCGGTCGCCAGTTCAAAATAGCGTAAAATCAAGTGATCCGGTATCTCCATTACTTTTTTGAACATCACTTCTGCCGGTTCAAATACACCGATGTAATTGCTAAGACTTTTGCTCATCTTTTCCACACCATCCAGACCCTCCAGTATAGGCATAAACAAAGCGATCTGCCGTTCTTTTCCCATACTGCTCTGCAAATTTCTTCCCATCAATATATTGAAGGTCTGGTCTGTTCCACCAATTTCAAGATCCGCATGAATCTCTACCGAATCGTATGCCTGCATTAGCGGATAAAAAAATTCGTGCAGTCCAATTGGTTCTTTTCGTTTGTACCGGTTTGAAAAATCATCCCGCTCCATCAGTCTTGCAACGGTAGTACTTGCCGCCAGTCGTATGACATCATCAAAACTTAATTTCGACAACCATTCACCGTTAAAGCGCACTGTCGTTTTATGCGGATCGACAATTTTAAAGATTTGATCCGTATAGGTCTTCGCATTTTCCTGTACCTGCTCCTCCGATAGTGCTTTTCGGGTTTTAGATTTACCGGTTGGATCTCCGATTTTACCGGTAAAATCACCTATTATGATAACCGCATGATGACCAAGGTCCTGCATTTGTCTGATTTTACGCAGCACCACCGCATGCCCAAGATGAATATCCGGAGCACTCGGATCTAAACCTAGCTTTATAACGAGAGGTCTGCCGTCCTTCTTGGAAGAGATCAGCTTTTCTCTCAATTCCTCCTCCGATATTAACTCCGCGGTCCCCTTTTTGATAATCTTCATCTGATTTTCAATAGACAATTTCGCATCAGTTTCTCGCTCCAAATCAGCTTGTTCTTGTTCCACAATAACGCCTATTCGTACCATATTTACATCCTCTTGATTCATTATTATGTTCTCCCCCTCCATATTTACGAACTCCTGCTCCATTTTTAATTCTCCTCCCATATTTACAACTTCACGCTCCTTAATTAAATTCTCTTCCATATTTATGACTTCTCGCTCCTTTGTTAAATCTTCTACATATTTACGATTTCTCGCTCCATAATTAAATTCCCTCCATATTTACGACTCACGCTCCATTATTACATTCTCCCTCCATATTTACGACTTCACGCTCCATTATTAAATTCTCCTCCATATTTACGACTTCTTGCTCCATTATTAAATTCCCCCTCCATATTTACGACTTCACACTCCATATTAAATTCTCCTCCATTAACACTTCCTTTCATATGCATATCTTGTTAGGCGTTTGCGAAACAATATAGTTTTTGCTATTTCACACACGACACATACTATTACTCCGCTTAAGCGTTTCCTACGGGCTTAACTTCCGCTGCGGAGTAGTATATGTTGTGTGCGCAATTAATACAGATTTTGAGTTTCGCAGTCGCCTTTCATGTTTCTTATAATTATTCAATTTCATATCATAAGCGATATTTTTAGGAAGCTTCATGAGTACGATTTCATCTTTAAACTTTTAAATAAGTAAATATGACAGGTACTTACCAGGATGAATGTTAACTCTGCTTTTTGAGCATTAAAAAATCCCGCTCCTCTAATTGCTTAGAGGGCGGGATAACTCACGCGGTACCACCTCATATTTATCAGCTACTCACATAGCCAACCTTTTTGAGTACTCCAAATCCGACATATTAATCCGGTTACAGATTAGACCAATATCTACCTGGGTTATACTCTAGCACGATAACGGGTGCAGGGTTCCGTCAACAGCCTACTAGGATAAATCCGTTCGGTGTGAGGCTCAAAGATGTATTCAGAACTCATCTCCCTGCACCTCTCATCAACCGGTTGCTTTCTGTAAGGATACTCAAATTCCTACTATTTCTTATCAACGCTTTCATTTATGAAATTAAATTATATGCAAGTATAATCGTGAAATTAATATTTGTCAAGCAGGTTTTATGCCAAGATCCCATAATCATTAAGCAAGTATTCATGGTCGTAGACACCTAAGAGATTCATTATAAACATTCCTTCTACCCTCACACACCTCTCCGGGCAGCCGATATCCACCGTTTTCTCGAAAGTAAAGCTGCACTTATCCCTATCGCCAGGATAAGCAGCATGGGTAATAACCACAAAATTCCCTGATACCCCTTATCAAGCCATATCTCCATGACCCCCGCAGGTTTTAATAATGAAACATACGCAATCTGTCTAAAACCTACATATTCCAAAGCAGCGGGTATTGTCGTTACAGCGACCGCTGCTATAATGCCTTCACTGCTTGCTTTTGTATAAGAGGAAACAAGCAACGCCAAGAGAGCCATGCAATACATGAGCAGCACTCGAAGAGCATAGACCATAATCATGAATTCACCGATTGACATGACAATCGGAAATTCCTCCAGAATGCCAATGCTCTGTACCGGTGCTTTTAAGTAGGGCAGGCCTACACTGTTTTTTACATTCATAATCGCAGTATAGTAAATGGGCAGAGCTACACACAACGTAACAATGAAAGCCCATAACATTTTTAAACCAATTACCGGTTGACGCCCCTTTGCAATCGCCCGTACCAAAGCAAATGCTTTCATTTGCTTTTCATAGGCTATGGAGCTTCCCACCATCAGGGTGATAAAAAGAATAATCGTAAGGACATCTTTTCTCTGTCCGGTCGCTGAAGCATTCCCAATTAGTGTTTCGTATCCCAATGGATTTACCAGCCAGACATCAATCCCTCTGGTTTCTTTTATCTCATTTAGTCGTGCTATCTGCGTCTTCATATACTCCAGCGCAGCGATTCGGTACGATATCTGCTCCCTTTGATAAGTAATCGGATAATATTCCTCATAACTCATCTCATCCGCCAGATATCTGGCTGTGGCATCTAAGATCATGGCCATCTGCACATCCACCTGACTCTGCTCCTGATTAAAAAATTCCATCGTTTTCTCTGTGATAGGTCCGCCGGCATCATCATAATATTCATTACGGATGGACATTTCATTGCTGTAAAATATCTGATGATTGGTTTTCGCATTCCACGCCAGATAAAGTAAAATAAGGAGCAAGAAAATCCCCTTCTGGACCCAGAAAAGTTTATAGCCTTCAAAACGAAACAGTGACACATGACCGGACCTCTTTGATAGTATAGCTAAAAGCCGATCAAACTGCTTTGCCAAGACACTCGGAGCCTGAACGGGCCGCTTCTTCGCATTAATCACATATGTGATAACCAGGCAGACGACTAAAATCACTGGTAACGTAATGCTTGCTACAGCTCGGATTCCGATCGGGTGGGAAAATAGATTTAAGTTTAAATAATAAGTGTATTTATTTCCCACATCGATGAAAGAGAACAGATTAATGTATTTTAATAAATTAAACTTACTCAAAATCGAAATATAGGTATAGGAAGCATATTGCACTACTAACAGCATAGCCATGGCAAGAATGGAAAAGCTCATATTTTGGAACGCTGATACCGCAAGCCATGACGCAACCCCAATCAAAGCGAATGCCAAACCCTTAAGCATTATAAACTGGAGCACAAATCCACCGATTGTTACCGGATACGGATTGTTCTGGAACGTTGGGATAGACTGCAGCATCCTTCCAAAATCAGATGTTCCGCCATACAGGATCAAACCAATCAAAAGGTTACACCCATAAAACAAGAAAGCCGAAGCAAATGCAACCAATATAATCACACCGCTTCTTTGAAAGGCCAGCCAAAACCTTCCACGTTTCGTTGCATAAATGATATTCCAGAGGCCCTTCTTTCTCTCACTTAAAAATTGTATGATAACGCATACCATCAATCCGAGAAGCAGATAATCAGTTACTTTAAATTGAACAAACATAGTAAATGCTTCATCACTTCCTATGGTTAAAGGTTTTGTCATCATTGCAGCATATTCCTTGTCCGTCTTTTCAATATTACCTTTTGAAAAGGAATTGGGCTTTGAAAAAATACTGATGGTACTCATTTGCACTGCCTGATTATGTATATCTTCCAGCTTTTTCGGATAATCCTTGAGTATATATGAAAGCTGCGAATGGATTTTAGAAATAACTGCTCCGGTAATCCTTTGCTCCTCATTTGCATAAAGCTTTGGATTCTCATAATATTCCTCGACCAAATCCGGATAATCCTTGGCATATTGATTTTTCATCTGATCATAGTATTCGGTTAATTGTGGTGCGCCAGTTGCAGAGTCGTAGCTGTCAATTGCCGTAAGGATATTATAGACTTCACTTTTCTTAGTAATAACCGTCAGTTCTTCATATAGCTCCTGATAATCCCGGTCCTTATATTCGTTCTGAAGCTCTGCAAATTTTCGCTTCGTCTCTCTGGTATAATCATAACTCCTACTGCCCATCTGATCCTTCAATAGAAAGAATATATTAATAGTAAATAATAGGATCAGGAACCCAATTATTTTTTTATTGGTGAATATTCGCCCTAACTCCCCCATTATGCTCTTCCCTCCAGATAATACAGATAGACATCCTCCATATCGATATTCCCTTTTACCGGTCTAAAGGCCTCCGGCAGATCATCACCAACCAACCGAAGAACAAGGCCCTCCTTCCTCTGGGACACATTTCCGATGTGATACGATTCCTGATAACTCTTAATCTCTTCAAGGGTGCATACAGCTTCCGCTACTTTTCCTTCAATGGATTCAATCAATTCATAGGGAGTTGCTTCTTTCATGAGCTGCCCCTTCTTAATTAACAGTACCTTAGCAGCAATACATTCAATATCGCTGACAACATGAGTTGCAAGAAGAACAATTTTATTCTGTGCTATCTCCGAGATAAAATTACGGATACGGATACGTTCCTCCGGATCAAGACCTGCGGTCGGTTCATCCAGAATCAATATCTTCGGATCTCCAAGCAAAGCCGTCGCAAGTAAAACCCTTTGTCTCATACCTCCGGAGAAGCCTCCTAATTTTCGGTGTGCCTCCTTATTAAGCCCTACCAGCTCCAGCAAAAATTCTATCTCCTTACGTGCCTGCTTACGTGATAAGCCTTTCAACGCTGCCATATAGAATAAGAACTTTCTTGCAGAAAAATGATCGTAAAGCCCCTGCTGCTGTGGCATATAACCAAGAAGTTTACGAAATTCCCCACCCATCTTTAAGATATCCTGTCCATCATAAAGAATTTCACCCTTGTCCCTCTTAACATTGTCCGTAAGAAGATTCATCAGGGTACTTTTCCCGGCACCATTTGGTCCCAAGATACCGTAGACCCCCTCTGTCAGTGTCGTAGTGAAATCCTTCAACGCATAAATACTACCGTATTGTTTTGATAAACCCTTCATTTCCAAAACCATAAAATTACCTCCACTTTAGATCAATCCTTCTTTTACATCTATGATTTAAGTATCAAAGGTGCTATAAACTTTTCCAGCAGCACCTCATACTTCATGGAGCTTGCTCAGGTGCCTCTATCATTTTTTCCAGCTTATGTACCCCGGTACCAATCTGGCTTTTATCCAGGGTATAGTAATCATAGGAAATACCTTTTTCTACTGAAGACCAGGCGATAATCAATTTATCCTCCGATACTCCGATAACCTTATCATAAAAGATATTATTCCCATCTAGATCTATGATGTCGACCAGCTCCCCCTCCTTATCATAGACCCTGCATTCCTTATCGTAATCTCCCGTATCATAAAGATTATGCGACAGATTATGAAAATAGATATAATCCTCATCGATTGTGATATTGGATAGGTATGGAAGATAGGTATCATCCCCGGTATCTATGATCAACTTTGTTTCCTTGGTCTCCAGGTTCATTTTATACACAATATTACCTGGCTTTACCACATAGTACATATATCCGTCCATGATAAAATAATCGAGAAAATCAGGATCCATATCCAATTCTTCAATTATACCGGTATCAATATGTACTCTGCATAGCTTCGCATCATTTTCCTGTAAGTCATCTGAGTAATATCTTCTATCAAGAAAATATATATAAGGTCCAAACCCTCGCAGCCCATTAATCAGCCTAAGCTTTGTATCCAGCTTTTGGCTTAAGAGCACCTCTTCGTCATGATTTTTCTCGAGGTTCCATCGCTTCAGGGATACAATGCTTTCATCCTTATATTGAGAACATAAGAATTGATAAAAGTAACCTCTATGAAATGTATAGCTATAAGCATACTCGGACGATTTATATTGACCATTATCCATCTTTTCAAAATATTGTGTAAACAGCTTCGTTATAATCTCTTGGTCAGTACCATCCACTTTTACCCGGGTAAGATAATAATCAACCACTTCCGGAGTAACAAATTCATTATTCATTAGAATTTCCGCATTCATATCGTCTGTCAGTGTATAGAGATAACCATTATAATAGCCAAAATAATCGCTTGCATAGGAACTGCATTCATCAGATAACATATCATGTTCGCAATTAGGCTTATTGCATAATATTACACTTGTTTTACTTATTTTATCGTAAAACATAGTTCTTCCACTTAATCTATCAAAATAATAATAACCGTCTTCTGTTTCATCCAGCACCTGCCTGATCGGATTAAAATCCAAGCCTTTTAGATAGACGTCTGTCAGATATTTATCGTCTACCGGCTGAAAATCGATATCCTGTACCTGAAAGGATTCCTTATAATCAGTAGCATTCTTGTCGGCATTTTCCTGATTTACATTTACCTCCGACTCGCCTGTTCCATTCAGATTTTGGACTGCTTCTTTATCATCGGATGGTTTATTGCAGCCATATAATGATAAGGAACATCCTATAAGTAATAGTATTATTAATAACCGTTTCATTCAAATAGCCCCTCCTAATAAATATCTTACCAAGAAGTCCCTTCATTATATAACCTACATTACAATGTTTTACTGAAGGGACTTCTCTTAATAATATGTAATTTTTTTGCATATACCGAAAATCAAAGGTCACCATACTACAAAATCCCAAAGCGTAAAGGTTCAAAGTCGAAGGGTGTTATAATGGTAAATCTCTTTAAGTTTCTGAATTTCTGAATTCGTTCTAAATCAAACTATAAAACACCCAAATATCAATTGCCTCTAACAGGAGCTATTATCATCTTTTCCACTTTATGTACTCCCGTACCTATCTGGCTTTTATCAAGGGTATAATAGTAATTAGCAAGTGGATTCTCTTCGTTAGCCCAGGCAATGATTAGCTTGTCATTATAAACCCCTAATATATCATCTGAATAGGTACAATTCCCGTCCATATCAATGGTATCGACCAAATTACCATCCAAATCATAAACTCTACACTCTTTATCATATTCTTCGTTGCTTAAGAGATAGTGATATAAATTCTGATAATAGATATAATCCCCATCCAAAATAATATTCGATACATAGGGCAAATAGGTTTCATCCTGATTATCTATAATTAGTTTCGTTTCCTTCGTTTCCATATTCATCTTATAAATAAGGTTACCCGGTCTTAACACATAGTATAAATAACCTTCCGAAATATAATAATCAATTAAATTACCACCTACAACAATTTCTTCTATTTCACCCGTATTGATATGTAATCGGTATAGTTTTGACTCACTGTCTTCAAAATCATCTGTAGAATATGTTAATTCAACGAAATATATATAATTGCCGTACCCTTTTAATCCAAAAATAGTTCTATCCTTCACATCAATCTTTTGGCTTAAAAGTACCTCTTCTGTGTGATCGCTATCTAAATTCCAGCGTTTTATATAAATGATAGATTCATCTTTAAATTGAGAGGAAAAAGCTTGATAAAAGTAGCCTCTGTGTATAGTATAGCGGTGGTCTAGCAGTGCAGATACATATTCCCCTGATTCATTTAATTCCAAGTATTGCGTAAACAGTTTGCATATATTTTCTTTTTCAGTTCCATCTTCTTTAACTCTGGTAAGATAGTAGTTTACTTTTTTTAGTTGTAGCTTTTCCTCTTTTTCAAGAGGATTAAGTGGTCCACGCTTCTGGTCATCACTAATCGAATATAAGTATCCATTATAATTATTCAGAAACTCAAAGGTAAAAGCGCTACATTCCTCCGACCATCCATTATGTTCACAATTCGGCTTGTTACAGAAAACAACACTCGTTTTACTGTTTTTATCATAAAACATAATTCGTGAGCTTTGTTGATCATAAAAGAAGTATCCATCCTCTGTTTCGTCTAATACCCGTCTGGTATGATCATAATCAATACCTTCCATAAATCCTTCTCCAATATATTTGCTATCAACGGGCTTTATACTTATCTCTTCTTTCTCGTTACTAAGTCCCTTGTTATCGTTAATTCCATCCTTACTTTGTGAACTATCCGGTAATTCATCATTACCGTTTTCTTCGTTTTCATAAGCATTCTGTTGACCGTTTGATGGCATCTCATTATTATTTAATTTCGAACATCCAATAAATTGAATGGTACAAAAGATCAGAACGAGTATAACTATCTTTTTCATATCCACGCCTTTCATATAAATAATTTAAATAAAAGCTATAGAAAAGTCCCTTCACAGCATAAACCATGAATCTAATTTATGTTTAACCTGAAGGGACTTTTATTATGCTTTACTATATGATTAGTTTATTTATTCAACTATGTACATAGTATTATGTTTTTTGGATATTGTCAACATTTTTTATCATATTTTTACTGTATTGGAAAAATAATATCAATCCTATTCGATTTCAATCAGCGGCCTCAATCAACTTTTCCAATGTATGTACCCCCGTACCTATCCGGCTTTTATCCAAGGTGTAATAGTCATAGGCAAATCTATTATCCTTTGATGCCCAGGCAATCATCAGTTTATCACCCGATACACCGATTGGTTTGCATGAATAATTTCCGTCCAGATCGATGACATCTACCAGTGCACCTTCCTTATCAAAGACCCTGCATTCGATATCATAATCTTCTTTCGCTATAAGATTGTGACTCAAATTATCAATATAAATATAATCCTGATCCATATTAACATTTCCAAAATACGGAATATATGTGTCATCCGTAATCTCTATTAGCTTTTTCGTTTCCATGGTATCCATGTTCATTTTATAAAGGATTTTACCCAGCCCTGACACATAATATAGGTCACCATCCACAATAAAATAATCCTGGAATGTACTATCAATATCAATTTCATCTATATTACCCGTATCTATATGAATTCTACATAGCTTTGCATCAGCAACCTGAAACTCATCAGAATAAGGTCCGCGATTAATATAATAAATATATGGTCCAAAACCCTTTAATGTATTGATAAACCTTACATTTGAATCCTGCTTATAGCTGAATAGCACTTCTTCTTTCTGCTCTTTAAGGTTCCATCTCTTTATAAATAATATAGATTCATCTTTGTATTCAGAATTTAAGGCATAATAGAAATAGCCTCTATGAAAAAGGTAATTATTCATATAAGTAGACGAAACAAACTGCCCATTTTCATTTTCACCAAAATATTGCGTAAACAGTTTTGCTACTATCTCTTTGTCAGTGCTATCTTCTTTATAACGGGTTAGATAATAATTAACTACATTCTGAGGGGTATAATTGTTTGCTATAGTTTGAGGATCAATTATTCTATTTACGTCATCAGTAAGGGTATATAGATACCCGTCATAATAACCAATATACTCCATGGCAAAGGAACTGCAATCTTCATCTAATCCACCATGGCTACAATTGGGTCTATTACAAAAATATACACTTGACTTACTTTTCTTATCATAAAACATGATATTGCTTCCTTGATAATAATAAAAACCGTCTTCTGGCTGAATTGGATTCCGAAGTTCCAGTTTGCAAATTTAACTTCCGATTCGGCACATCTCTTGCAAGACTAAATTCCGGAGAACTAAATTGTTCTTAAAAA
>JARBTJ010000036.1 GCA_029240245.1 Herbinix sp.
GATTTGTTTCTTTCGTAAAGCGTCCGCCCCAAAGCTTCATTCATTCTACCTCATTTCTTGGTCTGTTTTCTTGTCATGATAATACGTTTTTTACAAACATGCAAGACATAAATCTATATTTATGCAAAATTATTTATATTTAAAACAATAGTAACTGGTAATCGGTTACATTTAGTAAGATAACAAAAAGATGAATATTCAAGCAATTAGTCGATCGGGTTATTTCACTGTGGTCCGGATATACCTGGACAAATAGGATGTTAGTAAAGGGCATATAAGAAATCAGAGATATCATCAACTGAGATTTTATAAGCCCTTTTTAACTTGCTTATGAATTAATATTTGATGCTTCTAAATAAATAGAGCATATCTTTCCTAATGAAATGATCGATCATTTCATTTATCTAAGAAGAATGGCAGTGGATAGGCTTTATTTACATAGCTCAAGGAATACGGTAAAATTCTGACTTATAATTCATAAAGCTTCGTATACTTTTCCTTTAAATAATTCACGTAATAATCCGGATTGAATTTCTCGCCGCATACATCCTGTAAAAACTCATTTGTATTCTTGGTTGCGCCATATTTGTGGATAGAATCCCGTAAAAATTCTCGGATGGGTATTAAATTGCCTTCTTTTAAATATTCCTCAAGGGGCATTTTCTCTTTCATGCAGGCATAAATCTGCGATGCTACGGCAGTACCAACCGCATAAGAAGGGAAATACCCGAATTCGCCCCAGGACCAATGAGTATCCTGGAGAATGCCTACAGTATCATCGGTTGGAGTAATGCCTAAATACTCCTGATATTTTTGATTCCATACTTTCGGAAGCTCCTCTATACTTACCTCGTCATGAAAGATCATTTTTTCAATTTCATAACGAATAATAATATGAAGACAGTAGGAAAGTTCATCGGCTTCCGTACGAATGAAACTAGGTGCTGCTTTATTAATCCCTTTAATGAAATGCTCTAAGGAAATAGTACTTAAATTATCCGGATACAGCTTCACCAGCTTATCGTATAGGGGTTCCCAGAATTCTTTGCTTCGCCCGATGATGTTTTCATAAAAACGTGATTGTGACTCATGCATACCCATAGAAGCACCACCGCCTACTAAGGTTTGAGTTAGACTGTCATCGACATTCATTTCATATATAGCATGTCCGCTTTCGTGAATGATCGAGAACATGGCACTTTCTAAATTGTCCTCCATATATCGGTCCGTAATTCTCACATCATGGTTATGCAGCTGCATGGTAAAGGGGTGTGCACTTTCAGCGATAACACCCTTGTTGAAATCAAAGCCTACATACCCGCTTAAAAATTTACAGAACTCCTTTTGTTTATCGATATCATAGTTCAAGAAATTATAGCTCTTATCTATGGTTTCTGCTTTAGCACCAACGGTTTTTAATAAGGGAATGATTTCAGACTTGATCTTTTCGAAAAATGGATCCAGGTCGGACATCATGAAGCATTCGTCAAAGTCGCCAAGAAGCACGTCATATGGATCTTTAACGCCTTTCGCACGGTATCCGGCGAATTTTTTCTTCATATCAATGATTTTTTTTAAGTATGGAGCAAAGTCTTCATATTTATTATCTTTTTTGGACTTTATCCATTTACGGTTAGCAACCGGAGCCAATTCATTATAGGCACGATATTCCTCCGGGGGGATACTTTCCAGCTGCTCATATGTTTTCGCTAATTCTTTGACAATGGCTTTCTCGGTGTCAGTTAAATCCTCCTGCTCCTTATCCTCCTGCAATTTTTTCAACAACTTTCTGACATCATCATTGATTAAGCATTTCATGTATTCATCAGCCAGGATTCCCACAACTTTAGCGGTGTAATCCGCTGCTTCAAAGGGAGCAGTTGTTTGATCATCCCACTCAAATAAGCTTCGTGCTGTCTGAAAAGCCATTGATTTTTCTAAGTAGGGCTGTAACTTATCAAATGTTTTACTCATTATCTTCTCCTTCTCACTTATAGTAATTTTCGTTTTGCATATTCTTATATAGTATATCATGTAATATTAATTTTATAAAGCTAAGTATGGTAGTATTAGGTATAAATGTAAAAATAACGTATATTTTTAATATTATGGCAGATGCTCTTGATTATCCGGCATGTTTCATATAGAATATAATAATAGTAACGTTTACCATTATTATAAAAGATGGTAATTCGATACCGGATCAGCAACTCACTGTAATAACTTATTAATTTCATAAAAATAAAAATCTTTTGTGAATGCATTACATCCAAAGGAGATGCGGATGAAAAGAATATTAACCAAATTTGTGTAAATAATAAAAAAGTAGATGCCATAAAATAGTCAAATTTGAAAGTGAAAGGAAGGATAAACATTATGAAGAATAGAGTCATTGAAAAGATAGTTGGAAGAGAAATACTTGACTCCAGAGGAAATCCAACCGTGGAGGCAGAGGTTACCTTAGCGGATGGTAGTGTCGGCAGAGCAGCGGTTCCTTCGGGAGCGTCCACAGGAGCCTTTGAAGCAGTTGAGCTTCGTGACAATGATAAGGGAAGATATCTGGGCAATGGTGTTAGAAAGGCAGTACAGAATATTAATTCCATATTAGCAGCCGAATTAAAGGGCCTGGATGCCTGCGAGCAGGCAGATATCGATGCAAAAATGTTGGCACTGGACGGTACGGATAATAAGGGTAAACTGGGAGCGAATGCAATTCTCGGTGTATCTCTTGCTATCGCAAAAGCAGCAGCAGATTCCTTGCATTTACCATTATACCGTTATCTAGGAGGAGTAAATGCAAAAACCTTACCGGTGCCGATGATGAATATAATCAACGGCGGTAAGCATGCAGATTCCAGTTTAAATATCCAGGAGTTCATGATCATGCCGGTGGGTGCAACAAGCTTTAGTGAAGCTCTGGAGCACAGCGCAACGGTATTCCATACCTTAAAGAAGTTATTAAAGAAGGATGGTTATGTGACGGCAGTCGGTGATGAGGGTGGTTTTGCACCGAAATTTACTTCTGATACAGAGGCTCTTGATTACATTGTGAAAGCAATTGATGCAGCAGGATATCGTCCCGGTGAAGATTTTTATATAGCAATCGATGCTGCAGCGACGGAAATGTACGAAGAAGCATCCAAGACCGGCAGGGAAGGAGAGTACTTATTCTGGAAATCCGGTGAGTATAAGACCGTTGACGAGATGGTGGAGTATTGGTATCAGATCTGCAATAAATATCCTGTAATCTCTCTTGAGGATGGTCTTTCTGAGGAGGATTGGAAGGGCTGGAAGCTGTTAACTGAGCGTCTTGGTAATAAAATTCAATTGGTGGGCGATGATTTATTCGTAACCAATACCAGCCGTATAACGGAAGGTATACGACAGGGCGTATCCAATTCGGTATTAATTAAGTTAAATCAGATTGGTACCTTGACCGAAACCATGGATGCCATTGAAATGGCAAAGAATAATCGCTGGACCGCAGTTGTTTCCCACCGCTCCGGTGAAACAGAGGATGTTACACTTGCGGATATCGCTGTTGCAACCAATGCAGGTCAGATTAAGACCGGTGCGCCATCAAGAACAGACCGTGTTGCAAAATATAATCAACTGTTAAGAATTGAGCAGCAGCTGGGTAGCAACGCGAGATATCTTGGAAAGGATGCCTTTAAGGTATTTAGATAAAACAATATTTTTCCATTCCAGGGTCGAGTATCATAAAGACGAAAAATGCCGTTATGAAACAGTACTATATACTGCTTTATTAACGGTATTTTCTTAATTTAATAATTCAAGCAGGATAAAGTGTCAAAACACCTTTAACACTTTAATTGTGCATTCCTACAAAAAGAGCTGTGCAGGACAACACAGCTCTTAGTCATAGTGCACCTGGGAGGCGCACATTCTAACGGTTTAATGCTTTACCTCATAAGGTTCTTTTATCTGACATCGGTAGGATTTAATCACATTACCGCTCTCAATTGCGAGGGTTTTATCGGCTCGTAAATCTAAGTCCCTTATATAGGGCAGATTGTCATACATAGACCAGTTTTCCCACATGGATTCATCATAGGGCTTTATCGGTGCAGTTTTTTGCTCATTCCTTGTGTTCACTCCAACACCTCACAAAAAGATTTTGTCCTCTTAAATATATACTGAATCGGAATATTTTTCAAGCAGAAACGAATCTTAACGGTCGGTTTTTGAGTGGTTTAATTTCTTCTGGATTTCCACGATTAAAATCGGTGAAAATGATAGTAATAGCACGATAGCCCATTGCCTTATGGAAAGAGGAACAACCTGAAAAATCGTAGCAAGCTGTGGTATGGAAATGACTATGATCTGTAGGAAGGAACAGATAATAAAGGAATATACCAGCTTGCGATTACCGAAAACACCGATTTGTGAAAGGGAATGTTCGCTTCTCATATTAAATGAATGGAACAGCTGGGATAAACTAAGTACCGCAAAAGCCATGGTTCTACCAACCCAGGGAATATAGGTTCCGGGCAGGGCATTCGGACTTTGCTGCTCGGAAAGGGAGTGTAATAGTGCAGGGGTATCAAAATATTTAAATCCAATCACGAAAGCGGTTAATGCCAATGATCCGATCAAAAGACCTTCGAAGATTATGTGGAAGGCAAGGCCGTCGGCAAACATTCCTTTATGTGGTGAGACCGGTTTTTTCTGCATAATATCCTTGGCAGAGGGTTCAACGCCTAAGGAAATAGCGGGTAGGGAATCGGTCACTAAGTTTACCCATAATAACTGAACAGCAACTAAGGGTGTTGGTAATCCTAACAGAATGGCCACAAATATGGTGAGTATTTCACCGATGTTACTGGAAAGAAGGAAATGAACTGCTTTTTTTATGTTATCATAGATCCCTCTGCCTTCCTTAACGGCAGAGACTATTGTCGCAAAATTATCATCCGTCAGTATCATATCTGCAGCATTCTTGGCAACATCCGTGCCTGTAATACCCATGGCGCATCCGATGTCTGCGGTATTGAGTGCCGGAGCATCATTAACACCGTCTCCGGTCATTGCAACGACCTCCCCACGGCTTTGAAATGCCTTAACAATCCTAACCTTATGCTCAGGGGAAACCCGTGCAAATACACTGTAACGGGAAATGCTTTGACTGAGCTCGTCATTACTCATTCGGGATAATTCGTCGCCTGTAATAGCTTCATTATTTCCGGATAGAATACCCAGCTCCTTTGCAATTGCTTTTGCGGTCAGGATATGATCACCGGTAATCATGACCGGCTTAATGCCTGCCTGCTTACATAGACTCACCGCTTCCTTTACTTCTTCTCTGGGTGGATCAATCATACCTATCAGACCCAGAAAGGTTAATCCGTTTTCAAGAACAGCTCCTTCCGACAGTGCACTTGCTCGGGGAATATTCTTATAGGCTACAGCTAACACTCTTAATGCCTGAGCAGTCATCGCATTATTTAATGCGGTTATCCGTTTTTTATCACTGCCGGTCATTACATGCTCGGTGCCATTTGTATAGACAGAGGTACAGCGGCTGATAAGAAAATCAAAGGCACCCTTCGTAATGCTGCGATAGGTCTGATCTGTCGATTTATGTACGGTGGTCATTAATTTTCGCGTAGAATCAAAGGGAATTTCATGAACTCTTTGGTAGGATTCATCAAGTTCTGATTTCACCGAGCCCGTATGATAAGCGGCAAGGACAAGGGCTTTTTCCGTAGGTTCCCCGCTGATCGTTACAATATCTTTATCTAGCTGCAGAATCGCATCACTGCAGAGTGCGGCATGGGATAATAAAAGTTTACCGAATTCACTGCTTAATTTTTCATTACTGTTCGCAGAGCAAATATCGGTCACTGTCATAACATTTTGTGTCAGAGTACCGGTTTTATCGGAGCAAATTACGGTTGCGCTGCCTAAGGTCTCAACGGCAGGAAGCTTGCGGATGACGGCATTTTTCCTTGCCATTCTCTGTACACCAAGTGATAGCATAATCGTAACAATTGCCGGAAGACCTTCCGGAATAGCTGCAACGGCCAAACTAACCGAGGTCATAAACATATCAAAGACGGGGAGATGCTTAATAAGCCCCATGATAAAAATAATGACACAGATAATGAGGGCTGCGATGCCCAGAACCTTACCGGTTTTCGCGAGTCTTTTTTGCAGCGGTGTCATCGGTGTTTCATCTTCCAGAATAAGCTTAGCGATATGACCTACCTGGGTATTCATACCTGTTTCCGTAACTACCGCAATTCCTCTGCCATATGTTACCATACTGGTTGCCATGACCAAATTAATCCGGTCAGCCAGATTTGTATCCGGTGGAAGCTTAACATCTGCCATTTTCTCAACAGGATGGGATTCCCCGGTAAGTGAGGCTTCTTCCGCTTTTAAATTGACCGAGGTAATCAGACGGGCGTCAGCCGGAACAAAGCAACCGGTTTCCAATAAAAGAATGTCTCCCGGTACTAATAGGGAGGCTTCGATAACGGCTACTTTACCTTCCCGAAGTACATGTGCGGTAGGGGCAGACATTTTTTTTAATGCCTCTAAAGCTTTTTCTGCTTTCGCTTCCTGCATAACTCCTAATGTAGCATTCAGGGTGATGATACATAAGATTATGATCGGATCTACAAAATCCAGTTCTCCGTCAACATAGGATACAACAAAGGAGATGACTGCGGCAAAAATTAAAATGATAATCATAAAATCCGCAAATTGCGAAAAGAATTTTACCGGTAGACTTTTTCCTTTTTTTGCTTCCAGCATATTGATACCGTAATTTTCCTGCCTTACTTTAACTTCTTTTGCGGTTAATCCTAAGTCTAGTTGCACATCCAGTTTTTTTAAAGTCTCTTCTATAGACAAACTGTGCCAATGCATAGTTTTTGTTCACTCCTGACAAGCGAAATCTTCTTTTAATTATATGAAAGCAGGTTTGGATTATGAATTGAATATACCAGAACTAGGGATGGATTTGACATGGTTATTATGAAAAAAAACATTTACAATCCGCACATATAGAGTATAATACTACAAGTGATTTACATAGCAGATGCTTTGTAAACAAATGAAACTATAATTCCGGCCTTGCTGGTATCAATCTGGGAATGGATTTTTTACAGCAAAGCCGATATACTGAATTAATCTAATGATATGATTGAATGGAATGACTGAGGTATCCAATGGCAAAAATTCTAACACGTGATCTTACGAGTGGGTCTCCCACAAAATTAATATTAAAATTCGCAGTTCCTATGCTGATTGGTAATATATTTCAACAAGTCTATAGTATGGTTGATTCCATAGTAGTGGGTAGATTTGTTGACAGTACAGCTTTGGCAGCAGTAGGAGCAACGAGCTCCTTAATCTTTCTGATTTTCGGTCTGACCTTTGGTCTGTCCGCCGGAATCTCTATCGTTATTTCACAGTACTTTGGGGCTAAGGATTATGATAATGTGAGGAAGGGATTTGCTACGGCCACCTATATCATTCTTGGGGCTTCCATAATCATGGGAATTGTCGGCTTTTTCTCAACAAGATGGCTCCTTGAATTGTTGAATACGGATCAGGAGATTATTGCTCAGTCTGAAATCTATATGAAAATATCTTATGCCGGTATTCTCGGTATTGCATGTTATAATGGTATGGCAGCTATATTAAGAGCATTGGGTGATTCGACCACGCCTTTGATTTTTTTGATATTAGCCAGCGTATTGAATGTGATATTAGATCTGTTGTTTGTCATAGTATTACACTGGGGTGTGCCCGGTGTCGCAATCGCAACGATAATATCCCAGATTATTTCAGCCGTAGGCTGTGTGATTTATGCAATTAAAAAGGTAAAGGTATTGCGCATGCCGTTAAAGGATTTTAAACCTGACCGGGTTATCTTTAATAAATGCATTCGTCTGGGAATACCGGTGGCACTCCAGAATTCCTTTATATCCATGTCTTTAATGGGGCTTCAGGCAGTAATCAACAGCTTTAATGTAGTGGTAGTGGCAGCTTATACTGCTACCAGCCGTCTAGAACAGCTGGTATTACAGCCGGGTATGTCCGTAGGTGCGGCAGTTGCTGCCTATTCCGGACAGAATATGGGTGCTGGCGATATCGAACGGGTGAAAAAGGGATTTCGATCAGGAACGATTATTATATTAGCCTTCAGTATTTGCATGCTGCCGATCATCTATTTTGGCGGTGAGTATATCATGAGGCTTTTCACAAAGAAGGATGATATCGATGTCATTAAGATTGGCGTAGAGGGAATCCGTATCAACAGTTTTTTCTATAGTGCCGTAGGAATGATTTTTATTACAAGAAACTTCTTAAGCGGTACCGGTGATATTCATATTCCCATGGTGATGGGAATAACAGAGGTAATCTGTCGTTTGTTGTTTGCAAATGTGATTTCCTATTATTTCGGATATTATGGTATCTGGTGGGCTACCTCCCTGTGCTGGTTTTTAACCTCCTTCGTAGGTATTTTCCGTTATACCTCCGGTAAGTGGGAATATAAATCAATCGTCAGTCACCCTTAAGGTCATGGATCAGATTCAACTGGGAAGAAAAGTACTGGAAATTACGATAAGGTATAAAAAGGCGTGCTGCAATTATCGAAGTATTTTTGAGCACGCCATTCACTATGTATCTTTGGCTTGACTGGGTCATGAGCCGGCATTTCTTACAGCAGTCCATCAATTTACCGGTATTACCGGAGTGCCGTAGTTGCTTTCTTTCTACGTTTCTTTTTCTGTATTTGATATATGATATTACCGATCAGCAGGGCAGCACAAATGATAAATACCGGTATCAGATTCTCTTTATAACGTTCATAATATTCCCCAACCTTTTTATAATTTTCCCGTAATACATATCCAAGGCCAATCAACAGGGTATTCCATATGGTAATGCCGACTGCGGAGGCTGCAAAATAGGTTACGGGGTTTAATTTCGCCGAACCGGCGATTAATGCAATATAGGTACGGACTAAAGGAATTACTCTTCCGATGCATATGGCAGCGGCTCCGTTTTCTTTAAATTTGTCATAAGAAGCGTTGATTGCTTTCTGTGATTTCGGAAAGCGCTTCGTTATGGCGTTTATGATAGCACCGCCCCCAAACCAACCTACGGTATAGCAGATACCCGTACCAATCAGACCTGCAATCACACTTAAAGGCAGAATAACAAAAAAGCTGGTATGATTCATTGAAGCAACGGCACCTGAGAGTGGAAGAACAATTTCACTCGAAACAGGAAAGCAGGCATACTCAAGTAAAATAATGAAAAACATTGCGATTAAGCCATATTCATAAATTAAATTGATTAAAAAATCCATAAAAATCTCCATTCCTCCTAACATCGCAAATATGGGCATCAGCACAAATTTACCTTGTGATAAATCTTGTTTTTTCACAATACCAATGATCCTTTAACGACGTTAGGTCTATTTATTTTTATTATATGTGAGGGTATAGGTAGCTTATGAATTCGATAAAAGCTTTCGATAGAAAAGATGATGAGAGCCATAGCATAATAGGATTCGGTGCATAAAATAAAGTAAAACAAATAAAAAAATTATACCAATTTTAGATGTTTAATGGTAAAATAGCTATCATATTGTTAATAATTATGGTAAAATCATAGGGAAAAGATTTTCAGATTTGCAAATGTTTTAAGTCAGAAAATTACGAAAATTCAAATATATTAGAGTAAATATATATCAATGGTTAAATGTTTCTTGCATGGAATAGGGGGAAGTTATATATGAAGGTATTGGCTAAATTTAATAAGAAAGATCTGTGGAGCATTCCCAATATTTTATGTTACATCCGATTTTTACTCATACCGTTATTTGTAATTCTATATATTAGAGCGGAGTATCTACAAGCAGCTGCAGTTGTATTTGTATCAGGTTTAACTGATTTTTTAGATGGTTTTATCGCAAGAACCTTTCATATGGTAACCGAATTAGGTAAATTGATTGATCCGATGGCGGATAAGCTGACCCAGGCATCCTTAATATTTGTATTGGTTGTTAAAATAAGATGGATGTTTTTATTGTTAATTCTTTTTGTTGTCATGCAATTGTTCATGCTGGTAGCCGGTATTGTAATGCTGAAGAGAGGGAAGCGGCTGAATGGGGCGAAATGGTTCGGAAAGGTCTCAACAATGGTGTTTTATGCAACTATGCTGGCTTTGATAGCAGTTCCGACGCTTGATTCAAGTAAAGCTAATTTTCTCATGCTGGTTTGCGGAGGCTTCCTGCTATTATCCTTTTTACTTTACATCAATGAATATATTAAAATGTACCGCGAAGTAAAATCCTTGAAAGTAATTTAAAAATAATGAACGAAAGAAAGTCTAACGATTATAATTCACGATAAGGATAATAAACTATTAATCCAGGATATCAAAGTTACGAAATATTATAAGTCTAAAAATCATATTACAAAAAAGAGTAAAAATCATATAATAAAAATAAAGCTGCAGTAAAATTAGTATCCGATTTGAATTCTAATTTTACTGCGGCTTTCCTTATTATCTTTTTGGCATCATTTTTCTGATCATCTCAAATTGCGCTTTTTCCCTCGGAGATAAGTTCTTCGAGAGTAGTTCAATCATAAAATCACTTTCATCCTTCGATAGTGCCAAATCCTGTTCTTGGATTTTTTTTTGTGCACTCATAATCATAGGTAGTAATTTATCCATCGGTTTTCCTTCAGCTTCTTTCGCTAATTCGACCAGAATTTTTAATTTGCGGGGATCAATATTTTTTAGTTTCGGATTGTTGTTCCATGAATTATCTGCCATATTAACACTCCTTACATAGGCTTCGATTTATTATTATCATATGACATAGTATTAAAAAGCATGCTTAAGTTTTCAAAGGTACTTTGCTGTTCGGGTGGTACCATGGCCTTTAACATATCAAGCATGTTGTTCTGGCTGCTGTTATTATTGGAATCATTCTTATCCTTGGGGTGATCTGTAGATTTATTGATGGAAGCGGTTGATGGATCGTCATCGGATGCCGTGGTAACTTCTTGATCGTTATTAACCTGTGGATCTGAGTCACTTTGGTTTGCATAACCGTCAAAAAAGGAACTGAAATCAAAAGGTGTTGAATTATCAGAGTTGCTTTCCGAATCATCACCGGAGTTAAAATTCCCAAAGGGAGAATTTTCAAAGCCTTGCATTGTTTTCATGGCATCCGTGTACATCTTATATGCTTCAAACATTTTCTTTGCATTAAACATACTGAGAATTTGATCAACAATAGCAAGCTCTCTGCCTCGGCATAGAGGCCGGATGGATGATAATAAGCCCTCTGCATTTATTTTTTGATCTTCAAAGCCACAGGCAGTCATGTTGGTTCTCTTCATGGATTGAAAACATCCCATAAATGCTAACAGCTTTGACATTATATCCATGGACATTTTTGTTTTTGTATCAACATGAGGCATTGCAGCCTCCATGATTGCTGCAATGTGTGTATAATCTGTTTCTGCCATAGCTTCTCCTATATAATGTACTCAATACAATATATTCAGCGGCAGAATAATGATGCACTTTATCAAACCGATATGACATAATAAGAAAAAAAGAAGGCTTATTATACGTTATTTTGCGTATAATAAGCCGTATTCGATTTCCTGAAAAACAAACATAAAGATTATCTGAAGGCGTACTAGAGGTTTCATGGAACAGGTTGAACACTCTATCCGCTTGAGATGTAAGGATACCCAATTGATCTACTAGGCATGTCTTACTCGGGATAATTTAAATGCTCATCATCAATTTTATAGAGAACCTCAATTAAAAATTTATCGGCATAATATTTTGCCAAGGTTAAGTTCATATCCGAATAATTTCCGCAGTTTTCTGCGGTTGCACCCGGTATATCTCCCTCAAAATCCCTGATAAACTCAAAGGTCTCAACTAAAAGAGGAATGATATCCTTGGATTGGTAATTACCGCCCAAAATCAAATAAAAGCCGGTACGGCAACCCATTGGCCCAAAGTATATGGTTTTATCAGCAAATTCTGAATGATTGCGGATATAGGTTGCTGCCAGATGCTCCATGGCATGTATTTCACCGGTTAACATTACTGGTTCAAAATTAGGACGAGTCAGTCGGATATCGAAGGTAGTAAGTATTTCGCTGCCGATGTTATCTTTTCTGGATACATATACACCGCGGAGTAATTTCATATGATCAATGGTAAAGCTGGTTATTTGTTTCATGTATTCACCTTCCTATAAATGTGTTTCTAACAAAATGTGTTTCTAACAAGTAACATATCATAGCTTTTATTTAACGGCAAGGATAAAAATAAAAACTAAGGTGAAATCGTAAAATAGTGTTTTAGGTTGATATATAAGGCATTATACATATTGTTGCTATATTACTTATATGTTATAATGAAAGCCATACATATAATGCGGAATTAATACGAATATTGTCAAAAATAAGGGGATTAGAGGAATGACAATAGCTGTTTGTGATGATGAAGCTATATTTCGGGATAAGGTATCTGCTTTACTGCAGGAATACCGGGAAGTGAATGCCACTAACTATCAAGTTCTGTATTTTGCAGACGGTAAAGAACTGCTAAATTATAAGGAAAGCATTAACTTGGTATTTCTGGATATTGAAATGCCGGGCATGAATGGATTAGAAACTGCATGGCGTATCAGAAAGAAAAATAAGGATACCATTGTTGTGTTTCTAACCTCACATCCGCAGATGATGCAGAAAGCCTTTGAGGTCAGAGCATTTCGATATCTATTGAAGCCGGTAAAGCAAGAGGAACTCTTTAAATGCTTGAAGGCAGTCTTTGACGAGCTGGGGGCGGAGACAGTAATGCTCTCAAAGGATAATGTGGATAAAATCGTAAGAATCAATAAAATCCTTTATATCGAAGCGGGAACGAAGAATACTATCGTTCGAACCGAAGAGGGTATTTATGCAAGTAAAAACAATATGGTGGATTGGGAAGAGAAATTGACGGATGGAAGCTTCTTTCGGTGCCATAAAACATATTTTGTCAACCTGGCTTATGTAGATGAAATACAAAAGGATTACGCCACTTTGTATAACAAGGAAAGGGTAGCCGTTAGCAGGAGGAACAGGAAAGAGTTTGAGCAAAGGATGATAAGTTATATAAAAAGAAACGCAAGATAAAGGGGAAAACATAAATGGGATTATCAATCATAATTCAGTTATGCCTGTATTTAGTTGAATTAATGAAAGCGATTGTATGCATGAATGGTATCTGCAGATATCCGTTTCGGGAGAAAGCAAAACTTAATTTTGCTATTGTCAGCGCAGCTGCATTTACCGTCATTAGTGCAATCCTTTTGCTTCGCCCGGATTTTGAATTAATCGATTCGGTCTTTGTATTACTATCCTTAATGACAGTATTGGTAGTGTTTCGGGAGGGCAGATTAAAAATCACGGTTACCTTCTTTATCAGCTACCTTTGTATCAGTATCGTAGATATATTTATCGATTTACTTCTGTCAAAGTTACAATATAGCCTTCCGGATATTAATCTAAGTAATGATTTCTCTTTTGTCCTAATAAACTCTGTCAGCCTGTTGTTACTTTGCTTTATTACAGTAATAATAAAAAATAATGAAAGTGTAAAACAATTTCCGATGGCGAAGCTTCACTGGAGCTTTTATATACTGATTATCTGGACCCTGTTTTGCTTTGGATTTATGATTTCCTATTTTCAGATCTTAAAGTTGGAATCCAATGATAAAATCTCGTATTTTTTGATCGTCAGCATGTTTGTTGTATCTCTTGGTATGGGAATTATATTTATCATGCTCTCAAGGGTATCCTATTCGCGGGATAAATACAAAGCATTATCAAAAATGAATCAAGAATATCTTGATATGCAGCAGCAGTACTATGTTCTTCTCAGTGAAAAAAATAAAGATACCAGGCGCTTCCGGCATGATATCAAAAATCATTTGTTGTGTATGCAGTCACTCTTTCAAGATGATAAAATAGATGAAATGAGATATTATTTAAGTGATTTGGTGGGTGGCTTTCATGAGACGATTCCGAAAATAAATACCGGAAATAATATTGTAGATGCGATTATCAATGATATTTTGACAAAAAATCCAGAGATTCAAATCGCTGTAATTGGGAGCTTTGATCAAAGCATACATATGAATGCGATGGATTTATGTACCATCTTTTCTAACGCTCTGACCAACGCGGTAGAGGCCGTAAGGAAGCTGAATGATATTAGACCCATTACTTTTGATATTAAAAACCTGGAGAATAACATATTTATTAGGATTGCAAATCCAGTGGCGAAAAAGGTATTGATCGATGGTTGTAAGGTGAGTACCAGTAAAGCAGAAAAAAATACACATGGCTTTGGCTTAGAAAATATTAAAAAAACAGTCGATAAATATAAGGGCAGCTTGGAATTAAGCTGTACAGAGAATGAATTTGCCTTAGAATTCGTATTTAAAAATAAGATTTGACCGTTCGCTTCCATAAAATGACCGTTCACAGCACGTTTATAGAAAGGGACTATACTCTATGATATTTTGAGTATAGTCCTTTTTGATTGGAGGTGTCTATATGGAAGCATACGCTAGCTCAACCTGGCTTTATAAGCTTTTATTATGGCTTACCGGCAAATAACAGAAATAAGACATACGTGAATAACAAAAATTGACCATATATGAAACAGAGTTAAAATTTTACATTAAGAAAAATTTATATCTAATAATTGCTTGTAATAATATTGGGGAATATACATTACAAAACTTGATTTCTTTTCCTTCGAATGCTTGGATATGAAAATAATCCAAGCATTCGTGCTATCTTGTCGCAGAGAGGATAAGTCATATGAGATTACTACAAAATTTTATTAAATTATCATTGATCGGTAATATCAGAAATTATATAAGAGGCATAATCTCGGTAATCATAACAACGATTGCCTTAAATCTATGCAATAATATCATAATAAACATTAGACAGGGCAATCTGAACATGTTGACGGATGTAAAAATTCATAATTATAAATATAGTAGTATCATTTTGTCTATTTGTATTCTATGTGGAATCTTTGTAATCGTACAATACCAAAAAATCATGAAAACCAATGTCAAAGATTACTGTATTTTGAAATCTCTGGGTGCGGCAGGTTTTCATATCAAAAAGCTCATCGGGCTTCAAGCAGTCCTACTATTTATACTTACGGTCCCCCTGGGCTTATCGATCGGCATAATATTATCAAATGATCTTTTAAAAGTGTTTCATAATGTAACTTACCTTGAATTTTCCAACCATATTCCTGTGACCATTATTCTGATTTTTTTTCTTTCTGGAGTTATCAGCAGCACAATATGCATATATGGTTTTATTATAACGGTTGATTTGAACCAGAAGCGCTCATCGCAAATCAGCCTGGATTAGTTAGTCAATAGTTAATACTGGTTGTTTCGCAATTGCTTACCCGGATTTATTCATAGAAAGGAGCATTTGTATGGTAATACTGCAGACAGCGGACCTTAATAAAATATATCAACAAAATCAAAAAACTATTTACGCAATCATCGATTGCAATGTCAATATAAAACGTGGAGATTTTTTGGCAATTACCGGTGGAAAGGGTTCCGGTAAGAGTACACTGCTTCGTTTACTGGGTGGCTTAGAATACCCGTCCGGAGGTAAAGTATATTATAATCATAATGATTTATATTCTATGGAGGAGCATGAACTGACTTCCTTATGTCGAAAGGAAATCAGCTTTGTAGCTCGTGAAAATCAAATGATTTCCGGGCTAAATTTATATGATAATATTATTCTACCTAGCCTATTACATCGCAGTAATTTGAATAAGGAATATTTAAAGGAATTAACCGATTCCCTGCATATTACAGATGTTCTGCATCACTATCCTAAGTATATACCGAATGGGAAGAAGCGATGTGCTGCCTTTGTACGGGCTTTGCTAAAACAACCGGAAATTATATTCGTGGATGAAGCGGAAAAAGATTTAGATCATCAGCTGGGGAAGGATATTCTGGATGTTCTATTAAATTATATCAATTGGTACCAAAAAACGTTGGTTATGGTAACCAATGACCCTGAAGTAACGATTTTTGCTGATCATATTATCAGGCTGGATATGGGTAAAGTTGAAGAGAACAGAAAAATATACGGTTATCAGAGCACTTTCATCAATTAGCTTTTATCAATTAACTTTTATCAATTAACTGATGGATTGGTGCATTAGGGTTGACAATTGAAGCAGAAAGAGGCATTATAATTTAGAAGGAGCAGTTTTATCATAAATACTGCCCCTTCTAAAATTTTGGTTAAGGATAGAAAAAAATATGGTTGATGGCATAATTTTTGATATGGACGGTACAATATGGGATTCAACAGATAATGTCGCCTTTGCCTTTCAAAAGGTAATTAACGAAAAATACCCTTTTGTTACGGATGGAATTACAGGCGATATCCTAAAAGGCTATTTTGGTCTGCCCTTAGATGAAATCGCAGTTAAGCTTTTTCAAAGTGTTAAAGAGAGGGAGAGGGCAGTTGAAATCATGGATGACTGCTGTCGTTATGAATGCGAATACCTTGGAATACACGGAGCAAACCTATATAAAGGAGTGGAAGAAACCTTGCAGGAGCTTTCTGAAAAATACAAGTTATTTATTGTAAGCAATTGTCAGGAGGGCTATATCCAGTGCTTCTTTAAGGCAAACCCTCATTTAGAGCATTATTTTATTGATTATGAATATCCGGGCAGATCAGGTAAATACAAAGCAGATAATATCCGCATGGTGGTAGAAAGAAACCATTTAAAAAATCCCATTTATGTGGGTGATACTCAGGGAGATGCAAATGCTGCCGGGGAAGCCGGGGTGCCTTTTATCTATGCCAGATACGGTTTTGGGGATGTAAAGGAGTATGCACAGGCAGTGGATTCCTTTGGTGAAATATTAGAGAAAATAAAGTAAACATTGACATTTTACGGCTTTCTTACTATATTGGAATAAGTAGTTATTTATGTTTGGGAGTTAATGTTTGTTTCCTGATGTAGGAATATTTTATAGAAAGCAGCGATTAAAATAAAAGAATTGGATGTGAGATTATGTTAGATGGAAAGAAATCCATTTTTAGCGGGATGCAGGCAACCGGTACATTACATATCGGTAATTATCTGGGAGCATTAAAGAACTGGGTGGAGTTAGAGGATGAATATGAATGCTTTTACTGCGTGGTAGATATGCATTCCATTACCGTCAGACAGGACCCGGCGGAGCTTAGGAAGAAAGCCAGAGCACTTCTGACCTTATATATTGCAGCAGGGTTAAATCCGGAAAAGAATTGTATTTATTATCAGTCCCATGTGTCAGCCCATGCGGAGCTCAGCTGGATTTTAAGCTGCTACACCTATATGGGTGAATTAAACCGTATGACACAGTTTAAAGATAAATCGGCGAAGCATTCGGAAAATATCAATGCAGGACTTTACACGTATCCGGTACTTATGGCGGCAGATATATTACTGTTCCAATCCGATGTGGTTCCGGTAGGTTCGGATCAAAAGCAGCATTTGGAGATTACCAGAGATATAGCGGAACGGTTTAATGGAATTTACGGTGATGTATTTACCATTCCGGAGCCTTATATCGGCAAGGTAGGAGCAAGAATTATGAGCCTTCAGGAACCGGCGAAAAAGATGTCTAAATCGGATGAAAATGTGAACGGAAGCATCTACCTGATGGACGATCCGGATACCATAATCCGCAAATTCAAAAGAGCAGTAACGGATTCCGATAATGAGATACGTTATTCCGAGGATAAACCGGGCATCAAGAATTTAATTGATATATATGGTGCAGCTACCGGTAAATCTGTTAATGAAACGGAAAAGGAATTTGCTGGCTTGGGCTATGGTGACTTCAAACTGGCAGTAGGCGAGTCGGTTGTAAGCATGTTAAAACCGATACAGGACCGTTTTGCAGAGCTATCAAAGGATAAGGAATACATTGATAGCATTATCAAGAACAATGCCGAGAAAGCAAATTATTATGCGAATAAAACCTTGCGTAAGGTACAAAAAAAGGTTGGATTCCCGGAACGAATTAGATAGCAGCAGGGGTGGCGTAAAGCGTCACCCTGTTTTAATGAAATGTACCATAATAAGATGCTTGCTGTTTAAAATATAAGACAAGTGAAAATAAAATACTTTATGAAACAACAAGGATCAATCACGGTTATGTTTTATGCACGTATGAATAAGAATAGCACTAGGCGATAATATAATAATAGATACAAATACGTAAAGGCTAGACGTTTGAAAGAATTGATAAACGTAATCACTATATTAGAATCAGGCAATTGCGAAACTCATATTCTGTATTAATTGCGAACACAACATATACTACTTCGGAGCGGAAGTTAAGCCCGTAGGAAACGCTTAAGCGGAGGGATAGTATGTGTTATGTGTGCAATAGCAAAAATTATATTGTTTCGCAATGGCTTAACTATATTAGAATGGATAGGAGGAGTGTGAGGACATTACTATGTCGTCATGCGAAATTTTAATGAAAATAGTATTTTTAGAGACAGATACCTTGGGAAACGATGTGGAGTTAGCACCTTTTGATCAGCTTGGGGAGGTAATAAAATACCCTGCTTCCGATCCGGTTCAAAATGCCAAGCGAATAAAAGATGCTGAGGTTGTTATCGTGAATAAGGTTCCGATGAATGAAGCTACACTGGGTGGAGCGGGGAGCTTAAAATTGATCTGCATCACCGGTACCGGTACCAATATCGTGGATTTTGACTATACAAACAGTCGCAATATAACAGTAGCAAATGTGAAGGGCTATTCCACCCAGTCCGTCATCCAGCATACCTTTGCGTTATTCTTTTATTTGTATGAAAAACTCAGTTATTACGATCATTTCGTAAAATCAGGTGACTATATCCGTTCCGATATCTTCAGCCATTTTACAATGAAATTCCATGAACTGTCAGGAAAGACCTGGGGCATCATCGGCCTAGGAGAAATCGGTCGTGGTGTTGCTGATGTGGCTAAACTTTTTGGCTGCAAAGTGATTTATTATTCAACATCCGGACAGAATACCAATCCGAATTACACTCAGGTGGACTTCGATACCTTACTTAAGGAATCGGATGTTATTTCCATCCATGCTCCGTTAAATAATGCTACCAAGGACTTAATCAACGAAGAAGAACTTCAAAAAATGAAGAAAAGTGCGGTCCTATTAAATCTTGGCAGAGGGCCGATCATTAATGAAAATGCGCTGGCGAAGGCATTAAAGGAAAACTGGATTGGAGCTGCCGGGTTGGATGTACTTACGGTAGAACCCATGCTGGCAACTAATCCGTTGGCTGAAATTAAAGACAGTACAAAACTGATTATCACTCCGCATATCGCTTGGGCGACGGTTGAGGCAAGGCAGAGAGTGACACAAGAGGTTTATAAGAACATCGTTGCTTTTCAAAAGGGTGAGGTAAGAAATGTGGTTACTCAATAAATATATTTTTTAAATGGTATAACTGAAACATAGCAACAATATTACACAGGTATGAATACAAAAAAGCGGTCAGTATTACAATTCAAACGGCTTAAAACCTGATTCTGAATTGATGTTCTGACTGCTTCTTTTGGTTTATGTCTTGTAGTGAAATAGTTACAGTTAAAATAGTTTATTCTAGTATCTATTTAATATTATGGTTTCCTGCATATCTTTCCAGGTTACCGTTAAGATGAGTGACTTTTCAAATTTGATCTTTATTACTTCAGCGTTATAAGCAGCTGAAGTATGTAAGCTGGCTACCCCTTTCAAATCCTGTGGGTCGGTGCTGCTTAGTTCCATTGCATTTCCTTTTAAGACGAATTCAATCGGGCCAATTCTTTCTTCATTGGTTTCATCACGAAAGACAAGATATTGTATTACCAGGGAATCGTAATAAGTATGATTTACTTCAGTGATGGAATAAGTTGCCAGCCAGTAATCGCCTTTCCCAATATAGTAATACGTCTCTTTCTTTTTAGAACAACTAACGGTGAAAAGCATGAGCATAAGCATCATTATGATGGATACTTTAAAGCGTTTCATACAGAAGCTCCTTCATAGTCTGATGATAATGCTTATGCTTAGGTGTCGAAATTTATGTGTAATTATTCGGTTTTAACCTCATTCCATTTATTGTTATACATAGCCTCGAAATCCTCTCCAAGATAACGGAAAGTGGTACAACGGTCGAGTACCTCCTGCGGAGGGAAAGCTACCTGACTATTCTTTATATCCTCATCTTCAATCATATCCCTGGCAATACTGTTCGGGGTAGAGTAAGTAATATATTCAAAATTCTTTAGCGCAATTTCACCGTCGCAGATGAAATTAATAAAGGCTTCCGCATTTTCTTTGTTTCTGCAGTTTTTTGGAATTACCCAGGCATCAATCCAAACATTGGAGCCTTCCTTAGGAACAACATATTCCAGATTTTCATTTTCTCTTTTGGTATAGATTGCTTCTCCGGAGTAAATAACACCGAGTGCTGCTTCTTCCCCTATCATTTTATCCCTGACCTGATCTACTACATAAGCCTGTACTAACGGATACTGCTCCTGAAGAAGAGCCTTAGCCTCGTCCAGTTCGGTTTCATTGGTGGTATTCATGTCATATCCAAGATAAGAAAGTGTAATACCGAAAGCATCACGTACACTGTCAATCATTAGAATATTCCCGGAGTATTTTTCATCAAAGATAGCACTCCAACTGTCAATCGGCTCATCTACCATCGTCTTGTTGTACAGGATACCGAGAGTACCCCAGCAATAGGGAACACTGAATTTGTTTCCCGGATCAAAGGTTTCTGAACTCTTTAAATAGGAAGTGTCAATATTCTTAAGATTCGGAACATTATCAAAATTGATTTCAGCAAGTAAATCTTCATCGATCATTTTTTGAATCATATAATCCGATGGGCAAACAACATCATATTGAACTGCACCTGCTTTTATTTTCGGATACATTTCCTCATTTGATTCAAAATAATCATCCACTACCTCGATTCCGGTTTCTTCTTCAAATAATTCAAATACTTCCGGATCAATGTATTCGCCCCAGTTATACACGTAAACCTTTTCACCGCTACCCTTGCTGCAGGCAGTAAAGAGAAATAATGCGGAAACCATAACTGCAAATACAATAATTTTTTTCATTTTAAATCCTCCTTAATTGTTAGCGCTTCTGGTTTTGAAAGAATTTACCTTTTTATGATTGTGATTTGTTCCTGGTATTTCGGAACCAGAAGCGGTATCTATTGTTAAACTTTCCGAAGCGGTACCTTTTTCTCGGTGCCTCTTCGATTAATTAAAACTAACAGCAGTAAAACAGTAATAAACATGATAGTGGAAAGAGCATAAATCTCCGGTTTAATTCCCTTACGCACCTCCGTATAGATCTTTGTGGATAGGGTGTTGATTTCCGGTCCCTTCGTAAAATGAGTAATAACAAAATCATCTAACGACATGGTAAAGGCCAGAAAAAAACCGGATAGCACACCGGGGAAGATATCCGGCAGAATTACCTTAAAAAATGCATATAACGGTGAAGCTCCCAAATCCTGTGCGGCTTCAAAGGTATGAGGATTTAACTGTCTTAATTTTGGCATTACGCTTAAGATTACATAAGGAATATTAAAGGTGATATGGGAGAGCAGTACACTCGTAAAGCCCAAAGTAAACTTTAATGCAACAAAAACCAGCATCAGGGAGATACCGGTAACGATATCAGCATTTAACATAGGTATATTTGTTATTGACATTAAGATGGTTCTCGGTGTCTTATTCATTCCGTTCATGGCGATTGCAGCAGCGGTGCCTAAAACGGTAGCTATGAACGCAGAGGAGAGTGCTATAATTAAAGTGGTGGTTAGAGCACTCATAATGGCTTCGTTGTGGAATAGTTCCTGATACCAGTGAAAAGTGAAACCACCCCATTTCGCTCTGGATTTCGATGCATTGAATGAGAGTACGATTAAAATACCAATTGGTGCATATAAAAATATTAATATTAGTGCGATGTAAGAGCGTTCGACAAATTTCTTTACCATAGGTTGCTTCCCTCACTTTCTTTATCGTATTTTGAGAGAATTGCCATACTGAATAAGATAAATATCATCAGTACCAGTGAAAGACCAGAGCCGGTATGCCAGTTGCCTAAACGGAACTGTTGTTCTATTACATTTCCTATTAATATAATCTTACTACCGCCAAGAATGGTGGAAATAACAAAGGTGGTCAGCGAAGGTACAAAGACCATGGTAATTCCGCTGATGACACCCGGAAGGCTTAAAGGAAAAATGATTTTCATAAATGTCTGGCGGTTATTGGCACCTAAATCCCTTGCTGCGTTAACGACATCCTTATCAATCTTGATTAAGACATTGTAAATTGGTAGTACCATAAAAGGTAAAAAGTTATAAACCATACCTAGAATAATGGCAGTAGGCGTATTAATAATGTTGAGTGCGGGCAGATGAAAGAAAGCCAGTATATTGTTGATAACACCTTTTTTCTCTAAAATGTTTTGCCATGCAATGGTTCGCAGTAAAAAATTCATCCACATCGGGAGAATTAGAATAAGTACGATAAAACTGTTACTTTTCATTTTTGTTTTATTCAAAATAATTGCCAAAGGATAGGCAAGCAGCAGACAGATGGCAGTACTGAATAAGGATAGCTTTAAGGCTAGAAACAATGCCTGCCGGTTAATTGGATCGGAAATCAGCGTGATATTATCAAAAGTAAAGCCATTTTCCTTATTCGTCAGACCATAAAATATAATAAGTACTAATGGAACAAGGATAAAGCCGGACATCCAGATGATATACGGAAAGGAAAGCCATTTCACATTATTTACATGGGTATTTTGTAAACTCCGTTCGGAATTTTCTGTGTGCCGCGTTAATTTATTTAAAACGTTCATAGGAATCATCTCCATTAATAAATTCGAAGTTATTAACCGGTTCCTTATTTTTACTCGACGATTTCAGCCGCTTGCTCGTCCTCGGATTCCGGCTTGTGCATAATTTGAATGTTAAAGGGATCTACCAGAATACCAACTTCGGTCCCAACCGGTACGAGACCTGTGGAATGAACCAGCCACTCCAGGTCGCCTGCCATGACACCCATCTCATAATGGACACCCTTAAATAGTAAGGAAACGACCCTACCCCTGATAATTCCATCCTCCGGCTTCACTAAATTGATATCCTCCGGACGGATTACTACATCTACGGGGATATTTCTGCCAAAACCTACATCCACGCAGGGGAAGTTTGCTCCCAGAATATTCACCAGTTTATCCTCAACCATGGTAGAGGCGATGATATTACTATCACCGATGAAATCGGCAACAAATGCATTTTCCGGTTCATTATAAATATGCTCCGGTGTTCCGATCTGTTGTATGTAACCCTGGTTCATAACTACGATGGTATCAGACATCGTAAGAGCTTCCTCCTGGTCATGGGTAACATAGATGAAGGTGATTCCAAGTTCATTTTTAAGTCGTATTAATTCGTACTGCATATCCTGACGAAGCTTTAAGTCAAGTGCACCGAGTGGTTCGTCAAGCAGTAATACCTTTGGTTCATTTACAATAGCTCGTGCGATAGCTATTCGCTGCTGTTGCCCACCGCTTAAGGAATCGGGCATACGGTTCTCAAAGCCATCCAAATTCACAAGCTTAAGAGCATAATTTATTTTATCCTGAATATATGCCTTGCTTTTTCTCTTGATTTTGAGTCCGAAGGCGATATTTTCAGCTATGGTCATATGGTTAAAAAGTGCATATTTCTGAAATACGGTATTTAACTGCCGTACATTCGGAGGAAGTTTTGTAATATCATTTCCCTCGAATATGACCTGTCCCTTGTCAGGGTTTTCAAAACCCCCGATAATACGAAGTGTTGTGGTTTTTCCGCAGCCGGAAGGACCGAGAAGAGTAAGAAATTCATTTTCACGGATATATAGATTAAGTTCATCCAATACGACATTGTTACCGTAGGATTTCGATATATTTACCAAGTCAATCAGCTTATTATTGGTCATGACGGTTCCTCCTTGTAAATGCATGAAATACTGATAAAGATGGATTAAAAACTAGGCGGAGTCGATATCCATAAAAGAGTTGCGCCTGTTTTTTCGGAAGCAGAGATATAGTGTTGCTTATTAGCAGTAAAGTAGAAGGATTCACCTTTTTTTACCTTAAAGCTTCGATTGCCTATATGAAGAGTAATGCTGCCGTTTAAAATATAGCCGAATTCTTCTCCCTCATGTGGATTATCGGGATAGGTTGAACCTCCGATATCCAAAGTTAGTAAAATAGGTTCCATCATGTTTTTTTGAGCATTGGGAATAATCCATTTCACTTGGTTTTTCAATTCAGAGTCGTATTTTTCAAAATAATCGGATTTTTTAAAGACTACTTCCTCAGCCGTGGTACCGCTGAAGAATTCCTCAAGGTTGGTTCCAAGGCATTGAAGAATATCCACCAGGGTTGCGATTGAAGGTGAAGTCAGATCCCGTTCCAATTGGGAAATGAACCCTTTGGACAATTCGGCACGATCGGCCAGCTCCTCCTGGGTCAGACTTTTTTGTATTCGCAATTCCTTTATTTTTGAACCGATATTCATTAGGCTGCATCCTTTCATATTCTTACTAACAATAAACTAAAAGTTTAGTTACGCTAAACATTCACAATATTGATTATACTAACTTTACCATAGTTGTCAATCATTATTTATTAAAATGCATTTTTATTCATATAGAAGTATTTGTACCGTTTATATGCACAAAAAGACCCCAGAATGGACCTTTTATGCTCATCCATTCTGAGGTCTTGATCGTAGTTATAAGATGATAGAAGAAATACAAAACGTATAGTCTGAAGTTGCATCACAAGGTTACTTATAAAAGTCCTTAATCCGGTCCATTCTGGAGGTCATTCCTAAAAAGAGCTGATCGACTAAGGTAATGGCAACCATGGATTCCACCACCACCACGGCACGGGGAACAATGACCGGGTCATGACGGCCATGAATCTGGATTTCAATATTTTCATTGTTCTTATTCACTGTGTTTTGTGTTCTGGCTATGGAGGGGGTAGGCTTCACTGCTGCACGAAGGACAATCTCGGTCCCATCGCTGATGCCTCCTAAGATACCGCCTGCATGGTTTGTTTTCTTGCGAAGCTGGCCATCATACACATAAGCATCATTGTTATCAGCTCCAGTACGGCCGGAAACTAAGAAGCCGTCTCCAATTTCAACACCCTTTACTGCTCCGATGGACATGACTGCTTTGGCGAGAGCAGCATCCAGCTTGTCAAATACCGGTTCTCCGATACCTGCAGGCATACCTTTGACAATGCACTCAATTACACCGCCGCTGGAATTATGATCTTCAATCAGATCAAGCAGATATTGTTCCGCTTTTTGGGAAGCTTCCAGATCCGGCATCACAAGAGGACTTGAAAAAGTATTGGCAAGCTCAGCTTTATTATAATCGATGCAGATTGGACCAATGGATTTTGTGTACGCAGATACCTTAATCCCTAACTCCTTTAAAATAGCCCCGGCAACTGCTCCGGCCGCCACACGTCCAATGGTTTCCCGTCCGGAGGAACGTCCGCTCCCACGGTAATCACGGAAACCGTATTTTTGGTCATAGGTATAATCAGAATGACCCGGGCGGTAATAGGATGCGATGTCGGAATAGTCAGCAGAACGTTGGTTTTCGTTATAAACTACAAGTGAGATCGGGGTACCTGTAGTTCTGCCTTCAAAAACTCCGGAAAGAATGGTTACTTTATCTCCCTCTTTACGGGGTGTAGCAAATTTGGTCTGCCCGGGTTTTCTCCGGTTTAAATAGGATTGAATGTAGCTCTCGTCGATCGGAAGTCCTGCGGGACAACCGTCCACCACAACTCCGATTCCTTCACCGTGGGATTCGCCCCAGGTTGAGATTCTAAATAAAGTTCCGTATATGGATCCTGACATATTGTTCACTCCATTATATCTATTATTTGATTTCAGTGTTAAAAAGGTACTATGCACATTTTCGGACATGGTTTTTCGGACATAGTTTTTAATATGCAAATAAGTATGCAATAGTATTATATGATCTACCCGGAACCGTGTATTTGTCATCCAGTTCTTGGTAAAATAAACTTGAAATAAATTTTATCCATAGTATAACGGAAATATCCTTCGGTTTCAATCATTTTTAGTCAATATTTAAAAACCTTAATGAAAAAGATACATATATTAAATTGACAATAAAATTATGAGGCAAAAAATGGGAGGCAATATTAATCGATCAGGGGAACCTGCCGGTTCCCAGAATATAAGACGTAGATATTTATCGAATGATAATATGAGCATAAATGAAACAGAAAAAAAGCAGGGGAAAGATAAGGACTTAATTATTGAAGATAATACAATTTATGAAATTGACAGGGAATGCTATGAACGTTTAAAAAGTAAAAGAAGAAAATAAGGGTTTATTTTTTCATAAAATAACCGCATAAAAAAAGCTGCGTAATACGCAGCTTTTTTCTTACCTCCCAAAGGGGGTCATCCTTTCGGATAGTAAATGCTTTGCTTTTCTGGGCTGGCTGGTTTTTAGAAGAAGCCGTTTCCGCCACCACAGCAGCAGCAGAGGATGAGAATGAGGAAAATTGAGCCACAGCCGCCGTTATCGCCGCAGCCTCCACCAAATCCACCACCGAAAAGTCCATTGTTGCCATTACCGCAGCAGCATAATAAGAGAACAAGAATTAAAATCCAACTACAATCATTACCCCTTACGCCGTTGTCGCAATGTGTTGCTGCTAAATCACTCATTAATAGTTCCTCCTAATAATAATTACAATGTATCATATGTAAGTTAGCTTGACTAATTTCCTAATTTTATAAATAACTATAGAATTTATTGTAGATTTTGTTACAAAAAAAACCAAAAGATGTGATTTTTCGTTGCTATGGCTACATATAAATATGTAAAAAATGGTATTCTAATTATGGACAGATTATAAATTATTTTGGGCAAGCTAAATTCTATCCATATAGTTTGTTCAAAGAAAGAAAGAGAGGACATGTACATGGAAGCAGCTAATACAAATAAATTGAAAAATATTGATGTTTCAAAAATTCTCCGACTGGAGGAGGAGCTATCCTATCAAAAGGGATATTATTAAAATTACAAAATATGTTGTAGATTTTGCATAGGATTGGAAATTCCTCTGTGTTATTATTCAAACATAAGCGAAATAATGATGAGGAGGAGTTTTATGAGAAAATTTGCATTCGTTATGATGATTGCCTTTACGGTACTGCTGCAGGGATGTTCCGGCAAGACCGATGACAGGCATACCTTATCCGATCAATCAGTTGTTAATGGGGAGGAAAAGGATGATAGTGATTCGGGAAATTCGAATCAACCTATACCAACAACAGAACCGACACAAGAACCCACACATGATCCGACTCCGGAACCTACAGAGGCCCCGGCGTTGGTGCTTCCGATAGTTATAAATGATTCAGGAAAGGTCCTGATACAGACCGTTTCCCAGAACGTTACCTACCCATATAACACCTATATTATTTCCTCTGTCAATGGAGAAAATGTTGTAGTAGATCCATCAATGATGCCTAAGAAAGAAATTCTTGATATCAATCCGGCTGCTATCATAAGTACTCACAATCATCCGGATCATTCCAATCCGGCCTATACGAAATCCTATGATTGCCCGAATATTTTATACGTGAAAGGTGAGATAAAGACCGAAGACTTTAATATATACAGCATACCCTCCTCCCATGACAGTGATACCATTACGGAAGCTCCGACAAATGTTTTAGTAGTATTTGAGGTTGACGGACTGTGTATCGTCCATATGGGTGACATCGGGCAGACCACTTTAACCAAGGAGCAGTTGACAGAGCTTGGCGAGATTGACATTGCTTTCATGCAGTTTGAAAACAGTTATTCATCGATGGATCTTGAAAATATGAAAGGCTTTAACCTGATAGAACAGCTAAATCCTAAAATTATCATTCCGACTCATTATACCAACAATAGCCTGGCGGAATTGGAAGCCAAATATGGAGCAGTTACGGAATTCGTCAATAGTATGGAAATATCAAAGGAGGATCTGCCGGAGGATACCCTGCACGTCTACCGGATTTCCAATACTCATATATACCGTTAATTGGATAACTTAGCCTCAAAAAGTCAAAAAACATTATTTATTTACAATGCACCTGCCATCTATTATAATATTGTTAAATATTAGGATAATTGGCAGGTGTTATTAATATGAGGATGGACACAATAGGTATGAATTATTATAAAGATCTTGTGTTTCCGGTTTCGATAACAAATAAGCTGGCTGCTATAGATGAGATGGAAGCAGCCGAATATTATAAAATCATATATTTTAAATCCGGTACCTATCGGTTTAAATTAAACGGAAAAGAATTTGTTATTACCGGAAGTTATGCATTATGTTTAAATGAACGTGACGGTCTTTCCCTCTATGATGATGTAGAAGGGGATATTTTATTACTTTTGTTTCAACCCAAAGTAATAAATGTTAACTTTAATATGGATTTGATCAATGACCCGGAACATGGATTGTCTGAGACCGAATTTCAAGATCTCTATTATATCAGACAATTTCGGCATGATGCGGAGCTTTATAGTAAGCTGTTACCGCTTCGTACTATGGATTCTGCTTATTTGGAGCATAAGCTTCAATTACTGCAGGAGCTTTTAGTAAATCAGGACACCTATTATTGGCCATGTCGGAGTCGCTCCTATTTGTTTGAAATATTATTCAGTCTGGCGCGTCAGGAAGAGCACGAGGAACCAGTCAGAAGCATTCAGTTTTATAATGGGTTTTCGAAGCTAGCCGTTGATGTGATTTATTATTTGCAATCCAGTTATAGTCAAAAAATTACGATTGAAAAATTAGCAGAGGAATTTCATACCAACCGAACAACACTGCTTAATGATTTTAAAAAATATACCGGACAATCAGTAAATCGTTATTTGAATCAATTAAGGCTGAATATGGCTTCCACACTGCTTCGGGATACAGAGTTACCGGTGGAGGAGATCTGCGAGAGAACAGGCTTTAATGATATCAGTTATTTCAGTAAGGCCTTCAAGAAAGGTCTATCCTGTACACCCTCGGAATACAGGAGACTAAATCATAATACATAATTGTATTGACAGATGGAACAAATGGTTTCGTAATTAAGCCCTGCTATAATAAGTATATTGGTAAAGCTCTCGGAATAGGATAATAAAAAAGA
>JARBTJ010000037.1 GCA_029240245.1 Herbinix sp.
CCCTGCTGTAATACCTACGTTTCGATAAGATTTAAACAAATTTAAATCCAGGTCATCAAGTTTCTGTATATAGTAAGTATTTTCACATTCATTTTTGCAGATTTCATAAAGCTTTTTCGTATTCGAGCTTTGCTCTCCGCCGATAACAATCATGGCATCGGAGTTGCTTGCTAACTGGTATGCTTCCGACTGTCTTTCTTGCGTAGCATTGCAAATCGTATTTAAAACAAATATATCATAACCCTTTTTTGTGATAATTTCAACTATATCTTGAAATTTCTTGTAATTATATGTCGTCTGGGATACGATACTAAGTTTACGGTCGAAAGTAAATTGAAAGCTCTCTGCATCTGTTTCATTCTCAATTACCGTATAATCGTCATTATTTTCACACCATCCGACGATACCTGCAACCTCCGGATGAGAGCGGTTACCGACAATTATAATATGTTTTCCCATACTGCTTTGTTCTCTGACAATCTTATGAATTTTCTTCACATATGGGCAAGTTGCATCAATAATATTATGTCCATAAGAAGCAATTTCATCAAGTGTGTCTTCCGATATTCCATGGGAACGTATAATTATTGTTCCCTTGGGGCAATCTTTTAATTCCTTTGGGGAATTAATCACTTTAACACCCATCTTGCCTAATTCTTCGACCACCGATTCGTTATGGATAATCGGTCCAAAGGTATAGACATATCCTTGCTTAGCTGCTTCTTTATATACTACATCAACTGCTCTTTTTACACCGAAGCAAAAACCGGCACTGTTAGCAACTGTTATGTTCAAAATATCAGACGTCCTTTTCTTTTTGAATTTTATATAGCTCTAAAATTTTATGAACCACTTCGTCTATGGTCATTTCGGAGGAGTCCAGATAAATCGCGTCCTCAGCCTGCTTGAGTGGAGCAAAATCCCGGGTCATATCCCGGTGATCCCGTTCAATGATATCCTTCTCTATTTCATTCATATCGGACGTGATACCCTTTTCTTTCAGCTCGCTCCATCTTCTTCTGGCTCTCTCTTTCGAGCTTGCGGTCAGATAGATTTTTAACTGGGCTTCCGGAAGTACATAGGTTCCGATATCCCTGCCATCCATTACGACATTCTCTCTTTTTGCAAGATTTTGCTGAAGTTCTACTAATTTTAAACGAACTACCTTATATACCGATGACGCACTGGCCATATTGCCTACTTCTTCCGTACGAATCAAGCCATTCACATTTTCACCGTTTAATAGGACGTTCTGCTCACCGTTTTTATATTCAATGGTTACATTCACTTCCTGACAGGATTTTTCAATGGAAGCCTTATCATTGGCAGCGATTTGATTTCTTAAAAAATATAACCCCATGGCACGGTACATTGCACCCGTATCCACGTATATAAATCCCAATTGTTTGGCAATTTTCTTAGCTATTGTGCTTTTGCCGGCACCCGCCGGTCCATCGATTGCGATATTAAAATATGTCATAATTCCTCCGTTAATCAAAGGCTTTTGTATTTAAGAGATTGAGCTTCCGGCCAGATAAGCGGTTGACCAGGCAATTTGAAGATTAAATCCGCCGGTCAGAGCGTCCAAATCAAGTACCTCGCCTACGTAATAGACATTTTTGCACAGCTTTGATTCCATGGTGGATGGGTTGATTTCCTTAATATGAATGCCACCCTTGGTGATGACCGCCTGATTATAATCGCTGAGCTTATGAATATGAAAGGTTAGATGTTTTAAGGTATCGGATAAGCGTATCCGCTCCTCCTTGGTGATGGAGTTTACTTTCTTTTCCGGATCAATTAGGCTTAGTCGAATAATAACATCAATTAGTTTATTTGGCAATAGCTGGTCCAGGGAATTCTTAAATTGTTTATTTTTAAATTCTTCAAAATCCCTTAAGATTCGGTTATCTAACTGTTCCTGCGTCAAGGCCGGCTTTAAATCGATACTTAATAACAGCTCATTCTTCTGGTTCAAATACGGTACCAAATAACTACTGGCACTTAAGATTACCGGTCCGCTTACTCCGAAATGTGTAAACAACAGCTCACCGAAGTCGCGGTATATTTCTTTTGTCCCGGAAGTAATTACAACTTCAACATTCTTTAGTGACAATCCCATTAAATCTTTTACAAACGATTCCTTTACATGGATGGGAACTAAGGACGGATTTAGCTGAGTGACGGTATGACCCATTGCCTTGGCAAAGTTATAGCCATCGCCGGTGGAGCCTGTGAGTGGATAGGATAGCCCTCCGGTAGCAATGATCACTGCATCACCTTGGACAACGGTAGCACTGTTTTTTATTTTTACTCCTTGAAAGCATCCGCTTTCCGTTAGAATACTTAAGACCTCAGAGTGGTAACGAATCTCAACGGATTGACGTTCCAATTCTTTCTTTAAGGCTGCGATTACATCGGAGGATTTATCGGATTCCGGAAATACACGCATACCACGTTCCGTCTTTATCGGAAGGCCCAATTCCTCAAAAAAATTCATCACATCATAATTATTGAATTGATGAAAGGCCCGAAATAAAAATTTTGGATTGGATACCACCTGTTCAAAAAACGTATCCCGGTCACAGGCATTTGTTAAATTACACCTGCCTTTACCGGTGATAAATAATTTCTTTCCAAGCTTTTCATTTTTCTCCAATAATATTACTTTATTCCCATTTCTGGCTGCGATAATTGCTGCCAGCATTCCGGAGGCTCCGCCTCCAACGACAATTACATTTTTCATATGTTCCGTCCTAAATTTTATTTTATTACCGAAGACTACTTTTTTATTGTTTCACATTTCAAAAAGTTTTATATATGGTTAAAGTGTCATAAGGTGCTTTTGACACTTTAACCATATTTTAGATAGGATAACATAATTTTAGGTAATTGTCGAATACATCTGGATGTATTGCAATTACCTAATTCTATACTATATTTTTGTCCTATTTATCATCTAAATATACTTCGTCAATTTTAAGTGTTATATGTTCACTGGAATACGCTTTTCCTTCTACACGGTAAATTACACTGTTATAATCATCCAGGTTGTCAATGAGGCTTTGTGCTATTGCGTCAAGAATGGCAAATTCTATTCCCCCGCCCACATTGGTAAGCGGTGGTTGGTCGGATTTAAAACTGACAATTACCGTTTCGTTTTCCGTATCAACACGATCGATTCCAACGGTTAAGGATTGATCGGTCATTGATTCTACAACTGTAGATACAATTAATTTTGGAGTAATTTCTTCCCCTTCCGGAATTAAAGCAGTAACGGGAGCAATTTCTCCGGTATCCATGTTAACAGTATAAATCATTAATTCCGTGTTCGCAGTCGGTTGAATATTATTAGCGGTAACACTGGTTGTATCAACTTTGCCTGTATCGTCTGCAGATAATACGGTGTCATCCTCGTTATCACCCTTTTTATTCGATGATTTTTCTTTATCGTTCTGATCAAGAGTAATATCCGATTTTTTTTCTTCTTCCGAAGCATTATAGGTACCGAAGCGAATTTTATCACATCCGGACAATAGTAATATACAGATAAATATTGTAATCAATATAAATTTCTTATTGGTTCGTTCCATAATTACCTCCTTTGTCGAAACAACAATAAAAAAAATTTTATTGATATTACAATAAGATACAACTGTGTCATTTCTATGGTATTATGGAAAACATTTTTAAAAAATACTATTTTTACAATTTAGTAACATTTCGACGCAATAAATCCAGCGCATAAATCACACTCTGCTCTCTGATTTTTTCACGATTGCCTTTCATATGAAATTTTCGAACCGTAACTTCGCCTTTGACATAACACGAAATATATACGAGTCCGACTGGTTTTTCTTCGGTACCTCCATCCGGACCTGCAATTCCGGTAATGGCTATAGCGGTATCGGAACCGGTTCGTTCTGCTGCTCCTACTGCCATTTCCGCGGCAGTACGCTCGCTGACTGCACCAAATTCTCTTAGCGTATCTTCTTTAACACCAAGATACTTTATCTTAGCTTCATTGGAATAAGTAATGAAGCTTTCCTTTAATACGGAGGATACACCGGGAACATTCACTAAGCGTCCCGTAAGAAGTCCTCCGGTACAGCTTTCCGCACAGGTTACGGTAAGTTTTTTCGAAGTTAAGGTCTTAACCACCACTTGCTCCAAGGTCTCTTCCTCTTCAGTGGTATAGATATTGATGTCGAAACGATGAAATAATTCATGGATCACCGGCTCTAGCATTGTCTGTGCTTCCTCTTCACTGTCAGCCGAGGCGGTGACACGAAAATGTACTTCTCCGCTTTTTGCATAGGGGGCTATGGTTGGATTGGTCTGCGCTTCAATTAAATCCAAGATCTGAGTTTCTGCCTTACTTTCCCCAATACCGCAAATTTTCACCATTTTAGATACGAAAACCTTGTTCTGTAGCTTATTTAAATAAGGAAAGATGTGATGCTCAAACATAGGAACCATTTCAGAGGGTGGACCCGGAAGTAAAATCACTCTCTTTTTCTTATCCATGTAGTCAGCTTCAAGAATATATCCTGGAGCGGTACCGTTATCATTGTCTACAACAATAGAATCTTCGATTTTTAAGGCTTGTTTCCAATTGTTTTGAGTAACACTATCGAGACCTAAGTTCATTGCGATTCTATCAGGATTGCTCTTTAATAGGAACGAAAAATAAGAACTTATTCTTTCCTTACTTGGCTCATCCATGACGAGCCTTCGCTCAAATATTTTGGCAACCGCTTCCTTCGTCATATCATCCTGCGTTGGACCAAGCCCTCCGGTTAATATTACGATGTCCGAACGCAGTAAGGAAGATTTAAGTACCTCGCAAAATCGCTCCTCATTATCTCCCACAGTAATCTGAAAGTACAGGGAAAAACCAAGCTCCGCGCATTTTTTTGATAAGTAATTTGCATTTGTATTAACGATATTGCCAAGTAACAATTCTGTGCCTACACTGATTAATTCTACAACCATGAAATACGACCATCCAATCCTCTAAATGTCAAGATTATGCATTCATTATTTTTTTTCTCTAAGTACCGTCCGGTTATGATACATATAATCCACCATGGATATTACGGTTAATGCCAGAGCTCCGTAGATGAAAATCTGCTCTAGAACATCGATGATAGTATGATCTAAATTAAGGATTAACATTACACTCATGATCATCTGAATATTGGTTTTTAATTTGCCTGACCATCCGGCAGCAAGCACAAGGCCATTGTCGGAGGCAATGAGACGAAATCCGCTAATAATAAATTCCCTGGCAATGATAATGATGACAATCCAAGCCGGTAAGAGCTTTAACTCTACAAAACAGATTAAGGCACTTGCAACTAAGAGTTTATCTGCCATGGGGTCCATAAATTTACCAAAGTTTGTAATCAGATTATGCTTACGAGCGATATATCCGTCCAGTAAATCGGATAGGGCTGCGATAATAAAGATAGCTGCAGCGATATACTTTCCATATGGGATATCCGGTATTAGCATAAAAATAAGGAATACCGGAATCATTAATACCCGAAAAATCGTTATTTTATTCGGCAAATTCATCTTCGTACACTTCCTTTCACCATTTCACCAATCAAGTCATAACCGTTTGCACCGGTAACGATAGCTTCTACCATGTCACCGGAAATCAACTCCTCCTCAGAGGTTAAAAATAAAAATCCATCGACCTGTGGTGCATCCATATAGGTTCTTCCAATAAATACATTATCCTCATCTGCCACCTTACCCTCGATCATAACAGTAAAGGTTTTACCGACAAGCTTCTCTGTATTAGAAAATACTACGGACTGCTGCAGCTTCATTAATTCCTTCTGTCTCTTCTTTTTCACATTAGATAAAATCTGGGGCTTTAACTTTGCTGCTGATGTTTGATCCTCTTTCGAATACGTAAAGACTCCAAGACGTTCAAATTTCATGTCATCTACAAATTTTTTCAGTTCCTCATGCTCTTCTTCGGTTTCCGTCGGGAATCCGGTAATTAAGGTGGTTCGAAGAGCAATGCCGGGAAGGTTCTCTCTTAATTTCGTTATAATATGAATCAGGTCCGCCTGATTGGTTCTTCGTCCCATCAACTTTAGGATACGGTCGGAGGCGTGCTGAATCGGAATATCAAGGTAATGGCATATCTTAGGCTCGCGCTTCATGATATCGATTAACTCATCCGTGATTTCCTCCGGATAACAGTAAAGAATACGTATCCATTCAATGCCGTCAACCCGGCAAAGCTTTTCCAAAAGTTCAGGAAGTGATTTATCACCGTAGATGTCTTTTCCGTAAAGCGTGGTTTCCTGTGCAACCAAGATCAGTTCTTTAACGCCTTGCTCTGCCAGATACTCAGCTTCGCTAATTAAATCTTCCATCGGCACACTACGGTAATTGCCACGTACCTGAGGAATAATACAATAAGTACAATGCTTGTCACAGCCTTCTGCGATTTTTAAATAGGCTGAATAAGTACCTGCGGTTAATAAACGCTTGGAGCTGACTTTAGGAAGACTGTCCAGGGATGCAAAATGGCTGTGCTGCTTTCCATCGGTTAAATCATTCATAACCTCCATAATGCCGGAAAAGCTCGAAGTTCCGAGTAAAGCATCCACTTCCGGAATGGTAGAAAGTATCTCCTCTTTATAACGTTCCGCCAGACATCCGGTAACAATTAAAGCCTTTAGGCTTCCTGCTTTCTTGTATTCCGCCATTTCTAAAATAGTATTGATACTTTCTTCCTTAGCATCATTGATAAAACAACAGGTATTGATAATAATAATATCTGCTTTTTGCTCTTCGTTCGTTAATTCATACCCGTTCTCTTTTAATATTCCAAGCATGTTTTCACTGTCAACAAGATTTTTGTCACATCCAAGTGAGATAAAAAATATATTCATAAACACCATACCTTTCAATTCCAGTCATATCCATTGGTATGGCAAATTCATTTCTTAAAATGATAAGCGTACCAATCAGATCCAGTCAGTTAAATTTATCTGCAGTTATGTCTTTACAAGCTAATCCATGAATATGCAGACAAAATCACCTTATAAATGAAGAGTTTTTCTCTGACATTTATAAGGCTGTCCAGAAATGGACTTTAGTTTAAATCCATTGTATCAGTTTCTTGCTAAAAAATAAAATTAAATTTCTATTAAGGTTCCATATTACCGGTTTGATAATCCGTTTTAAGCTTATGGATGTATCGCAGCCTGCTTTTCATGGAAGAAAAGGGCTTATAATGACCGATAAAGGTAGATCTTATAAAATGAGTGATGCATCGTTCATCCCTTTTTTTTGTCAGGCTTCTTAAACCAAGTTCTAGGTTCTTACGTATGCGCAGCATCGCTTTGCTGTGATCAATCGTAGTGATTAAAAAGCCGTTTTCAAAGATCAACTCATAAACATTCTTATAAGAAAAGCACTGCGCTCCATAACCCTTGCTAACATAATCCTTAAGCTGCGTATTACCGACGAGAAGAGCACCGTGATATGGTACCAACTTATCCGCATAATCAAAGGACTTGGGAGAAGTATTGTCATCCAGAAGTGTAAGATTCAATAAATATAGATTATAATCCTTAACATGAAAGGAAGCTGAAAAGAAACACCCAGCAGCCTCCGGACTTACCGGTAAAATTCCTAACGCTGACGGATGAATAATAAATTCATGTTCCGAGGATATAACCGTAAAATTGCAATCTAAATAATTCAGCTGTTGTTCCAAATTCATGTATTTCAACCTCCATGATAGGTTACTATCATTTAGTATAGCTTCCATTTAAATGTTTATAACGATATGTTTTTCATCGATTATTTACTTAATTCAGCTGATTCCACACAATTATTCATCAGCATAGCGATGGTCATAGGACCAACTCCGCCGGGAACCGGTGTAATAGCGCTTACTTTCTCGTATACATCATTATAATCGATATCGCCACATAGCTTATTGTTCTCATTTCTGTGCATGCCGACATCTATGACAACAGCACCCTCTTTCACGAAATCCTTTGTGACAAAATTCTGTTTGCCAATGGCAACGATTAAAATATCAGCACGCTTTGCGGTATCTATCAGATTTTTCGTCCTGGAATGGCAAATAGTTACCGTTGCATTCTCCCGAAGCATTAACAATGCCATCGGTTTTCCAACAATATTACTTCTGCCAAGAACTACACATTCCTTCCCTTCTATCTCAATGCCGGAACGCTTCAGCAGTTCAATTACTCCCGCCGGAGTACAAGATATAAAACCCTTCTGGCCGATACTTAATGCTCCGACATTCTGAGGATGGAAGCCATCCACATCTTTTGCGGGAAGTATGTTCTGAATAACGGTATCTTCATCGATATGTTTCGGCAGTGGCAGTTGAACTAGGATTCCGTTAACCGTAGCATCAGTATTGAGCTTATTGACAAGTGAAAGCAGTTCCTCTTGAGTTGTAGTTTCAGGAAGCTCATATGACAGGGAGTTAATCCCGATATATTCGCAGGCCTTTTTCTTGTTTTGGACATATACGGAGGATGCCGGATCGTTTCCAACCTGTATAACAGCTAAGGTAATCTGGATTCCATTCTTATGAAGCAGACTTACCCGTTCCTTTAATTCATCTTTTATTTGAGTTGAAATTTTTTTACCATCAATAATGAATGCCATTCTTATCTCTCCCATCACGAAATGAAGTATCGGTTCTATTCTAATATATTCTTTCGGATATCACAAGAAATATTTGTTCGTAGGGCATTAACTTATTTGACTGTATGCATTCAGTTTTCTTAAGAGCAAAAAACCGGGATCATTCTGATGCGAAAAACAGGAGTAATGTTATCCCTTTTAACACTTTGTATTTCTGAGCGTCTGCACAGGTATCCTGGACAAAAGGATATCAGGCATGAACGGATTAGATAATACATAAAAGGAAATAATTACTCCCGGATCAATTAACGATATTTACTTTTCTTCTTCTATTTAGTCAGTTCATTGATATTAATCTTTGATAATGCCGCTTCGTCTGCAACCAGGGTTAAATCATTGTGCATCTGTAAGATAGAAGCAGGAACGGCTGGTGTTACAGGCCCAGTTAAAGCATCCTTTAGAATATCTGCTTTATCGATACCGCTCACCACCAAAAGTATTTTTTTTGCCAGCATAATCGATCGAATTCCCATGGTATAAGCATATTTGGGGATAATCTCGTCTTTCGCAAACAGACGGGAATTGGCTTCGATTGTACTTTGGGTCAAAGCTACACAATGAGTTCCCTTCTCAAAGGCTTCGTCCGGCTCATTAAAGCCTATATGCCCATTATGACCGAGACCTAAAAGCTGCATATCAATTCCGCCAAGCATATCTATAATTCCATTAAACCGTTGGCATTCAAATTCTACATTTTCCTCCAAGCCATTCGGCAGATAGGTATTATCCATAGGAATATTGATATGCTCAAACAGATTTGTTTTCATAAAGTAATGGTAGCTTTGTACATTGTTAGGAGATAGTCCTTTATATTCATCCAGGTTAACGGTTTTTACTTCACCAAAATCCAGATCCCCTTTTCGGTACCATTCAATTAATTGCTTATAAATGCCGATCGGCGTGGAACCTGTGGCTAAGCCAAGCACACAGTCTGCTTTCATAATAACCTGTGCTGATATTATATTTGCAGCCTTACGGCTCATATCATGATAATCAGATGCTTTATAGATGCGCATTTGATAATACCCCTTTCCAAGAACATATTCTTCTGTGTTTTATATTGAGTTGTGTTTTATTAATGTAGCTTTTATGAATTGATTTTATTTAATAAAAGAATCGATGTCAATCATTTTCTGAAATACGCATTCGATGCTTTATCATATACAATCTTTGATTTTCTAACGATTTCTTTGCCGTTAATAATAACATGCTTAATTCTTAAATCCTTATCGAGTAGTACGATATTGGCTAATTTTCCGGGAGTGATACTTCCCACCTTATCATAGATACCGATTTGTTTCGCAGGATTTACCGCCGCCGCTTTGATGGCTGTTTCTAAGGGAATGCCCATTGATAACACTGCATTCCGCATACAATCCATCAGGTTTACCACAGAACCGGCGATAGCTCCGTCATTTACCAGGACGGCTTTGTTTCCGGAAACACGAACGGCCTGACCGCCCAAGGCATAGTTTCCGTCAGGTAAACCGGTTGCCATCATACTGTCACTGATAAAAATGACGCGGTCATCCCCGAACATTTTAAAAGTAGCCCTAACAACACTCGGATGAATGTGAATTCCATCACAGATTAATTCCACCTTGCATTCCGGCGCATCCATCGCAGCTCCAATCACGCCGGGATCACGATGATGTAGCGGAGGCATAGCGTTGTAAAGATGTGTTACATGATTAGCTCCTTTTTTAAAGGCCGCTTCCGCAGTTTTATAATCAGCATTGGAGTGTGCAATTGAAATAACCTTTTTCCCCTTTAGGGCTTCGATAAATTCCTGTGCACCTTCCTCTTCCGGAGCAATTGCTACCAGTTTGATCATATGATGAGAAAGGTTATCTAACCGGTGAAACATCTCCAAATCCGGAAGGTGCAAAAACGCTTCATTCTGAGCACCCTTTTTCTTAACCGATAAAAAGGGCCCCTCCATATTAATACCGCAAAGAAGGGAACCTTTATTGAGTGCTATCGATACATGGGAGACAGGATTCAATTGGTTGTGATAGGAAGCTGCATTTTTCATGATCATGGATAAGGTTTCTTCCGGTAAAGACATTGTTGCGGGGCAAATAGTGGTTACCCCATGGAAAGCCTCATACTCTGCAATCGCATCCAGAGCCTCACGGGTTCCGTCACAAAAATCATAACCGGCACATCCATGAAAATGAAGATCGGTAAGTCCCGGTATGGCATATAACCCGGTAGCATCGATAACGGTATCCTCAAATGCGTCTGTAGAATCTGAGAAATCCGGCCACACGGCATTTTCATTAATATATTTCTTTTCAATCGTAATGTCTTTGTCTACGAAGGTAAAATTATCGCTATACACTTTTGCATTTTTAATTATCATACGGTCACTGTCCTTCACCAATTATAGTCAGATACCATCTGTCGAGGTATTTCTGTGCATGCCTTAATATTGTAACGTATATAACTCTATTTGAATAGTGAAAATATAAGTTTTATAAAGCTAAATCGCGAAAATAAAAGACGGCAGGAAATGTACCGCTGTCTGTTATTACATCCTTTATCAATATCCTTCTTAAGTTATGGTATTTCGGTATTCGTTTGCTGATATTCCCATGTTCTTCTTAAAAACCCGAGAAAAGTGTGCCATATCTACAAAGCCGACCTTCTCGGCGATATCACCGATCCGTAGAGAGGGTTCACGAAGTAATTTCTGCGCTTCCCTGATTCTGATATTATTGAGGATTTCCGAGAAATTCTGACCCATTGTCCGGTTTAATAATTTACTTAAATGCCACTGGCTCACATAGGTCTTTTCTGCTACTTCGCACAGTGTGATTTTATGTGAAAAATTCTGTTCTATGTATTTCATCGCATTATTAACGATAAAATTACTGGCTTCATTATCCAAATGATTTGCCTCATAATCGTCAGAATTTACTTCCTCCGGTACAATTTTCTTAGCCATCAAATTATTCACCATGCATTTAATCGCCTCTTCCAGCTCCTCCATACTGGAGGGTTTTAATAGATATCTGGATAGACCAAGGTTAATGGCCTGTCTGGCATAATCAAAATTCCGGTATCCGGTTAAAATACTAACCTCCATATTAGGAAATTCTGATTTTAATCCTGCAATCATGGTCAATCCATCCACATCCGGCATAGCAATATCTGTTATTACAATATGCGGATGATGTTCCCTGATCACACAGGCACCTTCTTTGCCGTCATTTGCAGTGGCCACCAGACGGCAATCAAAACGGTCCCACGAAATCATTCGGGAGATGCCTTCAACAATGATTGGTTCATCATCAACAATTACTACTTTATACATCTTACCATCTCCTGCACACTGTGATTGGACCGTGTATTACGATAGGTTAAAGTAAAATCTCTTTGTACAAGTATATTATAATAGCATATGATATAAATTGCATTGGTTCAACTTGACATTATTTGTTTAATCTTGCTACAAATAATAGGACTTAAGTACTATTAATAATGATTGCTACATCGTAGTTAAAATTATATAAATTCTTGATAATTCCAAACTTGATAGAAAAACAATCAGGAATTTAATATTCATACCGATTTAACTACTTGGTATTAATTTTCAATACTTGATTTAATAATTCCTCTGCAGACTTAATACCGGTAGAAACATCCACAATACCGGCAACCAAGGTACTGTATGCCTCCTGTGATATTCGTGAATCTGTTGGAGCACAGATACCGGTTGCGGCCTTTCTATAATTAAGTGCGGAATTCCCAAGCGGAGTCAGACCTTTGATTTGGTCGATAACAGCCGCCGATTGATCCATGCCGTTACAATACATGGCAACAGATTCGGAACAGGTATGTGCCATTACAAATTTAACGGCAGCATCTCGTTTGTCCGGATCGTTCCAAGCCTTTTTCGTGATATAAAAGCCGGAGGAAATACCGGATACAATAAATCCAGGTTCTGCTTTTCCCTCCGGAATGACAGGAAAGGAGCAGATTACCGTATTTCTCTGATCGGTAACACCATTTAAAAACCATGACCCGTTTAAGGTCATAGCTGCCTTTTTGTTGATAAACAATTCATTAATGTAGTTTTCATCGATCGTATCGGTATCTTTCGGGAAAGCGCCAAGATCTCTTAGGGTTTTAAACATTTCAAGTCCTCTGACCCACTCCGTTGGAGCTGTTTCCGGTATAGATTTATAACTGTCAATCCCAGCAGAGGAAAGCATTAAAAATTCGATCCAGTAATGAGGAACATGATTTAGGGATACGGCTACCGGGATAATATTATGTGATTGAAAAATATCAATGGCCTTTATAAATTTATCCCAGTCTGTAGGAAGCTCAAGGTTATATTGATCGAATAAATCTTTATTGCAGTAAAGACCCTCCCAGTAAACGGTGGTAGGTACCGCTCTGGAAATACCATCCGGATTTTGTGCAGTTTCTAATGATGACGGAAGGGTATCCTTTGCATAATCAGGATATTCGTCTTTTATCGTTTCTATGCTTACAAATTTATCAGCGGCTAAAACATCACTTGCGTTGGCATCCGTAAAATATTGAATTACATCCGGTTCATTACCGACAGCGAAATCTGCAGCGATTTTTATCTTCCAATCCTGATCGGATACCTGGGATTCATCCTCAATTGTAATATAATCATATTCTGCCATAAATTTTTCATTAATTGCATTGTAATTATCCGTATTGGGATCGGTACCTCCATGCATAGAAACGGTAACCAGTGTTACCGGGCTCGGGGCACCTCCTACCGTATCTGTAGGCAAAGAATGTTCGGATTTCTGATTAATTGCACGAGAAGCAATCAGTGCTATACATAATATGGATGTAAGTATTAGCGTGCCGTATCTTTTCTGTTTCATAAAATCCTCCATTCTGCCGAAACATCGCGAATTTGGGCTTCAGCATAATAATTCCAAGCTTTTTAGGCATAAATCGTGAAATGTAACCGTTTTTGCTATATCAACCTATTTTATTCCTTATTATAGTTGATTGATCTACCGGATCTTCCTCTGACTCGTAAGAATACGGAACGATTATTGTTGAGGCAGTTTCCCCGTCAGAAATCGGACGAATGGTAAGTCCATAGGTCTTACCGAAAATCAATTTAATTCGTTGATTCACATTATGGATACCAAGGGATTCGTGTGATGATTTGATACCAATGTTCGGATCGTTTGGTATTCCATTCAATATACTTTCTACACGCTCTAGGTCCTCTTCTGTCATGTTCTTTCCGGTATTAATGATTTGTAGATAGACATTGTCCTGCTTTTTATAGATTTTAATCTGTATCGTTCCGTTTTTCACAGTTTCTACGCCATGTACAACAGCATTTTCAATTAAGGGCTGCAGAATTAATTGGGGTACTTTTATCTGCAGAAGGTTGGGATCTATTTCTTTTTCAATTTTAAGTCTCTTGCCGAAACGCATGGATATGATATAGAGATAGGCATCCACACACCTAAGTTCCTCAGAAAGACTAATCAGTTTTTTATTCGTCCGATCCATACTGTGGTTTAATAATGTTCCCAAGGCTTCTATCATTTTTGAAACCGTCACATCTCCGGCCATTCTAGCCTGCCAGTTCATCATCTCCAGGGTATTATTTAAAAAATGAGGATTGATCTGGGATTGCAGTGCAATAATCTGGGCGTCCTTGCGGGCAATCTTCTCATTATAGGCATAATCAAAAAGATATTTTAATTCATAGGACATATGATTAAAGGCTTCCATCAGTACATCAAATTCCGTGTTCGGCATAGAGGAACCCTCCACCTGCAGACCAAGGCGTCCCTGCTCCATCTTATTTACAGCACCAATCATCCTGCTCATAGGATTTGTAATATGATGTGAGATAAAATATAACATATATACAAAGACCGGAATGATAACCAGCATTATAATAATCATAATTACATATAAATCCATTAATTGTGAAAATAATACACTGTCATTCGCGATTAATACAGCACCAAAATGAAAATCAGAGTGTTTTTGCTGATAGAGTAGGCCTATGTAGGGCTGGTCATTCTCATAATCTATTCGGCCGTTCATATCCTTAGAATAATGCTTTGTGAGTTTATGAAAAATTCCATCTCTGTTATGGTCTGAGGACTGATCCTGAAAGGATATGATAGATCCGGTATCATTAATAAAGAAGCTGTATTCATAATCCTTATTCAAAGATATTCCGTCAATCAGCTTATCCTTGTTTAATTCCATGATCAAGGTTCCAAATTTGGTATAATTGGTTGTTGTATATAGATTTCGGATGATATAGATTCTCCCATTTATAATTTCGATATGAGCATCCGAGTTCTCCTGTACGGAGATTTTTTTCGCTACTTCTTCTACCTCATTCCGGTATATACTGATATAATTTGCGTCCATTCGGGATTTATAATAAAGATGATCCGGATTATCGGTGAGATAAAATGCTGTCATAATAAAGCGGTTTTCTACGTAAAGCTTGCTATTGAGATTACCGATAATCTGGCGGTACAACTCAGCACTGTTAATTTTATCCGATTCATAATTCTTCCAGGCCTTCTCTATAATCATCTCATAGGAGGTACTTTTGGAAATATCGACGGCTTCATCGATTCGGCGCATGGTAAAGTAGGTAAAGTTTTTGATCCCGTCTTCCATAAATTGATTCGTCTTATCAATGATATCATTCCGATAAGTAACCGTTACGAAGTAACAGATCATCAGAACCGGGACAATCCAGATAATCACTACCAAAAGGAGCAATCGTCTTCTTAAGGATACTCTTTGTTTTCTGTTATTCAGAATATCGGTTGCTGCGGCAGCTTCCCTATTCACTTTATTAATTTCATCAGCGAAATTTTGCTCGTTCAAAGGTATCCACCTCAAATCCCGTATTTATTGTTACCGGTTGTGCCCTTCATTCGTTGTAATTAGATCGAAAAAACGGGTTATCCCTTAAGGATAACCCACCATAAGTGACACTTAATTTTAACATAACCATGAAGAATTTACCATATTTTTCGAAAATAGGAAATGCAGTAAGGGCTTTGAACTAAAATATATTATTACTGCAAATCAAGAAATTCCTCGTAAATCTTGCAAACCTGTTTTGCATCATCGGAATTTACCATCTCGCAGAAGATTCTTAAAAGAGGTTCTGTACCTGAAAAACGTATAATTATCCAGCCACCATTCTTGAAGTAAATCTTGCAGCCGTCAAGATATGAAATCTTCTCGATTTCAAAAGGTAGTTCAGGAATCAATTTATCGATTAAGGTTTTCTGGTAGATTTCGTTTTTCTTTTCAATACTAAAATTATAGTCCTTCTCTTCCAAATAGTATTTTCCGTACTCACATTCAATATCCTGTGCGATTTCTGATAGCTTTTTTCCAACGACAGCTATCATTTCTACGAGTAAGGCGGCTGCATAGACTCCGTCCTTTCCTTTGATATGACCACGCACCGTTAGACCGCCGGAGGATTCGCCTCCGATGATAGCATCGGTTTCATTCATTTTTGCGGAAATATGCTTAAAGCCTACAGGAACCTCATAACATTTCTCACCAAAGCTCTCGGCTACCTTATTAAGCAGATGTGTGGTGGCAATATTACGTACGGTTGCACCGTGCCAACCTTTATATTTCACCAGGTAGTAATAAAGCAAAACCAAAATATCATTCGGGTGAAGAAATTTGCCCGTATCATCAATGACTCCGATTCGGTCCGCATCGCCGTCGGTAGCTATACCGATATCACAGTGATGATCGATCACATAATTTTGCAGGCTTCGTAAAGTGATTGCCGAGGGTGAAGGAAGCTTACCACCAAATAGTGTATCATGCCGGTCATGGATAATGGATACATCACAGCGCGCGGTTAACAATATGGTTTTTAAAGAGGTTTCACTTACACCGTACATAGGGTCCAAAGCGATCCGTAAGCCGCAGTCCCTGATTTTTTTCATATCTATTTCTTCGATAATATTGTCAATGTATTCATTTAAAGGATTTATTTCAACAATCAGACCTTTGGTTAATGCTTTCTCATATTCGATTCCGATGACATCCGCATCCTGTACGTCAGCAATATAATTTTCTATCTCCTGTGTCTGGAATTCATCGGCATCGCGGCCGCCATGGGTAAATACCTTAATACCGTTGTAGATTGCCGGATTGTGGCTTGCGGTAATCATCATGCCGTATGGGAGATCATGCTTCATGACATAGTACATGATTAGCGGTGTGGGTGAGGAACGGTTAATCAGATAGGCCTTTATCTCTTCTGCCGCAAATATTTCACTTGCCCATTTCATTGCCTCCTTCGATAAAAAACGGCGGTCATAACCAAGAACGATTCCTTTCTCGGTTGCACCTTCATCCTTCATTTTCACTGCCAAACCCTTAGCAAGCTTTTGTATATTCACTTTGGTAAATTCATCACCGATGATAGCTCTCCAGCCACCGGTACCAAATTTAATCATGATCTAGCCTCCTTGTTACCCATGATTATCACTATGTCATTTTCACTGCCCTCGTCCTGTGCATCAATCCGGTTTACATAAGTACCGTTCAATTGAATTTTATGAACACCCTTCATAACACCATCGGGATTTAAGACGGTGATGTGGTAGACTGCTCCTCTCCATTCACGGTCCATGGTAAAGCTCTTCCAGTCCGCGGGGATACAGGGATCAACGAGTAAATAATCAAACTGAGGACGGATTCCAAGCATATAACGGGTTGCTGAAAAATAAGCCCAGCCACCGGTGCCGGTCATAAACGGATGTCTTGCACGGCCATGCGCAGTATGATCCCTGCCCATGATGAACTGGCAGTAGGAATAAGGCTCTGCTTCCCGTATTTCAATCAAATCATTCTGATTGTAGGGACTGAGCGCATTGTAAAATTTCATGGCACGGTCACCGCGGCCCAGAATACATTCTGCGGCCCAGGCCCATGGATTTGGATGACTGAAAACGGCTCCGTTTTCTTTTAAGCCCGGGTATACACGCGTTACAAAGCCGATGTCCTCATTTGGTACTGTGTAGGAAGGACCATTTAACATTATCCCGTACGGTGTATATAAATACCGGTCAATAGAGTCCATTGCCTGTCTGCCCTTATCCTTTGGAGCAACGCCGGACAGAACTGCCCATGCATTGGATTCTAAATGTATTTTACCTTCCTTATCTTCACTGGTTCCGATTTTTTTGCCATTCTTAGTAATTCCCCGAATGTACCATTCTTTATCCCAAAGTTCATTATCGCAGACCTTTTTAACCTTATCACGCATTGCAGTGTATTTTATAACATCTGCTTTTCTTCCCAGATATTCTGCTACCTCAAGGAAGTTCCCAAGAGCCCAGTAATGCAGGAAGGATACCAAAGCGCTTTCTCCGCCGCCAAGATTTAAGCAGTCATTCCAATCAGCCCGAAGACCTTTACAGATCCCTGTTTTACCCACCTGTTCTGCGGAGAAATCAAGGATTTTCATCATGTGCTCATATACGGTACCGCTGCCCTTGTCCGCATAAGTCAAATCTTCATCCAGAAAGGAAAGTTCTCCGGTCTCCTTCACATATTCCACGATGGAGCTAACCAGCCATAAGGCATCATCGGAGCAGGCATCGGCAAGTCCATGAATTAAATTATCTTTGTTCGGTGTGGGGATAACCGTCGGAGATTTAAAGGGCTTAATTTCATTATCCGGTTCGAACCACTCAGGTTGGAATAAATGAAGACCATACCCCTGGGAAACTAATGCCTTCAGGAGCTCAACAATACGCTGGCGGCATTTTTCCGGGTTTGAATGAGGAACTGTCATAGCATCCTGGGCTGTATCACGATAACCGAGCCCCGTTCTTCCACCCACCTCAATAAAGGATGCGAATCTGGAGAACATAACGTTGATTTCTGCCTGATAAAGGGTCCAGGTATTGATTAAGGCGTTCATACCCACGTTTGGGGTATGAATCTGTAATTTATTTAATTTCGTATCCCAAAATTGTGCCAAATTGGCAAAGGAAGCATCCACAACAGACAAATCCGAGTATTTATCACGATACACTTCTCCTGCTGCACGATTGCCTTCCCCGAGCATAAAAATAAAGCGCAGTTCTTCGCCTGGTTTTAATTCGAACTTTTTATGTAGGGAACCGCAGTGGTTATTCCCCTTTTCAAATGTACCTCCGCAAACGCCTCTTTCTACTGCAATCGGATTCGTTTCGGAACGATATAAGCCAATGAATTTATCACGTAAGCAGTCAAAGCTGTCCGGCTCAAAGTTGGACGTGAAAAACTGATAACCAAATTCCTCATAGAATAAATCATGTTCAATAATTCCATTTGCATAGGAAGATCCGGCTGCATAATTGCTCATCTGATAATTGCGGTTATCCATATCAATATGATGATAGGAGAACTCCAGATAGGAAAAAATACTGATTTTTTTTGTCACGTCACTGACATTTTGTACCTTAACATCCCACAATTCCACCGGATCTTCCACCGGGATAAATAAGGTTTGTTCCGCCTTAATTTCGTTGTATTCACAAGAATACTTGGAATAGGAAAGCCCATGTCTGCACTCATACTTTGCCTGTGTTAACGGTTTTCCTACCGGCTGCCAGGAGATACTGAAGTAATCGCCTGTTTCGTCATTCCGTAAATATACATAATGCCCCGGGCGGTCCATCGGCACACTATTGGCACGAAAACGCGTAATTCTGTGATACTCCGGTGATTTGTAAAATATATATCCGCCCGCAGTATGGTTCATAACTGCACACATATCCTTAACTCCCAGATAGTTAGTCCAGGAGGTTGGTAAATCAACCTTTTCGATTACATATTCTTTTTTATCATTATCAAAATATCCATATTTCATTTTTTGCATGCACCTCCTCAATATACTTTTATTATAACAATTGCCATTATTTATGGTATTGCTAAGAATGTCAATATTTGATTTAAATTGCTATCCACGTACTGAAAAACTAAGGCAAAAAAAATAGAGCGCCATGGGAAACAAATGAATATGTGTTTCCCATAATACGCTATAATAAGGTTTCAATTAGATCATATATATTCGAAGAATTTACTTTGTACATTGAGAACCACTTTCTGAGGTGACCTGATTTATTTCAGATAGCCGGATAACATCTCCATCGTTTCTTCCGATAGATTCAAACGAAAGATTATAGGCAAAGGTTTTATGAAAAGATCAAATTTACTTAAGTCATTGATTAATTGAAAGGTTATATACTGGTTTTCGACAAAATTTAGCCTTGCATAGTTTGCTCTGTGTAGCTGTTTATTCTCATCCTGATAGGTAAAGTTTTCGATGTACATGGAATAATAAGGGTTATCATCTTCCCTTCTTTCCGTATTTAAGATTCCGGAAATATTTAATCTTTCTGCTTTGGTTTGATTCAAATCATGGATGATCATCCGGATGTCCGTCGGTGAAGTAATGTTAATATCTGAATCAAACATATCTTTGGTGTTACCTGTGATCGGAGTAAGGTAAATGCTGTCCGGTACAGCAAGATCATAGATTACTATTTGTTTGTGAGGATTCAGATAAAATCGTGTGATCGTAAATACAGGAATGCCCACATAAAAAAGGATAAAGAATAGATTTAAAAAAAATTTCCCGATCAGTTTTAATCTTGTATTTCTTTTTTCTTTCTTCTTTTTGTTACGGTACTCTCTTATTTCATCCTCGAGCAAATTGATTAACATTAAGGTAGTAAAGGAAGCATAACCAATATAATAGGAATAGCTGAGATTATAATTATGTGATATGAATATTCGATAAAAGGTAACACTGATGGTTGTAATCAATCCTATTTTACATAGAATTAGGCTACGGATAAAACGACTATTTATCAGATCTTCTTTCCAGTAATATCTTACGGGTATAACGAGAAATAGAGTTACGAATAAGGTGAAGATACATAACATCTGTAATATGGGAAAAACGTCATTCACGGTTAATATGTAAAAAAAAATGATATCAAGGAGTATATAAAATAAAAATACATAATCCATAAAACTAAGTTCTCTATTCTCCTCCATTATACAATCCCCTCTTATATTCGATGATAAGATCAAATTCTTTCTAAGCTTTTGTTATGATGTACCTACTATAAGTATATCCTATTCAAGATATCTTAATTTCATGAATCCAGCTTTCCCATTCATAATAAAATAGGTTTTTTCACTCTTATTATATTGAGAAATGGGTTAATACCATCGATAAGCTTAGTCGAATTATTAACTCTGTATCATTCTAGAAACGGTTGCTGCCAATAATCCAGGTAATGATATGTTCATTTGAAAGGCCGGTATTGTAGTATGAATCGGATGATGGAACCACAGCTGCTTGAGCAAAGGTCAAAGAAAAGACGTTCTTTGTTCATGAACGTCTTTTCTTTGTCTTATGAAGCACTTGATACGTTCATAAAACCTTGCCAATAGAATCTTTCAAAGAATCATTCACAAAATCTTTCATCAATATCTTTCAACAGTAATCACTATCATTCCATATGAAGAGAAAGTTTTATCCTCTGTAATAATTAATCAAGCAGCCCTTTAAAATGATTTCTCTCTCATCCGGTGTTAATTCACCAAGCTGTAAGGTGAATTCCTTCATATCCTTGTTTACCACATAAGCCTTAATCTCTGATCGTTTCTCGGCAACCGCTTTTTTGATATCCTTAACGAAGATATAATCCCCGTTCTCAAACAGAAGCTCTTCGTTTAGAATGAACGGCAGCATACCCCAGTTAATCAAGTTGGAACGATACCGCTTTGTGGCATATTCCTTAGCAATATTCGCAAAGCCTCCGAGTACCTTCTGGCAGCTGGCCGCCTGCTCTCTTGCGGAACCATCCCCCGGTTTCACTGCATAAATGGTACTTCCGATCTGAGTCGTTGTGGTGTCGATCGCAAATTTTTCGGAGATTTTTTCATAGACATCCTTTAATTCGCTGTTTGCAGCAATGATGTCTTCTCCGGCAAGCCTTGCCTTTTCTGCGCTCAAAACCGCTTTGGCACGGCCTACATAAGCCGGGTCCTTTCTGGAAAGAGTGAATTCAGCCAGTCCCAATGGATTAGAACGATAGGAGGAGGTCTCACCGGAGGGGATTAATTCATCGGTTGTGGTAACCGGGTCATGGATGACGGATACCACCTTTAATATCAGATCCTCGGAAAGAGCTGTCATGGCAGGCCAGTCAACAATTCCGGGTCCGAATTTTATATCTATGGACGGTTCCGCCTTACCTACACCATTGTATACTCTGTTATCATAAATATTACTGTCAAAATAATATTTCGGTTGTGTGAACGTAACATCAATATTTTCGGCTGAGGTTAAATAGCCTTTATTGGCTGCAGTTGCTGCAATTGATCTTGCATCCATTAAGGCAACGGAAGCAATCTGACCGCTTGTAATCTTCGAACCTTCACGGTTCGGGAAGTTTCTGGTGGTATGGCGGATGGAGAAACCGTTATTGGCAGGTACATCTCCGGCACCAAAGCATGGACCGCAGAAGGCGGTACGGAGGGTTGCACCGGTAGCCATTAATTTGGCCGCTGCACCATTCTTCACAAGCTCCATAAAGATCGGTTGGCTTGCCGGATATACACTTAAGGAGAACTCATCGGAGCCTATGTATTTACCATCTAAAATATCAGCCGCAATACTGATGTTCTCGAAACCGCCTCCGGCACAGCCTGCAATGGTACCCTGCTCTACGTAAAGACGTCCGTCTCTAACCTTATCCCTTAAGGAATATTTCACTTTGTTATTATCTAAGCTAACGAAAGCTTTCTTTTCCACTTCATCCAAAATATCATATAGATTTGCATTCAGCTCATCGATGGTATAAACATTGCTGGGATGGAATGGCATCGCAATCATTGGTTTAATTTCGGATAAATCCACATAAATCATGCCGTCATAATAAGCAATTGCCTGAGGCTTTAATTCCTTATAATCGGACGGTCTCTTATGTATGTCATAGAACTCCTTAACTTTAGAATCCGTTACCCAGATGGAGGATAAACAGGTGGTTTCCGTCGTCATAACATCTACACCGATTCTAAAATCAACACTTAAGTTCGCGATACCGTCACCAACGAATTCCATAACTTTATTATTCACATAACCATTGGCAAATACTGCACCAATGATGGCAAGAGCTACGTCCTGAGGACCGACTCCCTTTCTTGTAGTTCCGGTTAAATAGACAGCTACCACTTCCGGCATATTGATGTCGTAGGTTTTATTCAACAGCTGTTTTACGATTTCCGGACCGCCTTCGCCAATTGCCATGGTACCAAGTGCACCGTAACGGGTATGGCTATCGGAGCCTAAAATCATATTTCCACCTGCTGCGAGCATCTCACGTGCATACTGATGAATTACTGCCTGATGAGGAGGTACATATACTCCACCGTATTTTTTCGCACAGGATAGACCAAACATGTGGTCATCCTCGTTGATCGTGCCACCTACGGCACATAAGCTGTTATGGCAGTTAGTAAGAACATAAGGAACCGGAAATTTCTCAAGTCCGCTTGCTCTTGCAGTCTGCACGATACCGACAAAAGTAATATCATGAGAGGTCAGCTTATCAAACTTCACCTTTAATTTTTTACTGTCGCCTGATGTATTATGGCTATGTAAAATTTCATAGGCCATGGTACCCTGCTTTGCATCAGCATCACTGATAGCTTGACCTGTCTTTGCCTTTAGCGCAGCCTGAGCCTCGTAATTATTTTCGATGATTTCGGTTCCGTTTAATAAGTAAACACCGCTTTCAAATAATTTAATCATTCTATGTCTCCTTGTATAATAGTTTTTGCATGGATATACATTTATTTAAAATGATGATAGCCTTGCATTATTACTGCATAAATATGCATTATTGAAATGAAGGATATTTTTATAATAAAGGTAATTATAAAAAAATTCAAGTCTTATTTCATACTAAATGCGTATAGGAAGGAATACTCGAATGGATGAAAACATATTGTTTATGCATATTATACGATACCAATAGCCAGAGAAGGACCGATTCGCTTGACGTACCCCCTTTGTAAGGAATATAATGGACAAAAATCGTTTTAGTAGGAGGTACTTATATGAAGTTATTTATGGATGAGGATTTTTTGCTTTCGGGTGATACAGCCAGACAGCTTTATCATGAATATGCAGAAAAAATGCCGATTGTTGACTACCACTGTCATATTGTTCCCAAAGAAATTTCAGATAATATTCAATTTGAAAATATAACACAAATCTGGCTTGGAGCAGATCATTACAAATGGCGTCTGATGCGTGCCAATGGAACTCCGGAAAGTTATATTACCGGCAATGCAGAGGATAAAGATAAATTTATAAAATGGGCACAGACGTTAGAACGTGCCATCGGAAACCCACTATATCACTGGAGTCATCTGGAGTTAAAACGATATTTCGGATATGAAGGGGTGCTCGATTCCAATACGGCAAATGATGTCTGGGACTTATGCAATAAAAAGCTTGCCTCTCAGGAAATGGCTGCCAAATGCTTAATACAAAATTCCAAGGTAACTGTTTTATGTACGACAGATGATCCGGCGGATACTTTAGAATTCCATAAAGAGATTGCCGGCGATGCCGGTTTTAAGACCCGGGTTCTGCCCGCTTTCCGCCCGGATGAAGCGATGCATATTGAAAAACCCGGTTTCACCGATTACTTAAAAAAGCTCTCAAAAGCAAGCAATATTCAAATTAATAACTTTGAATCTCTATGTGAGGCAATCAAAAACAGGATGGAGTATTTTCATATCATGGGCTGTAAAACATCGGACCATGGCATGGAGTTTGTAATGTATTATCCGGCTTCAAAGGATGTAATTGAAGCAATCTTTAAAAAACGGCTTATGGGTGTGGCATTGTCCAGAATAGAAGCACTTCAATATAAGACGGCCTTTCTACAGTTCGCGGCAAAGGAATACCACCGCCTTAACTGGGTTATGCAGCTTCATTACGGTGTGAAAAGGGATAATAATACCCGCTTATTTCAGCAAATCGGTGCTAATACCGGTTTTGACTGCATCGATGACAGCCAAACCTCCTCTGCTCAGCTGGCTGATTTCCTCAATGCTTTAGACTGCACCGACCAATTGCCAAAGACTATTGTATATTCTTTAAATCCGATTGAAAATACAGCCATTGACAGTGTCATCGGATGCTTTAATGATGCTTTTGCGGTGAATAAAATACAGCATGGTTCTGCCTGGTGGTTTAACGATCACAAACCGGGCATGAAGGAACAACTGTATTCGTTAGCAAATACAGGGCTACTAAGCAACTTTGTCGGAATGCTGACGGATTCCAGGAGCTTCCTCTCTTACACCCGCCATGAATATTTTAGGAGAATCCTTTGTGATATGATTGGAAAATGGGTTGATAACGGAGAATATCCGAAAAACATGGACCTGTTAGGTAAAATGGTTCAGGATATCTCGTATAACAACTGCATGCGATATTTTGAATTTTAGTCTATCCTTTGGATATTCATAACTTATATAGTATTTTCACGGAACATGACAACAAAACCCATTAGCATACTGATTACAGCAACAACAAACGGGAGGATGATGTCATATAAGGATGTGGTATGGTCCAATATATCCGTAAGACACAGAGTCAGGGCTATTACAGATATGACAGCAAACACAAGACCGTCTGTAATTCGCTTAAATTTGCAGATCCGATATTTTTGAACTATTCTTTTCATATATGATCGTTCCTTTACGATGAAATTTTTTCCTTACACTAATTAAACGATTTAACTTAAGAAAAAGTTTCATTAAATTTAAGAAAATTTAAATAATTTTATAAAAAATTTTAAAACAGTATTAAAGGAATCCTAATTTATTAAAATAAATTGAAGTAATTAGTAAAATATGTAAGAATTATATGTACTGCTTCTTTCATGGTAACATTCTTTCACTGTATTACAGCTGTAATATAACAGCAAAATAACTTCCATGTCATATACTATATTATAGATGTAATATGAAACCAAAGGCAACTCGCCAATGTTTAACTAACGGTTTCCTATGATAAATATGACAATTCAAATAACCTATGTTTTTATGTAAGCTCGATAGAATGCCCTGGAGGATTGCGTAGCATTAAACTTCCATACCGCGAGATTCGCATCTTGCACGGAGTGCTTTTTAGTTTATAAGATGCAGTTTCTATGAAATGAAAAAAATGTCATTCTGAGAAAAAAATCTCTTAGAATGACATTTTATATTTTATTTACTACAATCTTTTATACTCAGATACAAGTCATAATGATTCCGAGCCAGTTAAACTAATAGTTCATCAGTCACATCATATGAATATCATGAGGTCTGTTATAATACTCATTTTTCAATGTTTTCCATCAATCAATCAATCCTTCGAATTCTTCCATTGGAAGCGGCTTATAGAACAAATAACCCTGCGCCATATCGCAGGAGCTTTCCTTTAAGAATTTCGCCTGCTCAACAGTTTCAACACCTTCAGAAATAACTTTAAGGCCAAGGCCCTTTGCCAGAGTAATGATACCTGAAATAACTATTTTATCGTTCTCTCCCATGTGGTTACGCATAAAGAATTCACGGTCAATCTTTAAAATATCGATCGGTAACGTTTTCAGTAAATTAAGTGAGGAATAACCGGAACCGAAATCATCGATGGATATTAAATAACCGCGTTTTCGGAAACTGTTCATAATAAAGATCAGACGGTCCAGTTCCTTAAAAAACATGCTTTCCGTAATCTCCAACTCTATCAGATTGGTAGGTAATTTATATTTGGTAACCAGACTGTCCAATCTTTCGATGAAGCGGTTATTGTTTAAGTGTATGCGGGATACATTGACCGATACCATAATCGGTTTTTTACCCATTTTTAACCACCGGTGTAATGCCTGAAAAGTTTTTTCATAGACATAAAAATCCAATTCCTCGATAAAGCCGTTACGTTCAAATACCGGGATAAATTCCATCGGACTAATAATTTGCCCATCCGTCATCTTCCACCTGACTAAAGCTTCTGCACCAATTATTTTTAAGGTCTTAAGATCAATTTTGGGCTGCATATAAACAATAAATTCGTCCTTCTTAAGCGCGTCATACATATGATTCTCTATCATCTTTTCCTTCGTTATTTTCTGATGGAAAGAATCGTCATAGATAGAAATATTGCTTTTGTGGCTGCCTTTTATGGTTTTTCTGGCAAGATTTGCTTTATCAATACCAATACTTAGAATTTTATCCTCAGGGGTTAAGAAATAAACACCGCAGATAAACACAGGATTAATTTTCGGATAAATCTTTTTCATTTCTTTCATAATTTTGATATGCATCTTATGAATACGTTCAAAAATACTTTTTTTATCCTGGTAAGATAGCAGCATGACGAATTTATCAGCGGTAATGCGGCTGATGATTTCCGGTGACCGTATAAACTCCTTCAGTTTGTTAGCAAATAATATCAGTATATCGTTGCCAACAGAATAGCCCCACTCATCGTTGATATTCTTAAATTTATCAAAGTCACAATATAATATAGCATATTTATGATCTGCGGTATTCACGATCAGCTTCATCGCATCTGCCTCAAATTTGGATAATGTAAGTAATCCGGTTAGCGGATCTTTTGAGTTCACACGCTCAATAAAACCGGTTACATCAGAGGAACAGATTAAATTCATTCTCTGTCCATTGGGCATAGTTACCGTAGAAGCGGTTGCACTATACCAGAATTCATTGATTTCATTATAAGCTTCAATTGAAAACCGCTTGTTTTTTTCATCCAGCCCCTTAACCGGACAGGCATCGCACGGCGCTTCTCTTCCGTAAATGGCTTTATAGCATAATTCACCCAGCTTGACATTCGGAAACAGATTTTCCGTATATTCACTGACATAAAGCAACTCATAAGTGCCTTCTTTTATTGCATAATTACTTAGCTTTTGGTTATTTAGCATGGCTTGGGTAAAAAATATCTCATTATCCAGTGCCTGCTTATTTCTAATCTGTACAATGAAGCTGCTGATTAGTTTTGTTAAGGTATAAAGAGTATCCAGCTCTGATTTTGTCCATTGCCTTGCGTCGGTACAATCGACATAATTGATGGAGCCAACCACTTTATTTGAATCAAAGATAGCACACTTTACGATAGCCTTAGCTCCCATACTCTCATAAACATGCCTAAAATCGGAATCCATCGTTTCATTCGTAATATCATTGATACTGATAATATGTTTGTCGGTGAAAAGTTGTGAAAATTTTGACTTTGCCGGTTCTTGATTTCTGGAGAAGGGATAATTCACATAAGGAATTCCTGTATTAACCCATTGGTAACTGAAGCCGGGCTCATGGTTTGGTATTTCCAGTTCAAAAATTGTAATACTTGATAAATTGTAAAATTTACCTATTTCATGAAAAATACTATGAATTGTTGTTGCCATATCCTTTGCATGGCTTACGATATCAAAAGCGATATTAATTAATCTTTTTTCAATCACCGGTGCTTCTTCCTTAAATATACTACCGGATAACTTGTTTTGACTTCCTTCCGAAACTGCTATCTTCTGGATATTGTCCATTTCCGGTTGGTAGCACAGATACCGGTTTTTTCCCTTTGCTTTTGCTGCATAAAGAGCGATATCCGCTTTTCGGTAAAGTGTCTCAAAATTTTTACCATCGAAAGGATAGATTGCAACACCAATACTGACCGTAACGGCACTGTTTTCTTTGTTAAGATTTAAATATTTTTTTGCAAGGTCACAGACAGATTGTGCCGTCTGCATAATCTGATTTTTATCCTTAATGTTCTTTTGGACAACAATAAATTCATCGCCACCGATTCTTCCGATTAAATCATTACTATCGAATAAATGGGACAAAACCGATGCAAAGGTTTCCAGCAGGGTATCGCCGAACAGATGACCGCTGCGGTCATTTGCCTGTTTGAAATTATCGATGTCGATAATCAAAAAGCTGAATAAGTCACTCAAATTTTCGGTATTGCTGTTACGAATAAATTTCTCGATTTTTTCTTTCACAGCGGATCGATTATATAATCCGGTCAGAGAATCAAGTTCTGACTTTAACAGAAGTTTTTCGTGTTCCCGGTGTTCTTTATCAATATTGATGGATCGTCCGATCACTAACAGAACATTACCATTCGAATCTTTTAAAACAGTTCCCTGAACTTTCTGCCAATAATAATTTCTATTTTTGAATTTTACACGGAATTCATATTCAAAATAATCGGTGCTGTTATTCAAAGAATAATAAAAATCATTGAAAATCGGAATATCCTCCGGATAGATCCATTGATTTAATAACATAGTAATCTGGAAATCCGAAATGACGGTGGTCTGATCCGGACCCTTTAATTTTTGATAATATTTTATTTCATTTTTCACCCGGCTGTATTCCCATAGGGCACAATCGGTCAATGCAGCTAAACAACGATACTTTTCCCTCTCTATTTCAAGAGCTTTTTCGGTATTTTTCCGTTTCGTGATGTTATAAAAAACTATGATTATACCGATAACATCCGCACTCTCTGACAGATAAGGGTGTATCATAATCTGATAGGTATTATGAGTGTT